>CAZQPY010000019.1:0-67640 GCA_964595345.1 uncultured Occallatibacter sp.
GGAATCGCCGTGGAGCTGGGCGACGGCAGTTTCCGCCTGAAGAAGTCGTTCGAAGCCGGCAACAAGACCGCTCGCAAGATCGTGATTCTGGGCGAAGACGAACTCGCCTCCGGCATTTTGACGGTGAAGGATTTTTCTTCCGGCGTGCAAACCAAGGTTCCCCGCGCGGAGTTGGCAAAGCTGCTTTCCACTTCTGTGGGCTCCTGAGTGATTCTTGGCATTTTCAGTCATACAGGGGCATACTGATCGCATGGCCACTCAACCCGTCTACGAACCCGAGCCGTCTCCCGTCACGGTCGAGGAGTATCTGCGGACCGTCTACGAGCCGGAGTGCGACTATGTGGACGGGCAGCTCGAGGAGCGAAACGTGGGCGAGTACGATCATGGCGCGCTGCAATTGTGGCTTGGCGCGCTTTTTCTGAACCACCGCGAGGAATGGAAGGTCCGTGTCGTCACCGATGTGCGCACACAGGTCAAGCTCACCCGCTTTCGTTGCCCGGATGTTCTCGTACTGAGGGCCGATGCGCCGCGGGAACAAATCCTGGTTCATCCGCCGCTGATCGCCATTGAGATTCTCTCGCCCGAGGACCGGCTCAGCCGCTTCCGCGTCAAACTCGACGATTACGTATCCTTTGGCGTGGAAAACATCTGGATCGTCGACCCGGCCACGCGTTCGGCGATGACCGCCGACCGCTTCGGCATTCACCCGGTCGAAAGCGGCGAACTCGCCGTGCCGGAGACTCCGATCCGCGTCGATTTGAACGAACTTTTTGCGGAGTTGGACCGGGCGTAAAGTCGCACTTTGGGCGGCGTGTCCAGCATTCCCCTGCCTCTTTCGAGATCGGGGAATCGCCACCCTCCGTCCTCGCCGGGAACCGTGCTAAAGTGAAAACGCGAGGATGCCAATGAAGGCGAAACGCACATTTACCGTGCTGATCGAGCAGGACGAAGCGGGCTACCTGGTGGCCTCGGTTCCGGCCTTGCGCGGATGCCACACGCAAGCCAAGAACCTCGACACCTTGATGAAGCGCGTGCGCGAGGCCATCGCTCTCTGCCTTGAAGCGGAAACGGATCCGGCCCCGGCGCTGGAACTGATCGGAATTCAGCAAGTCACAGTATGACCCGCCTTCCGCGCCTCAAGGGCCGAGAGTTGATCGGGTTGCTCTAAGGTGGCAAGTCCTGCCTTCCCCGGATTCTCAGGGGACCCGGGGAATCACCGTTCAATCCACCAGCTTGGCGATTTCATCCAGATCGAAGCGCGCCTGGCTGCCGTCGAGAGTAAATGCCCGCTCGGCCAGCGGTTCGAGCTTGCCCTCGCGATAGCGAAAAGCCGGTCCCTCGGGATCGACGATCAGAATCGTGCGAATCCCCATGGACTCGTACAGAGCCCCCTTCCTCATGAGCCGCTTCAACGAGTCGCCGGGAGACAGAATCTCGAAGACGGCGACTGGCGGATGAGTGGCGATGGGCTCAACGGGGCGTGCGCGGTCCAACAGTGTCACATCGGGCACCAGATAACTGGACGAAGCAACCTGCACCCGCAGTTCCGGACGCACTTTGATGCCAGCGGAAATGGCCTGCATTTGAAACCAGGCACAAAATGCTGCCTGCCACGCGGAGTGGTCGTTCTCTCCCATCGTGCTCTCCCTCTCCACGATCTGGCCGTCGATATACTCGGCGTCCGGCGAGTAGGAGCCGCGCAGATACTCTTCCAGGGGGACAAAGACGGTTGTGGCGGCCATGGCGCTCTCCTTGCAGGCCATCATAGCGCGATGCAGCTTGGGAAGGAACAGGAAACGGGGCTGAAGGCGCTCCGCCCGGCGAAACCGCAATTCAACTCCATTACAATGAAACATTATGGCGCTCGATTTTTTAGGCTCTCTCGAACGGACGCATCTTTGCGGCGATCTGCGCGCCGCGCAGGCTGGGCAGCAAGTGGTTTTGATGGGCTGGGTCAACCGCCGTCGCGATCACGGCAACCTGATCTTCCTTGACCTTCGCGATCGCAGCGGCATTGCCCAGATCGTGCTGGACAAGGAACTGACGCCAGATGGCCATGCCAAGGGCGAGATGGTGCGTCCCGAATACGTGGTGGCCGCGGTGGGCAAAGTGCGGCTGCGCGCCGCCGACGCCATCAACCCGAAGATGCCCACCGGCGAGATCGAGATCGAGACCACCGAGCTGCGGGTGCTGAACGACGCCCGCCTGGCGCCCTTTTCGCCCTCCGAAGAAGCCATCCAGAACGAGGAAGTCCGCCTCAAGTACCGCTACGTGGACCTGCGCCGCGCGGAGATGCAGAAGAACTTCCGCCTGCGCCACGACATCACGCTGGCCATTCGCGACAACCTGAGCCAGCAGGGCTTTCTCGAAATCGAGACGCCCATCCTGACCAAGAGCACGCCCGAGGGGGCGCGCGACTTCCTGGTGCCGAGCCGCGTGCATCCGGGCGAGTTCTACGCGCTGCCACAGTCGCCGCAGATCTTTAAACAAATTCTGATGTGCTCGGGCTTCGACCGGTATTTCCAGATTGCGCGCTGCTTCCGCGACGAGGATCTGCGCGCCGACCGCCAGCTGGAGTTCACCCAGGTCGATCTGGAGATGAGCTTTCCCCGTCAAGAATCGGTGTTTGCGGTGGTGGAGAAGTTCATGGCCGCCGGATTTGCCGCCGCCGGGGTTACGCTGCCGACGCCGTTCCCCAGAATTACCTACGACGACTCGATGCGCCAGTTCGGCAGCGACAAGCCCGACCAGCGCCTGCCGGGACTGACCGACGTCCGCTCGGCCTTCACCGACGAGAACCTGGCTACGCTGCAGATTGATCCAGCGCTGCCGGTGGTGGCCTTCCGCATTCCCAATGTCGGCGAACTGAGCCGCAAGGAGCGCGAAGACAATCACCCCTTCTTCGACCTGAAGAAAGGCGCCAAGTTCATCGACGACTTCAAGCGGCTCGCCAAGGGATTCCCCGAAGCCGCGGTCAAGGTGCGCGAACTGGCTGGAGCCTCCGATGCCGACTTCGTGATCGTCGTGGCCGGCGACCCGGCGCATCACATCAAGGCCAGCGACACCAAGTTTCCCGGCCGCCTGAGCGAGCGGGAGATCAATGTCTACATGACCGCCGGCAACTTCCGCACCGAACTGGCCAAAAAGTATGCCGACCGGCATGGCGCTTTCGACGTGACGACCAAGGTTGTGCAGGACGCGGCAGCGCGGACCAATGGCGAAGCGCTGGTGAATGGGGCCGCTCTGATCGATGGCTCCGCGGCTTTCCATCCCATCTGGATCGTCGATTTCCCGATGTTCGAATACGACCTGGCCACCGCGGCCTGGGTTCCCGCGCACCATCCGTTTACATCGCCCCACGAAGCGGACATGGCCAACCTGGTGAGCGATCCGGCCAGCGTGCGCGCCAACTGCTACGACCTGGCGATGAATGGACTTGAGCTCGGCTCGGGCTCGATTCGTATCCACCGCAAGGACGTGCAGCAGCAGATCTTCCAGTCTCTCGGCATCAGCGACGAAGAGGCCAAGGCCCGCTTCGGCTTCTTCCTCGACGCGCTGGAATACGGCACGCCTCCGCACGGCGGAATCGCCCTCGGCCTGGACCGCATCGTCATGCTGCTGGCCGGAGCGCCCAGCCTGCGCGAAGTGATTGCCTTCCCGAAGAGCGCCAAAGCCATCGACCTGATGGCCGATGCGCCCACCACTGTCTCGGACAAGCAATTGAAGGAACTGCACATCCGCGTGGCCCGGTAGCATTGCTGGACTACGCGTCCAGCGGGTTCGGGCCTCAAGCACGAGGCCCGGGGGCCCTGTAGCTGAGAGTTCTCACAAAGATTGCGCTCTTGACTGGCCCTCTTGATCAGGCAGGTCACTGTCACCGGATCCGAAAGAACAGGCAGATTCGCCGCGCTCTTTCAGTACATCGCTCGCGGCGACCCTCGCTACCTTTATTGACATTTGAGGTAATAGCTGGCGAAGAAAAGCGGAGGATTGCGTGCGAAAATGTTCGCGATATTCTTCCAGTTTTGCGAAGTACCGATCTTGCTTCTTCACGCGGTCAATCGTCAAATCGTGCGGGCCCTTTCGGCTCACGCCTGGTCCAACTCCGCGAACAACTCGCTGAGCACGACGCGAATAGGCGTGCCCGGCACCGTGAGCTCGCCCTCCAGAACCGAATGGAACCCAAACCGATCCGCAGTGTAGGCGATCCGGTTCTCCGGATCGATTACCCAGATGTGTTCGACTCCAAATGCAAGATAGTCGTTGACCCGGATCTGAATCCGGTTGAGGCGATCTTCAGGAGAGAGAATCTCAATGGCAATCAGCGGCGGATTTCTGAGGATGGGGTCCCTCGGAGCGTCCGCCCGCATCACGGAAAGGTCAGGAATGCGGAACCGCCTAGGGCTCACCTGTGTCCGGACGTCCGTAACGGTGTGCAGGCCCCAGAGCTTTCTATTGTTCGTAAATAGAGTCGCCAGCAGTGTTTGCAGGTAGCCATGATCGTGCTCGCCCACGTTGCGTTCCTCGATGCGTCCGTCCACGTAGTCGCAATCAGGCTCATAACTGGTCAGGAGATACTCCTCGACCGTTAGACGGGGTTCTTCGATGGGCTGCGTGGCCATGGCAACAGTATGCTCCGGAATGGCTGAGAAGCCAACCCAAATCCCACCCGTGAATCATTTAAAGAAAGACACTGAACCAGCCGTAGCGGCTGCCCGGCGGGCCTATTTGGCGTCCGGCTCTGCACCCTTCTCTTCCCCTTCCACCGAGATGCGCAGCGATCTCAGGAAGTGCAGATCGTTCTGCGAGAAGGGGCTGGTAGCGCCCTCCTCGGCGGCAGCATCGACGTCATCCCCGCCCTTTGCCGAAAGCTCGTTGAGGCCGATAGTGGCCTCCAGCATCAGCAGGACGTCGAAGCCGTGTTGGCGGATATCCTGCACAACTCCGGCGATATGTTCGCTTTCGATGACCGACTCGTGGATGGCTTCACCCAATTGCTGGATCAATTCGCGGAGACGAGATGTCATGGCTACCTCCAGGAGCGGCAGCCTGCGCGAAAATGGGCGCCGGTAGCAGCATGGGATCTATTTACCTTACTTCCACCGCCGTCCGGGAGCAACTGCGCATGCGGAAAAATGGGACGAAGTGGTGTGGGAAGAGACACTGATACCATCATATCGGAATGAAACCTCAAACCATTGGCCGGATTCTGGGTATCGGCGTGCGGGTTACCGGCCGCTTTGTCGGGCAGCAGCTCTCATCCGCGGCGCAGACCCCCAGCCCCGAAATGCTCCCCTCCGGTGCTCGGCCCAGTCCAGCGGCGGCCAACAGGCCACTTGAGGCCGCCCGGAAAGCCGGCCACACCAGCCGCGGGATTGCTCGCGGAGTGGGTGGTTTTCTGGCCCCTTTCCGGCGCGTGGCCCGGCTCCTCTGGCTCGAAGTCACCGGGGTCTTCTTCTTTCTGCCCGTCGTTGTGTTTGCCCCAACTCTGTGGCGCGTCCGGACCAACTGGGCAAGCGGCCCACAGCACAGTACGTTTCTGCTGACTGCCTCGGTGATGCTGGTGTTTCTCTACTTGAGCGTGACTTCCTTTTGGCGTGCGCGCAAGCGTTGATCTTCGCGATCGGCTTCCGACATCCTTTCGTTGGCGCGGCTGCTTACCAGCGCCCACACCAGTCCGGCGAAGATGACCAGTTCCAGCACAGCCCACAGAGAGCCAACGCCTCCGCCATGGATTCTGCCCGCGATGAATTCGACATTTTCCCACTGGACCAGAACCAATCCGCATAGCCCCACGGTAAACATGGCATCCTCCCCCCGGCCAGCACACTTCAGCCATCTGGATGTTGGAACCCGGCTGGTCGAGCAGAGTTGCGTCCTCCAAAGAAAAAACTAGGCGGAAGGGAATGTCGGGTGTGCATGCTCATGTGCGGTTGAAACAGCAGAGCCTCTTCCCGGCCCGGTTACGAACGCCGGCGGAAAGAGGCTCTTGCAATCTCCAGAAGCTGGTTGACTAAGCCGTTGCGAAGGCAAAGACCGTGGTCGAGTGCAATGTTTCGCCGGGCTTGAGCAGGGTGGTGGGGAAGCTCGGGTGATTCGGAGCATCCGGATAGTGCTGCGTCTCCAGGCACAGGCCCGAGTTCTTCGCGTACTCGATGCCGTGGCGGCCAATGGCCCCGCCCAGGAAGTTTCCGGAATAGAACTGGATGCCCGGCTCTGTCGTCGAAACCGTCATCACCCGTCCGCTGGCCGGATCGTACAACTTGGCAGCCGGCCTCAACTCGCCGTTTGTCCCATTCACCACAAAATTGTGGTCGTAGCCGCCGGCAAGCTGGATGGGCTCGAACTTGTCGTTGATGCGCTTGCCGATCACCGTTGATGCATGGAAGTCCAGCGGCGTACCAGCGACTTCGGCCAGTTCCCCGGTGGGGATGAGGCCCGCGTCGGTCGGCGTGAAGTGGTCGGCGTAGATGGTCATCTCCTGATCGAGGACGTTGCCCTGGTCGTCCCCGTGCAGGTTGAAGTAAGCGTGATTGGTCAGGTTCACCACCGTCGCCTTGTCAGTTGTGGCCGTGTAATCGAGCCGGAGGGCATTCTCTTCGAGCGTGTAGACCACTTCGACGGTCAAAGCGCCCGGGTAGCCCATGTCGCCATTGGGGCTGACCAGCGTGAAGGCAATGCAGTTGGGCCCGGTCTTGGCCGCCCAGATCTTCTTGTCGAAGCCTTCCGGCCCGCCGTGCAGCGAGTTCGCGCCGTTGTTCAACGGAAGCTGGTACTTTTGGCCGTCGATCTCGAATGCTCCTTGAGCGATGCGATTGCCGTAACGTCCCACAATCGCTCCGAGAAAGCATTGATCCGTGAGATACCCCTGCAGCGAGTCATATCCGAGCACTACGTCCGCGAAAACTCCGTTGCGATCCTCTGTCTTGACGCTGACGAGAGTTGCGCCATAGGTCGAAATTCCGGCCTCGATCCTTGCATTTTTCAGCGTGTAAATCTCTGCCGTTTCGCCCTGAATGGTTTTACCAAAGATGGATTTCGTTATGTCAGCCATGCTCACCTCATTCGCCATCAAATCTCACAAATCTCAGCCGGATCCGAAGACACTGCTGTTAATTTACAACTCAAGGCCCCTCTCCATCCTGTGAAGTCGCAGGAAATGGACCTTAGGCTGATGATTTTTCGGCACGCCAGGCTTTCGGTTGTCATAGAAGGAAAAGCGATTTGGCAGGGCACATGCGCGATGGCCGCTTACTTTCCTATACAAAAAGTTGAAAAGATAAGGTTAAGGATGTCGTCCGGAGTTGTAGCTCCGGTGAGGGAGTCGAGTGCCCACAGAGCGCGGTAGAGATCGAGCAGGATCATCTCGTGCGGAATCGCCGAGGAGTTTGCCAGCGCCGCGTCGGCAAGCGCGTCGAGGGCGCTGGTGACGGCCTGATGATGGCGCAGGCTGGTCAACATCCCGGGCTCGGACGAAGCTCCGCCGGTGGCCAGGTCCAGAATGCGCTCGCGCAGTTCTGCCAGACCTTCCCCACTCAACGCGGAAGTGCGCACCCTTGGGATTTCCGCGCTCGCAGTGGCTTCGGCCGGCATCGATTCGGCGGGAGCCAGGTCGCTCTTATTCATGACCAGGATTGCCGGTCTTCCGGCAACCCCGGCAATCAGCGCATGCTCGTCATCGTGGAGCGGCTGGGTGGCGTCGAGGACGATCAACACCAGCGCGGCATCGGCGAGCGCTTCACGACTGCGCGCAATGCCCAACTGCTCCACTTCTTCGCGGGTCTCGCGAAGGCCGGCGGTATCTACCAGTTCGAGGGGAATACCGCCGAGCGAAATTCGCTCCGTCACCAGGTCGCGCGTGGTTCCCGGAGTTGCCGTGACAATGGCCCGGTCGCGCTCCGCGAGGCGGTTGAAGAGCGAGCTTTTGCCCACATTCGGCCGGCCCACGATGGCCAGCGTAAGGCCGTCATGCACGATGCGCCCGCGCGCGAAGGACGCTTCCAAGGCGGAGAGCGGCGGGTTGAGCGCTTCAATCCTGCGAGCAATCTCCGAAGCAGGAGTCACGTCCACGTCGTCCTCGCCGAAGTCGATGCCGGCTTCCAACAGGGCCACTAGTTCTACCAGCGCCTGCTTGACGGGCTGGACCCGCCGGCTGAGCGCGCCGCCGAGTTGGCTGGCCGCCTGACGCGCCTGGGTCAGGGTCTGCGCATCGATCAGGTCGCGCACCGCCTCGGCCTGCGTAAGATCCAGACGCCCGGAGACAAAGGCGCGATGGGTAAATTCACCCGGCTCGGCCAGGCGAGCGCCCAGGCTGAGAGCGCGGCGCAGCAACAGGTCGAGCACTACGGGCGATCCGTGCGCCGCAATTTCAACCTGCTCTTCCGAGGTGTAGGAGTGCGGCGCGGCGAAATATGTCACCAGCGCCTCGTCGATCCGGGTCGCTTCGGCATTTTCATCGGGGGCATCGAGAACATCGGCCAAACGGGCCACGGCGTGCTGGAGAGGATGGCGAAGCCGCACAAGCTGGACAGCGATCGAAGCTGCCAGCGGGCCGCTGAGGCGCACGATACCGATGCCTCCGCGGCCGGGTGGCGTGGAAACCGCCACAATCGTGTCGTTGCTTGTCTCCGCAGTCGTCATGCTTTGAGATTAGTGGATCGACAGGCGCGCAGGCCATTTGTTTGCAACGCAGCAGCCGGATTCCGACGCGGGAGGCAACTATAATCCAAGGAGACAAGCGATTGAACACAGCGTCGAGCAGGATATCTTTGTTGGCTGCAGAGGTTCGACGACCACGGCCAATTCACATTGCAAAGGTTGAACTCTTTTGAAAACTGCCTGGGAATACCCGAGAACCGGAACGCATCTGCTGAGCCGCATTTCACGCATCCTCCTTTCGTCCTTGGCCATTTGTGCACTGGCGCTGGGGACCGCTGCCGGCAGTGCGCAACAGCTGGCCCCTCCGAGTTGGCAGGGAGCGGTGCGGAGCGCGGGCGGAGCGCCGATTGCGGCGGCAAAGGTGCGTCTTGCGACGAAGAAGGCTTCTGCCGAAGCTGCTACGGACAGCGCCGGGCGCTTTCAACTGGCGGCTCTGCCGGCGGGTCAATATCGTCTCTCGGTCGAGGTCGGTGGCAAGAAGATCGAATACTCCCAGGCGATTGAAGTTGCCGCAGGTGCGCCGGCAGTGTTGCTCACGCTTTCCGCGCGCGGCGAACTCACGGTTTCCGCGTTGAAGGAGCAGCCGGTGGCCACAGGCGGTGAAGAACTTTCCAGCCAGGCGGTCAGCGAGTTGCCGCTCAACAAGCGCGACTTCAGTACCCTGCTGTTGCTGGCTGCGGGCACCATGACCGATGCCAATGGAGCCACCAACTTCACCGCCCAGTTCGCCATCAACGGCCAGCGCGGCGTCGAGGCCACCTTCGCCATGGACGGCGCGGACATCAGCGATCCGGAGATGGGCGGGGCCACCTTCTCGAATTTCAACGTGGACGCTGTGGAGAGCATCGACTCCAGCTCCGGCTGGATGCCCGCCGAAATCGGCCGTGGAGCGGCTGGGTTCACCAACATCCACACCCGAAGTGGAGCCAGCGGCTTTCACGGGTCGATGTTTGAATTCGTGCGCAACTCGGCCTTCGACGCCCGTAATTACTTTGACCATCCGACGCCCGCGTATCCCGGCCGCATTCCGCCCTTCCGGCGCAACGAATTCGGTTTCACCAACGGCGGCCCAATCTTCCTGCCCCATCTTTACGACGGCCGCAAGAGCAGTTTCTATTTCGCGCAATACCAGGGCTTTCGCCAGGTATTGGGCACCACGCAAGTGATGCCCGTTCCCACGGCAACCGAACGCACCGGGCTGGACACGCTCAAGTTCCCGGATGGCTCAACCGATACCCTTGTGGTTCCCGTACCTGCAGGAATTGCCGAGGTGCTGGCCCGTTATCCGCTGCCCAACGATCTGAGCGGGCCGTTCCAGGCGCACACCTATGCGACCGCTTCCAAGGTGGCCACAAACGCCAACCAGTTCTCGCTGCGCCTGGACCACAGATTCAGCAGCAAGGACCAGTTCTTCGCCCGCTTCAACATGGACAACCTGACCGGGCCCACGACGAATCCCGACCAGACGGCAATCGACCCTTCGTTCGGCATTACGTACATCGACCGCCAGCGCAACGTCGTTGGAACCTACACGCGTACCCCGACGCCGAGGCTCACGCTGGAGTCTTCGTTCAGCATCACGCGCTCGACGCCCGGCTTTCCGACCCCGAACCATACCGATCCCGCGGTCAAGTTCAACGATGGACTGTTCGAGGGATTTAACACCGACGGCGGTTCCGTGATGCAGGCCTACGGCAACCTCTTCGAGGCCCGCCAAAATGTTGCTTACACGAAGGGCCATCATACTTTCAAGACGGGGCTCGAGGTGCGGGTGAATCGCGACACGACCTACTTCGGCATGAGCCCGAATGGAGAATACGACTTCGGCGGCGGAACCGCCTATGCCACGGAGGCCATTGCCTCGCAAAGCGGCCTGCATAATATCGCCACGCGCGATCCGCTGCCCGACACGCTCTCGGCGTTTTTGTCTGGCAGCCCATTTGTCTACACGGCGGCGGTGGCGCCCTCGGACTTTTCCAATGGCGTTCACATCGGACCGGCCGCCATCAGCCGCAACGGCATCAACGCGTACTTGCAGGACACCTGGAAGGTGACGCCGCGCTTCAGCCTCGACTTCGGCGTGCGCTGGGAGCATTATGGCCCCATCACGGAGCGCGCGCGGCGGACTTCGAGCTTCCTGACGGTCAATGGCGTGCAGGAATTCGTGGTGAATCCGCAGCCCGGCTACGACGCGGGATGGAAGGGATGGGGTCCGCGCATCCAGGCAAGCTGGCAGGTTTCGAATAAACTGTCAGTCCACGCCGGCGGCGGCATCACCGTCATTCCGCCCAACATTTGGCAGGACAACTTCCTCACCGGTTCCACTCCGTTCGTCTTCTATCCGCGCCTGGTGGCGGCGCAGAGCGCGGTCAAGCCGCTGCAGTACGGATTCCAGATCACGCCCGCTCAACTGCCCACGGCTTACACGCTTTCCGGATCACCCATTTTTGCGACCGGAAATAGCAAAGACGTAAAGGCGAACACTCCAATGGACGTGGATCGCTATGAGAAGGATGTAGCCGCCCTGACGCCCGGCTATGGCGTGAGCGATCTGAATCTGAGCGGCATCGACCGGAAATTCGGCGACGGCACGCTCTATACCTGGACCACCGGCGTCGAGCGCAAATTCGGCAACCTGACCGCGGACGCGAGCTATGTGGGCACGGCCGGGGTCAAGCTGCCGCGCACCAGCTTTCCCAACGCCTATCCCGGCGCGGATCCAGCCTTCGCTCCGCACACCACTTTCGACGCCACCGGCGCAGTGACCGGCGGATTCGGCGTGGAAAACATCATCACTGCTACGGCGCACTCCAGCTATCACGCCTTGCAGGCTTCGCTTTCGGGAACCATGGGCCACGGCGGTCCCGGCATCCAGGCCAGTTACACCTGGGGCAAATCCATCGACGACACCAGCCAGGTGATCACCGGCTTTCCGCAGAACCCCTCCGACACGCATGCCGAAAAGGGCCCGTCTTCGTTCGACGTGACGAATGGCTTTGGCCTTAGCCTTGCCCAGGATATGCATCTGGAGAGCGTTCCGCTGCTTCACGCAGTCAGCAGGAAGTTCACGGACGGCTGGGAGTTGCTGAGCATTTCGAGCATCAGCTCGGGATCTCCGTTCACTGTCCAGAGCGGTATCCAGCAGACGGGCGCAGGCTCGAACGGCGTGGACCGCCCCGACCAGATCGCCAAACCGCAGCTTTCGACGGCACGCGCGGAGCGGCAGGACTACTTTGGCCAGGGCGCCGACAACGCGGCGGACTTCTTCTCGATCCCCATTCATGTTGTCGGCGGGACCGGCCCGAACCAGGGGCTCTTTGGCGCGCTGGGCCGCAATACCTTCCGCGGACCGGCCTTCTACAACTACGATTTCGCGTTCATCAAAGACACTCCCTTTGGCCGCCGCAAAAGCGGCGCGGAACGGATGAGCCTGCAATTCCGCAGCGAGTTTTTCAACCTGTTCAACATTGTGACCATGGGCCTGCCGAACAACATTCTGGCCGGGTCCGGATTCGGCGAGATCAGCAAAACAGCCGGCAACTCGCGGCAGATCCAGCTCTCGCTCAAGCTGGTCTACTAGGTGCTGCGGTACTTCGCGTACGGCGCGCCACGAAGCAGGGTGCCCCATCCTTTCCGCGTTCTGTGCGGAAAGGGTGGGAGAGCACGAATCTGAATCGGCTTGACTGTTAACCTCGGTCATCCCTTCCCGCGCGTTTCTTTGGCGCGGGCCACGCGAAGCGGTTGCCCCATGGCCAATGGCCGGCGAGAGGAAGAAGCGAATGCGCGCTACCGCGTTTGAATTTCGTCTGCGCTTTGTGATCACGGCCCTGCTGGTGGTGCTGGGATTCTGGTCGCCGTGGATCCAATACTGGGGCATCGGCAGCAGGACGACTTTGGAGATGGGTCTGGCGATCGAACTCTCACGCGCCGGACTGCTGAGTTTTGCGGCTGCCATCCATCTGGTGATTATTCTGGCGGCCCTTACTGCTCTCAAGGGCGCGGTCCTCCGCGTTTGGGGCACGGCGTACCTGGGCAGCCGGACCGTCAGCCACGGCGCAATGCAAGCCGGCCGGGTTCTGAACGATGGGCCTTATCGGCTGGTGCGCAATCCGCTGTATTGGGGATTGTGGTGCATGTTCCTGGCGATGTCGTTCCTGATGCCAGTGAGCGGCGCGCTGGTGGCCATGGTGCTGCTATCGGTCTTCCTGTTTCGCCTGGTTCTGGGCGAAGAGGCATTTCTGACCAGTCAACTCGGAGACGAATACCGGGAATATCGGCGCCAGGTTCCTCGCCTGTTCCCGCGGTTGTTCCCCCACCAGAAGAGCATTCTCCCCGCATTGACAGCGCAAGGCGACACCAAGCCGCAGTGGCTGCGCGCGATGGTCTTCGAGATCAACCCGATCGGGATCTTCCTGGTCATTTCGGTGCTGTCGTGGCGCTATGATTTCTGGCTGATGGTGCGGGCCATTGTGGTCTGCCTGGGGATCTCGATTGTAGTGCGCGCTGCGTGGCCAGGGACGCGCCGATAGCCCCGTCCATCACGTGCGGCGAAAAATCGTAACGCGAGCAGCGAAAGAAGTAGCGGCGGCCTCCCGGCCGGTTGTCCACAGGGCCTCCTCAGGGCGCGGAAAAACCAGGTGCGGCCTCTGTTTTGAAAGGGCACGGCTTCAGCCGGGCGATAAGGCTATGTGCGGCTTCTGTTTTGAAAGGGCACGGCTTCAGCCGTGCCGATAGGGCCCATAAAATGAATGGGGCTTTAGCCCCCGAGGGATGTATTTCGAGGAATTGCGCGGCCTGCAGCCCTACTCCGCAGCCTGTCCCGGCCTTCACAGGAACTTCGTCACCCCATGAATTCCGGAGTATCGCGCCGTCGATGAGAAATACAGATTCGGGCAATCAGTTCGGAGTCCCGGTTGTCTCGCTGGCGGCAAACTTGCATTCAGGGCAGGTGCACACCCGGCGCAGGAAGTCCCAGGAGTAAATGCCGCTGGTGTGGCCATCCTGCCAATTGAACTGCAGGGCATAGCGGCCGACCGCCTGAGCCGACGCCGGCCGTGGAGGCGGCGTGAACATGGGTAGCAATTCGGCCGATTTTGACTTGGACTCGCCCAGCTTGCGGCCGGATTTGGAGCGTTCCTCGTTGCAGGTGGCGCAGGGACAGGCGTCGCGCAGCCAGGCAAAGGTCCAGGCGCTCTTGTGACCGTCGGACCAGTCAATTTCCAGCCCCTTGCCTCCGGACAACAAAACCCGCACCTTGGCCGGGGTGATGGCGGCGCGATCCAACGGGCGCGGCTCGCTCTGGCGCTGGTCTTTGGGGACAAATTCAATGCCTTCGTGGCTCATGGATCTATTTTATCGAAGCTTCCGGTTTGCCGGCGGCGCGGCGGCCGTAGTGGATCTTGAGCGCGAGAATGGTCAGGGCTAGCGCGAGTGTGACGGCATTGGCGGCAATGATGGGGAACGACCCGAGTCCGATGCCGTACACGAGCCACAATGCCAGTCCCAGGTTGAAAAGAAGGAACATGGTCAGCGAAATATCGCTGGCGCTCTTGCGCCGCCATACTCTCACCAGTTGCGGCAGGAACGAGAGCGTGGTGCAGACGGCGGCGGCCGAACCGATTTCATCCAGCACCGGTCGCAGGGGCAGGCTCGTAATCGACATCAGCGCGTGCTCCAGAAGAACCATCCGGCCATCGAGAATCCAATAACGATCACCAGCCCCCGCAGCACCCGCTGTGGCACTCGCTTGGCAAAACTGGCCGACCAATAACCGCCCAGGCCGCAGGCGACCATCGCCAGCAGGCAGAAGTGCCAGACCACCTGGCCGCTGACCACAAAGATGAAAAAGGCGATGCCATTGGCCAATGTGGTGGTGGACACTTTGATGGCATTGATTTCGTGCAAATCCTGAAATCCGAAGAGCGAGAGCAGGGTGATGATCAGAAAGCCCGCGCCCGCACCAAAGTATCCGATATAGAAGCAGACCGCCACGGTGGAAATAAAGACCGGTACCAGGCGTGGAGGATGCTGCACGCCGCTGGCTCGACCCTGGCGGCGGGACAGCCAGCGCGAAACCGGGCCGCTGGCGGCAAAGATGCTGGCTGCGAGAAACAGCAGCCACGGCACCAGATGCAGAAAGGTGGTTTGCGGCGTGTTGAGGAGGACAACGGCGCCCGAAGTGCCGCCCAGCAGGCCGGCCAGCCCCATGGGAATCACCAGGCGCAGGTTCTTGCGAATATCGTCGCGATAGGCGGCAATCGAGGTCAACTGGCCGGGCCAAACGGCAACTGTGTTGCTGGCGTTGGCCTGCACGGGCAGAATCCCCATGCCTAGCATGGCCGGAAAGGACAGAAACGAGCCGCCCCCGGCCACCGCATTCAGCACCCCGGCCAGGAATGCGGCCGCGATCAGCCAGAGCCAATGCCAGTCCAGGTATCGAGGGAGGGCGGGGAGAAGGATCATCTGGCTTCCATTGTAAAGTGTGCCAGTTCCTGACCAGTCTGCGCCCGCACTCGGGCCGTGCCGGTTTGCGGTCATGCCTCACAGGAACCCTCCGAAATAGATTTTCTCTACGCGTAACATCCCAATAAATCAATGCAATACGCTCGCGCGAAAATAATATGAGTGCAATGCGCGCACATTTAGTGAACTGTTTGTGATATATTTCCATCAGATCAAGTGAGTGGCATGGACTCATATTCCAGGCCGCGCCGATCAAAAATCAGTTGGAGGTACATTTACATGGCCATCACTCGTTGGGACCCATTCCGTGAAGTTGTTGCTCTGCAGAACCGTATGAACTCGCTGTTCCGCGATTTGAACGAAAACGAAAGCCCGGTAACCACCGCCAGCTTTGTGCCGGCTGTCGACATCTACGAGGACGACAAGAAGGTGATGCTCAAGCTCGAAGTCCCGGGCATGGAGCAGAAAGACCTCGATGTGAGCATCGAGAACAACACGCTCACCGTGAAGGGCGAGCGCAAGTTCGAGAAGGAGGAGAAGGAAGAGAACTTCCATCGCATCGAACGCCGCTATGGCAGCTTCTTCCGTGCCTTCACGCTTCCCTCGACCGTCAACACCGAGAACGTGCAGGCAAGTTACAATGCCGGTGTGCTGAAACTGGAACTTGCCAAGAAGCCGGAAGCCCAGCCCAAGCAGATCAAGATCAACGTCGAAGACCGCGAGCGCGAGCTGGTGGGCGCAAGGTAAGGCAGGGGCAGAGAACAGGGATCAGTTCTCAGGTTTCAGTTCTCAGTTCTCAGGTTCCAAACCTGAGAACGGGGAACTGAAACCTGATTTCGTCTCGGGGGCCGTTCCCACTTTCTTTTTCCAGGAAATGCGAGTACTGTGTACTGGTATGTATTGTTACGTACATTTTGTCGCGAGGTAAAAAGATGCAAATCGTCAGCGCATCCGATCTGGCGCGTAACACGAGCGCCATCCTGGAACGAATTCTCAAGGGTGAAACGGTCAGCGTGATGCGCAATCGCACCGAGATCGCCCATATCGTGCCCGCCAAGCGAACCATGACCGCCGCGCAGGCCATCGCCCGGATCAAAGGATTGCTGACGCCAGCCCAGGGTGAATCCTGGCTAAGAGACAGCCGTGGAGATCTCGACCAAGAGGTTCACGATCCATGGGAATGATCTTCGACACCTCAATATGGATTGGGTTGTCTGAAGAGCAGATAACCGAAGAGGCCGCATCTGAGGCCGCTGGGGAACAACAGGTCTTTATCTCGGTGATTTCTCTGGGAGAACTGAGCTTTGGCGTCGAGTCGGCAGGCGACCTTGCTATCCGGATGCATCGAAGGAGAGCACTGAGAACATTCGAAGAGATGCCCGTTCTTGATGTGACTGCACAAACGGCCAGCGCTTTCGGTATGCTTGCGGCTTTCCTGAAGCAGTCGGGCCGGTCGCCGAGAACGCGGGTCAACGATCTTTGGATCGCCGCGCAGGCGATGGAGAATGATTTTGCTCTTTTGACGACGAATGGAAAGGATTTTGAGGGGCTGCCGGGGTTGCGGGTTGTGGGTTTGTAAAGGGCAGGAGTCAGGGGGCTTTGAAAGGGCATGGCTTTAGCCATGCCATCAGAGGTTCGTCCATCTCCGGGCTTCAGCCCCTGAGGGCAGCCTTATACGTGCAGAACATCCCTCGGGGGCTAAAGCCCGCGACCTTCTTGGGCTATTACGGCACGGCTGAAGCCGTGCCCTTTCAAAACCGTCGTGTACGGGAGAATACTTCATGCTGACTTCATCGATCGTTCAGTTTCTTGGATGGATAGCTTTTCCTGTTTGCGCATTTCTTCTAGGCAATGTCCTCAGACCGTTTTTCAATTCCTACTCAAACGAGAAAGGCAAGAACCTAGCCACCAAGGAAGACATCGCACAGCTAACAAAGATCGCAGAAGGAATCAAAGCGGAGATCTCAGATGAGGTGTGGGACCGGCAAGAGCAATGGAAGCTAAAACGAGATTCAATCCAGAATGCGGTCATCGCGCTGCATGATATGGAAAGTGCGTTGACAGAACTGAATAGCTGTTTTGCTGTGCCGCCGGGGCTGTGCGACGAAAGCACACGAGAAAAGCAAGAGGTAATGCAGCGCGACGCACTAGCTCGATTCCTGGAGTGCAGTATTAAGTACCAGCGCACAATGCTGATGGTCGATCTCGTGGTGGGAATCCAACTTTCCAAGATCCTCTCGGACTATTTCCAGTTTGCCAATCCACTCGCGGTTAGGATCATGATGGAGAAGAAGCCGGTTATCGAGTCTGAAGCAAATAGAAAGCGTGCTGAAATGCGCAAGGCTGTCATCAAATCAGCGCGAGAGGCGTTGGGAATCAAGGACGCTGGCGAGATTATGGTTTACCAGTCAGCAGACGCTTACTGATCCCTGACCCCTGATCCCTGGAGGAACAATGGCTATTCGTTGGGACAAACTGACCGTCAAGTCGCAGCAGGCCGTGGAGCAGGCGCAGGCTCGGGCCACCGAACTGGGCAACCCCGAACTGCTTCCGGTTCACCTGCTGCTCGCGCTCATTGAAGACCGCGAGGGCGTGATTCCCTCGGTGCTGGGCAAGATCGGCGTTCCCACGGAGCGGCTGGAACTCGAATTGCACCAGATCGAAGAAAAGCTTCCCCGCGTCTCCGGTGCGGCCAGCCAGGCGACACTCAGCCAGGCGCTCAACAAGGTGCTGGATCAGGCCTTCCGCGAAGCTGCCAATTTCAAGGACGAGTACGTCTCCACGGAGCATCTTCTGCTGGGCGCGGCGCACCTCAGGGGTGACCCGGCCGGCAGCGCGCTGGCTGCGGTGGGCGCTACCCACGATGCCATTCTGAAGGCCCTGACCGCCGTGCGCGGCACGCAGCGCGTAACGGATCAAAACCCCGAAGGAAAGTTTCAGGCGCTGGAAAAGTACGCCAAAGACCTGACTGAGCTGGCCCGGCGTGGCAAACTCGATCCGGTCATCGGTCGCGACGAGGAGATTCGCCGCGTTGTCCAGGTGCTGAGCCGCCGCACCAAGAACAACCCCGTCCTGATTGGCGAGCCGGGCGTGGGCAAGACCGCCATTGTCGAAGGCCTCGCCCAACGCATCGTAAAGGGCGACGTGCCGGAGAGCTTGAAAGACAAACGTGTCATTTCGCTCGATCTCGGCGCAATGCTCGCCGGGGCCAAGTTCCGCGGCGAGTTCGAAGACCGCCTCAAGGCTGTGTTGAAGGAAATTGAAGAAGCCAACGGCGAGATTGTGCTCTTCATCGATGAACTGCATACGCTGGTGGGCGCGGGCGCAGCCGAGGGGGCCATCGACGCCAGCAACATGCTGAAGCCGGCCTTGGCGAGAGGGGAACTGCGCGCCATCGGCGCAACCACTCTGAACGAGTACCGCAAATACATTGAGAAGGACAAAGCGCTGGAGCGGCGCTTTCAGATTGTTTATGTCGGCGAGCCAAACGTCGAAGACACCATCGCCATTCTGCGCGGCCTGAAAGACCGCTACGAGACGCACCACAACGTGCGCATCAAGGACTCGGCGATTGTGGCTGCCGCGACGCTTTCGCACCGTTACATCAGCGACCGCTTTCTGCCGGATAAGGCCATCGACTTGGTGGATGAGGCGGCGGCTTCGCTGGCCGTGCAAAAAGGATCTGTCCCGACAGAGATCGATCAACTGGAGCGCGACCGCACTTCACTGGAGATCGAGAGCGCAGCATTGAAGCGCGAAACAGACAGCAACAGTGTCGATCGCCGCACGGTGGTGGATCGAGAGGTTGCCGAGTTGACGGAGCGGATTACGGCGCTGCGTTCGCGCTGGACCAACGAGCGCGATGCCAGCAGCCGCATCGGCGACGTGAAGAAGAAGATGGAGGCGCTGCGCTTTGAGGCTGAAGAACAAACGAGGAAGGGGCAACTGGAGCGGGCCGCGCAGATTCAGTATGGGGAGTTGCCGAAGCTGGAAGCCGAGCTGAAGAAGTTGAGCGCGGCGCAGGAGGGCGGCGGGGCTGCGCGGATGTTGAAGGACGAGGTGGACGAGGAAGACATTGCCGCCATTGTCAGCAAGTGGACGGGCATTCCCGTATCCCGCATGTTGGAAGGCGAAGTCAAGAAGCTCGTCGAGATGGAACAGCGTCTGCGCGAGCGCGTCATTGGCCAGGATGCGGCTTTGACCATAGTGGCCAACGCGATTCGCCGTTCCCGCGCGGGTCTCTCAGACCCCAGACGCCCTATCGGGTCGTTCATCTTTTTGGGGACCACCGGAGTGGGAAAGACCGAGACCGCGCGCGCACTCGCCGAATTTCTGTTTGACGACGAGCAGTCGATGATTCGCATCGACATGAGCGAGTACATGGAGAAGCACGCCGTGGCTCGCTTGATTGGCGCGCCTCCGGGCTATGTGGGCTATGACGAGGGCGGCCAGCTTACCGAGGCCGTGCACCGCCGTCCCTACGCGGTGATTCTGTTTGACGAAATCGAGAAGGCTCACCCCGATGTGTTCAACGTGCTTTTGCAGGTGATGGACGATGGACGCCTGACCGATGCCAAGGGGCGGACGGTCGACTTCAAGAACACCGTGCTCATCATGACTTCGAATCTGGGCTCGGCCGTCCTGGCGAGCGATGCTTTGAAGACCGAGCACGACTTCGACCAGGCGCGGGAATCGGTGATGCGGGAGCTACGCCAGCATTTCCGTCCCGAGTTCCTGAACCGTGTCGACGATATTGTGATCTTCCGGCCGCTGGGCAATGCGCAGATGAACCAGATTCTGGAGCTGCGTCTGAACGAACTGCGCAAGCTGCTGGAAGACCGGCAGATTTCCATCGAGCTCACAGAGCCCGCGCGGCAACTGATTCTCGCCGCTGGTTCCGATGCCGCTTATGGAGCACGCCCGCTGAAGCGCGCGCTTCAGCGCATGATTCAGGACCCGCTGGCCATCAAGATCCTCAACGGCGAAGTGGTGCACGGGGAGCACGTCCGCATCGATGTGGAGCGTAACTCGAATCAGCTCCACTTCGAGCCGATGGCGCGCGAGGCGATGGCGTAAGAGAGCGTCCGATTCTACTTGTAGATCAGGTGAATCGACAGCTCGGCCGATGGGCAAGTGAACTGGAAGGCGGCGGTGTCGAAGCTGGGCGCAGTCAGCAGCACACGAGGATTGTTCGAGAACCCGAAGCCTTCCTTCGGAAAGCCTATGAAGTTCCGATCCAGCTTGTGGTTCGAGTTTTCGTCGTGGATGACGGCGACCGCATAGCGGCCGGGCGCAAGTTGCAGCTGGACGGTTCCCTGATTACCTGAGAACGGATACCCACCGTGCAGCAGCGCCTTGCTGTTGTCTTCCGGCCATCCATCCGGCGATTTGAAGACAGTCACTCCCAGATCGCCTTTCTGATTGCGAAATCCATCGACATGAAGGGTCAATGTGCAGGTGGCTGTTTGGGCAACGGACCGTAGAGCGCTGAACGAGAGCAGAGCGGCAAGCAGGCCGAAAGCGGCAGAAATCTTCATGGCGACTCCAGAGGTGAGGCCGGATGTTGAGTCCGGGAAGACCCCATTGTAGCGGGAAAGAAGGACAGCGCGAATCGTTCCCCTGCACTCCATTGAAAGAGCGCCGCAAGGGAAACTATTCTGCCTGCTGATCGAGAAGTGCATCAACTTCGGCGCGCGTGGGCATGGACGCCTGCGCGCCGCTACGTGTAACCGAGATGGCCGCGGCGGCCGAGGCAAAGCGCGCGGCGGACCCGGGATCGCGGCCTTCGAGGAGTGCGACGGCGAAGGCTCCGTTGAAGCAATCGCCCGCGCCTACAGTATCGACTGCCGTTACTGAAAACGCCGGCACCCAGCCTGCTTTTCCCCCCGCGGCGGCGACATACGCGCCCTCCGAGCTGCGCTTGAGCACGACACCGGCGACGCCGCGCGCGAGAAAGCGCATAGCGCTGTCCTCGGGAGACAGGTCTTCGCCGAGATAGAAGGCAGCTTCAGTCTCATTGGGTGTGAGCCACGCCACGCGGCTCCATACAGATTCAGGCAACGCGGCTGCAGGCGCGGGGTCGAGCATGACGGGTACACCGGCCTCAGTGCACATTGCAAGCAGATGAGTGACTGTAGCGATGGGCAGTTCCAACTGGCAGAGGACCATTCCGGCCGAGCGAATCAGGCCGGCTTGGGCGTCGATGAGTGCGCCGTCCACTTTGCCGTTTGCGCCGGGAACTACCACGATGCTGTTCTCTCCGTTCTCGGCTACCAGGATAGGGGCAACGCCGGAAGGGCCGCGTAGGCGTGCGATTGCGGCAGTTCCCACACCAGCGCTGGAGAGGCTATCGAGCAAGGTCTGGCCGAAGACATCGTCGCCGACCGCGCCGACCATTTGGACAGGTTGGCCAAGCCGGGCCACAGCCACCGCCTGATTTGCGCCCTTACCGCCGGGGGTAGTGGTGAAACCTGTGCCGGTGACGGTTTGGCCGGGCGTCGGAATCCGCGCGCACCGCGCGACCAAATCCATGTTGATGCTGCCGACGACAACAAGAGGCTTTCTGTCTCCGCTCATTCTGACCCTCTCACAGCGGTTCCACAATTCCTGCACCCCGAAACCACAGAGGGCAGGTGAATTGTGGAACCGCTCTAATACAGTGGGGCCAGCGCCACTGCGCCCAGTCCCAATGCGAAGAATACGAACATGGCAAACAGCAGCCAGCGTGCGGCGCGTGGAGCACCGGCGAACTCGCGCCAGATGAAGACTCCCCAGCAGGCTGAAACCATCGTGGCTCCCTGGCCGATGGAATAGGAAACGGCGGGACCCACCATATGTGCGCTGGAGGCGACGAAGTTGGAGACCGTGCCCGTGCACCAGATGGCTCCGCCTAGCACGCCGGCAAGATGCCAGCCGATGGGGGCGCGCGCATATCCGGCTGCATCGACCGGGGGCCTGCCGTCGAGCGGATGGGCCATCAGCAGCAAGTTGGCCGGCACCGTGGATACAAGAACACCGACGGCGAAGAAGAGGGCGATTGCGTAGGGTCCGGGCAGAGTGCCGGCAGCGGCTCCGGGCAGTTGGAAACTCATGGCCCGCGCCACCAGCGGATAGAAAAGGCCCATAAGCACGCCTGCGGCAAGGCTGAGCACGATTCCACGCCGGGTTGCGGCCTGCGCCGCGCCCTCGCGCTTGCGGTAGGCCGCCGCGTCCAGAACAATGGCCACCACCACCAGCGCCACTCCACCAAAGAGGAGCAGCGGATTGGCGGTCGGGCTGACCAGATAGCTGGAGACCGCGCCAACAACCAAGGCCAATCCGATGCCGACCGGGAAAGCGACGGCGAGGCCCGCGACATCGATGGCGGCGACGAGGAGTAGATTTGCGACGTTGAAGACTGCGCCGCCGGCGGTGGCAAACAGGATGGACCCCATCGGCGTGCTGGTCACGGCCGTGAGAAATGCCGGGCCCTGGCTGCCGAAACTGCCCGCGGTGAGGCCCCAGAAGAGAGCCCCGGCGGCGAGCCCCAGCGCGTAGTCCCAATAGAAAAGCTGAAAGCGGAAGCGCGGACAGAGCTTGAGCGTGTTGGCCCAGGATCCCCAGCACAGCATACTCAGGATCATGAGCATGAGCGCGGCTTGATAGGTGTGCGGAAGGAACATGCGTCAGACTCCCGTTCCTGCGCGGGAGTACGCCGCCGTTGTTCAGGCGTCCTCGACGCGACAGGTGAACTGCGGCACAAGAGTACATCATCGAGGCTGGAGGTGTTGGGCGGTTCCTGATCGCCAGGGCAATCGCATGAAACCAGGTTGTTGATCAGGCTGGTTCAGATTTCCATCGCGCCGTAGGCGCGGGGTTTGTAAGCCCAGCGCTTCAGCGCTGGGAAACTGGCCCCAAAATGAGCCGGAGTCCCGTAGGGACGGCGCAAAACGGCGAATCTCTCCTCAAGAAAACGTTCATGCGATTGCCCTGACCTGATCATGCTGAGGCCGGGCTGCGTCGTTGGAACAAGCTCTCCCATCCGCCTGCGCAGAATCGGCAGAAAGCTTCAAGAACACAGAAGCAGGCTCGAGGTCGCGGAAGCGTAGAGCTTCCCGCTGGCGTCCGTGAGTTTTGCTTCGGTGAAGGCCACGCGACGCCCGATGGAGAGGATGCGGCCTTCGGCGCGAACGGGCCCGGTCGTGTGTTTGATGGCCTTGTGGTAGGAGACTTTCAATTCCAGGGTGGTGAACGACTCACCTGGCCCCTGGCTGGACATGACGGAATAGCCGCAGGCGTAATCCAGCATGGACGCAATGAAGCCGCCATGCACGCTTCCCACAGGGTTGTACACGTGAAGCCCTGGAGTAGCTTCGACGACGACGCGCCCTTCTTCGATTTCGACCAGACGAATGTCCAGGGTTCCGGCCAAACCGTCCGGTTGGCTCTCTTCCATGATGTGACGCAGCTGTTCAATGCCGGAGATCTCTTCGCACGGGTCCAATAATCTAGTCATTTCCTCTTTTCCCAATCTCCCGCGAGCGCATGGCCGGCGCGTTCCGAGCGGCGCCCTGCAGGTGGTTTCGATATCCATCATAGCTTCCAAGGCAGGGGCAGCTGCGTAAGGTCGGGATCGCGCAGGTTTCAACGGCCAGCCCCATTTGATTCCCGCCACGAACTTACTGTTGCAAGGCGAATCCCGTTGGCAAAGCTGCCTCAAGATTGATCTGTTCCCCAGTGATGGGGTGGTGGAGCTTTAGGAATTGGGCGTGCAGGAAATACCCTCCGTCGCCGGGGAGGCCGGGAAGATTTTCAAGAGGCTGGCCGCTCAGGCCGTACAAAGGATCGCCCACCAGCGGATGGCCGATGGATGCCAGATGGATTCTGATTTGATGAGGGCGGCCCGAAGATAGGCTTACCTCAAATGTCGTGGTGCCCGCATCTGTTGTGTTGCTTGCGCTGCGTTCGATCACTCTAGCCCGTGACTTTGACGGCTTGCCGCCAGACTTCGCGGCCCACACGGAACCGAGGCGCGGGTGCGGTACGAGGCCGATAGGCGTGAGGATTTCATAGGCGTCGTGCTGTGCAATGTTTTGAGCCAGCGCCCGGTAGATTTTTTGAGTTTTGGGTGTGTTCCAGTTTGCGGTTAGATGAGAGGCCGCCAGCGGTGTTTTGGCGAAGAGCACGATGCCGCTGGTGCCTCGGCCCAATCGATGGACAGGGTTTACGTTGGGATATTGCTTTTGCACCAGGCGCAAGAGGGTGTTTTCCAGGAAGCCGCCGCCGGGGAGGGTGGGCAGCCCGCTGGGTTTGTTGACAGCCAACAGATGAAGGTCATCCAACAGGACTTCGAAGTGCTGAGGGGCGTCAGGTTCGATCCAGGGCGGGCGGTTCCAAATAAGTGTCTGTCCTGAAATCACCGGTTCGCTTCCGGTGGCCGCGACGCCGTTGAGCGTGACTTCGCCGTTGTTCAGATTTTGTTGCCAGGCTTCTGAAGTTGAGTGGGGGTAAAGGCTTGCCAAGTGGGAGAGCAGGGTTTGTCCGTGGTGTTTGCTACCGATGATTGTGGCGTAGGCATAGCCTCGGTTGAGCATGTAGTTTGAGTGTAAGCCAAGGCATCTGGCGCGGGAGTTGCCGCGGTTCGAGCGACACGCGATTCAGGTGGCAAGCGCTTTATAAGCGCCGTGATCGATATCACTGCAATGTTTTCCGTATGGCGACGAAAATGTGCCGATACGCGTCTGCCGCTAATTCTTGTGCTTTCCAGAGGATCAAACAGAGCACGCGCTTGCCCGTGCTGTAAACGAGAAAATCTACGAGCCGCTTCCCATTCCTGAATTTGAAGCACCCAGCGGCGCGGAAAGGATGAGTACGTCCATCCGATGAGTCTTGTTATCGAACGCATAAAGGCGAATATCGGGGTTTCTCTTTCGCTCTTTCATGTTAGGCCTTCTGCCTGTTCCAAGCCTTTTCCGGAGTTGCCGGGTCTCCAAATCTTCTCTAACTTCCAGCCTTCAACCGCGGCACTGAGCGGAGGCCTTCCCTCTACGGACAGTAATCAGCTTCATCGGGACTACGAGACACTTAGCAATCCATT
This sequence comes from uncultured Occallatibacter sp., assembly GCA_964595345.1. Lineage (GTDB taxonomy): Bacteria > Acidobacteriota > Terriglobia > Terriglobales > Acidobacteriaceae > Telmatobacter. The sequence goes on from CAZQPY010000019.1 coordinate 25,196, forward strand.
GCGCACGGCCTGTCCGTCACAGGATCGCGACTGGCCAATGCGCTCGTCCTACGAGCTTACCCATGAGTGGTATTTCCCCTGGCGGCCGGAGGCTGCCAAGAACGCAAGTTGCGGAACAGCCGCCTCTTGAGCTACAAAGTTTGACACCGATTTATTTACTTAAGCCAATCCTCCCTGGTTGTTTGATGCAAGGATCGGTTTGCATTTCATCACCCGGGTTCCCACCTTTGGCATAGGCCCCCTTTCTGGGTTGCTTCTGATTTCCCGAGCAGTGGATTTGAAAGAGCACGTGTGTGCAGGAGACGAAAGATGAGCCGACTTTTCTGGACAAAGTGGATCATGGCGCTGGCCTTGACGATTCTTGGAGCGACCTCGATGTGGGCCACTCAACCCCCGCTGGTGGGAGACGCTTCAGTGTTCAGCTCGTTTCCGGCGACGAACTTTGGCGCGCAAACCAACCTTTATGTGGGAAACGGCGACACGACGCTGATACTGTTCGACCTTTCCACTTTGCCGGCGGGTACCACCGCCAGTCAGGTGGCCAATGCTACGCTGACCGTTTTCGTCAACCGGATCAACACGGCTGGGACGGTTTCGGTCTACCCGGTGAAGGGGGCGTGGACCGAGGCTGGAGTAACCTACTCGACGATACCGCCGATGGGCGCGGCCGTCGCCACTTTTTCTCCCACCGGCATGTACCAATTCGTCTCCATCGATGTCACCGCGCTGGTGCAGGGTTGGGTGACGGCGCCTTCCAGCAACCATGGCGTTGGCTTGGGCTCCAGCACGGCCTACATCCTGTTCGATTCGAAGGAGAACGACGAGACATCGCATGCGCCACGCCTCGACGTGACGCTGGTTTCGCAGGGGCCAGTCGGCCCACAAGGTCCTGCCGGACTCACCGGTGCTACAGGAGCAACCGGGGCAGCCGGCGCTGCTGGACCGCAAGGTCCCATCGGGCTGACCGGCGCTACAGGCGCAACCGGCGCAGCCGGCCCCGCAGGTCCGCAAGGTCCCATCGGACTGACTGGCGCTACGGGCCCCGCGGGTCCGCAAGGACTCATCGGACTCACCGGCGCTACGGGCGCGACCGGGGCTACCGGTGCTGCTGGTCCGCAAGGTCCCATCGGACTCACCGGTGCAACCGGCTCCGCGGGACCCGCTGGACCGCAGGGTGCGACCGGTTTGACGGGGCCATCGGGCGTCGCCGGCGCTGCCGGACCTCAAGGTGCTACGGGTCAGACCGGCCCGCCGGTGAATTTCCTCGGCGCATATAGCGATACCGCGGCCTATGAGACCGGCGATACGGTGGCGGAGAGCGGCAGCAGCTATATCTCCCTTGTGCCGTCCAACCTCGGTCACGACCCGGCTGGAGACGTCAGAGCCAGCGGCGGCTACTGGGCGGTTCTCGCCGCGCAAGGCGCGCAAGGCGCACAAGGTCCCACAGGGCTCACCGGCGCAACAGGGCCCGCAGGCCCGACAGGCGCGGCGGCCACTGTCTCTGTTGGCACAACTACCACGGCATCGCCCGGAAGCTCGGCCTCCGTCAACGTGACCGGACCCGCCAGCGCGCCGGTCCTCAGTTTTACCATTCCCCAGGGCGCGAAGGGAGATACGGGCCCAACCGGCTCCATCGGTGCGGTCGTGCCATGGGCTCCCGGCTCGGCCTATTCGACCGGGCAGGTGGTCTTCTGTGCCACCACCTGTGTCACCAACGGTTCCAGCTACATCTCGCTGGCAAACAACAATACCACCGAGCCATCGGGCACTCCCGCCAGCTGGCAGACCATCGCCCAGGCGGGCGCGACGGGCGCCGGATTATCCGTCGGCACCGGACCCGGGCAGCTCTACCTGACGGGCGTCGGGGGCGCAATCCCGTCTGCCCCGGTGACGATGGACGGGGACGTGTCAATCACCAGCGACGGATTCACGACAATTGGCCCTGGCGCTGTGACTACCGGCAAGATTGGCGTGAAGAGCGTCACCGGCGGACCCAACGGGAATATCGCGTATTCGACGGTCACTACCGAAAATATCGGAATAGGGACCATCACAGGCAACAACATTGGTACCCTTACCGTCACGGGCGGAGGAGGTAGTGGCATCGGCAATCTCGCCTCAAACACCGTGAACGTTGGAAATCTGTACGCTTTGATTGACTCTATGCCGCCATCGAGCAGCACCTTCTACCGTGGCGACAACACCTGGGCCATTCCCGGCAGCGGGCCTATCCAAGTGTGGTCTTCCGGCACGTCCTACTCGTCAGGCCAGCTGGTGACGAGTAACAACAACATTTTCATGGCCCTGATAAACAACGATTCCAGTACCTCGAATGAGCCAAATACAAGCGGCGCTGCCGGAACATGGTTGGGAGTGTCGATGGGGTCAGGCAACAGCCCGCAGGGCATTCCTTATACCCAAACCTATAAGGTGCCCTATGCGGGCGACCCGCCCACGGTGTTGCTGAACCCGATCGGAAACGTTCCGGGAACAGTTTCAAATGCCGGACCGCCATCTGTCGCTTATATGCCAACCGAGTGTACGCCAAGTTCAACCTTCTGGACTTACAACCCCAGCATCTCAAGCGCAGACCAACTCACATTCAAACTCTATCAGGCAACGCCGAATTTGTCGCCCGGTATATCCCCGGGGTGGCAATTAGCGACTAACCCCATAGCGGGAGGAACTTGCACAATGAGCACGGCGGCGACACCCTCCGTGCCCGCGACGTGTACCTTCACGGCATCCGGTCCAGTCCCGGGAGGGACATGGCTGACAGTTGAAGTGTTCGGTGACACTAATGCGCTTCCGCCTTCACAAGCCTCTGCATATGAAATCATCCAGGGTTTTTCCTGCCAGTAGCCATTGAACATAGCGGGGGACCAGCATGAGCGTTGGCTCTGGCGTAAGGCGCCGTAATGACATGCCCTCTAGTGCGAATGCGAAGCCTCTCGTTTTGTGCGGCCCTTTCGAACCAGAAGGTGGTTCTCATCGTTAACGCAGTACAACAGCAAGGCCGAATCGAATAGCGCCTTCGGCCTTCGAAAGGAACGGGAAAATGGATGCATATATGGGATCGATCATGCTGTGGCCCATCGGATGGGCGCCAGTGAACTGGATGTTCTGCGACGGCTCCTTGTTGCCGATCCAGCAATATTCGCCTCTGTTTGCGTTGATCGGCACTACGTTTGGCGGGAATGGAACGACGAACTTCGCGCTGCCCGATTTGCGCAATGCCTTTCCGATGGGCTATGCGGCCAATGGGCCGTCGCCCGTCTTGGGCGGCAAGGGCGGAGCGGCAAGCGTCGTTCTCAACGCGAATCAAATCGCCGCGCACACTCATCCGGTGACGATCACCGATGCGGGCCACATGCACGCCGTGACGGTTCCGGCACATACCCACCCGTTTTCCGTGCCCTGCGACTCGACGGGACACCCCACCAGCGCCAGCCCGGTCGGAGCCTTCCTCAGCAATACGTCGGGAATTGATTCCAATATTAATGCTGTGGGACAATCGCCGATTCCAGGTCCCACCGCCCTCTACAGCGCCACCGGCGCGGGCGCAATGGGCGCCGGCACTACCGGCCAGGCCTCGGGTACGTCGGGGAACTCGGGCAGCGCCAAGACCGCAATCACCGCTGTCGCCTCGCCGAACGCGGGCGGAGTTGCCGTCCCCACGATGCCGCCCTATCTCGCGCTGGGCTACATCATTTGCGTCTACGGGGTTTATCCGACACGGCCATAACTCAGACGCGGAGAGCGGTCTGCCACGGCCGCTCTCTGCTTCGATAGCACCTCCCGGCCAAAAAGACTGAACGCGAGGCAGTGTCCCGATGAACGAAAGCACCAGCCTGCAAATCGGACGGATAGACAAGGTTCCAGCCGAATGGACGCTTTGGTGCGCGGCCGGGCCCGAAGACGAGCGGTTGCTGTTTGCGTTGTATGCCGAGGACCAAAGGGCGCAGTTCGTCCCGAGTGGGCTGGCGGAAGAACTGGTTCGTTCGCTCATCCAGATGCAATACCGCGGACGCTCAATGACCTATGCTGCGCGCTATCCCGCGTCGGAGAACTCGATCCTCATCGCGGACGATGGGTCGCCGGTAGGCCGATTACTGCTGGACCGCGGGAGCTTGCGCTTGCCGGACTGCTGGCGCATTGTGGACATCGCAATTCTGGCGACGCACCGCGGCAAGGGATTGGGAACACGGGTTCTGAAGGAGTGTCAGCGGTTATGCGCAGCAGCGGGAGCCAGCCTCGAATTGCAGGTAACTCCTTGGAACCCCGCGCGGAGACTATATGAGCGGCTGGGCTTTCAGGTGGTCAGCGAAGACGCGACTGCAGTCGAGATGGGCTGGAGCCCGGCAAGATGAGGCGAACGCGATGAGACGAGATGGAGAACGAGTGAAACTCGCAAACGGAACGATGAATCCGGTGCGGCCCACCAAGCTGACGCGCTCTTTTTGCAATCTTGGATTGGCCGCGGTTGTAGCAGGGCTCGTCTACGCCATGGGCGCGCTGCCCTTGCATGCGCAGAACGCCGCGCAGCGGGCGGCGCTGGCGCGCCTGGGCCACTTCCACGCCCTTGCGCACCCGAACGACGCTTCGAGCAGCGGAGAGGCGGCCAACGCCACTCTCGATCAACCCGGCGGACTGGCATTCGATGCGGCGGGGAATCTCTACATTGCAGACACGCAGAACAACGTCGTCCGCGAAATCAACTTGGCAGGGGTCATCTCCACAGTGGCAGGCAGCGGCGAACAGGGCTTTGCCGGGGACGGCGCCTCGGCAACCAGCGCTGCCCTCGACGCGCCTACCGGCGTGGCCGTCGACGCCAACGGCAACCTGTACATCGGCGATACGCATAACAACCGGATTCGCGAGGTGATGGCGTCGAGCGGAAATATCTCGACCATCGCCGGCAACGGGACGCCGGGTTTTTCGGGCGATGGCGGAACGCCGACGGCGGCAAGTCTAGCCTATCCCACCGCGATCGCAGTGGATTCGGCCGGCAACATCTATATCGCGGATACCAACAACAACCGCATACGGGAGATCGTTGGCGCGACGATCGAAACCGTGGCCGGCAGCGGAATGCCAGGTTACTCCGGCGATAACGGGCAGGCCACTGCCGCAAGCCTCGATTCCCCGCAGGGAGTGGCCGTCGATGCAGCGTTCAACATTTACATCGGCGACACAAACAACAATCGTGTGCGGATGGTGACTTATTCCACCGGTGTCATTACCACGATTGCAGGCAATGGCACGGTGGGGTACTCGGGAGACGGCGGCGTCGCAGCCTCGGGTAGCCTGGATATGCCGACAGCGGTCGCTGTCGATGGCAGCGGCAATGTGTATGTTGCGGACTCGAACAACCAACGCATCCGGATGATCGGCGGAGGCAACCTGAGCACGGTGGTTGGAAGCGGGAATCAGGGATTTGGAGATGAGTCGGGCACGGCGGCCTTGATGTCGTTGGACACACCGCGCGCAGTAGCCGTGTCCGGTACTTCCGTTGTCCTTGCGGACACGCAGAACAACCGCGTGGTTGCGGCCGCGGGCGGTGGCGCGGGCACGATTGCCGGTCAGCCTCCCGCGAATGTGGAGTCGCTGGTCATCGGCGGTGCGTCCCCGGTTGTCTATGGCACAGGCACATTGACAGCAACTCTTGCAGATGGCGCGTTGACGGGCACAGGCCTGGTTAGTTTCTACGACGGCTTTGGCGCCGCATCCAAGTTGCTGGGATCGGCTCCTTTAGCGAGCAACGCCGCCAGCATCGGTACAGGAATGATTTCCGCGGGCACGCACTCCGTGGTCGCCTCTTACGCTGGCGATGCGAACAACGCACCTGCGACCAGCGGCGTTTACATGCTGGTTGTTACTCCCGCGCAGGTGACCGCGATTGCGAATGCGGTCAGCCTCATGTACGGCCAACCGGTGCCGGCTCTCAATGGCGTCCTCAATAACGTTCTGGCGCAGGATACGGGGAAGGTGACTGCCACCTTTTCGACGACGGCGATCGGTATGTCGGCCCCGGGCGTCTATCCCATCGCGGCCTCGCTTTCAGGGCCATCGGCAGGCAATTACTCTGTCGCTCTTGGTTCTGGTTCGGGCGCGGTCACCATTGCCAAGGCGCCGGCCAACACTGCGTTGACGATTTCAAGCCAAACGCCGATCTTCGACACATCGCTCACTCTCACTGCAAACGTTGCATCCACGACTAGCGGTGCGCCCACCGGATCCGCGAGCTTTTATGACGGCGCGACCTTGCTGAACGCAACTCCGGCAACGATTTCTGGCGGCTATGCAACTGCGGCTCTGAGTGCTCTGTCTGTCGGCGCCCACAGCATCACCGCAGTCTATAGCGGAGATTCTAACTTTCTCGGCAGCACTTCGAGCAGCCAGGGAGTAACCGTTCTTTCGCCGGAGTTCTCGGTTGCGGCGTCTCCCGCTGCGCAGACCGTGCTTCCTCTGCATTCGGCCCTATATACCGTGACATTGACGCCCACCAACTCGACTTTTGTGTACCCGGTGACCTTGTCGGCCAGCGGATTGCCCACCGGCGTAACAGCCAGTTTTTCGCCCGCCTCGATCGCGGTGGGCACAGGCGCAGCCACCAGCGTGATGACGCTGAACGCAACGGACGCCGCACAGCTGCGGATTCATGAGCAGCCTCTGAGCGGGATCTCTTCCACAACCGCGTTGGCGCTGCTGATCTTGCCCTTCGCCTTCAGCGCGCGGACTCGACGCTCTGCCCGCCATCTATTCCGCTCGGGCAGGATGTTGATCGCGCTGCTCGCCTTTGCGCTCATCGGTCTGCTGGCAGGGTGCGGCGGAGGCGGATTCTTCAGTCATCCTACCCAGACCTCGACCGTAACGATCACGGCTACGGGGGGACCAGTGACTCACACCACGACAATCGCAATGACTCTGCAGTAAGAGAGCATATGAACAAGATGCCGATTCCTTTCGCGGCGCTCCTGCCTTCCGCCTTTGCCTCCGGCGCACAGTAGCACAGCCTTCCCGCTGAGACCGGCTTTCGTTCTGCCGCGCAGCTATCGAACAGGCCTCTTTGCAGGTGGCTGCTCTTCGAGTGCGCGAAGGGTTTTTCAGAAGAGTGGCCATAGTGTTCCCGCGCAGTGCTCAACCGGCTATCCAAAATCCAGCGCATGAATCCCCGCGGACGGGAAGAGGGGAGAATGCCGATCTCCATGAGCTGAAGATCCCAATGCAGCCTTGTCGTGCCGTATTGAGATCCCCAAAAGAAACACCTTGCTTTTAACAACGATCTATCGTTTGTCCACGTGCAATGGATCGATCGAGCTTTGAATCGCCTTCTGAAAGGATGGCCAACTGCAGGAAAAGTCCTTTCTACTGCAGCCAGGGAGAAATACCGGAACGCGCTGGGGTGGGTTGCTCAAATTCAACTCTGTGCCGGAGCGCATCTGTTCCAAGGTTTGCACCGTAAAGTATGTTCTTACGCTGTACGCTCCGCTCTTTCGGCCTTTCCAGAGTTCGAACACCAGTGCGCCTCCCGGAGGCGTATCGTCGCGGCGTCCGTCTGCAATCCAGGTCAAGCCCAACAAGCCGGCGATGCTTGTCAGGTTCGTGTCGTGGCCGATTAGAAACAGTGCCCGGTCTGTTGGCTTTCCCGGCGCTCCTGCAGTGCGCTTGTTCTCGGCGGCTTGCCGCAAGCTGCGAACGATGTGATCGAGAAGATTCGATGCCTGAACGCGCGCAAGCGCGGGAGTGCGCAATGTGAAATCTGTGGCGTCCGTGTGCAGGTCGATCAGGGATCGCAGGTTTGCTCCCGTAACGCAGCCCCAGCCAACGTGGTCTGCGCTCATGCCTTCTGTGTACTCGAGGAGAAAATTCTCGGCGAGGGACGATGCCGTGTTGAGTGGGCCGCGCAATTCGGCAAGATGTTCGCCTTTCCCTTGAGTGAGACTGGCCGGAACATCGAACAACGAGATTCGTTTTTGCGGTCCGGCAGAAACAACGCCGCAAGTGGCCAGGATTTTGTCCATCGCGCCTATCTGTGTGCGGTAAGCCTCTGTGACGCTGGCAGGATCGTTCCCAATTCGTCCGGCGATCGCCGCAGTGGCCAATTCTGGATCGACAGGCCCAAAGTTGGATGGATGCGGATGGAAGAGCGGATCGTTCGCACCTTCAGGTAGAGATTTCACAGGAACGTTGCATCCCGGGAAGAGTCCCTCCGCAATTGCCTTGCCGGTCTCGCGCGTGCGCTGGTCCGAGTCCGCATAGAACGTCACACGGGAGGAATCTTCACAGCCCTTTGCGCTCAATAGTCCCTCATTCGCCAGTTGCATCCGATCGTACGAACCGAAGAGTTCCATCAAGTGAAATCCGTGCGCAGTCAGATAGCCGGGAGGCACGTCCCACTCTGGCCACGGCGCAATTGAATAGGTGTTGTATTGCGCCGCCTTGCCGGTGGGCGAGCGGACTCCGTGGCGACTTATATAAACAACGTATTTGAGATCGCCGTCCCTGCTCGTCGAAGGGACTGGAACGGCCTGTGTCTGCGCGGCTTGACCGCCTATCGGCAACACGCTCGCAAGAACAAGAAAGAGAATCAACCTTGTCATTCATTTCCTCGTGCTTCACCGGTTATGATGATCGCGGCCCGCACATTCGAATGAGAACCGATTTATGCTGTCAACGATGCGGCCATCCACTGAAGACCAAAAACCAGGGAAACAGATCGGGGCATACGCACAAACTGCATATGCCCCGATCTGAGTCCGCCTAGGTCCTTCGCCTGCTCTAGCGGCCCTGCGCGAAGTTGTACCGCAAACCGCCCGTATAGGTCGGCTTGTAGTATTCGCGCTGGTTGACGAATTGATCGCTGCCCTGATAATAGCCGAAGACTTCGTTGTTGAGATTGAGGCCAACCACCTTGACACTCAAACCGCGCCAGATCCGATAACTGGCCTGAGCATCCACTTGGTAGTGCGCCAAAGTCCAGATGTCGCCGGTTGGACCCGTGGGGCCAAGGCCGGTGGGGTCCGGATTATTGGAAGCTGTGAAGAAGGAAGGAGAAAGGTAGTTGTAGGTGAAAAGGCTCGGGCCGTCGTAGGCGAATCCCGCGCGAACGGACAAGCGCTTGGTGTCATAGGAGGGACTGATCTTCCAGGTGGTGGCCGCTTGGTCGATCAGGTGTGGCTGGTCGGTGCGCAGAGGAAGGCCCTTCTCCTGCGAGTTGGTGTAGCTGTAGTTGGCGTTGATGCCGAGCCCGCCCAGCACCCCTGGAAGGAAGCTCAGGTGCTGCTGGTAGCTGGCCTCGAAGCCGTAGAGGTAGGCGTTTTGTCCATTCACCATGATGGAGACCGAGTCCCCAGGATAGTTCGAAATGGCCTGTAACTCCGCGGGTGGAATCATACCGGGAGGAAGGTCGGCAATATTCACGCTGCCAGCAATGGTAGTGGGAACCTGCGGAGCTGTGAGTTGTTTGAAGAAGAAACCAGCCTGAATCATGCCAAGCGGATGCAAGGAAGTCTCATAGAGCAGGTCATAGTTGTTGGCGTGCTCGGGGCGAAGAGCGGGATTGCCGACAGAAGCAGTGACTGGGCTGGCGGTGGAGTCTTCCGTCACATACGGAACCAGTTGGTAGGGGTCGGGACGGGCGACGCCGCGAGCGTACACCGCACGCAGAGAGGAATTTGAATCCAGCGCATAGCGCAACTGCACGCTGGGCAAAACGTCCAGGTAGGAAGGATTGTTCGTGATCGGGTTGACCACCCACTGTTCGCCACTACCGGTATAGGCCGTCAAACCGCATTTCTGTGCGCCGACAAGGTTGCTGTAATAGCAGAGTTCGTGGCCAAGGGTTTGCATTCCGGTGTTTTCAAAGCGCAACCCGGTCTGCATGTGCAGCTTGCCAAAGTCGATGGTATTCATCGCGTAACCGGCGGTAACCTGCTCGACGAAGCTGAACAGATTGGGCGCCGTATCGCCTGCCGTCTTCGCCTTATCCACGTACCCGGTGAAGTTGTTCATGGTGTAAGCGACCACTTTGTTGAAATCCGAAACCGGCCCGAAGTTGCCCCCGAAGTAGTTTCCGCCAAAGTAATCGGTATTGTGAAAGTCGCTCTGCAAAGCGGCCATGGTGTACGGGGCGGTGCCGGAACCGGTGGTTGCCCATCCGTCATAGACCGTCTCAGTGGCGTTCTGAGCTTTGTGGCCGTTGGTGAATTTGAAACCCGTCTCGAAGGTGCCAAAGTGGCCGTGCGAGGTATAGTTCCGGGCATACGACGAAGCCGCGGTGAGATTGAGTTGCGAGTCCTTTCCAGTTGAGGTCGTAATGTCCGCGAAGGCCCAGTTGGTAGCCACCAGCAGAGGAGAAGACGCGCTGTTGTCGCAGTTGCCGAAATGCGGATGATATTTGTCCACTGCGCCGGTCAGGCTGTAATCGCAGGTATTTCCCATGGAGGGTCCGATCCACGAGAAATCGGCTTTGGGGTTACCCGCCGAATCGACTTCGTACGAGTAAGAGGCGGAAGCGACCGCCGTAAACCAGGACTTGTTGCCGACATGACGGCCGCCCAGAATGAGGGTTCCCACGGAGGCGTTGGGACGTTTGCTGGAGGTATAGAAGGCGGGAGCCTTTGCAGCCTTGCTGCCATAGACACCGGATGCCGAGAGCACTTGCGAAACCGGCTTGTAATACCACTTGTCGCCCCAGTCCTTCAGGTCGGAATAGATGCCGTTGGCGAAAAAGCTGGTGTTCTCATTGAGTTTGTAATCCGCGTTCCCCGAGATTCCATAACGATACCGATAGTATCGATAATCGCGAATGGTGTCGTTGTCATAAAAGGGCGCGGCGAATGTCGAGTAGGGATCGAGCGCGGGTTGGAAGTTGTCGATGCCCCGGCCGTTGTAGTCGTACGCTCCATTGAGGAGGATACCGAGGCGCTTGGACTTGCCAAAGCGATTGCCCACCGTAACTCCTTCGGCGATCGATTCGCGTCCGTTCAGAATGTTGGTATAGCCACCGTCGGAAAATGCATCGATGGTCGGGCGTTCGCCCGCCGTCTTGGTGCGGATATTCACGGAACCGCCGATGCCATCGGCGTCTTGATTGGCTGAAAGCGTCTTGTTCAGTTCGACCGCATCGATCATCGACGAAGGCAGCACATCCAGGCGAACCTGACGAACCGTAGGCTCAGGCGCAGGGATGGTGATTCCGTCCACTGTCACATTGGTTAACCGTGGTTCGGTTCCCCGAACCTGAATGTAAACTCCTTCACCCTCGATGCGATAGAGCGTGACCGAAGGAAGACGTCCGACTGCATCGGCGGCATTTGCGTTGGGTAGGCTGACGATCAACTCCGCGGGCAGCACCTGCACCAGATTGTCCGCGGTAAGGGTCTGGTTGATGGCGTCCGCTTCTCCGTGGACGCGTTCCGCAGTAACTAGAATCTGTTCGCTTGAGGAGGCGACACCCAGTTTGACCGTGATGCTTTTCGTCTGTCCGGAGGCCACATCGACTTTGGTCTCAGTAGGTTTAAAGCCAACGTAGGAAACTACCAAAGTGTAGCTGCCGGCCGGCACTTCCGGAAGCAGAAATGCGCCCTCGGCATCGCTTGCGCCAAGCATTTTAAGAGGTTGCAATTCAAGTCGGGCGCCCTTGAGAGCAGCGCCCGAATTGTCCACGATGGTTCCCGCGAGAACACCCGTTGCGGATTGCGCCATACTATTTAATGTGGCGAAAGAAAGAGCGAACAGCAACAGCAGTACGACGGTACGTGCGCCCAAAAACCTTCTGCAAACTGACATTTGGCCTCTCCTGAACCCGGTTTCTGCACACTTGCAGAATCCCTTGATCTGGGCGGATTATCCCAACCGAATCTAAGCGGAAGCTGAGGACTCCTCTGCCCTGCGGCCATTTTCACGGAACATTCATGTTGACCGGCTACGATCCTACAATGCGCGTTCTGATCGTGGAAGACAAACAAAGCCTTGCCGGACATATAGGGAGGGCACTTGAAGGCGAGGGCCACACGGTGACATTGGCCTTTGATGGAGAGGTCGCGCTCAAACAGGGCCGCACCAATAATTTTGACTTGATATTGCTCGACATCATGCTGCCGCGCGTTGATGGTTTCACTGTGATTCGCAAATTGCGCGAAGACCGGCTCACGACTCAAACGATTATCGTCTCTGCGCGAGATTCAATGGAGGACGTGATTTGCGGACTCGATGCCGGAGCGGACGATTACCTGACAAAGCCATTCGCGCTAACCCTGTTGTTGGCCAAAGTTAGAGCGGCCGCACGCCGTGTCCCGATTCCCATTCCTCAAGAACTAATCTTCGAAGACCTGATCCTTCGGCCTCATTTGTTTGAATTGCAGCGCGGCAATCGCATCGTATCTCTTACCAGAACCGAGTGCGCGCTGCTGGAGACCTTGATTCGCCGTGCGCGGACCGTGGTGCCGCATGGCGTGCTCATCGAAGAAGGATGGAGTGCGGACACCGACGTGAGTTATGACAGCCTCTACGTTTTCATTCGTGCTCTGAGAGCGAAGATTACGCATCAAGGTGAAGAGGAGTTGTTGCATACGATTCGCGGAGTCGGCTATTGCTTGCGGGGTGGTTCTTGCTGAAGCAGCCGGTTTCAATTTCCCTTCGACTTACGATCTGGTTTGGCGGCATCTTCTTTCTTGGCTGGCTTCTCTTTGGCACGGTGATGTGGCTCAACCTCAAGAGCACGCTGAAGAACGAGCGCTATCAAACGCTTTCTCGGCGAATCGACCGGTTGCAACAGCTGCTGAACAAATCTCAGGATGAAAACGAAGAGGACCGCGGTCACGACTTTGCCGATTTCGCTCGTGCCACCGGCAACGGCCTTGCGGAGATCTTCGGTGCGGATGGGCAGCGAGTCTTTCCTTCGCCTTCGTCAGCAGCAAAGACATTTCCATGGCCCGCGATGAAAAGCGGCGATTCCGAGCAATTTGTTCACGTCGATTCATCTGGACAGACTTATTGGGTGCTGGCGCGCCCCTACACGCTCGGTGGAAGATCGCTCTTTCTCCTTACCGCGGGGCCTGAGGCGGGCAATCTTGTTGTTCTCCATAGCTTCTTGATGGGTCTGCTTGCATCGGCTCCGATCCTGTTGCTCATTTCATCCGCAGGTGGCTACCTCATGAGCCGAAAGGCTTTGAAGCCGGTAGATAGAATCACGGCAACGGTGCGTTCCATCAGCATCCGAAACCTCTCCGAGCGATTGCCCGTGGCCAAAACAGGAGATGAATTGCAGCGCCTCGCAGAAACTTGCAATGCGATGTTGCAGCGATTGGAGTCCGCGGTTGGCCAGATAAAGCAATTCACTGCGGATGCCTCTCATGAGTTGCGCGGGCCGCTCTCGTTCACGCGCACAGTGGCCGAGGTGGCTCTTAGGAATCCGAAGGCGGATGCGGAGAGTCGCAAGGCGTTTGAGGAAATCGTTGAAGAGTCCGCCAAGGCGTCGGATTTATTGGAAGGAATGCTTACTCTGGCGCGCGCGGATGCGAATTCTTTCGATGCGGTCTTGGAACAAGTGGACCTTGCCGCGGTTGTTCAGGAGGCTTGCGCAATGGCCAGCCGCCTGGCCGTCGAACGGAATCTGACTCTCACGGTTTCGGCTGGGCCAGGCATTTCCGCCTTCGTCCTTGGTGACTTTTCCAGCTTGCGCAGACTGGTCTGGATCCTGCTCGATAACGCTTTGAAATACACGCCGGCGCTAGGCAAGGTCGAGGTGAACCTCGACTTGACCGCGAAAGAGGCGGTCCTGCAAGTCAGCGACAACGGCATCGGTATAGCGCAAGCCGATCTGCCGCATGTTTTTGACCGCTTCTATCGCACGGATCCGTCGCGCAGTCAGGTTGAAGGCAGTGGGCTCGGCTTGGCGATCGCAAAATGGATTGCTGAAATGCATCGCGCTGAGCTCTCTGTTGTCAGCAGAGAACACAAGGGCACAACGTTTCGATTGGCAGTTCCCCGCTGCGTGCCAGAGTTATTGAATCTACGTCCAACTCCTGCGTCGAACGGGGCTCTTCTGATTCCGAAAAGGTCGCCGCAAAGTTCTTCGATCGGCGAACGATCCTGAAATCGCCGATTGCGCCAGAATGAATTCATGGTTTACGCATTTTCGCCGGAGCGGGTTTTGAGCGAATCTCACGATGGGCACACGCTCCGGCCTGTTGGCAAGAGCTGACTCTCAAGATCAGCCGATCGACGATCTGCGCAAAACCGAAAATCCCGGTGAGGAAGACGCCGATCACCAGTTGCGCCACCGTGCCGACCACGATCTCCGATAATGCCGTCGAGATCTTGAACCGGATCGCCAACAGCGTCGCGGCCAATTCCAGACCGACCCACAGCGCACAAAGAGCCCATGTGTTTGACATGAACACAAACGCCTAAGTTGTCGTTCAGGGAACTCGGCCGGGACGCAACTCCGCAACAGGATTCCCTGTCGGGAGTTATCATCTGTCCGGCATGGCATCGGAATGCCGGCAAGCGGCTGGTGAAGGCGCCCAAAGTGTATGTGCGCGATAGCGGCATTGCTCATGCGCTGCTCGGCATTCGTGACAAGGAAGCTCTGCTCGGCCATCCGGTTGTAGGCCAAACTTGGGAGAGCTTTGTGATCGAGACTCTGATTGTCGCCGCGCAGGATGGAACCGAGGCCCACTACTATCGAACCTCCAATGGAACCGAGGTGGACCTTCTTCTCACGCTTCCCGGCGGAGAACTGTGGGCCATCGAGGTCAAACGCACTTCGGCGCCGAAGATCGAACGCGGCTTTCATTCCGCCTGCGCCGATCTGAATCCGCAAAAGCGATTCTATGTGTATCCAGGATCCGAGCGATTTCCTCTCGATAACAGAACGGATGCCATCGGAGTCGTTGAACTGGCTAAGACATTGCAGTCGAACAAGTGAAGCAAATCATGCAACTATTCGTTGCGGCCATATTTCGCAAACAGCGAGTCCATGTCATCGCCCACGCCGTATCCCAGATTGGAGCCAGTGGTGCACACACCTTCCAGCCGGGCGATGAAGGTCTCGCGGTCGCCCGCAAGCAGTTGTCTGCAAATCTTGAGCGCCTGCTCGAACATGTTGACCAAGGAATTGAAATATTCCTCATCGTCCAGGCAAATATCGCTACAGAAACCCACGGCACATTCGCAGTAGTACACCATCAATTCTGCAAGCCCGCCGGGATCTCCAACCGCCTTTCGGTAGCTGGATATAGCTTGCTTGGCCTTTGCGACCGAAGTGTTCTGGTCCCGCAACACGTCCGGCCAGAGCCAGCGGTCCAGCAATTCCTTGTAGGGCTTCAGAACGTCCTCGCCCAATCCAAAACGGGTGTGGACGAAAGTCTGATTATCCTTGCTGGCGGAATACAGGTCCCGAATCAGGCCCGTCAATCCTGCCCGGTCGAGGCTGGCGAGCTCTGCTTTCACATCTGTCCATGTCGGCTGTGATCGCGGTTGTCGCTTGGCAATTGGTAGTTCGGTTTGACTCATCTCAACCATTCTAGCGTTTGGTGAATTCGATTTGCGTCGGAGAATCGCGATCTCTCGACCGCGTCTATTCCGCAGTCAATCCCTCGTTTTTGCGCCGCCATGCGACCGAGGGAGTAAAGACGCTCGCATCGGAACTGGCAAGCCGAAACCGGCAGGTAAGGATCGGGCATAGTCGCAGATCGCCGGCCCGCGCATCTTTCAGAACGCGGCAAAACAAGAATCATTTTAAAAATGGGTAGAATCTGCTCGAAAACCAAACTTCATCATTGTACCGGCGGGGTACCCGGGTGCGCGAAAAGCAAATTTGGTGGGCCTGCAGGGATTCGAACCCCGAACCAAGGGATTATGAGTCCCCTGCTCTAACCGTTGAGCTACAGGCCCATTTGCGGGATGATTCAGTGAGCGCCTTCCGTCGGATGCCCGGGTCGCGGAAGGAGGCCACTCCCTTCAGTGTGACACATGGGTAGTTGGAGAGTCATCTCAGGGCTTCGGAAGGGAGGCCTCATGATTCCGTTTCCTGGGTTGACGCGGTGGTTTGTGGACTCGATTCCTACCCTTCAGCAACGGGTCATGCGTGCTGCAACATTGCGCGAACGCCCTTTACAAGCAAATCAAAACTCTCTTCAGCTTCCCGCAACTGACTGTGGCCCTCGTCCGTGAGCTGGTAGTACGTTGCCTTACGGCCGGTTTCGGTGAGAGCCCGCTCGGAAGAGATCCAGCCGCTTCGCTCCATGCGGTGCAAAGCTGGATAAAGCGAACCCTCTTCCACGCGCAGCAACTCATCCGAGGCTCGCTGAATGTGAAGGACAATACCGTAGCCGTGCAGACGCTCGCGCTGGGAGAGGGTCGTCAGCACCAGCAGATCGAGGCTGCCCTGGAAGTCGTTTCTTGCCATTTTGTACCCCTGCACTTCTCGGTATAGGAGACTAAGCCTAGAAGTATATGGGTGTCGCCTGTTCTGTCGCCTGTTCTTTCGAGAATTTGGGGCCGGACGGTGTGGCCGTATGGGAAGGCGGAGCGACCGGGTAACATTGTCTCGACGTTTGGCAAAGGAAAATGTAGCTCACAAACGTTAGATAAGTTATCTGCACCCTTGCGGATCCGTTGAGGTCTGTGCAGCGGCCCCAGTCGGCTTTCGTACTTTCTACAACCGAAAATGCGCTCAATGCAGCGAGGATTCAGACAAGAATCGCCAGAACGGAAAGGCTATATGCAAATGGACGGAGAGTCATTTTGAAGATTGCGCGGTTTGGCCTATTGCAAGTGGTTCTAACTGCATCTGTGGCTTTGCTGGCCCAAAGCGCGTCGCAATCGGCATCCCAGCCTGCGCCGGCGTCGAGCCTGCGTATCGACACCCGCGCGGTGCTGCTGGATGTGCTGGTTACGGACCACAAGGGTGTTCCTGTCACCGGACTCGCGAAGGAAGCATTCACCGTTACCGAACAGGGCAAAGCGCAGGCTCTCAGCTTTTTTGAGGAGCACAGGGGCGCGACTGCGGTAGAACCGGAAAAGCATGCCGAGTTGGAAAAGCAAAGCGGGCAGGAACCGCTGCCGCCGAATACCTTCAGCAATGCTTCTGTTCTGGCGGATCCCGAGTCGGCCAACCTGGCGGTGGCCAATGTGCTCCTGCTGGATACGCTGAACACGCAGATGGCCGACCAGATGGCGGTGCGTCATGCAGCCGTCGCCTATCTGAAACAACTAAAGCCGGGATCGCGGATGGCGATTTATACGCTGGGCATGCGGTTGCGCTATGTGCAGGGTTTTGCCGACGACCCGGCGCTGCTGGCCGCGGCCCTGGGATATGGGCGGAACGGCATCCCGGAAGCTCCGACGCTGCTCCACGAGCCGGGAGCGGTGGCCGCGTTCCAAAGCTTTGTCGGCGAAACTGGCGAGGCGGAAGCGGCTGACCGGGTGTACCGGACCCTGGAAGCGCTGAAGGACATGGCCAAGCTACTGGGCAGAATGCCGGGACGGAAGAACCTGATCTGGCTCTCAGGCTCGTTTCCGCTGGATCCGCTCGGAATAACTGGTGTGTCAACAGGTGGTGGGAATTCTCCGGGAGACGCTCGGTTCGCTGCCGACATCAAGGACACCTTCGCCCTGTTGGCGTCGGCGCGGGTGGCCGTGTATCCCGTGGATGCGCAGGGTGTGAGGGCGTTCGAGCTATTCACCGCCGAGAGCGGCGCGGGAGGCGGAATGTCGGCCCGCAGCGCCCTGACCGCGGAGAGTATTCGCCGCAACACGGATTACGCGACCATGGATCTGCTGGCCGAGAAGACGGGCGGCAGGGCGTTCTACAGCAATAATTCCCTTGCGGGCGTGATCGGCAAGGTGGTTGCCGAGAGCAGCTATTTCTACACCGTTTCGTATGCGCCGTCGAACACGGCTGCGGACGGGACGTTCAGGGATATTAGGGTTGCGGTGGCAGGCGGCAAATATGACCTTTCGTATCGGCGTGGCTATTTTGCACGGCTCGCCAACCCGGCTGCGGAGAAGCCGGTGCGGCAAAGCGCGCCGGCAGACCACGTTTCGGAAGATCGCGATGCGAAGGGCTTCCCGGATGCGGAACAAACCGATCCGCTGAGACCTTTCATGGACTTGGGCCTGCCGCAACTCCGAGAGATCGGCTACCGGGCGATGGTCCAGCCCGCGACCGGAAAGGACACGAACGGCGCAAAGCCCGCTGCCAAAGACACGGAAGAGCGCTATTCGGTCGATTTCGCCATCAACCTCAAGGACCTGAAATTGGCGCAGGACGCCAAGGGCATCTACCACAGCACACTCGTTTTTTCCGTGATCGCCTATGATCGATACGGGCAGGTGGCCAACCGCGACGACCGCGTGATCACCATGGAAGCGGACGAGGACACCTATGCGGAGTTTGAGAGCGAAGGGGTGAAAGAGCACCTGGAGATCGCTGTCCCGAAAGGGGAGTATTGGCTGCGGACCGGCATCTTTGACCGGGCTTCGCATCATATCGGGACATTGGAGATCCCGCTGGCGGCGATTCGGACGGCAATGTGAATCTGATCTGCGGAAAGCATTGAAGACGCGCGTTGTATTTGGGCGTCTGCGGCGGCGCTCCTGGAAGGGCGGCGGATGTCGGCTCGGTGCGCGCAAAGTTGCGCTGGGGGTGGTCCAATCGGGTAATCTGCCGATAAACACCATACGGCACGGCGTGAAAGCGCATCGAATCGGAAAAGAGATGGGCGGGCTGGGATGAGCGGTATCGGGTCGCATGGGCCGTTGGCAATCGGCAGAATCGCTACTTTGAGAGTGGTGCGGTTCTACCTGCTCCTGGGTTTCGCTTGGATCGTTGTCACCGACGGCGTCGTCTTTCTGCATGGCGGGGTCAGCCTCTTGCCGGCAATGCTGGGCATGGGAAAAGGGTTGTTCTTTGTCGCGGTCACCGGCGTAGCACTGTATTTCTACATGACGCGCCGGGCACACGAGACCCGGCATGAGAACGAGGCGCTCCGCCAGCGGTTGACGCAGCTCAGCAAATTTGCCAACGACATCGTCCTGCTCTTCGACGAATCCGGCAAGATTATAGAGGCCAACGACCGGGCGGTCGATGCCTATGGCTACCCGCTCGATGTTCTGCTGGCGATGAATGTTGAAGAGCTCCGCCAGAGTTCGAACGAATGGCACGCGGACTGGGCCACGGTGATCAAAAGTGGTGAGGCCCGTTTTGAAGCTGTTCACCAGCGGGCCGATGGCTCGGTGTTTCCCATCGAGGTCAGCAGCCGGCGCATCGATCACAGGGGACGGCATCTTGTGCAGAGCATCGTTCGCGATATCGGCGAGCGCAAGGAGGCCGAGCGCAAGATCATCCGCCTCAAGGATATCTACGCGGCTCTGAGCCAGACCAACCAGGAAATCGTGCGCACCTCAAACCGCGAGGAGCTTTTCAAAGCCATTTGCGGAATCGCCGTCAAGTTTGGTCATTTCCGACTGGCGTGGGTCGGAATGGTGGACGAGGCAACCCAGGCGATCGTCCCGGTTGCCATGGCAGGGCCAGAAATCGGTTACCTGGACGGGGTGCGGGTTTCCGCGGACCCGGCATCGCCCTTCAGCAAAGGGCCTACGGGCCTGACAGTGATCCGGGGCGAGCACTTCATCGCCAACGATCTGAATGAACAGATGCGGGGGACGCCGTGGCAGGATCACTGGACACGGTTTGACATCAAGTCGGCGGCTGCATTTCCCATGTTCTTCCAAGGCCGGGCGGTTGGCTCCCTGACTTTGTATTCCAGCGAAGTCGCCTTCTTCTCCGAAGACCTGATCGACTTGCTGGACGAGATGGCGGTGGATATTTCCTATGCCATGGATAGGATAGAAGCCGATCGACAGCGGTTGAATCTCGAGGCTGAGCTCGTTGCCACTAATGCGCGCATTCAGGGGATTCTCGCAGGCACGCAGGATATTGTTGCAGCGATTGACCGGGATTTGCGGATCACTTTGTGCAATCGGACCCATCGGGAGTTGCTGGAAAGTCAATTCGGAATCGAAATGATATCCGGCAAGAGCATTGAGGAATGGGCAGCGCACCCATCCTTGCAGGTTCGAAGTGTTGCCGCGAGTTTGAGAAAGGCCCTGGACGGCGAATATAAAATCGAGAACTGGAGTTTTACGCAAGGAGAGGAAGAAGTCTTTTATGAGTCGTTCATGGCGCCGCTGTTCGATCCCCTTGGTGAGATGATCGGTGCTTTCCATGTGGGTCGCGACGTCAGCGAACACCGGAAGATGGAATCGGAGCTGCGTAAGCTGACCACGGCAGTGGAACAGAGCCCGGTGACCGTTGTCATCACGGATCTCAATGGCAGTATCCAATACGTGAACCCGTTCTTCACCGTAACTACCGGATACGAGGCCGCGGAGGTCCTGGGCAAGAACTCGCGGATTCTGAGCAGCGGAGAGACAAGCCACGATCAGTATCAGGCCATGTGGGAGTGCATTCAGGGAGGCAGTCCCTGGTTCGGCTTGTTTCACAACCGGCGCAAAGACGGCTCGCTGTTCTGGGAAGAGGCAATCATCTCGCCGGTGCGCGACGCTGCGGGAGTCATCAAGCAATACATCGCGATCAAGCAGGACATCACGCTGCGCCTGGAGGCCGAGGAGCGGGCGTCGTTCCTCACCTTCCATGACCAGTTGACCAGCTTGCCCAACCGGGTGCTGGTCAAGACGTACATGGAAACGGCCAAGGAAGATGCGGAACAATCGGGGGGCAAGTCGGCGCTTCTGTCGGTGGATGTGGACAATTTCAAGCGAATCAACGATTCGCTCGGCTATCACATCGGCGACCGTCTGCTGCAGACGGTGGCCGAGCGCATCCAAGGTTGCCTGCGCAGCACCGACACACTGAGCCGGGCGGGGGGAGACGAGTTTCTGATCGTGCTCTCGGCGGTTACGGATGAGGGCGAGATTGGCCAGATGGCCACAGCGATCCTGAACCGGACGCGTTCCGCCTTCGCCGTCGAAGGCTTCGAGTTGTCGGTTACTCTCTCGATCGGCATTGCGGTTTATCCCGACGACAGCCTGGAGTTCGAGGCACTGCATAGGCAGGCGTCGATGGCCATGTATGTGGCCAAAAGGTCGGGGCGCAACGCGTACCGCTTCTATACCAGCAAGATGGAGACAGACGCGAACGAATACATGCTCATCCTCAATGGCCTGCGCATGGCCCTGGAGAGGAACGAGTTCGTTCTGCACTATCAGCCGCAGTACTGCATCGAGACCGGAGAAATCGTGGGCGCGGAAGCTCTGCTGCGCTGGAATCATCCCCAACTCGGATTGATTCCTCCGGTCAGGTTCATTCCGATCGCGGAAGACAGCGGACTGATCGTGGATATCGGCGAGTGGGTGCTGCAGGAAGCGTGCCGGGAAGCGGTCAAGTGGCAGCGAGAGGGGCAGAGGAAGCTGGTTGTTGCGGTGAATCTGTCGGCCGTGCAGTTCAAACGCGCGGGCCTGCCCGAATTGGTGCGGCGGGCGTTCGCGGAGGCCGGTCTGGAGCCCTGCTGTCTGAGCCTCGAACTGACGGAATCGATCCTGATTGAGAACACCGCCAATGTTCTGGCCATCGTGAAACAGTTGAAAGCCCTCGGGGTAGCTCTCTCGCTGGACGACTTCGGGACGGGCTATGCAAGCTTCGCCTATCTGCGGAACTTCGACCTGGACGAGCTCAAAATCGACCAGTCATTCATTCACGAAATTGCCACCAACCCTGGCGACGAGAAGATCGTGAAGTCGATCATCGAGCTGGCAAAGTGCTTCGGGCTGCGAACGGTTGCCGAAGGAGTGGAAGACGCAATGGCTCTCGACCTGGTGCGCGCCGCGGGGTGCGACTACGCCCAAGGGTACTATTTCGCCCGCCCCATGCCGGCCGAGCAAATGTCGGCGCTGATTGCGTCCAGGCCTGGGAATGACCATGGGAGAAACGCTGATTCGGCCCGCGACAGCGCCAGCAATGGGACGGTTGCCAGCGGATAAGTTCAGGGCAGCGCGGCTTTTTTTGCGTCAATGGGCTGATTTCGTTCGTCACATACTCATCGGGACCTGGAGCGATTCCTTCGCCAAACCAGGTCCTGTTCCGTCCGCTTTGCTCCGCGTTGCGGACAAGATGATGGAAACAAACGTCTTCCGGCAATATAATCAATCCGGCACGAATAAGAGATATTGGACCCCGGGCGACGCCTGAGTGAGTCCCATCGAGGAAGATCAAGTGAGAAATAGCGCGTTAAGAATCATTTCCAGTGTGAGTTGCGTAGTTTTGATGGGGTGGTCGGCAGTCGGATGTCAGAAGAAGCCGGCCGCGCCCGCGGCAGCCGGAATGCAGGCCATGCCGGTCCAGACCGCCACGATTGCCCTGGCTCCCGTGCCGCAGTCGAACGAATATGTGGCTACGATCAAGTCGCGGCGCTCGGCCACCCTGCTGCCGCAGGTGAGCGGAGCTGTGACGAAGATCTTCGTCCGCTCCGGCGACCATGTGCAGGCCGGAAAGCTGCTGATGGAGATCGATCCGCGGGTGCAGATCGCAACCGTCGAGTCGGCGCGTGCGACCGAGCGCCAGAAGAAGGCGGTCTTCGATTACAACTCCGTGGAGATCGAGCGTCAGCACAAACTCTTTGATGCCGGGGTCACCAGCCGCGACGCCTACGATCAGGCGCAACAGTCGTTTGAGAACGCCAAGGCGGATTACCAGTCGGCGGTTGAATTGCGCAAAACGCAGGAAGAGCAACTGGCCTACTACAGCATTCGCGCGCCGTTCGACGGAGTGGTCGGCGATATTCCAGTGCATGTGGGCGACTTCGCTTCGCCGGCCAACTCTCCGGCGACGGTGCTGACCACGGTGGATGAGAACAAGGATCTGGAAGCTTACATCTATGTCCCCACCGAGCGGGCCAGCCAGGTGCGCCAGGGCCTCGAAGTCGAGCTGATGGACAACTCCGGCAAGCTGCTGGAGAAGACCAACATCGACTTCGCATCCGCGGAGGTGGACACCACGCTGCAGGGCATCCTCGTAAAAGCACCGGTGCATTCCGGATTGCTGCGCACGGCGCAGATGATCAAGGCGCGGGTGGTGTGGAGCACGACTCCCATGGCGGTTGTGCCGGTGCTCGCGGTGCTGCGCCAGGGTGGCCAGAGCTTCGTCTTTGTGGCGCGCCAGCAGAATGGACATTACATGGCCGCCCAGACCGCGGTGACCCTGGGCGACACGGTTGGAAATACTTATTCCGTCACTTCAGGTCTCAATGCGGGTGACCGGGTGATCGTTTCCAGCACTCAGTTCCTGGTCAACGGCATGCCGGTCATGTTGCTGGGCGCCTGATCCCTGATCGCAAAGGATTGATTTACGCGGTATCCCGCGTCTAGTCGCAAGGCGCGGGAAGAAGTTCGGGGCGCTGGCTTTGCATGCTCCCAACGATTTCGCTCTGTAGAGTCCGCGCTGCGCAGTTTGACAGCGCCGCAATCACGGAAAGAAGGCTCTCTTGTTTGTCGATTTCTTTATTCGCCGCCCGGTATTTGCCACCGTCTGCGCGCTGTTGATCATTTTGGCGGGCGCGGTGTGCATTCCCAACCTGCCGGTTGCCATGTACCCGACTCTGGCGCCGCCGCAGGTCTCCGTCTCCACAAACTATGTGGGCGCCAACGCCGAGACAGTGGAAAAGGCCGTCACCATTCCTCTCGAAGAGTCGATCAATGGCGTCGAGGGAATGCGTTACATCACCTCGTCCAGCACCAACAGCGGCAACAGCCAGATCACCACCACCTTCAAGACCGGCTACGACCTGGACATCGCCGCGGTGGACGTGCAGAACCGCGTGGCCAGCGCGCAGGGCCGCCTGCCTTCGGCGGTGAACGCCACCGGCATTAGCATCACCAAGGCCAACAACAACTTTGTTCTTGCCGCCGGCTTCTACACCGAGGACGGCCGCTACTCGCCGGAGTTCATCTCCAACTATCTGGACGTCTACGTGAAGGACGCCATCAAGCGCGTGCCCGGCGTCGGCGACGTGATCATCTTCGGCGAGCGCAAGTATGCCATGCGCATCTGGCTGGATCCGGTAAAGCTGGCCGCGCATTCGCTCACCGCTCCCGACGTGGTGAACGCGCTGGTGGAACAGAACCTGGAGGTTCCCGCCGGACAGTTGGGTCAGCCTCCGTCGGACTCCAAGCAGGCGTTTCAGATTCCCGTGCGCGTGGTCGGCCGCCTCACCAGTCCGGCCGAGTTCGATAACATCATCGTCAAGAACGCGCCCAGCGGCCTCATACTCCTCAAGGATGTGGGCCACTCGGTGGTGGGAGCGGAAGATTACAGCTCTTCGCTGAAATATGCGGGCCAAACCGCGATGGGTATCGGCATTCTGCAGCTCTCCAATGCCAACTCGCTGGACGTGGACGCAAAAGCCAAGGCAGTACTCGTCGATCTTTCCAAGAGCTTCCCTCCCGGACTGAAATACGCCATTGCCTTCGACTCGACCACCGTGGTGGGCGACTCCATCCGGGAAGTGCTGGTGACCCTCGGCTTGTCGGTCTTCATCGTCATCACGGTCATCTTCCTCTTCCTGCTTGACTGGCGCGCCACCATCATTCCGGCCGTCACCATCCCGGTTTCGCTCATCGGAACCTTTGCCTTCATCAAGGTCTTTGGCTTTTCGGTCAACTCGCTGACCCTCTTCGGTATCACCCTGGCCACCGGCCTGGTGGTCGACGACGCCATCGTGGTCATCGAGAACGTGCAGCGGCACATTGCGATGGAGCACTCCGACCCGCACGAGGCCACTTCGCGGGCCATGGGAGAAGTAACCAGCGCCGTAATCGCCACCTCTCTGGTCCTGATTGCCGTCTTCGTGCCCGTTTCATTCTTCCCCGGAACCACGGGCATTCTCTATCGCCAGTTCTCGCTGACCATCGCCTTCGCCATCGCCATCTCGGCCTTCAACGCGCTGACGCTTTCGCCGGCGCTTTCCGCTATGTTCCTGCGCGGCGAGGAAGACCGGCCGCATCAGCTTGACTTCCTGCACATCGGCTTCATCTCCAAGGCCTTTGCCGCCTTCATTCATGGGGCCGATGCCTCCATCAGCTGGCTGGCCGGCACCTATGCCAAGTCGATTCATGTGGCGCTGAAGCTGCGCTACGTGCTGCTGGTGCTCTTCTTCGCCGGACTCGGCGCGACGGTCTGGACCTACCAACGCGTGCCGACCGGCTTCATTCCCCAGGAAGACCAGGGCTTTCTGATGGTCATCGTCCAGGCGCCCCCGGGATCATCGCTCAGCTATACCGGCGCGTTGGCCGACCGCGCCCAGGCCATCATCTCCACCAACAAGGACATCGCCGGAGCCTTCTCGGTGATGGGCTTCAGCCTCAACGGCGGCGCATCGAACTCCGGCTTGATGTTCATCGCCACCACTCCGTCCGATCAGCGTCGAAGCAAGGGGCACAGCACCGCGGACATTGTGGCGGATCTCAATCCAAAATTGATGAGCCTGATGTTTGCCCCCAACGGCGGCCTGGTGGCCATGTTCGAGCCTCCGGCAGTACAGGGCGTAGGCAGCTTCGGCGGTTTCGCGTTCATGCTGCAGGACTCGGGCATGAACAAGCTTACGGATCTGGACCGCGTCGCCCACCAGATTGTCGGCGCGAGCCGCGCGCGCAAGGACCTCGCTGGCCTGCAGACCACCTTCTCGGCCAACGATCCGCAGGTGCTGGTGACCATCGACCGCGAGAAGGCCAAGGCGATGGGGATTCCGCTCTCGCAGATCACCACCGCGCTGTCGGTCTTCATGGGCTCGGAGTACATCAACGACTTCGACTACAACAACCGCACCTATCGTGTCTTTGTGCAGGCCGACCAGCCCTTCCGTATGTCGTCTAGCGATTTGCACAACTTCTATGTGCGGTCCGACGGCGGCCAAATGGTCCCGCTCGACAACCTGGTCCGTGTGACGGAGAGCTCCGGACCGCCGGTGATCACCCACTACAACCTCTTCCGCGCGGTGGAAATCGACGGATCGGCCGGCAAGGGCTATAGCTCCGGCCAGGGCCTCAAGGCGATGGAAGAACTGGCCAACCACAACATGATGCCGGGTATGAGCTTCCAGTGGACCGGGCTTACGCTGGACGAAATCGAATCTAGCGGCAAAACGCTGCTGATCTTCGGCCTCGGCCTGCTGGTGGTTTACCTTACCCTGTCGGCGCAGTATGAAAGCTTTGCCTTGCCCTTCATCATCCTGCTCGCTGTGCCCATGGCGGTGCTCGGCGCATTGACCGCGGTGTGGACGCGCGGACTGGTGAACGACGTCTATTGCCAGATAGGCCTGGTCATGCTGATCGGCCTCTCGGCGAAGAACGCGATTCTGATTGTCGAGTTTGCCGAGCAGTTGCGCCGCAAGGGACGCAGCATCGCCGATGCGGCCATCGAGGCCGCCGAGCTTCGCCTGCGCCCCATCCTGATGACCTCGTTCGCTTTCATCCTGGGCATTGTGCCGCTGGTGTACGCCACCGGCGCAGGCGCGCTGGGCCGCCGGTCGGTGGGAACCACCATCGTGGGCGGCATGTTGCTTTCCAGCGTGCTCAACCTCTTCTTCATTCCCACGCTCTACGTGATTGTGAGCAGCTTGCTGAAGGCGATGGGCGCAAAACAGCCCACGGTCGCGGAAGCCGAAGGACATTGATCGCTCGCCAAAACCAGCACCTGCAACCATCTATGGGTGCCCCCGGTCCCTCGCTTTTCGGGACCGGGGAAAGCACGAACCTACTTGGGACCTGTCCCGTTGCTCCACAAAGTTGGGTGCCTCATCCTTACCGCGCTTTTTGCGGTAAGGGTGGGCGAGCACCAACCCAAATCGTTCACCAACTCCGCTCCTTTTGCAGATCATTACCCGCTTCTGTTCCACAATGGTTTCAGGAGTCGCTCATGCCCGCAGCGCCAAAAGTGCGCAAAACGCCCATAAAACGCACCTTGATGGCACTCTGCTCGCTCTTGTATCTGGTTGATACAAAGACAGATATCCGTGAATAAAGCCCCCGGAATGCATACCCCCCTCCCCCACACACTTTGCCGCAAAAACCCTTGCGCATGATTTGGCGGATCTGTGAAACATGCCGCATTTTCGGCCAAATCCGCGCATATCGGCCGAACCCGTCAAGTTTCTCGCCAATTCTTACCGCCGTTTCTTGCACCATTTAGAGTGAAAATACCTTCGAAATCTCTCCATCTGGTACGCTTTGGGCCTCTCGGGAAAACCTCCGGTGCGGAATCTTGTCACGGATCGCTGGGATGAAACCGCACCGATTGAGCCAGGCGTCAACTTGCGAACTCGCGATCCCCGCGTCAGCGGGCTAACTCGCCAATTCATGCGATCCCTACATCTGATCCCTGTTCCCTGTTCCCTGTTCCAATCACCGAGCAGGGACAAGGCTCGCGGTGTAAACTTTCTCTTCGCGCAGGGGCTTTTTGGGTCCGTCGCGCGCACAGGGAATCCACACACATGAACAGACTCTTCTTCACTGCTGCCCTTCTCGCCGCCTTCACTCCGTCTTTCGTCCAGTCCGCACCGGCACAGGCTGCCAATACCGCGCCCGCCAAGCGTCCCATGACCTTCGAGGACATGATGAACATGAAGCGGTTGGGCGACACCGCCGTTTCCCCGGACGGCAAGTGGCTGGCCTATTCCGTCACCTCTGTCGATCTTGCAAAAAACAAAAAGACAGCGGAGCTCTGGCTGCAGGCCATTGCCGGCGGCGAGCCGAAGAAGATCGAGGGCACGCATCCGGGCGACAGCGGCCTGCAGTTCTCGGCCGACGGGCGCTCCGTGCTCTTTCTTTCCAGCCGGACCGGCGCCGAGCAGATCTGGCTCGCGGACTTCGACACACTCACCGGCACAGCTTCCAATCTCCGCAAGCTCTCGAACCTGGACCTGGGCATCGACAACGCCATCTGGTCGCCTGACGGGAAGTCGATCGTCTTTACCGCCGAGGTGTATCCGGACTGCCCGGCGATTGCCCCGCGCGACGGCGGCAAGGGCGCGGAGTGCAGCTTCAACCGCGACGCCGAAGCGGCTGCGAGCCCGGTGAAGGCGCAGATCTTTACGCATCTCTTGTATCGCCACTGGGATCACTTCACCGGCCCCAAGAGGTCTCACCTTTTCCTGATCGACGTGGCCAGCGGCGAAATTCGCGACCTGACGCCGAACGATCCGCGCGACGTTCCGCCCTACTCGATGTCTGCCGGCTGCGGCTGCGCCTTCTCACCGGACTCGAAGGAACTGGCGTTCACCGAGAATCTCGATCCGGAACCGGCGACCAGCGTGAGCGCCAAGATCTTCACCCTCGACCTGACCGATGCGGCGGCGAAGCCGGTCGCGGTCAGTAACTCCAACGGCGGCAACTTCAACCCTGCGTACTCGCCCGACGGCAAGAACCTCGCCTGGCGCAGCGAAGAGCGCGCGGGGTATGAGGCGGACAAGTTCCGGCTGTTTGTGTTGGATCGGGCGAGAGGCAGCAAGTCAGCAGGTCAGCAAGTCAGCGAGTCAGCGGCACGGAATTTGCTGCCGAATTTCGATCGCTGGGTGGATGAGTTTGTGTGGGCGCCGGATTCCAAGAGCATCTATTTCGTCGCAGGACACGAGGGTGCTTCGGCCATTTTCAATATCCAGTCGTCGGGAATTGCTGCTGATCGAATGGGCTTAGAGCGGTTCTTTACGCCTGAGCGAGACTCGGGAGAATATTCTGGGATCCTTGTTCTGCCGGGTAGCAATGACCTGCTTGCTTCCAGAATGTCCGTGCGTGAACCCGGTGAAGTCGTACGTTTCAGCGGTTACGTCGAGCCTGCATCGAACCCCGAATCTATGGTCGTAGTGGCGGATTTTTCTGGGTCGAAAGCAGAATTCAACCGGCTTGTGAATCTTGGCGAGCCGGTCAAAAAGACCTGGTCTGCGATCACCCACCTGAACGACGTCCTTCTCGCTCAGCTTGATCTGTCCAGGCTGGATCCATACTGGTTCACCGCCGCCGACGGCACCAAGCTCCAAGGCTTCATCGTCCGTCCTCCGGCCTTCGATCCAGCGAAGAAATACCCCGTAAAGTTCCTCATTCACGGCGGGCCGCAGGGCGCATGGGGTGATATGTGGAGCTATCGCTGGAATCCGGAACTCTTTGCCGCCAACGGCTACGTGGTGGTGATGGTCAACCCGCGCGGATCGACCGGCTACGGCCAGGCGGTCACAGATGGAGTGAACGGCGACTGGGGCGGCAAGCCCTTTTCCGATTTGATGCTCGGATTGGACGCCGCCGAAACGCAGTTTCCGTTTATCGACAAGAACCGCGAGTGTGCCCTGGGCGCGAGCTACGGCGGCTACATGGCCAACTGGGTCCTCGGCCACACCGACCGCTTCAAGTGCATCGTCAGCCACGACGGCATGTTCAACCCCGAATCCGCTTTTGCTTCTACGGAAGAAGCCTGGTTCAATATCTGGGAGTTCCGAGGCCATCCGTGGGACTACTACGGCAAGCCGGATAGCGAAAATCCGTTTCGGAAGTTCTCGCCAATGATGAGCGCCAAAAACTTCAAAACGCCCACGCTGGTGATCCACGGCCAGCTCGACTACCGGCTTGACGTCAGCGAGGGCTTCCAGCTCTTCGATACGCTTCAACTGCTCAAGGTGCCCAGCAAGATGCTCTACTTCCCGGACGAAGGCCACTGGGTGCTGAAGCCGCAGAACTCGCAACTGTGGTGGAAGACGGTGAACGACTGGGTTGACCAGTGGACGGGAAAGCCAGGGACTGGGGAGTAAGGTCAGGGCAACTGCATGAACCTTTCGAAAACGCGAAAGGTGAGTTTTGAAAGGGCACGACATTAGTCGTGCCACCTACGCTGGTTTATTTACCCCGGCTTTAGCCGCCGAGGGATGATTTGGCGGCTTCAAAACCTTCCCTCGGGGGCTAAAGCCCAGGATTTTTGAGGAGATCTTGCGGCACGACTAAAGTCGTGCCCTTTCAAAGCCATTGCTACGCGTGGTTTACGAGCTTCATGCAATTGCCTTGGGAACAGGGTGTAGTACAGAAGATAGGGTTGTACTACGATGGAGATATGGCCGCTACGGTACAGGTTCGCTTGGATAAAGAGGCGGAGGCCGCGCTGAAGCAACTGGTGCGCGACAACGGCTGGACGCCATCCGAGGCGGTTCGGAATTCCCTGCGGAAGGTGGCCGAACTGCAGAATCCCAAACCGCGTCCTCGACTGGTCGGCATCGGCTGCGTCAGCTTTGGCCCCGGCGATTTGGCGACCAATCAAAAGCACATGGAAGGCTTTGGGAAAAAATGGCGCGTGGATAAGCAGGGCAATGGCAGATGGGATTGGTAAAGAGCCCCTTGTCGCCGAAGCCAGTCCTCGCCGACGCGAGCTTCTTTGTCGCCCTGTTCAACGACCGCGAACAAGGGCACACGCGCTGCAAAACCGCCTGCAACTCGCTCGCCGGTCCACTCTTCACAAATGAAGCATGCATCGCAGAAACGCTTCATCTTCTTGGTCATGCCCGGGCGGCTGTCGAGGCAATCCTGACAAATGTGAGGCAGGGAGCGCTCCTGGTTCCTTTTCGGCTCGGCGATTGCGCCGCAGACATTGCGTCCCTGATGTCCAAGTATGCCGACACGCGCTGCGACTTTGCCAATGCCTGCCTGATTCACATGGCCGGAGAATTGGCTTCCGGCGATATCCTGACCTTGGACAGCGATTTCGAATACTATCGCTGGGGACGGAACAAGCGCTTCAACCTGCTTGTTCCCCGGAACTGATCGCCATGTCCTTCAAGCCGAAAAAAAAGCGGAAGCCGCTGGAAGAAGCGGCGCTGTTCGACTACGCCGTGAAGGCGCTGGGGCGGCGCATGCGCACCGAGGCCGAGCTGCGTCGCCTGATGCGGACGCGCGTGGAACCCGAGCCGGCGGGCGATGCCAAGATCGTTGCGGTGATGGCGAGGCTTAGAGAGATGCGCTATCTGGACGATCGGTCCTTTGCCGAGACCTATACGCGACTGCGCCAGGAAAACGAAAAGCTCGGCGAGCGGCGCGTCAAGCAGGACCTGAAGCAAAAGGGTGTCCACGACACCGTGATCGCCGAGGCCATCGAGGCCCGCTACGGGCAGACAGACGAGGTCGCCCTGGCCCGGCAGTTCATCGAGCGGAAGCGCCTGCGTCCGCCGGAGAATGACAAGGAAACGGCGCGGATCATGCGCCGCCTGGTGATGGCCGGATTCACCACCGGGACCATCCGCAAGGTACTCGGCGAGTGGAATGTTGACGACGGCGCGCTGCAGGCCCTGGACTCGATCGAAGAGGAATTGGAAGAATTACCCGAAGATTGAACAAACTCCAGCGCTCCCACGTAAAGATGGATGAAAGCTTCCGAGGGCCTGCTCTCGCTGCACGATTTGCGTGAACAGGTCCTTTGCTTTACACGGGGGAAGAAATGAGTCTTTCAGAGGCGACGGCCGGAAACGGTGCCCTGCCGCTGGTGGTGGATTCGGTGGAGAAACGCTTCGGCGACCTGGTCGCCGTGGCCGGCGTCTCGCTGGAGCTGCGCGTTGGGGAGTGTCTGGGCCTGCTAGGGCCGAACGGCGCGGGCAAGAGCACGCTGATTCGCAGCATTGTGGGCCGGGTGAAGCCGGACGCGGGGACCATTGCGGTGTTGGGCACCCCGGCCGAGTCGGCTGCGGCTCGCGAGGCGCTGGGCTGGGTTCCGCAGGAGCTGGCGATCTATCCGCGCCTCAGCTGCCGCGAGAATCTGCAGGCTTTTGGGCGCTATCACGGGATTACAGGCGCAAAGCTGGAAGATGCGGTCGTCTGGGGTCTGAAATGGGCCTCGCTGGAGGATCGCGGCAACGAGCTGGTGCGCAATTTGAGCGGCGGCATGAAGCGCCGGCTCAATATGGCCGCGGGGCTGCTCCACCACCCGAAAGTAGTCCTGATGGACGAGCCCACCGTGGGCGTCGATCCACAGTCTAGAAATCACATATTCGACATGATCGGCGAACTTCGCCAAGAGGGCGCGGCGCTGGTGTATACCACCCATCACATGGAAGAGGCGGAGCGGCTCTGCGACCGGATCGCCATCATCGATCACGGCAAGGTGATTGCGCAAGGCAGCAAGGAAGAGCTGATCAAGAGCACCTTCGGGGATCGCACCCAGGCGCTGGCGCGGTTCGCGGGCGGCACGGAGAAAGTGACGGCCTGGGTTGCCGGGCAGGGCGGCCGCTGGCTGGATCTTGAGGCAGAGTTCACGTTGGAGCATCCGTCGGAGATTGCCAAGCTGCTGGAGAGCGCCACCGAGGAAGGGCTCGCGCTCGAAGACCTGGCGCTGCACCGGCCGAATCTGGAATCGGTTTTCCTGAACCTTACCGGAAGGGAGCTGCGCGACTGATGCTGGCAATCATTCGAACCTCATTGCTTTCGTTGCGCCGGGACCGTCCCGCACTGGCGCTGAGTTTTCTTGTTCCCATCGCCTTCTTCACCATCTTCGCCGTGATCTTCGGCGGCAGAAAAGACACAACGCCGCGCATCAACGTCATCGTGGTGGACGAAGACCAGTCGCAGGCCTCGCAAGCGCTGCTGAAGGGCCTGGCGGCTGAGGGATCGTTGCGCGTGAAGATGCATTCCGATGCGAAGAAGGGCGAGCAGCTGGCCGACTATACTGCGGCGACGGCCGAGGCCGCCGTCAAGGACGGAGATGTATCCACAGCGCTGATCGTTCCCAAAGGCTTCGGGGCGGATCCGGTGTCGTTTGGTCCGGCGGACCCTTCAAGGCCGAAAATTCAGATGCTGAGCGACAGCAGCGACCCGATTGCTCCGCAGATGCTGGCGGGGCTGTTGCAGAAGACCGCGTTCACCTCACTGGCTCCGTCGATGGCCGAGAAGGGCTGGGATAGCCTTGAGGCAAGCGCGGGCGGGTTTACTCCAGAACAGCGCAGCCGCGTGCAGCAGAGCTTGGAAGCGATGCGCAAACACCAGAATGATCCGAATGCTCAGGCGGGGTCTGGTCGGGGCGGGCAGAGCGGTGGAGGCATGATGATCGCGGTGGACAGCCGCACCATTACAGGCGAGACCAAGGACAAGCCGATTCTTTCGTTCTACGCCGCCGCGGTAGGGGTGATGTTTTTGCTGTTCACCTCGACAGGCGCTGCGGGTGCGCTCCTGGAGGAAGCCGAGAGCGGTACGCTGGACCGGGTCTTGAGCACGCGGATCACCATGACCCGGCTGCTGACCGGCAAGCTGACTTACAACTTGCTTCTGGCCTTCACGCAACTGACGCTGATGTTTGTGTGGGCCTGGCTGGTCTTCCAGGTCGATCTGCCGCACCATCTGGCGGGTTTTGTGGTGATGGGACTGAGCACAGCCTTTGCGGTAGCCTCCTTCGGAATGATGCTGGCCAGCTTCTGCCACACCCGCGCGCAACTGGCCTCCGTCTCGACACTGCTGGTGCTGATGATGTCGTCGATAGGCGGCAGCATGTTTCCGCGCTATCTGATGCCGGCGGGGATGCAAAAGGCGGGGCTGTTCACCATCAACGCCTGGGCCATCGACGGCTTCCAGAAGGTCTTCTGGTACGACCAGCCGGTGACGGAGTTGTGGCCGCAAGTGGGCGTGCTGCTGGCGATCGGCGTGGTGCTGTTCGTGGTGGCGCGGCGTTTTGCCCGCCGCTGGGAAGCGGTCTGAGGCCTGTTGAGCGGTGCGACCGGGTAGATTGAAAACAGAAATGCTCGCGCAATTGCACAAACGCTTTGAACATTCGAAAAGCGAGTTTTGAAAGGGCACGACTTAAGTCGTGCCACTCACGACACGATTTTTTCTCCGGCTTTAGCCGCTGAGGGAAGGTTTGCTGGCCTCAAGACCATCTCTCAGGGGCTGAAACCCAGGACTTTTCAGGCGCACTTGAGGCGCGACTCCAGTCGCGCCCTTTCAAGACAGTTAGTACGCGCGGTTCGCGAGCTTCCCGCGATTGCCTGAGAGAAATAGCTGCCCCCACTGCGTCCCCGCACCGTCGCCCATTACACTGAAAGAGCTATGCAATTTCGCTCTGGAAACGACATCCGCGAAACATTTCTGCGCTTTTTTGAGTCCAAGGGACACCGCCGGGTGCACTCTTCCTCGCTGGTGCCCGCCAACGATCCGACGCTGCTGTTTACCAATGCCGGCATGAACCAGTTCAAGGATCTCTTCCTTGGCGCCGAAAAGCGGGAGTATCAGAGAGCCACAACCAGCCAGAAGTGCGTCCGCGCCGGGGGCAAGCACAACGATCTTGAAAACGTTGGCTTCACGCGCCGCCATCACACCTTCTTCGAAATGCTGGGGAACTTCTCGTTCGGAGATTATTTCAAAAGAGATGCGATTGCCTTTGCCTGGGAGCTGATCACCAGCCCGGAGTGGTACGGGATTCCCAAGGACAAGCTGTACGTGACCATCTTCGAGGGGGCCGACGGGGTTCCCCGCGACGATGAGGCCGAGGGCTACTGGATCGAAGCCGGCGTGCCCAAGGAGCGCATTTTCACCTTTGGCCTGAAGGACAACTTCTGGCAGATGGGCGAGACCGGTCCCTGCGGCCCGTGCTCGGAGATTTTCTTCGATTTGGGCATCGAGGCCAGCGAGCACGGGAAGGATCTACCCTTCGGCCAGGACGACGCCCGCTACGTGGAGATCTGGAACCTGGTTTTCATGCAGTTTGACCGAGCGGCGGTTGTGGACCCTGCGACCAAGAAGACCAGCTACACGCTGACCGCTCTGCCCAAGCCGTCGATCGATACCGGCATGGGGCTGGAGCGCGTTTCGGCAGTGCTGCAAGGCAAGATCTCGAACTTCGAGACGGATCTGTTTACGCCGTTGATTGAGCGGGCAGCGGAGTTAGCGGGGGTAGCGGAGTTTGCGGAGTTAGCGCCGGAAGACCGGCTTGCCAAACTGGTGGGTATTGCCAGCCTGCGCATCATCTCGGACCACGCCCGCGCTGCGACCTTCCTCATCAATGACGGCGTGGTGCCTTCGAATGAAGGCCGGGGCTATGTTCTGCGCAAGATTCTGCGCCGCGGCATCCGGCATGGGCGTTTGTTGGGCCAGGAACAGCCGTTCCTCTGCCAGATGGTGTACGCCGTGCGCGATTTGATGCAGGGCGCGTATCCGGAACTTACGGATTCGGCGGACCGCGTCGCTCGCGTGATCGAGGCGGAAGAGAAGCAATTCGACCGGGTGCTGAAGATCGGAATGACTAAGCTGGATGAAGTCATTCGAGAGGCACTGTCGGGCGCTGGTTCCGGAGACGGTTCAGGATTCGGATGCGGCTCAGGTGATGGTGCTGGAACTGGAGATGGTTCCGGTTTTGGCGGCGGATCAGGAAGCGGTGCGGGTTTTGGCGATGGTTCCGGATACGGTGGGGGCAAGATTCCCGGCGAGGCAGCCTTCCACCTCTATGAGACCTTCGGTCTACCATTGGACTTCATGGTGGATGCGGCCCGCGATGCCGGGGTGAAATTCGATGAGGCCGGCTTTGAAGCCGCACGTTCCGAGGAGCAGGCCCGCGCTCGCGCCTCGTGGAAGGGCGGCAGCCAGAAGACTGTTTTCCCGGTCTACGCGGATATCGCCGCGACCGAATTCGAAGGATACCGCAAGCTTGATTCCGCAAACTGCGAAGTATTGGCTATCGTAAAAGACGGCGTCGGCCTGACCTCCGCCAGTCCAGGCGATTCCGTGGATATCTTTCTCGAACACACGAGCTTCTATGCCGATTCTGGCGGACAAATTGGAGACACGGGCTGGCTAATGTCCGCAGATGGTAACTCAGTTGTTGCGGAAGTAGTGGGCTGCGTCTCGCCGATCAAGGGTCTTCGTGCCCACAAAGCAATCATGAAACAGCAACTCTTCGCCGGTGACAGCGTAAACGCCGTCGTCGACGGGGAGCGGCGCGCTGCGATCAAGCGCAACCATACCGGGACGCACCTGCTCCATGCGGCGCTGAGACAGGTTCTGGGCACGCACGTAAAACAGGCCGGGTCGTCGGTGGACCCGCTGCGCCTGCGCTTCGATTTTTCCCATTTTGCTCAAGTTGCCGACGAGGAACTGGCGGAGATTGAGTCAATTGTGAACCGCGAGGTGTTGGCCAACGAGACCGTGGCCACCTACGAAGACGTCTCCATCGACGTCGCGGTGAACGAATACAAGGCCATGGCCCTGTTCGGCGAGAAGTACGGCGACAAGGTGAGGGTGGTCAAGGTCGGCGACTTCTCCACGGAATTGTGTGGGGGCACGCACACCGCGGCAACGGGCGAGATCGGACTCTTCAAGCTGACCAGCGAGAGCGCGGTTGCGAGCGGGGTACGCAGGATCGAAGCCATCAGTGGGCTGGGTTCGCTGGACGCCTTCCGCCACGACGCCGAGGTAGCCGCGCTGGCGGCCCAGTATGCACCGGCTGCCGGAGCCGCGCTCGCAGAGTCTTTCAAAGCCCGCATGGCCTCTCAAGAAGAAGAAATGAAAAAACTGCGCCGCGAGTTGGAAGAGCTGCGCATGAAGTCCGCGGCTGGCAATCTTGACGAAGCGCTGGGCAAGGCCGTGGACGTGAAGGGCGTGAAACTGGTGACCTTGCGGGCCGATGCACTGGAGCGCGGCCAGCTGCGGACGCTGGTCGACAATTTGAAACAAAAGCTGGGCGAAGGCGTTGTAGTTTTGGCATCGGCACAGCCCGAAGGGAAAGTCGCGCTGATCGCCGGCGTGACGCCGGGGCTCGTCAAGCGCATCCAGGCCGGCAAGCTGGTCGGTGCGGTTGCGAAACTTGTGGGTGGTTCAGGCGGCGGCAAGCCCGAGATCGCGGAGGCCGGCGGGAAAGATCAAGCCCAGATCGATGCTGCGCTGAAGGCCGCTCCGGCGCTGGCCGCGGAACTTTTAGCCTAAGCACTTGCCTCGCATGCCCCTCCGCTGCCCGCGGGGGGCACCTGCGGTGCGGTAGCCGCTTCGCGCAGCCCGCCGCTCGCCGCGGGGGCACCTGCCTTCGGCTGGCCCACGCCTACAAAAAAGGCGCGGGAGGCGGGTCTGTTCCGGCTTGGAATGCCGTACGGACAGATCGCCCTGCAAACTTCCGAGATACCTGCGCGCACTTAATTTGTGCAATTCGCCAGCTACCACGCTTAGAATGCGGGGGACGGTTCGGGAGCGCGATTGGCGGTTCTGGCGATACAGCACATACGGCGGATGCGGGGCGGCGCGCAAGGGCAGCTGATGCTGGGTGCCGACGGCAACCCGTACGTGGTGAAATTTCAGAACAATCCACAACACATGCGGGTACTGGCCAATGAGTTCCTGGCCACGCGGCTGGCGCAGGCCGCGGGGCTGACCACCCCGCAGGTGGAGTTGGTGGAGGTCTCCAACTGGCTGGTGGAAAACACGCCGGAGCTGGAGATCGACATGGGAAGGACGCACGTCCGCTGCGCGACCGGGCTGCAGTTCGGGTCCCGGTTTGTGGGCGGGCTGATGCCCGGCCAGGTGGTGGACTTTCTTCCCGAAGAACAGCTTGTGGAAGTAGTCAACCTGGCGGAGTTCGCCGGGATTCTGGCCTTGGACAAATGGACCGGCAACGCCAACGGAAGGCAGGCCGTGTTTACCCGCAAACAGCGGGAGCGCCGCTATCGCGCCGTCTTCATCGACTTCGGATACTGCTTTCACGCGGGGGAATGGCGATTCGATAATATTCCGCTGCGCGGCGTCTACTATCGCAACGATGTTTACCGGGAGATCGCCGGGTGGGAGTCGTTTGAGCCGTGGCTGACGCGGCTGGAGACGATGCCGGCGGATACGGTCTGGTCGGCGGCCAATGAGGTTCCTCCGGAGTGGTACGGCGGCGACCTGAGCGAAATGGAAGCGCTGGTGGAAAAGCTGTTGACGCGGCGGTCGCGGATACGGGATTTGATTGAGGAATTTGGGGCGTCGGATCGCAAGCCCTTTCCCAAATGGGGGACGGGGGAGGGGAAAATGATGGAAAGTGATTGGAAAGAAGGGCGATGGGGGCCGATGGTAGGAAGAGTGCATGAGCGTGTCGGACGGTGCTGAGATGAAAAGCGGCAGCGGGCGGCGTAACTGCGAATTTCAACTGCTTCGGTATGCTCCGGATGCGGTGCGGAACGAGTATGTGCATATCGGCGTGATCCTGCGCGAACAGGGAAGCGGAGAACCGGCCGCGGTGAAGTTTACCCGCGACTGGCGGCGGGTGCGCTGTCTGGATCCCGAGGCGGATACGGCCCTATTGGAGGGGATGGAAAGCGAGCTGCGCCGACGCCTGGAGGATGATCCGGACGGCAAGCTGATGAGGCTACTGGACGAGTCGCTCTCGCTAAACGTGCAGATGACGGCCCCCAAGGCTTACCTGGCTGAGAGCCTGCCGGCGGGTATGGAAGAACTGATGCGGCTCTACGTGGAACCGGTCGCTCGCGAGCGGGGAAAGCGGCTGAGCGGGCGGGCGGCGATCCACGAAAAGATGCGGGGAGAGTTCGAGCGCGTCGGGGTGTGGGAGCTGCTGCGCAAACGCATAGCCGCATCCGACTACACGCGCCCTGGGGACCCGCTGCGCATCGATGTGGGGTATCGCCCCAATGGCGTGATTCGCATGTTTCATGCGGTGAGCCTGGAACCTGGCGTGGAGATGGCCAAGGTGCTGGCTTTCTCCGCGACGGCGTTGCGTCAAGGAGTGGAACGCGTGGAACGCGCGCAATTGGAGCTGACGGCGGTGATTGAGCCGGCGGCGCGGCTGGGCGCTTCCGACCAGGAACCGGAGCGGCTGGCGATGTACCGCTTCGGGGTCGAGACGATGGAGGAGCATCAGATCCGGGTGTTGACGATCGCGGACCTGGGCCGGGTGGCGGAGACGGCGCGGCGCGAGCTGAAAGTGTAGTAGAGGCAGGGAATAGGGATCAGGGAGTAGGGAATAGCCGGACGGATTCTGAGTCTTGATCCGTGGAGTTTGGCCCGCGGAGAATTATATTGAGCCGATTTGCAGATAATTTCCCGGCTTCGCGGTAGGATCGATTTTGTTGGTGGACAGCGGATGGGCGAACGGGCGGTGAATGGGGTTTTCTATTCCCTATTCCCTATTCTCTCGGTTCCTAGTCCCTCAGTCCCTCAGTAGCATTCGCGGCATGGTTCCCTCGGGGGCCGTGCCGTTTTGTTTTGGACGGCATTCGATCGCTCAACCAGGAAGGTGCGCGTGAAAGTAGCTAAGCAGTTGCGGGAGATCTGGCGGCAAGCGGCCGGGGGTGGGCGCAGGACGGCGGTTGAGGCCGGTGCGGGGAGCGCGGGTGCGGAACGCAAGACATTGGCGATGCCTGCGGTTCTGGGGCCGGTGCAGTTTCCGGGCCAATTTCCGGGTAGGATGCTGCCCAAGCCAACCCCCATGAACCTGCGCCGCTTTGCCGAGACGCCGGTGGTGCGGCGCGCGATCAACGTGATCAAGGACCGGATCGCGGCGATGGACTGGCAGGTGCGGGTGCGGCGCGGCCCGCTTTCGAGCGGAGTTGCCGAAGCGGATCGCCGGCTGCAAGCCTTGCGCAGGACGCTGGAGGAGCCTAACGATCAGGACAGTTTCCGGACCCTGATCGAACAGGTGATCGAAGATGCGCTGACCGGCGGCTGCGCGGCCATTGAGATGGAGCCGACCGGGGACGCGGAACGAGCGGCGATGCTGTGGGCCGTGGACGGAGCGACCATCCGCGTCAATCCGCGCTGGGACGGGCAGGCGGAGACGCCGCGCTATGAGCAGGTAGTGCCTGGACAACCCGAATCGAGCGGGGTGCAGCTGAGGGACGACCAGTTGATCTATCTGCGGATGAATCCGCGCAGCTTTACGCCGTTCGGGCTGGGGCCGCTGGAAGTGGCGTTTGAAACTGTGAATCAGTTCCTGAGCGCGCACCGGTTCGCAGGGAAGCTGGCGGCAAATTCGGTGGCGCAGTATGCGCTGTGGCTGAACGAGGCGACTCCGGCGCAGCATGACCGGCTGATCCGCTGGTGGCAGGACGAGATCGAAGGAACCGGCAGGGTGCCGCTGATCTCCACCGAGCAGAAGCCGGAGGTGCTTCGCTTTGCGCAGGGAACCGACGCGGACCTGCGGCTGGCCTGGCAGGAGTTTCTCATCCGCATGGTAGCCAATGCCTTTGGACTGCCTCCGCTGCTGCTCGGGCTGGAGTCGGACGTAAACCGCTCCACGGCTGCGGAACTGGCCGACGAGGCTTTCCGGGGAGCGATTCTTCCGTTGGCCATGCTGTTGGCCGGGCACATCACGCGAGATCTGTTCTCGAAGTGCATTGGCTGGCGGGAATTCGAGTTTGTCTTTAACGGGCTGAACGCGCGCGATGAGGAAACCGAGTTGGCGGTGCAGGTGCAACTGCTCCAGGCGGGAGTGCTCACGGTGAACGAAGTGCGGGCGATGCGGGGGCTGGGGCCGTTGGAACAGGAAAAGCAACCGCTAGCTTCTAGCTCTTAGCTGCTAGCTGTTCTTGCCGTGGCAACCATCGAGGCCGATTCAGGCAGTATCGCAAATGGAGAAGTCGAGGGGCTCAATAGCAATATTCGGGAGCTAAGAGCTAGTAGCTGGAAGCTAGGAGCTGCTTTTTGAGTGGAGCGAGCACATGCGACTGGAAGCGATGGCAGTGAAGATTCCTCATGTGGACGGGCACCCAAATCGGGTGCCGTTCGAAGGCGTGTTGACAGTAGTGAACGCAGCCAGCGACAAGGCTCCCTCCGGGGCGCGCGGTCACAAGGTGATGCTGACACGCGAAGCGGTGGAGAAGGCGCTGCCCTCCCTGCTGGGGATGGCGGTGGACTACCGGCCAGGCTGGGAAGGGCACGATGCGCGACGCAAGATTGGCCTGTTGACCGAGGCGAACCTGCTGGGGCAGCGGCTGGTGGTGCGCGGGTATCTTTACGCCCGCGATTTTCCAGAAGTCGCGGGAGCGATTCAGGCGCAGGCGCCGGGAACCCTGGGAATGAGCTATGAACTTGCCGATGCACGGGTGGAGGATCTGCGTGCCGAGGTCTGGAAGCTGACCCAGATGACCTTTACCGGCGCGGCGATTCTGCTGTGCGAGAAGGCGGCTTACCGGGCAACGAGTTTCAGGATGGCAAGTTAGCAAGTCAGCAGATGAGTGCCTTGACGAGGGGAAGAGGCTCCGCGATGCGGACCCACCGGGCAGCGAAAAACGCTTTGTAACCGTCATCCACCGGCCTTGCCGACCCACGGTTGGATGAAACGGAGCCTGGCGATGCAGCCGCCAACCTGCCAACTTGCCATCCCCGCGTCAGCGGGGGCCAACTTGCGAAATCGAAAACAATACACTCGTCCTTTTGAAATCTGCAATTTGCAGCATCGTCGGAATCCAGTCTTTTTTAGTGTCCTATTGGTCCGGCACCGGTGTTTCCGACCCGCGATGGATGAAACGGGTGTTTTGCTGACTTTCTTTGTTTTGTTGAACTTGCAATTTTGTTTCTTACTAGGCCACGACATTGGATGCTCCGGAAAAACGCTGTCTGGATGGCAAGAAGCGGCTGTCTGGATGGCAAGAAGCGTCAGGGCACGACTTTAGTCGTGCCGCGAAAGCCCTCAAAACTCCTCTGGGCTTTAGCCCCTGAGGGAATGTTCTCCTCCTTTTTAGCGACGTGAGGCTCCGCATTGCGGAGCCTGTTTGCGACCGGAAAAGATCGACCGACGCAGGTTGGAGATTCAACAAACAGAAAGGACAGAGATGGAAACGGAAGCGAAGATGATTGTCGAGCGGCTGGAAGCCGCGACGGCGCTGCTGGAAAAGGCGTTGCACTGGCTGGAGGTGAAACAGGTAGGCGGAGAGGTGGAGCGGATTTCGGCCACTGTGGAGCAGAGCCAGCGCGAGGACGAACTGACAGAGAAACTTGCCGAGGCGGAAAGCGAGCTGGCGGAACTGCGCGCTTCATCGGCGGCATCGATGTTGAATCCGCTGCGCAGAACGGTTCCGACGGCAACCTCGGAGATGCTGGCCAAACACGGTATCGGCGAGGGCCCGGTGGACGTGCGGACCCTGGATGCGGCGCTGGCCGGATTGAGCCTGGAGCAGCGGATTGCAGTGAAGACCCAATTGCTGCGGGCCGGCGCAATCGCTTAAGGGCAGGGATCAGGTTTCAGGGGTCAGGGATCAGTCCGTGATTCTGTTCTCCCCAAATGACACCTGAGCCCTGAACTCTGACACCTGACACCTGAAACCTGAACACGCCCCATGGAGGGGGCAAGGAAGCCTATGAACGCAACTTTTGCAGACATTCACGCGGCAGCAGACTACATTGGACCCGGCGCGGTAGAAGTGCCGCTGTACCAGACCGAGATCTTCGACATCTGCCGGCGTTCGAGCCCCTTCGGGCAGCGCATCAAGCAGGTTCC
>CAZQPY010000020.1:0-67278 GCA_964595345.1 uncultured Occallatibacter sp.
TGTTAGACGCTCCTTGTCATATATTGTTTACCGAATTAATGACTCAGGACACTAGTTGACGGTTCACAAAATCGATAAATCCTCGAAGGATTTCTAATTCTGCCACGGCTTTTGTCATGTCCATACGATCTATCAATCACGAAGCGGGCCGTATTGATTGATCATATTTGGCATCATTGCTTTTTGACGGCGCTGTTCGTGGGCAAAATCGATCAGCCGCAGAGACAGCAACTCTGTCCATTTTTACCCCAAAAAGATTAAGGCCCTCTTTCGAGGGCCTGATGCTCCTAGTCGTCCCGAGACTAGTCAGTAGCGGGATGAACACATCAAGATCAATGAAAAGCTGCAATCTTTGCAAGTAGAATCGCGGCCGCCTAGCCAATTCCCGGTGTTCGGGATCTTCATGCGCAGCGCTGCTGGCGCTGGTCGCGGGCAAAGGCGATCAGCCGCTTGATCCGGTCCTCGGAGAGGGTCGGAAATCCCTCGTGGATTTCCTCGATGCTGTCGCCCAGTTCATAGCTGTTCACAATGGGGTCGGGCAAAATGCGCGTGCCACGCACGACGGGCCTTCCCGACACCTTGCCGGGAACCGATTCGATCAGTTCGCAAGCCAGCCAGTCTATCTCGGAACCGGCGCTCTTATTGGCCATACTGGCCATACTCCGGCCCTCCCTCTATCCGCGATCATCTTACCACGGAGCAACTGGGGCTAAGCGCCCATCCTGGCGGCTTGGGCACGCCCGCACGTCTGCGCCCACTCGCGCCACGATCCGCAACGTCCGATCCGGGAAAGAGTAGGATGCGATTGCGGTAGTTATACTGGTATTGCTCCTGTTTTCCGTCTATTCTCCCCCCGCGCGAGCTTATGTCATGGAACCGTTCATCGTTCGCTATCGGAATCTTCTCGTACTGCTCATCCTGCTGGTGGCCCAGATTGTCGGGCTCGCGGTACAGGTGAGGCGGACGGATTCAGGGCGCAATCTGGTGGACTTGCAGGACGGACCGGGGGTTCGGCTGATCCGGTTATGGGCGGAAGCCGTGGTTTCTCCGCCGGAGCGGCTGGTCCATGGGATGAAATTGGGCACCGTCAGCCTGTGGCAGGACTACCTGGACCTTCGCCACGTCCGCGAGCAGAATCAGGAC
The DNA here is from genome assembly GCA_964595345.1 of uncultured Occallatibacter sp. Classification (GTDB taxonomy): domain Bacteria; phylum Acidobacteriota; class Terriglobia; order Terriglobales; family Acidobacteriaceae; genus Telmatobacter. Next base: position 1,144 of record CAZQPY010000020.1, read on the forward strand.
CTGCAAAAGACGATTGACCGGCTCAGGCTTGAACAGGCCTCGCTGCTGGAAGACGCGCAGCAGGGGCAACGGCTGCAAGCGCTGCTGAGTTTCCAAGAGAAATACGTTTACAAGACAGTGGCGGCACAGGCGATCGGGTCGAGCGGATCGGATCAGTCGCGGGTGCTCTATCTGGACAAGGGCAAGGACTCCGGCCTGGAACCGGATATGGCTGTTATCACCGGGGACGGCATCGTGGGCAAAGTGCGCGAGGTTTATCCGCACACCGCGCAGGTGCTGATGATCAACGACCAGACGAGCGGGGCGGGCGTGATCCTGGAGACGACGCGCATTCGCGGCATCCTGCGCGGCAATGGCGTCGGGCAGTTGCAGATTGTGGGGATCCTGGCCGACCAGCGGATACAACCGGGGGAGAAGGTTTTGACGGCCGGCGGCGACCAGATTTTCCCGCGCGGGCTGCCGGTGGGCGTGGTGGAGAAAGTGGTGCGGGACCCGGAACGCGACTCCTTTATCGATGTGATGGTAAAGCCAGCGGGGCACTTGGACCGGCTGGACGAGGTGCTGGTGATTACCTCGATGCAGCCGCGCTTCTCGCCGGAGGAACAGCAGGATATGGCGGCCAGCGAAGCGCTCAAGGGCCCGGAAGTGGAACAAGCCAAGGCGCAGAAGAAGGCCGCGGAGATCATGGCGGAACGACTGCCGGCATTGACGGACCCGAATCTTCCTCCGGACGAACAACCGCTGCATGAGACCGCGCCGCCGACGATCATGGCGCATCCGCCGCAGGCGATTCATCCGGACCGTTTTACGCCCGGGAATGCTCCGACGCCGGAGGGATTGACCGAGCAGCCGCCAGCCGCCGGGAAGCCGGAGGTGGTGTCGAAACCGGGACAGACCCTTGCCCCGGCGCCCGGCACGCCCAAGGCCAAGGGGCCGGCCAAGCCCGGTGAACCGCCGCGGAGGAATCCCTGATGCCTGTTCTTGCCTCGAGCATGCGGCGCGACATGGAGATCCGCCGCTACCCGGTTCTGGTGTATACGCTGGTGCCGCTGGGATCGCTAGTACTGCAGGCGTGGCTGCCGCGACTGCTGCCGGGGCACGTTTGGTTCGATCTTCCGCTGGTGGTGACGGTGTATTTCGCGCTGAACCGGCGCAGTCCGGTGCAAGGCACACTGCTGGGCGGATGCATGGGGCTCTTCGAGGATGCACTGACCCATCACGCCATCGGGGTAAACGGAATCGCCAAGACCATTTCGGGATTTTTGGCGGCTTCGGTGGGAATCCGGATCGACGTGGAGAACCACACCATTCGTGTGGCGCTCAATTTCCTGCTCTCTTTACTGTGCAGCGGAGTCTATCTGTTTATCTACCGCTTTCTGCTGGGGCTGGATCTTGACTGGAGCTGGTTCGCGGAGCTTTTCAAAGCGGTGGGCAACTCGGTCATCGCTCTGGTGCTTTTCCCGCTGCTGGATAAGACGCAGATAAGGGACTGAAGAGCAGGGACTAAGGGACTGGGGACTGAAGAGCAGGGACTAAGGGACTGGGGACTGAGGAAGCAGGGAGTAGGGAGTAGAGGCTTATCAGGGCGTACAGAGATGTTTGACGGAATCCACAACCGCGACGAAAAGGTCCCCGTTCTCAAGCTGACGGTGGTGCAGTACGGCATCCTCCTGATGATGCTGGCGCTGACGGCGGGACTGTGGCGGCTGCAGGTGCTGGGGGCGGACAATTTCCGCATGCTGGCCGAGCAGAACCGCATCCGCAAGGTTCCGGTGCTGGCGGCGCGGGGCAAGCTCTTCGACCGCGAGAATCGGCTGGTGGTGGACAATTACCCTTCCGTGTCGTGCTTCCTGCTGCGCGAACAAAAGCCCAATGTGGACGCCGACCTGCCGCTGATTGCAAAGGGTCTGGATCTGGATCTCGATCAGCTGCGCAATACGCTGAAGCACTTCCGTCTGGCTCCGGGATATCAGCCGATTCCCATCAAACAGGACATTACAGCGGACGAAGAAGCGTTCATTGAGGCGCATCGCAACGAGCTGCCGGAATTGGAGACGATCGACGAGGAGCGGCGGCTTTATCCGAACGACGGGTATGCGGCACACTTGATCGGGTATGTGGGCGAGATCAGCGAAGACGACCTGAATAATCCGCGCTTTGCCGAATATGAACCCGGCGACGTGGTGGGCAAGGCCGGGGTGGAACAGGCCTACGACGGGATTCTGCGTGGCGAAGACGGTTCGCGCGACGTGATTGTGGACAGCCACGGCCGCGAGGTGGGCTATCTCCGCACACAGCACGCCAAGCCGGGGCAGGATCTGCGGCTGACCATCGACAACGATTTGCAGAAGGCGGCGGAACTGGCGCTGGGCGACCGCAATGGCGCGATAGTAGCCATGGATCCACGCAACGGAGAGATTCTGGCGATGGTTTCGCGGCCGAGTTTCGATCCCAACGCCTTCACCATCAAGATCGGGCGGACGGACTGGAACAACCTGATGGCCAACCCCGATCATCCTCTGATGAACAAGGCGATCCAGGCACAATTGGCCCCGGGGTCGACGTTCAAGATTCTGATGTCGGTGGCTGGGCTGCAAGAGGGCATCGCGCAGAACCTGAAGGTCTTTTGCAACGGCGGAGCCAACTTCTACGGGCATTTTTACCACTGCGACGAGCACCACGGGACGGTGGACATCCATAACGCCATCCCCATGAGCTGCGACACCTTCTATTACACGTTGGGCGACAAGCTGGGAATTGGCCGTATCGCAAAGTACGCCCAGGCCTTCGGCTACGGCCAAAAAACCGGCATCGACCTTCCCGGGGAACAAGCCGGCCTGATGCCCAGCGAGCCGTGGATGGTGAAGAACTTCCACCGCAAATGGTACGCGGGCGAGACCATCTCCGTCTCCATCGGCCAGGGCGCAGTAGAAGCCACGCCGATGCAACTGGCGCGGATCATCGGCGGCATCGCCAGCGGCGGACATATGGTGAGGCCGCATGTGGTCTTCCCGGATCAACTGTCGGCCGATTATCGCAAGGATCACGAGGAGAATTACCCGGGAAGCGGCGATGCCTATTTTCCCATGGATCCCGAGAATTGGATGACCGTCACCGACGGTATGGCCGCGGTAACGCAGCCCGGTTTGTACCACACGGCAGGCGCGGAGGGGTTACCGGGTATTGACTTCGCCGGCAAGACCGGAACCGCCGAGGTGGTTGGTCACGACACCTCGGGCCACGCGGCAAAGGGTCATGCCTTCATTCCCAATGTGTGGTTCGTGGGCGTGACGCCGCGTCGCAACCCGGAGCTGGTGGTTGCGGTGCTGTGGCAGAACGGCGAATACAGTTACTACGCGGCGCGCGTGGCGGCAAGGGTTGTTGCGGCGTATGTGGAGAAGAAGCGGAGACTGGAGAACAACCTGGTTCCGCAGAGCGTTCCGAAGCCGGTGGAGATGGGCGCGGTTTGGACCACCCCGGAAATCGGAGCGGACGGAAAGAACGGCAAGGCGGGGCAACAGCCCCCCCCGATGCAAGCAGGGCACTTTCTGGTCGATCACGGGGAGATTGTAGCCGCCAAGAAAACCGGCGAAGGTCCGGCCGGGCAGAAGAAACCGGTTCCCGACCGAGTTCACGACGTTGTGGCCAAGGCGAAGCAGCAAACGGCTGAACAGGGCAACGGAAGACCCTCCACGAACAGCTCCAGGAAGGGACAATAGTGCGCCGGCTTCTGAGCTTTCGCGACTTTGACTGGCCGCTGCTGGGGTTGGTGCTGCTGCTGTGTACGATCTCGGTTTTTGAGATTTACTCGGCCACGCTGCACACCAAGTACGTGGGATTCCATACCAAGCAGGTGCTCTGGATCGTGGGCGGGCTGTTTGCCATGTTCCTGTTTGCAAAGATCGATTACCACAAGCTGATCGACTTTGTGCCGTGGATCTACGGGACGTTCATGGTGTTCCTGCTGGCGGTGTTGGTGCCCCATATCGGCCACAAGGCGTTGGGCGCGCGGAGATGGATCAAGCTGGGACCGATCCTGTTTCAGCCATCGGAGTGGATGAAGCTGGTGCTGATTTTGGCTGCGGCACGGTATTTCGCCAACCTGGGCGGACGCAGCCTGACCTGGAAGGACATTTTCAAGGCCTTTGCTCTGGTTGGGGTTCCCATGCTGCTGGTGCTGAAGCAACCGGACCTGGGGACCTCGCTGACCTTCATGCCGATTCTGGTGGCCGGCTTGTTTCTGGGCGGCATCAACTGGAAGCAGGGGACGATTCTGATGCTGGCGGGGCTGCTGCTGGTAGGCGGCGCGTGGAGCAGCGGCAAGCTGCTGAAACCGTATCAGAAGGCGCGGCTGACGAGCTTTATCAACCCGGACAGCGACCCCAAGGGAACCGGCTACCAGCTTCGCCAATCGCTAATCGCAGTGGGGTCAGGAGGAGTGTGGGGCAAGGGGGCAGCGAAGGGCACACAGACCCAAGGCGACTTTCTTCCCATCCCGCACGCCGACTTCATTTTTGCGGCGTTGGGCGAGGAGCACGGGTTCGTGGGCGCATTATTCGTGCTGCTGCTATACTTTTCCATATTGATGCGTTTGATTCAGAACGCACAAACAGCCGCAGACCTGTCGGGCTCCCTGATTATTATGGGGGTAGTGGCTGTGTTGACCTTTCAGATTGCGGTCAACGTCGGCATGGTCATCGGGTTTATGCCCGTCACCGGAATCCCTTTGCCGTTAATGAGTTACGGTGGATCATCGGTGTTGTTTACGTTTCTTGCGCTGGGTGCGGCCATGAATGTGCGCATGCGCAGGTTTGTGAACTGAGCGGGATCACAGCTTTTCCTTCAGCGTCTCCCCGGAGATTTCCGGAGCGCGGGAGAAGTGTATAAGAGGCATTTACGGCGTTTTCGGAATTCGGAGACGCGATAGCCGGCCAGGTCCGGATGGATCTCGAGCCCGGCAGGATTGGGTTCATGAGCACGCAGAGACGGGCAAACCGTTGGCAGCGTACAGGTGGCACGAAACGCGCGGCAGTATTGGAGATATCTTTCCCTACTCCGGTCGTGCGGTCGGTTCGCGCCCTCGCCAATGGTGGAACGGCCCCGCCCCGCTATGGGGCATGGTTGGCCACAAACTCTTTGCAATTGGATCACCGTTTTGTACAGATCGCCGGCCAGCAGATTCGCCGTGGTTCGCCGCCCTTCGGGCGAGGAAACCTCACGAAACACTCCTTGCCCACGACACACGGGTCATCCCTTCGCACATTCCCTTCCCTTCCGGTTGAGCTCGTCTCCGTCTGACCTTGCCGCAGGACCCGACAGGCAAAAGCCGCCGGGCGGAAAGGTAAGATGGCAAAAGAGATTTGTATCTCCAGCACGCCGCACGAAACACGGCTTGCAATACTTGAGGACGATCAACTCGCGGAGATTTACTACGAGCGCGAAAACGAGTACACCCTAGCAGGGTCGATTTACAACGGACGCGTAACACGCGTTCTGCCGGGCATGCAATCGGCGTTTGTGGACATCGGGCTGGAACGGGACGCCTTCCTTTATGTGACGGACTTTCTGGAGCTTGAAGACCAGGAAGAGACCGACGAACTGGAGAAAGCGGCAGCCAGCGGCGGCAATACAGCCCCGCGCGAGGTGCGCCACGACCGCGTTCAGAAGCCGGCGCAGGGCTTGGAAGCGAAACCAGAGCAAAAACCAGAGCAGCTGCAGGCTCCGAAGGCGGAAGAGCGCACAGACGCACGCCCGGACAGGTCTGGTCAGGACAGGGCAGGACAGGATAGACCTGGACAGGGCCGGCCCGGCCGGGATCGCCGTCCAATACAGGTGGCGGTGACCGAAGAGGTCGAGCCACAGTTTGCGGAGCTTGAAGCGCAATTCGTTCCCGAGACCGTGGAGAGCGCGGAAGAAGACGCCAACGAAGCGGGAGCGCGGCGCTGGCGTGGACGCCGTCGTCGTCGCGGCGGGCGCAGCGGAACGAACGCCCCCCAGATGCAAGGGGAAACCTCAGCTGCTCCGGTCGAGTACGTGATTGAGGAAACGAACGAGGAAGAGCCGGATAGCAATACTGAGATTTATGCCTCAACCGCCATCGCCGAGCCGATAAGCCGCCCGGAGCGCGGGGCGGAACCTTTTTCAGGAGCGGCTCCGACGCCGTTTGTACTCCCTGGCGAGTCGCTTTCGAAGTACGGCGGCACAGGGGCGGAAAACGAGCAGGTGAAGACCGGTCAACCGGAAGCACCAGCGCGTCCGGCAAGCACGTTCAAGCCCGCGACCATGATCGAGACGCCCCTGGAATGGGACGGCAGTGGTTTGCTGCCTGGTGAATCGATCTCCAGGCATCGCAATCGCCAGCCGGATCCCGAGCCTGAGATTGAAGAGAAGACCGAGGCGATCGAGCCTTACGAGGCGCTTTCGACACAGAAGATCGACAGACTGGAAGGACTCACGGTTCTTGCGGAAGGCTCGTTCCTCGAGGAGATGATCGAGGAAGCGCCGGAAGTCGCCGAGGAGATCGTGATTGAAGCGGCCGCCCCGGAGCACAAGCTTGCCGAGGCGGAGTTTGTGGAAGAGGAGATGGACGAGGAAGAGCTGGTCGCCGGCGAGCACATCGTCGAAGCAACAGAAGCGACCCCCGAAACCGTCTTTGAGGACACGACCGAAGAAGAGGTGGAGCAGACGGTTGAAGCAGCGCCCGCAGCGGAGGCGGAAACTGTAGACGAGGCAGAGCCTGAGGAAAACGCCGAGGCGACGCATCATGTTGATCCTTCGCCTTCGACCGGGTTCCGGCTTTTCGGGCTGGGCAAGAAGAAGAAAGAGGAAGAAGCCAAGGCTGCTTCACCCAAGGCCGCATCGGGCGATGACGATCTGATCGAGGAAGAAGAACTGGTAGCTCCACGTCCGCGCCGTCACGGCAAGGCGGAGTCCAGCGCCGTTCAAGAGATCGAAGAAGAGGCCCTGCCCGCACGTCCGCGTTCGGGCGATGCCGGCTCGATGATGCACGAGGCCAGCCGCATTCAGCTGGAAGAGGGCGGATTCGACGAAGAAGATGAGGACGAAGAAGAAGGCTCCGCAGACGGCCAGGCGAGTGGGGGCGATGCGCAGTCACAGCAACGTCGCGACCGGGGCGACCGTGGTGGCCGCGGGAAGCGCGGCAAACCGGGACCGGGTGGGCAGCAGGGAATGAACCGTGGCCGCGGCGGCCCGTCGCGCCGCTCGGCACAGATGAGCGACTTGCCGGTTATCAGCGACCTGTTGAAGCCTGGGCAGGAGATCCTGGTTCAGATTGCCAAGGAACCGATCGCCAAGAAGGGCGCCCGCATCACCAGCCATATCGCACTGCCGGGACGCTTTTTGGTATTCATGCCGACGGTAACCCACGTGGGCGTCAGCCGCAAGATCGAATCCGACGAGGAGCGCCAGCGGCTGAAGCGGATTCTGGTGTCCGAGCGCGGCGACGCTGCCGGCGGATTCATTGTAAGAACAGCAGCCGAAGGGGCGTCGGAAGAAGAACTCCGCGCCGATCTGCGCTTCCTTCTGCATCTGTGGAACGAGATCAAGACGCGGTCGGACAGCTCCAAGTCGCCGGCCCTGATTTATCACGATCTGTCGCTGATCGAGCGGATTCTGAGGGACCAAGTCAGCTCCAATTTTTCGAACATCTGGGTGGACTCCGAGGCCGACTACGAGCGCATTGTGCGCTTCCTGAACCGGTTTTCGCCCACGCTGGTGCGGCGCGTCAAGCTCTACACCAAAGAGACGCCGCTGTTTGAACACTTCGGGATTCAGGACGAGATTTCCAAGGCTCTGCGGTCCAAGGTTTGGCTGAAGTCCGGAGGGTCGATCGTGATCAACCAGACCGAAGCCCTAGTGGCGATCGACATCAATACCGGCAAGTACGTCGGAAAGTCCGCGCGGCTGGAAGACACTATCGTGAAGACCAACCTCGATGCGGTTCCGGAGATCGTGCGCCAGATTCGGTTGCGCGACCTGGGCGGCATCATCGTGATCGACTTCATCGACATGGACGACCGCAAGAACCGCTACAAAGTGATGGCCGCCCTGGAAGAAGCATTGAAGGGCGACCGCGCTCCCACCAAGGTTCTGCAGTTCAACGACTTTGGACTGGTGGCGATCACCCGCAAGCGGGTCAAGCAGTCCCTGGAGCGGACCCTGAGCGTGCCCTGCCCCACCTGCCAGGCAACCGGCATGGTGAAGAGCCCGACGACGGTTTGCAACGAGATCTACACCGAGTTGCGGAAGATGAAAAAGCACCTCCAGGGTCAGGACGTGATGCTGCGCGTGAACCCTGAAACGGTGAAGATCCTGAAGGCCAACAACGCGAGCTGGATCACCGAGTTCGAAGAGCTGGTGGAGAAGAACATCCTGATCAAGAGCGATGCGGCGCTGCATCCGGAACAGTTCGATATACAGGGGTAGAGAGACAGGGATCAGGGAACAGGGATCAGGGATCAGTAACAGCAAAGGCCGGGGCGGGTGCTCCGGCCTTTGCCTTTTTGGTGCGCACTGCCTAACTGCGGCTCAGAACGGATGTCTAATGATTGAAATGAAATGGCTTGGGAAAAAACGTTCTCAGAGCGGCTCGTTCCTTTGAGGTAGAAAGATGACTTTCCGTCTTTGTTTTGCTTCATGGCAGTTGAATCTTGTTTGTATTGTCCTTCTGTTTGCGGCGGGGGGAGCATGGGCACAGTCCATGAGCAGCCCGTCCGATTCGAGTTCGAGCGCAGCGCGTGGGCTGGAAGCCCAGTCCGTGGGAAGCCCTTCGACCGGCTCGGAATCCGGGGTTGGGGCGACATCGGCCAAGTCGCGCTGGCCTTGGCTGAACAGCCGTCTCGCAGGAGAATTCGGCGTCGGATTCAATGGGCCAATCGGCAACGATCTGCCCGACATCACGTGGGGATACAATCTCTCCGCAGGGGCCGGTTTGCATCTGACAAAGCGGCTGAGCCTACTGGGCGAGTTCCAGTTCATCGGCGACAAGATCCCTGGCCGGTTGATGACGATCAAAGGAGCGACCCTGGCAAATACACGTATCGTGTCAATCACCCTGAATCCGGTGGTCGATCTCTTTCCCCGGCGGGCCACGAGCATCTATCTGACGGGCGGGGGCGGCTTCTATCACAAGGTGACGAACTTCACTTCGAACAACGACGCGGACACTGGCGCGTCGTCAGGTCTGGCAAATACTTTCTCGTCGAACCAGGGCGGCGCGAATCTTGGTTTCGGGCTTGAGCACCGCTTTTTCGGCGTGAAATCCGCCGACAGATCGGCCATTTTCGCCGAGACGCGCTACCTGTTTGTGAACACCCCGCCGACCAGTGCGGCGAATGGGCTGGGAACCACCGGACTGATTCCGGTGACCGTCGGCCTGCGGTGGTAGACGCGGGCGCGCCGGAATCCAGTCTGGGCAAAGATCAAGGGATCCACAGGTTTGCGAGATTTTCTCTGCGACGACCGCAACTCTGCGCGGCAATTTGGTGTCTAAATCCAAGTTCGGAATCAGTTTGGCTCCGGGAACTCGAACAACCAATCCACTTTTGAGGTCCAGACATGTCCAATTCTCTTCGAATGCCCTCCCTACTCTGTGTGTGTGCTTTGGCTGCTGCGGCCATTTTGCCGGCGACTATTGCAAGCGCGCAATCGACCCTCTCCCCCGATGAGTCCAGTTCGAACCCGCCCCAGTTGGTATCCGCGGACGGCGCGGGGGGCACGCCGGCAGGTGGCGCTGGCGGCGGCGGCAACATGCACCGCGGTTTCGGGATGCACGACCTCACCAGCAAGCTTGCATTTGAGGCCGGCGCGGGCTTCAACGCTCCTGTCGGGAACGACAAACCATACATTACGTGGGGCGGCAACTTCGCGGTCGGCGGCGGATTGCACCTGAACAAGCGCTTTGCGGTATTGGGCGAATTTGATTTTTTCGACAACAAACTGCCGGGAGCGTTTATAGCGGCCGTAAACGGCGGAGGAAGCGGCCAGGGCGGCAACGCGCACATCATCGCTTTGACGCTGGACCCGGTGATCGATCTTTTTCCCAAGAAGAACAACAGCATCTATGTGACCGGGGGCGGCGGGTATTATCACAAGTCAACCAACTTCACCGCCGAGGAGTGCTGCGATTACTACGGCTACGCGGAGAGCGTTACGACTGCCTCGTTCACATCGAGCCAGATGGGCGCGAACCTGGGGTTTGGCCTCTCGCACCGGTTTGGTGGAATCTACAACGACAGCACCATGAAGGTGTTCGCCGAGGCGCGCTATCACTACATCAACACGCCGTCGATCACCGCGACGAACGGACTGGGCACCACCGGGCTGATTCCGGTGACAATCGGCTTTCGCTGGTAGGGGAAGCGAGCGGGGCCAGAGGCTTACTCATCGCGGAGAGAGAAGGTCGCCTCAGATAATTCCCAGCGCGCGCAGGCGCATGAGCCCGCCGGCCAGTACGCCGAGGGGCGAGAGAGCAACCTGCGCCATCTGAAACCAGACCGGCTGACTGCCTTTCTGCTGCAGAGCACTGAGCGCGGCGAGGGCCAGCACGGCGATTCCGAGCGCCAGGACATGCAGCAGTGGATTGGCCCGCGCGGCAAGTGAGGTCACGTATCCACCGGCAGCCGCGATGAGAAAGGCCGAGCCCAGTTGAACAAAGACGGCGCCATAGGCGGGCCTTGCCTGTTCATCGGACCAGCTGGGAACAAGCTTGCGCAGAAGCAGCGTCATGAACACGCTCAAGACGGCGATCGTGGCCAGGCCGCTAAGAAGAGCAAAGAAAGCCCCGAGCATTACCATGGACGCCCCTGGGGACGGCGCTCCGGTTCGGGCTGCACGCCAACCTGATTCCGCTCGATTCGCTGCAGAAAGGCGCGGGCGAGGCGAGGCTCGCCGGGATTGCTTTCTCCGTGCATGGAGCAGAGGTCGAGGAACTCGGCTATAAGGGGATTGGATTCTCCGGCCTGGGCGAAGATTCCCTGCAAGGCCATGGCAAGTTCGCGCAGGCTCGCGGCTTCAGGCCAGGCGTGCTCTTCACCGAGGTGCTCAAAGCCGGAAAAGAGCCCGCGGCGTCCGCGTGCGCACTCTTCCAGGCAGGCGAGAAGCTGGTCGCTGAAGACCTGCGCCAGGCTCTCGAGTTGCGTGGGTTCCATTCCTTCGCTCGAATCGTCCATCGCGTTTTATTCCCCTCGTTCCTGTACTGGAACTCCCAGGCTTTGCAAGAAGGCTTTCGCCGCTTTGGGTTCCCCTGGGTCATTTGCTTGATGGAGCTTGCAGAGGCGCAGGAACTCATCGCAGAGTGCGTTTCTTTCGCCTGAATCGCTTCTTATTTCACGAATCAAGTTGGCCAGTTCGCGGAGACGATCAGCTTCTGGCCAGTTCCAGTATCGCCTGTCGGCACCAAGAGAATCATAGGTTCCAAAAATGCCCCAACGCCCCGCGACACATTGCCGGAGGCACGGGATCAACAACTCCCGAAATTCCGCTTCGAGAACTTCAAGCTGCGTGAGGCGAATTATCTCTCGTCTGCCCATCTTTTTCTGCAGAACCTCTCAACGGTCGCTCGCGTCCAGGGAATATTCCCTCAGGGGCTAAAGCCCACGTTGGTTTTAGGGCACTTGCGGCACGACTGAAGTCGTGCCCTGACGCTTCTTGCCCTCCCTAAGGAGTCTTTCCGGGGCCTGTAAAACCGTGCCCTTTCAAAACTCGACTTTTACCACGGGTTTGCAACTGTCACTTTCCTTGCATGGCCGCTTCGACATCTTCGGCGGTGTGGGGCAGATCGGCAACGAGATCGATCAACTTGCCGTCCGCGCCTACGAGGAAGACGCACTCGATGCGCACGCCGATCTTCTCTTCAGGAATATAGACGCCCGGCTCGATGGTAAAGACCATCCCCGGTTTGAGGACCGCGGGGTAATCGGCCGGATCGTGGACATCGATGCCGACCATGTGGCCCAATCCATGCAGCCAGTACTTGCCCAGTGGGTCGCCGTGCAGATCCTTGCCGTGGGTGTCGATGTAGTTGTAGGCGGCGTTGTCCAGCGAGTCGGGATCATGGCGGTCGCGATCGTTGATCTTGGACCTGCCGGAGACGAAGGCGTCAATGGCGGCCTTCTGCGCGCGGAGGACGATGTTGTAGATCTCGCGCTGGCGCGGTGTGAAATGGCCGTTCACGGGAACCGTGCGGGTGATGTCGGAGGCGTACATCGAGTACTCGCAGGCCGCATCGATGACGACGATATCGCCGTCCTGCATGGTACGGCTGTTCTCCGAGTAATGGAGAGTCGTAGCGTTGGGGCCGGAGCCGACAATTGGCGCATAGGAGGCCCGCTCGCATCCCTGCTCGAGCCAGGAGGCGGTCATCTGGCCGGCCACGGCACGCTCGGTAACGCCTGGCTTGACCGCCCGCATCATGACCCGCTGCGCCACAACGGAAATGTCGGAGGCTTTGCGCAGCAGCGCGATCTCGCCTTCATCCTTGACCTGGCGGAGAACGCCGATGGGAGCGCTCACGTCACGGGTGGAGGGCACGGTCTCAAGCCCGAGCGTAGTCGCGGTGAAGGCGAGCAGAGACTGCGCCGGCTGGTTGCCAGGCTCGGCCCACAGATTGCGCGTCAGACGCCGGTCAGCGTCGATGAGCTTGTTCAAGACAGCGGGCAGGTCGGTCATGGACTCCACGGCATCGACCCCGGCAAGTTTCGCCGCGCCGGGTGTGGCAGCATCCATCTTGGCCCCGGTGTATTTTTCCATGCGCAGATCGCGGGTCGGCAGGAAGAGGATCTCCTTATAAGTGCGAGGAGGGGCGGCCTGCGGCGCATCGCCGACAACCAGCAAAGCCGCGCCCGGCTCATTCCAGGCGGAAAGATAATAGAAATCCGAATCCTGGCGGTAGGGATCGAAGTCTAACGCCGCCTCGGGAGCGGCGAAGAGGACGGCAACTCCACCCTTCAGGCTTGCGCCCAGAGCCACCCGGCGCGCGCGATAGACAGAGGCGGGCTGCTTGTCGAGCGCATGCGCGACGAGGGTGGCGGCGAATACAGCGAAGAAGGCAAGAACTGTAAGGCGACGGAATTTCATGCAGCTATTGTCGTCGCTTGGGACGCTGGGCGCAAAGCGGGCGCCAGACAAACCGGAAAGAAACAAGAGCTCGGATGTGCCGCAGTACGAAGAATCCAACCGGAAACGCGGTGTTGGATCCGATTTGGCGAGTTGGCCCCCGCTGACGCGGGGATGGCGAGTTAGCGAGTCAGCAAGTTCGAGCGAAACCAGAGTCCCTGTGTCCTGGCCAGTTCCCTGCAAGGTCGCCGCTCCCCAATGGTCGCATCGACCTTGGCGCAGGGCTTCCGGGATACACCAATTCCGGTTTCGCTGTAGGGGTTGCATCGGCGGACGTGGATGGGTCCGCAGTGGGTTCGAAGCGCCGGTGAATGCCCCACAAGGATTGGCTCAGGACGGCTTCATGGGCACGGTATTGATGGGAACGGCCAAGGGCACTTCGGGCTTGGGCGGGGAGTTCTTGGCGTGCTCTTCGGCCAGCAGCTTTTCAAATTCGGCGGCCGGGTAGGGATAGCCAAAGAGCCAGCCCTGCGCATGGATGCGCTTGTCCCGGGAGATGAAGTAATTGGCCTGCTCGCGGTTTTCGATGCCTTCCACGATGACTTCGAGGTTGAGCGCCTCGGCCATAGCAAGGATCAGGGGCAAATTGGACTCGGTGACCGCGCCGGTGCCGATGGCCCGGATAAAGGAGCGATCGATCTTGATGGCATCGACGGCAAGGTCCTGCAGATAGGCAAAGCTCGAATAGCCGGTTCCGAAGTTGTCGATGTAGACGCGATGGCCGCGGCGGCGCAGCTGGAAGATGGCATCCATGGCAAGCTGCTGGCGGGCGGTGCCGGTCTCGGTGATTTCGATGCCGATGCTCCGGGTAGAGACGCCGAACTCCAGCAGCGACTGCTCCAGCATCTGCTGAAAGCGGGGATCCGAGAGGTCGGTGGAGGTGAGGTTGAGATTGAGGCGGAATCCCGGAAAGTGGCGGAGAGCCGGGCCCATTTCCAGCAGCGCGCGACGCAGGACAAAGCGGGTGAAATCAGCCATCAAGCCACGCTCTTCCGCGACCCTGACGAAAACGTCCGGGTCGATGGAAAAGCCGTCCTCATCGGTCCAGCGAGCCAGAGCCTCCGCGCCGATGATGTTGCGGGTGTGGAGATCGACAATCGGCTGGTACATCAGCTGCAGGCTGTCGCTCTCGACCGCCCTGCGCAACTGCTGCTCGAGTCCCTTGCTGCGGCGGTAAAAGATGGAGATGAGGAGGCCGAGCAGTGCTCCGGAAAAACCACCAAATCCGCAATAGATGGCCATGGGCAGATGCTCGGCGGAAAGCACCTCGGGAATGGCGACGAAGGCGGTAACGCAACCGAGCCCACGCGTGGAGCAACGGGTAGCGTAGAGCATGTCGCGCACGCGAACCTCGCCGTCTCCGTTAAGAAGCTCGGCGTCGGCGCCGAGCGGATCGCCGCGCAACAGGCCCACTTTCTGGCTGGGCGCGTCTACAACCGTTTCCGCGAAGTGAGTGGGTAGGGAACCGGAGGCGAGAACGGGATTGGGGCGCAGGGCAACAAAGCTGTCTTCCTGCTGCAGGACGACGAGGTTGGCTTCGCTGTCCTGATAGAGCGGGAGCGATTTGTAGACCCGGGTGCCATCCTGGAAGATGAAATCGGGACGGGGGACGGATCGTGGCCTGGCCATCCGGCCGAGCGCCGCAGAGCAGACGATATTGCCCCCGCCGATACGCCCGAGATCCTTCAAGTGCCGGGATTCGAAGAGCAGAGCGCGGAAATAGGTGATCTCCTCATCGGAGCAGGGGAGATAGGGCGATGCATGCATGGCCGCGGCGACATCCTGGGATTCCGCCATGGAACGATCGGCCTGCTTTGCGGCTTCCGCGACATCGAGCGTGAGGCGGCGCTCGGCGAGGCTCACGGTAGCGACTCTTCCGAGGAAGTAAGCGGTGAGCGCACCGATGACGCCGGCAACGAGGGTCGCGATCAAAGCCAGGAGCGCGCGGTGTTTCATGGTCTGCATCGTGGATGAAATTCCTGCGCTCCCTGCCGTCTAGCAGCAGGAAGCGGCACCGTTGCATTCGGCATACAGCCTTCATCGGAGTATACGGATAAAGTCTTTAGATTGTCGTGCGACAGCGCGGCGAGGCTTTAGGTCGTTTCCTGCAATGCGCTGGGCTGTTCGGGACGATCGAGCTGGGCATCTTGCGGCGGATGAGAGTTAAGAACGACTTGCGGCTTTCTCCATGAGTCGGCGCCGGGCTGCCTGCGCTGCTCCGCAAAAGCGCGGAGGAAGTCGGAGGCGGGAACCGCGCGTCCATAGAGCCAGCCCTGGGCGAGGATGGTGTCTTCGGCTGAGGCGAAGTAGCGGGCCTGTTCGCTGGTTTCAACTCCTTCGACCACGACCAGGAGCTTGAGGGAGGCGGCCATGGCCAGAATCTGCGGCAGGATCACAACCGTAACGGCCTCGGTGCCGATGGCCTGGGTAAAGGCGCGGTCGATCTTGATGGCATCGACGGAGAGATCGTGCAGATAGGCGAGGCTGGAGTAGCCGGTTCCGAAGTCGTCGATATAGACAAAGTGCCCGCAACTGCGGAGGTGGAGAATGGCCTCTTTGACGATCTGCTGGCGGGCGGTGCAGCCTTCGGTGATTTCGATGCCGATGCTTTTGGGCGAGACTCCGGCGCGGATCAGGGAGCGCTCAAGCATGGGCAAAAACCTGGGGTCCGCCAGATCTGCCGGAGCCGCATTGATGCTGACGCGGAAATCGGGCGAGTCGTTGAGAAGCTTGCCGAGATCGCGCAAGACATGGCGCACCACGGTTCGAGTGATTTCTCCCACGAAACCACAGTCCTCAGCGAGCTTGACGAAGACCTCGGGACTGATCGTCTGTCCGTCTTCGTCGGTCCATCGCATGAGGGCTTCGGCGCCAACGACGCGCTCGCTGGCGAGATCGACGATGGGCTGATAGAAGACGCGCATCTTGTCTGTGGCCAGGGCGCGGCGGAGCTGCTGTTCGAGGCTTTGATTGCGGCGGTAAAGGACAGAGGTGATCAAACCGAGAGCCGCGCCCAGGAGTCCGCCCAAGGCAACGCAGATGGCGAAATGGGTGCGATCGGCGGCAAACGCCTCCGCACGGGAGGTATAGGCGGTGATGCAGTTGAAATAACGAATGGAGCAGTGAGTTGCGTAGAGAGTCTCGCCGTCCCGGCCCTGCCCTTCGGAGGTGAGGATGGCGCGATCAAGCGGGAGCACTTCGCCGATGAGACGGCCCGGAGTCTGAGTGGGCGCGTTGATGACGGTCTCGGTGTAATGGAGCGGCGCCGGTTCCAGATGCATGCGGATAATGGGAGTGAAGACGACATAGGAATCGCCCTGCTGGAGGGCGACGGTATCGCCTTTGCCGAGCGCGGCAACGGTGCTGTTGGCATCCTTTTCCGGGACCAGATTGCGGTAGATGTCCATGAAGAGGCTGGTGCCGTCTTGCTGGATGAAATTCGGAGTGAGCTGGGCGGAGGAGCGGGGGGCATGTCCCAAGGTCGCGGAGCAGGCGATTCTTCCGTCGCTCATGCGGCCGACATCCTTGGTGTATTCGGATTCGAAGATCAGCTTGCGGAAGTAATCAATTTGTCCGACGGAGCAGAAGGAATGGGGGGCGGCACTGACAGCGGTGAGGACCGTGCGCAATTCGGAGGAAGAGGCTTCTCCGTCGGTCAGCAGGCGGGAGGCATACTGATCGAGCTTCACCTCAGCAAGGCGGAGGGTAATCGTTTCATTCGCCAAAGAACCGCCCAGAACGCCGAGGGCGGTTCCGGTGGCAGTGGCGAGGAGCATGAGGTAGAAACGTTGCTTTCTCTTCTTCATCGTGGTGAACCGTTCATGGGTGACAGCCGAGCAAATGCATTGCAAAAACTACCGTGCTGTCAATGAGAGTGAGCGATCGTTCTTCAGCGAAGAAGCTGCGCTTGGCAGTGGTAATCATCTTCCCGACATCCACTCTGGAATCGATGGAGAGCGCAACGGGAGCCGAAACCAGCCGACTCAGCTCTATTATCGGATTGAGTCGGCCAGTTCATTAGAAGAGTTTCAAAAGATTCACGGAAGTGTAACTTCAAGAGAGGTTTACGCCCTCTGAAAGCGGCACATCGCAGCGCGGTCAGGCGATGCCGACAGATTCGGACTCAAGGGTGGCGCATTCGGACAGAATGCGGTGGAACTCATCGGCGGACACCGGATATCCGAAAAGCCAGCCCTGGGCGAGAATGGGTCTTCCCCCTGCTGCGAAGTAGCCAGCCTGTTCGTTGGTTTCGACGCCTTCGACGATGACCTGGAGGTTGAGGACATCGGCCATCTCCAGAATTTGGGGCAGGATGCAGACGGTGACCGAACCGGTGCCAATGGCTTGCGTGAAAGCCCGGTCAATTTTGATGGTGTCCACAGCGAGCTCGTTGAGATAGGCGAGGCTGGAGTATCCGGTTCCGAAATCATCGATATGTACGCTGTGGCCGCGCCGGCTGAGCTCGGCGATGGTGCCCACCGCCTTCTGTTTGCGCGCGGTTGCGCTTTCGGTGATCTCGATGGCCAGACTCTGCGGCACCACCTGCGCCTGCAGAAGCGCAGTCTGGAGCATGGGCAGGAATGAGTCGTCGCTGAGGTCCGCGGCAGTTACATTGACGTTGAGACGGAAGGCGGGGCGGTTGCGCAGCGTTTTGCTGAAATCGGCAAGCGCACGCCGGATTACGAGCCGGGTGAGCTCACCGACAAAACCGCGCTCTTCCGCGATGCCAACAAAGATGTCGGGTGCAATCACCTTTCCGTGATCGTCGCTCCAACGCGCCAAAGCTTCCGCACCGACGATTCTGCCGTCAACTATGTCGACGATGGGCTGATAGTGAACCCTCAGCTCATTGCGGCGGATGGCGCGGTGCAGCTGCTGGCCAATGCTGTGGTTGCGCTGGTAGATAAGCGCGAGCATCAGGCCAATCAGTGCTCCGACGATGCAACCGGAAACCATGCCCCCGGTTACCTTGCTTCCTTCGCCTTTCAGCGCTTCTTCGGCCGAAGTATAGGCAGTGACACAGTTTGCGTTGTGCGCCGAGCAGCGCGTTGCATAAAGCGTGTCACCCTGATGGTCGACGCCATCCATGGCGAGAATCGCCTCCTTGACGTGGGGCACGGCGTAACCGAAGTGCCGGGTCTGAAGGTCGGGGGCGTTGGTCATGGTGATGGTAAAGTGCAGGGGGATGGGCCCGGTGCGCTGCGGTTCATGCGAACCAAAGACGACATAGGCGCTGCCCTCCCGGAGTCCGGCTCTCTTAAGCCCGCTGTCGCTATGCGGTACCAGGTTGCTGAAGACGACGGTACCGTCCTTCTCCGCGAAGCCGGGGGTGAACTTGTCGAGCGAGGAGATTTGGCGACCGGAAGTGGCGGAACAGGCGATCTGGCCGGCGGTCATGCGACCGGCGTCCTTGAGATACTCCGAGCGAAAGACGAGCTCGCGGAAGTAGGAGATTTCGGCATCGGAACAGAAGCCGTCATGGGATGTATTGAGAGCTGCGAGGAGATCGCGGGCTTCGGCGAAGGAATCGTCTTCCATCATGACGACGCGAATCGCGTACTCGTCAAGCCAGCTCTCAGCAGCCTTGAACGCGACCAGGCGCCCCAGTAAACTGCCTGCCAGGGCACCGCAAAGAGCGCCGCACACTATCAATGTCAATAGCGCCCACAAGCGCCGCCTACTCATTCGCATTCGTCAGTCTTCCAACATTCCTCTTAAATTTTGTCGCCTCGATGGCGATCTCTAGCAGTGGTTATTGCCGTTCCCAACTTCCAACAAGTCATGGAACACACGTCGATTGCGCGCACTTACAGTGCGACTTATTGCTGGGAATGACAACTTCCCGAAGGTTTTGTTTAGTCCCGGCCAGCCTGGATCATGGCGGTGAGACTGCGATCGACGTCCTCGATGGAGGTGGCCCAGGAAGAGACACTGATGCGCATTGCGGTGTGTCCCTGCCAAATTGTCGATCCGCACCAGGAGGTTCCATCCTTCTGGATTCGTTCAATGGTGCGCAACGTTTTCTCCGGCGAGCCGAAGGAGACGAGCACCTGGTTAATGACCACGTCGTTGAGAATCTCAAAGCCGGCAGCCTTGAGGCCGGCGGCAAAACGGCGGGCGTGACTGCTGGTGCGCTCGACGATCTGCGCCATTCCGGAGCAACCGAGCGAGCGAAGTCCGGCCCACAACTCCACCCCGCGGGCGCGGCGCGACAACTCCGGATTGAAATAAGAAGGCTCGCGGTGTTCTCCCTGCACCAGATACGCCGCATCCATGGACATGGCAGCGCGCAGGTGGTCGGGATCGCGGACCAGGGCGATGCCGCAGTCGTAGCCGATATTCGGCCATTTGTGCGCGTCGGTAGCCCAGGAGTCGGCCGATTCAAAACCTTTGGTCCATTTGCGGTACTCGGGCGAGGCGGCAGCCCAGAGTCCGAAGGCTCCATCGACGTGGACCCAAGCGCCAGCGGCACGAGCCGCCGGGATGATGGCGTAAGCAGGATCGAAAGCCCCGGTGTTCACATTGCCAGCTTGCAGACAAAGGATCGTGTTGGCATCCAGTTGCGGAAGGGCGTCAGCACGCATTCGCCCCTGGCCGTCGACTGGAACATGAACTACGCGATTGCGGCCCATCCCGAGCATTCCCAGCGCCTTGGCCACCGAAGGATGCGCCTCGGCACTGACGACAACGGTGATGGGAGGCGCGCCAAAGAGGCCTTCGCCTTCCACATCCCAGCCGGCGCGGGTGAGCAGCGCGTGACGGGCGGCGGCGAGAGCGGAGAAATTGGCCATGGTGGCCCCGGTAACCAATGCGCCGCCGGTCCCGGCAGGCAGGTTGAGCAGATCGCACACCCATTCGAGAGCGACCTCTTCGAGGGTGACCGCCGTAGGCGACTGCACAAAGAACGCGGCGTTCTGGTCCCAGGTGCTGACCAGCCAGGAAGCGGCAAGAGCGGCAGGGAGGCATCCGCCATTGACGAAACCAAAGTTGCGCCCGCCTGTCTTGGCAACTGTCGCCGGGGAACCGAACTCGTTGAGCAGGTGCAGAACAGTTTCAGCGCTGGTGGGGCCGGGCGGCAAGGGTCCACGCAGTGCGCTCAGAGCCGCAATCGTTTGCGGAGTGGGCGCTACGGGGCGCTTATCTTCTCGTTCCAGGTAGTCCATTGCATCGCGCGCGGCGCGCTTGAGCAGTGCGGCTCGGGCATCGGCGAGCGAAACAGCGGGGGGTTGAGACGGACGAGAAACTGACATGGAATATTGATTAGTTTATCACTATTACCGATGCCAACTTTGCTCGGTGACCCGATGGTTGCAGGCTCTGACCTGAAAGAGGGATGACAGCGGAGGGCCTGGTTTACCGATAGGTTTTTTCTGAGCGGATGAGGATTGCAGAGATGGCCACGGTCATGGCTTTGCGGTCCAACGCGAAGATGATGCGGTAAGGCCCGACCCTCTTGCGGTGGCGCCCCTTCCATTCAGGGCCTTTGAGTGGAATCACGTCCCCGACCATTGGATCGGATTCCATTTCGTCGATGGCGTGCTCGATCTGCATTTGCCGGTCGCTGGGCAGCTTCTTCAGCTGTTTGATGGCCGAGGCAGAAAGCTCAACGGCCCAGTTCATTCTTCACCGTTCGCCAGGATTTGGAACTTCCGGCCTTGATCTCCGCCTCACCGAGCCGGACTTTAGCCGCTTCGATTTCCGTGAGGGCATCGTCCCCGATATCGACAAGCCGCTTGGGACACATCTGGAGGCGTCCGTTCTCGGCGCTTACCTCGACAAAGTCGCCGGCCCGCAATTTGAGAGCGTCGAAGACGCGCTTGGGGATAACGACCTGCCGCCGCTGGCCGATCCGGCTCACCGCTGTCTTGATCTCTGCATTTCCGCTTGACATGTTTTCAGCTTAGCGGAAACGCGGATGGTGTCAAGGCAAGATGTCAGCACCTCAAACCTATTTCTTCGGCGACGACTTGGCGCTGGGCACTTCGAAAAAGCCAATATGCAATTCCGACCTCGGTACGAAGTTCGTCAAGTGCACCTGAAAGTGGTCCGCGTCGATCTTCTCAACTTTCCCGGCTTCCGGCGAGCAGAAGCTGATTAGAGTGCGCCCATCATGTTCCGGCTTCGACCGCTCGACGATGAGAGTAAAGTCCTCGATCGGACGCTTCCAGGTGTTGGCTGTGGTGAGGATGAAATCTACCCACTGCATCCAAAGCGTGGGGCCAGAATTCGCATCGGTCGCCACATAGGCTGACTGTTTAGGAAAACCCCCAGCCATGTTGCGGGCCAGTGCCGGGCCCAGACAAAAGGATGTCAGATCTCCTCGATCTTCGGGATTCAAGGGTTTCGGATTCGCCTCATCGGCCGGAGCCTCCCCTGCCTCCATCAGATTCTTCACTGCCCAATCCCCCATTGTGTAGGCGTCGCCGGAAATCGGCACGTACTCGTGCCGGATTTGAACCGTAGAGTGTGCCGGAAACGTCTGGGTCCAGTGATATTGCAGATGAACGGTCCATTTGCCCCAGCCCCACGGAGTATCCTCCAGTTCAAAAACTCCGGCCTTGGCCAATCGGTCCTTTGAGCTTTGCGTAAGCCGAGAGAAATCGGGGCACTTGATCACTTCGACGTGCGCCTTGTCGACAAAGTCAACAAAATGGCCAAATGTGGGAATGTCGATGTGATCTGCGTTGAGTAGCGCGGTGATGTCCCTACCTTTGAGAGTCGCCTTGGCTTCCAACTCAAAATGGACCGGCTTGCCATCAACCCATAGCTTAAAACTCTGGAATGAGGCCTGCTCCGGCGCTGGACCTTGAGCGAAGTCGTTCTCATATGGCGGCACCGGGAATGCCACTTCCGTCGTAACATCCTCGTCGGAATCATTCCGGAAGTCGTAATCGACCACGACTTTCTTCAGCCCGATTTTCAGTACTTCTCTGGCCATGACAATGCGGGTCTCGCGGCGGGGGACGAGGCCGCCCGCAGCGATGGCGGCGGCCGAGTCGTCGGCGCGAACGGGAACGGAAGCTCCGGCAACAAAGAGGGATGTGAGGAGTACAGCGAGGGGAATGGCTTTCCGGATCATGGCGGTGAGTATTGCAGATGGTCTCTCCCTTTTGCCACACCGAAGTCTCGAAATAGGCTATTTCACTGCACTTCTCGATTGAACTTTGGACGATTTGAGCCTATGCTAAGGATGCAGACGAATTTGTCCGCCTGAATTGCCGTGTCCGCACCGGCTGGCGGAGAGATGAGTGGGCTTAGAGCCCACTTTTTATTTGGGGCGAAAAGTTCTTGGCCGACGGGTGCGGGAAGCGCGCAATGTCCCCGGCGTTTTGAGTGAATTCTGAAAGAAAATGGCCGCTGTGACGGCACAGGGACGATGGCGGCAAAGCTGGAGCAAATTCGGGAAGTGGCGAAACGCGTGGCGGCGTCGCACGGTCTTGACCTGGTGGATATCGAACTGGTCGGGCCATCCAAAGAGCGCGTACTGCGAGTCTTTTTGGAGAAGGATGCCGAAGGCCGCGCCAAGCTGAAGGCTGCGATTGCAGCGGCAGCGGCAAAACGGGCGGCGATTGCAGAGTCCGATGCGGAGCCGGACGCCGAGATAGGTCCGGAAGAAGAGACTCAGGAAGTAACGGAAGACCTTCCGGTGCGACTGCTGGACGGGAGCGTGAACCTGGAGCAGCTCTCGGGCATTTCGCACGGGGACTGCAGCGCATTCGGGCGGGATTTCGGCGTTCTTCTGGATGTGGAAGACCTGATTCCGGGAGCGGATTACACGCTGGAAGTGAGTTCGCCGGGGCTGGATCGGAAGCTGGTCAGGCCGGAGGATTTCAAGCGTTTTGCGGGCTGCCTGGTAAAGATTCAGACCTTCGAGGCGATCCGTAACAATCGCCACTGGCAGGGACGGCTGTTGGCCGCATCCAATAGTGAGGCGGACGGCGAATCGGGCTCTGGGGGAAATGCAGTCAGGTCGATTACGTTGGATCTATCTGCCGTGAAACAAAATAGCAAGAGCCGGAAAACCGGCGTGAGTACGGTGGAGATTGCGCTGGAGAACGTTGAAAAAGCGCAATTGGTGCCCGAGTTCTAAGCTTCAGTCTTGTGGGCGAAGCGGGACCGCAGGCTGACTGGGCTGCGCCGCAAACCGCTCAGTGTGAAGGCTTTTTCAATAGCTGCATGCGAGCCGCCCTGAACCGCGATTGCGCGTTCAGCAGAGACTTCAAACCAACATCAACCGGCGGAGGCAAGAGCTTCCGTTGCAGATGAAAGACCCGAGAGAGCAAGCAGAGTATGGCTAGCGTTTTGTATCAAAGCATCGAGCTCCTGAGCCAAGAGAAGGGGATCAACCCGGAGATCGTGGTTGGCGCGGTCGAAGAGGCCATCGCCCTGGCTACGCGCAAGTTTTACAAGACACAAGAGAACATGCGCGGCGAGATGAACAAGGAAACCGGCGAGATTACCGCCTATATCTACAAGACAGTGGTAGCCGACGACGAGCCGCTGGAGGATCCGGTTAACCAGATTACTTTGAGCGCGGCCAGCGAAATGGCCCCCGGCGCCGAAGTGGGCAGCGAGATCCGGCTTTATCGCGACACCTCTCCACTGGGCCGCATTGCCGCGCAGCTGGCCAAGCAGGTGATCTTCCAGAAGGTGCGCGAGGCAGAACGCGACACGGTCTTCCTTGAATATGCGCATCGCGAAAAGGAAGTGCTGAACGCGACGGTCAAGCGGGTTGAAGGACAGGATGTTGTGTTCGATCTGGGCAAGGCGGAAGCGCGCTGCCCGAAGCGCGAGCAGTCGCGCCTGGAGCAATTCACAGTGGGCGAGCGCGTGCGCGTTGTCCTGCTAAAGGTGGACCGGGCAGCAAAGGGGCCGCAGGTGATCGTTTCGCGTGCGGCCCCTGAACTGGTGTCGAACCTGTTCCAGTCGGAAGTGCCGGAGATTTACGACAACACGGTAGTGATCCGGGCAATTGCCCGCGAAGCCGGCGAACGCACCAAGATTGCCGTCCAGTCCCGCGACAAGGACGTGGACCCGGTGGGCGCCTGCGTGGGCATGAAAGGCATGCGCGTGCAGTCGATCATCCGCGAGCTGCGCGGGGAAAAGATCGACATCATCGAGTACAGCGACGAGATCACGACGTTTGCGGAGAAGGCGCTGCAACCGGCCAAGGTGAGCCGCGTTTCGATCACCGATCTGACCGACAAGCAGATCGAAGTGATTGTGGACGACACGCAGCTCTCGCTGGCGATTGGCAAGAAGGGGCAGAACGTGCGCCTGGCTGCCAAGCTGCTGGGCTGGAAGATCGACATCAAGAGCGAAGAAGAGAAGCGCCAGGAAGTCGAACAGCAGATGCAAGCTATGACCGGCGGTCCTTCGACACCCATCGAGCAGGTGACGGAACTGGGCGATGGCATCATCCAGAAGCTGATTGCGGCCGGCATTACGACGGTGGAATCGCTGGCGGATATGACTCCCGAACAACTGGAAGAGATTCCGGGGATTGGCGAAAAGACGCTGGAACGGATCAGCGTAGCGGTTCGCCACTATTTTGGACATTTTGAAGAAGCCGCGGCGGAAGAAGGCGAATCGGAAGTGGAAAACGCTCCCGAGGTCGCAGACGATGCCGAGGCTGAAGCAGAAAACGCCGCTGTTGTGGTGGAAGAGCTGGAAAGCCTGCAAGCGGCGGAAACAGACTCGGAACCGATAACCGCGATGGAAGCGGCGGTGGAGAATGTTCCCGATGCCGATGGAGAC
Organism: uncultured Occallatibacter sp.; assembly: GCA_964595345.1. Taxonomy (GTDB): domain Bacteria; phylum Acidobacteriota; class Terriglobia; order Terriglobales; family Acidobacteriaceae; genus Telmatobacter. The sequence goes on from CAZQPY010000020.1 coordinate 26,035, forward strand.
GCGGAAGCGGGCAAGGCAACAAGCGCAATCGAAGAAGATCAGGCGGCCCAGGAGGACGACGCTTAGTATGCGTCGCCTTCTTTCAGGTCAATCGGGCAATCATGGCAATATGCAGAACAACCAATGCCACGGGGTAGCTATGAGCGACTAACCGGCTTTGGGTAGCAATATTTGAAAAGAGGCGGATGAGTAAGGTTCGTATCAACGATCTCGCGCGCGAGATGGAAGTCAAGAGCCGGCGGATTCTTGACGTATTGGCGGAACTCGGCCTGGATGCAGGAAAGACGCACTCCAGTTCCCTGGAAGAGTATGAGGCCGAGAAGGTTCGCGTATATTTTGAGCGCGGGACCCGGTCTTCAGGCAGCGGGAGCGCTTCGGCGAATCGCGGCTCTCAGGGCATTACGCCCAAGATCGATCTGTCTCACGTCTCCAAGCCGGGCGACGTAATGAAGGCCATTCTGGCCAAGAAGGAAGAGGACGCGCGGCAAAGCAGCCCGGGATACCGGCCTGCAGTGGTGCAACCTCCAGCCGCACCAGGACGGCCAGCGCCGCCCGTGGTGGTGGCAGTTGCCGCTCCGCTTCCGGCGCAATCCCGCCCGGAACCTCGCAAGATTTTCCCGCAGCCGCGTCAAGCTCCCCCAATCGTTGTGCCGCCTCCGCCAGCGATTGCGTCGCGTCCGCCGGCCAACCCGGTGGTGGCCAAGGCTCCCGTTGGGGCTCCCGTCGTGGTGCGTCCGGCCGTGGCTGTTGCGCCTCCCCCGGTTGCGGTGGTGGTGAAGCCCGCTGTGGCTGCTGTTCCGCCGCGCCCGACCGAAAAGGCCGAGTTGCCCGCGGCTGCAGTTGCTGTTCCGGCAACGCCCATAGCGACGCCGAAGCCGGTAGAAGCAGTGCCCGTAGCTATTCAGGCACCCGCGGAATCCGTTGTGGCTGCCGTTGCGTCAGCACCCGTGGCGACTCCGGCTATGGCACCCGTGGCAACCAGCCCTGTTGAGACTTCTCCCGCTGCCGAGGCAACGACAGTTTCGGTTCCAGTGGCCACAAGCCCGGTTGCCGAAGCTCCGCCAGCAGAAGCACAGGCACCGGCAACAGCCGGAGAGCCCTCGCTTTCTGCTCCCGCGACCCCAGCCGCCAGCACCGATGCGCCCGCCCATGCCGCGAAGCCGGCAGGAGCGCCCGCCCAGCGGTTCATGGGTCACACACATACGCTCTCGCCGACCCCCGGCCAACCCACGCGCCGCGTGGTGATGCCGCAAACCGGACCGCGCCCGGTGTACAAGGCGCCGATTGTCGTTGCTCCTCCTCCGTCGGTCGCCACGGGAAATCAGGCGGCAGGTGGAATCCAGCGCGGCAAGCCGATCTTCGACCGGCGTCCGTCCAGCGGGCCTGGCAATTACCCGCAGCGCACCCCTGGCGGCGCGCCCGGCGCACCTGGCGCGCCCGGACAGTTCCCGGGCGGACCGCGCCCCAAACACCCCACGCGCACCACTCCGGGGGGCTACGCGCCGAGCGGACCTGGTGGCGCACCCGGAGCAAGACCCGGCTTTGGCGCTCGTCCAGGAATGGGCGGGCCACCGCGTCCCGGCTTTGGTGGACCTCCTCGTCCCGGCGCCGGCGGCGCACCACCGACCGGTGAGGCTCCTCGCCCGCAGCGCGCCCCCGCAAAGGGCCGTGGCGGACGTCAGCAATATCCGAAGACGAAGGAAGGCCCGATGAAGGGCTTTGTGCCGCCTCCTCGTTATGGCGGCCAACAATACGTCAGCAATGAGCCATTGCCCATCACGCGGGAGATCACGGTCACCGAGGGCATCAGCGTCAAGGATTTGGCCGAGAAGCTGGACATTCGCGCCAAGGATCTGATCGCATCGCTGCTGATGAAGGGCGTCTTTGTGACTGTTAACCAGTCGCTGGACGCGGAGATGGTGAAGGACGTTGCCGCCAAGTTTGGCGCGGCCGCGACCGTTATCAGCTACGAAGAAGAGATCGCCAACCAGGCCATCGAAGAGGTTCTGGAGTCGGACAACATCGACGAGCTGGAGGTTCCGCGCTCGCCGGTGGTGACGGTCATGGGCCACGTCGATCACGGCAAGACTTCATTGCTGGACGCGATCCGCGAAACCGACGTTGCGGCCGGCGAAGCCGGCGGCATTACGCAGCACATCGGCGCTTACAAGGTGAAGTTCAGCAAGGAAGGCTCGCCCGCCTCGGGTCGCGAGATCGTCTTCCTGGATACGCCTGGCCACGAAGCCTTTACCCGCATGCGTGCTCGCGGCGCCAAGGTGACCGATATCGTGGTCATCGTGGTTGCGGCAGACGACGGCGTGATGCCCCAGACACTGGAAGCGATCGACCACGCCCGGGCAGCCGGCGTGCCGATCATTGTGGCAGTCAACAAGATCGACAAGCCTGAAGCGAATCCCGACCGGGTGAAGAAACAGCTTGCCGATCGCGGCCTGATCCCGGAAGAGTGGGCGGGCGGCGGCGAAAGCGCGACAGTGTTTGTCGAGGTTTCCGCGAAGAAGCGGATCAACCTGGACGGACTGCTGGAGATGATCTGCCTGGTCTCGGACATCAAGGCTCCCAAGGCGACCCCCGGCCGCAAGGCAGTCGGCAGCGTGATCGAGGCCAAGCTGGATCGCGGCCGCGGCGCGGTTGCCACCGTGCTGGTGCAGGACGGTACGCTGCACCTGAACGACAGCTACATCGTAGGCAACACATTCGGCAAGGTTCGCGCCATGTTCGACGATCGCGGCCGAGCGATCACGGTTGCAGGGCCTTCGACCCCGGTCGAGGTTCTCGGTCTGGAATCGATGCCGGACTCGGGCGATACGTTCCTAGTGGTCGCGGATCGCGACAAGGCCAAGGGCATTGCCCAGTACCGCAAGATGAAGGAACGCGACGCACAGTTGGCGAAGAGTTCCCGTGTTTCGCTGGAAGGTCTGGCCGAGCAGATTCGCACCGCCGGAGTCAAGGACCTGCCGCTCATCATCAAGGGCGACGTGACAGGATCTGTAGAGGTTCTGGCCGATTCGCTGACCCGCATGTCTACCGAAAAGGTGCGCATCAAGGTCATTCACTCAGGCGTCGGATCGATCACCGAGAGCGATGTGCTCCTGGCGACCGCTTCCAACACCATCATCATCGGCTTCAACGTTCGCCCGGAGCGCAAGGCAGCAGAGCTTGCGAATCAGGAGAACGTGGAAATCCGCCTGCACTCGATCATCTACGAGTTGCAGGATGAGATCCGCGCAGCCATGATGGGCCTGCTGGACCCAACCTTCAAGGAAAACTACGTTGGCCGCGCCGAAGTGGCTCAGGTCATCCGGATTCCCAAGATCGGCACCATTGCCGGTTGCAGGGTGCTGGATGGTGTGATCCGCCGCGACTCGGAGATCAAGGTCATGCGCGCGGGCGAACAGGTCTTCAAGGGCAAGATCGGGTCTTTGAAGAGGTTCAAGGACGATGCGCGTGAAGTGACCAACGGCATGGAGTGCGGTATCGGCGTCCATGGCTTCAGCGAGATCAAGGAAGGCGATCTGATCGAGGCCTTCTCGACCGAGAAGATGGCCGCCGACCTGGGTGCGCTGACATCCTCTAAAAGCTAGCTCAACATCGTTTTAAACCGGCGGCCCGCCTCTCGAACGAGAGGCGGGCCGCTGGTTTTTTGGACGAGCGGCGGACGGTGTTGAGGAGGGGAGGAAGTATTGCCCGCAGATCCAACAACTCTTCACGATCTATTCATATTCCAAGATTTTCTGGATGCATCTTGTTGAAATTAATGCTGATATCGTTTTTGTTATTTTGGTGATTTGACATTACTCATGTTTTGGGATTAATATCGTGATGGCTACTATTTTCGCCAAGGAGGAATATATGCGTCGAATCGTTGCAGCAAGCATCCTGCTCGCCCCCGTGCTGTTCACCGTCTCCGCAGTCGCTAGCCAGCCAGCGGCCGACGATACCGCCTCTAACCCGGATATCCGCGTCAGCTCAGGAGTCACTCCGGCCCAGATCGTTTCCTTCCCCATGCACATTGCGTTCCCCACCGATCCGCTGAGTGCGACGATCCCCAAGGACGCTGAGGTCGGCGTGCAATTTCTAGTCGATGTGTCCGGCAAGGCCAAGGACATCAAAGTCACCGACTCAGTCAGCCCGGAGCTGGACGAGAAGGTGATCGAAGCAGTACGAGAGACTCGATTTAGCCCGGCAAAGCTGGATGATCGTCCAGTGCCGATCACGATGAACCTGGACGTGAAGGTTCAACACTGAGTTATATAGAACTTAGATTACCTGCGCCCTGCACAATTACTTCACGCATCCCCAACCAGACACGCCCTTCTTCAGGCAGCGGAAAAAGCTGCCGGAAGAAGGACGTGTTGCACCTTCCCGGTTGATTGCGCCAACGCCGCCATCTCCAGTTCGGTCACTTGCTCCGTGCGCTTCCCTGCCTACTGGGCGAGCTGAAAATTCGCCAGGGTCAGCTGCGTGGCGTCCGTCTCAATGGCCACGCCCTGAGTACTGTCGACCATGTAGAGCGTGAAGCTGGATGCAGCGCTCCGCGCAGTCGCATTCAGGCCGGCGATGGTTCCCTGGAAGACGCCGTTGGCCGCTGGAGTGAAGCTTCCCGAAAGCGCGAAGTCTTGCGCGCCATTGCCGGTGTCCGCATATCCCGCCAGCGTGTCGGTTTCTCCATCCGGAGTAACCGTGACCGTGCCGATTGCCGGCGCAACTGCTACGCCGACCTGGACCAGACTTGCATTCGCGCCAAACGGGCCGCTCAACGACGTCGCGGTGAAGGCCGAAGGCTGCTGCTGGAAGATCTGGCCGAGGAAAACCTCGGTGGTGTCGTTGGAGAGCAGCAGCCCGCCGCCGTCGCCCGTCAGATAGAGGTGCAGGTCGTATTTGAAGGTGGAGCTGTCCGACAGGTTCGTCAACGTGACGCGGCCTGTGGGATCGAGGGTCCACGAACCGGTGAAGGGCAGAGGCTCCTGCGCTTTTCCGCTGAGGTCGTTCCAGTTGAGTGTGCCGGTGAGGCTGCCGTCGCTGGCGGGGGTCAGAATCCCTGCAACGTCCAACTGTCCATGCGCGTCTGAACCGGTCGCGCCGAGAACAAAGCTTGAGCCGGCAAAGGACGCGTTTGTGAATTTGCCGGTGGTAACGCCCTGGCCGAGCGCGCTTCCGCCCAAAACTCCGCTGAAGTTTCCGTTGGAATAGCCATACGTTTCACCAGTCAGGGCGAGACGCAGATGCTTCGCGTCCACAACGTAGGCCGCAAGGCTCATCGGCTGGAACGTAACAGCCGCGCCAGGGTTCAGCTGAATGACGACACGACCGAGTGAATCCGGCGCGGAAACCGTGCTTGCTCCAACTGTTGGCCCCCCGGGAGAGGTGGCGCCAAAACCAGTCCCTCCATCTACAACATCCAGAATGCTTCCGTTCCCGGAGATCTGCCCTGGGCTGTCGATATTGAGGATTCCGGCCATCCACATGGGACTCGTGTAGTTGTCCCCGCCATAGAGCGAGACAGCGTATCCACCCGCCGGCGCCGCGGCGCCGGTCTGTAGATCGAGGGTACCTCCGGCCGGCACTCCATCGATTGCGGCGATCAGCCCGTGGCCACCGGAGGCCAGGGAGCCGGTCAGATTCGCAGCCGTGGACTGGCCCGGCTGGAAGAAGATTTGCAGGTTTCCGTCCGGAGCGACGGAGTAGCTGCCACCGGTAATCGGCTGAAACGAGGTGTAACCAACCATTGTGTAGTTGTCATCGCTGTCGCCCTCTAGCTGGTAATTCGCGATATCCTCCTCGCCGCCGGTGATGGCCCCGCCCTTGGCGACAAAGACGCCGGTGGTGAAGCTGGCGTTCGAACCCGGCTGCGCGGAGATCTGGAAGACATAGGTTCCGTCTGCCAACGTGCCCGTTTGCGGTGTGATGGTAATTGTGGCCGAGGCGGACTTGGTGGGGTCTGCGACTGAGGTTGCGGTGACAGTCACCGTGGATCCGGTTGGGATTGCGGACGGCGCGGTGAAAACCGTCTTGGCAAAGTTATTGGTGGTGGGCGGGTTGAAAGACCCGCAAACCGCTTCGCCGCAGGTCACTGTCCATTGCACTTGCGGATTTGCAGAGATGTCGTTTTCAATCTGAATCCCGAGGGAAGCCGAGCTGTTGACTTCGAGCGAGGCGGGCGTCGCCGAAGAGAAGGCCACGGAGATGGGAATGGGCGGAGTCACCTTGATGGTCACTGAGGCTGAAAGCGCCGTATTCACTTCGGAAGTTGCGGTGATAGTCACCGTGCCCCCGGATGGAATCGCGGACGGCGCGGTATAGACAACGGCTCCCAATTCATTGCTAACGCTGAGCGTCCCGCAAGCTCCCACGCCGGCACAAGTCAGGGAGTAGCCAACCCCGGTATTGACGGAGTCGAGCGCAGTGCCGAGAGGATAGGCCGCCTCTGCATCGATGGTTGCCGAGGCTTTGATGGCGATGGTGGTGGGAGCGACGAGAAAAATTACGGAGGTGGGCTGCGGAACCGGAGTAATTGGAGTTTGCGGAGGCGTCAATCCACCCAAGCTACAGCCAGCCAGAAAAGCCATTCCACTCATGCCAAGAAGACAAACAAATAACCTAACGCGCAACATATCGAATCTCCGTTCACGTGCCGCGACCGTCCGGGGAGATCGCATGTTCTGAACACAAACACTGCGCCGCCCGGGGAGCTACTTGAGAACTCATTCGTTCGCGCTCCCTTATTCGACACCGACCTGGATGAATAGTTACGGTCATCGGCGCAGGCGCGACAATTTAGAATTGCGGCACCATGCTCACGACCATCGATCCCTCGCCGCTGCTTATCTCACTGGCCACGACCTGCGTTGCAACGGCAGCGACGTTCTTGCTGGGATTGCTGGCGGCGCGGTTCATGTATGGAATGCGCGGCCGCATGCGCGCCTGGATTGACGGTGTGCTGACGCTGCCGCTCGTTCTTCCGCCTACGGTGGTGGGATTCATACTGCTGTTGATGCTGGGGCGGCGCAGCCCGATCGGGCAGGCGTTGGAGCTGGTCGGCGTGACCATCGTGTTTTCGTGGCCGGCGACGGTGATTGCCGCGACAGTGGTTGCGTTTCCGCTGATGTACCGGACGACGCTGGGTGCGTTCGAACAGGTGAACCCTACGCTGCTGGATGCGGCGCGGACTCTGGGCGCATCGGAGAGTGCGGTCTTCCGCCGGGTGCTGCTACCGATGGCCGGCCCTGGCGTGCTGGCTGGGACGGTGCTGGCCTTTGCGCGGGCGCTGGGGGAGTTTGGCGCAACCTTGATGCTGGCCGGCAATATTCCGGGGCGCACGGAGACGATGCCGCTGGCGATTTTCTCCGCAGTCGAGGGCGGCGACATGCGCGTGGCCTACGTGTGGGTGGGGCTGATCGTGGTCATCTCCCTGGGAATCATCCGCCTGCTCAATTTAAGGCCTTGGAGCGGCAAAAGGTCTCGGCGAGGACTTCCCGCCCCCATCGAGATTGCCCCGGTGACGGCAATGCCCCAGGTTAGCCGCGCGCGCAACGAGCAGGGTGGGCTGCGTTTGGAAGCCGATGTAGCCAAGGAACTGGAGGGCTTCACGCTGGAGGTGAAGCTTGCGGCTGGCATCGGCGCAGTGGGCTTGCTGGGAGCTTCGGGCGCCGGAAAATCGATGACCCTGCGCATGATCGCCGGGATTGTGCATCCGTCGCGGGGCCGGATCCGGCTGAACGGCCGTGTGCTGTTTGACAGCGCTACCGGCAAGAACGTGCCAGCAGCGCGGCGCAGGATCGGCGTGGTCTTTCAGGACTACGCGCTGTTTCCGCGGATGACCGTAGCCGAGAACGTGGGATTTGGATTGCTGGGCAGGCCCAAGCAAGAACGCCAAAGGCTGGTGCGGGAGCAATTGGAGCGAATGCACATTGCGGAGTTGGCGGACCAGTTTCCCGCTGAGATTTCGGGAGGGCAGCGGCAGCGGGTGGCGATTGCGCGTTGCATGGCCACCGAGCCGGACGCGCTGCTGCTGGATGAGCCTTTTGCCGCGCTCGATCCGCACCTGCGCAGGCAAACCGAGGAACAATTGCGCGAGGCGCTGACCGGGTTCGACGGCGCGGTGGTGTTTGTGACCCACGACATGGAAGAAGCCTTCCGCTTCTGTAGCGACTTGCTGGTGCTGGACCACGGCAAGGTCATCGCCAGCGGACCCAAGAATGACCTGTTTGAGCGGCCCGGCACGGTTGTGGCGGCGCAGTTGACCGGCTGCAAGAACATCGCCTCCGCCCGCCGCGTGGATGCGCGCCGGATCGCGGTGGAGGCGTGGGGATGCGAGTTGGAAACAGCGGACTCAGCGCCCGAGGCGATGACCCACGCAGGGATCCGCTCTCACCAGATTCGTTTGCAGGGGAGCGGGCTGCCGCGGATGAGGACGAACTCGTTTCCCTGCTGGCTGATGGCGACCAGCGAAGCGCCCCACGAGATGACGCTGTATCTGCGACTGCACCACGCGCCACAAGCAGGTGACAAGCCACACCTGCAGGCGGATGTGCCCAAGGAGATGTGGCGTGCGCTGCTGGACGAGGCGCAACCCTGGCAATTGAGCCTGGATCCAGTTCGAATACTATTGCTGAACGGTTAGAGGCGTTGCGGAAAATGGTCTGAATTCGAGTGAAGCGCTGGAATGGGCCTTGGCAGGGGCTAAAGCCCTGTTCATTTTATTGGCTTTATCGGCACCCTTCGACAGGCTCAGGGCAGGCTAGAAGTCGTGCCTGAAAAGAAACTAAAATGAGACTGGATTCCGACGATGCTGCAAGTTGCAGATTTCAAAAGGACGAGTGTATTGTTTTCGATTTCGCAAGTTGGCCCCCGCTGACGCGGGGATGGCAAGTCGGCAGGTTGGCGGCTGCATCGCCAGGCTCCGTTTCATCCAACCGTGGGTCGGCAAGGCCGGTGGATGACTGTTACAAAGCCAGACGCAATTCAGTTTTTCCGCAGCTGTAGAATCAAGTTCTTATTCCCCAGAGGGCACACGTTCCATCAGCCCCAGCTTGCGCGCCATGCCTTCGGAAATGCGCAAAGGAATCCGCTCTTCGTTACCCAAGGTGAGAACGACATACTTCTGCCACAGAAATTTCGTCCTGCCGAAGGTGATCTCATTCCAGGGAATGCACAGGGGAGGGTGCCCCGGCCGAAAAGGAAAGAGCGCCGAGAGATAAAGGGCATCCGGTGCGGAAATCATGCGGACAACGCTGCTGTAGTGCCCCCAGAAGCGCAAATACACGGAATGGAACAATGGCCCGGCCTGGAGAAACTCTCCCGAGGGTTTCGATAGCGCGGTGAAGCGCGTGGAGAGAGCGTTCCAGCCGCTCACCAAACCAATCAGAGTACAAATCAGGCACCAGAAAGCCGCAAGTGCGATGAAAATGCCCGGGACGATCCATGCATTGAATGTCGAGACTTGCTCTTGCACCCTACACCCCCACCGGGAACGGCTTGGACTCTGCATCGTTTTCAGCGATTGGAGCACCGCTGCGCCAGCGCTCGAAGCGACCCTGCAGGAGACTCATGAGGCCGGTGTACCAATAGCCGACGACGAAGAGAATCAGGAACGGCGCGGTGAAGAAATTGTTGTTTGTGAAGGTGTAAAGGATGGCCAGGAAGAAATAGGCCCCGATGATCATCTCGATCCAGGGAGCCAGCACCAGGCGCTTGCGGTACTTGTTGGCCTGGGACTTTTCGCCCTTCTTGGTGACCCGGAACTTGGGTGTGCGCACAAAGGCGCTTTTGACGCCGAAGAGTGCCTCCATCACCGCTTTGGAGTTAGTGACCGTGAGCCCAATTCCCAGCGCCATCAGGAATGGCATGTAGAGAAGCGTGCGCTTCCATTTGCCCGGATAGAGGATCTGCTGGCTGGCCACATAAAACACCGCAATGGAAAGCGTGGACGCGGTGAACAAAGGAACGTCGAAGAGCAGCATCTGAAACCAGCCCTGATAAGAGCGGATGATCATGGCGGGCATCAGCATCACGGTCATCACCACCATAAGGGGATAACTGAGGTTTGCGGTGAGGTGGTAGACCGACTCGATCTTCTTGGTGCGTGGGATGCCGGACTGGAAGATGCGGGGCATCAGCTTGATGGAGGTCTGGATCAGCCCCTTGGCCCAGCGCGCCTGCTGCGTTTTGAACGCCGTCATCTCGATGGGAAGTTCCGAGGGGCATTCGACCTCGGGCAGATATTTGAAGCGCCATCCGGCCAACTGGGAGCGATAGCTCAGGTCAGTATCTTCGGTGAGCGTGTCGTGCTGCCATCCGCCGCCGTCGACGATGGCCTGGCGACGCCACATGCCGGCAGTGCCATTGAAGTTGAAAAACTCTCCGGCGCGGGAGCGGGAGCCCTGCTCGATGATGAAGTGCGCGTCCAGCAGGATGGCCTCGATCTGGGTCAACATGCTGTAGTCGCGATTGATGTGGGTCCAGCGGGTCTGCACCATGCCCACTTCGGGTTCGGCAAAGTGATGGATCACCTTCATGATCCAGTCGGGGGGAGGCGTAAAGTCGGCGTCGAAGATGGCGACAAACTCACCCTTGGCAACATTCAGGCCTTCGTCGAGCGCGCCAGCCTTGTAGCCGTGGCGATTGGTGCGATGGATGTAGACAATGGGGTGGCCCAGCGCCGCGAAACGCGCAACGATTTCGGCCGCCACCTGCTGCGTCTCGTCGATGGAGTCGTCGAGGACCTGGATTTCCAGCTTCTCCTTCGGATATTCCATCGCGCAGACGGACTCGATGAGGCGATCGATCACGAACTGCTCGTTGAACATGGGCAGCTGGATGGTGACACGGGGCAGTTCTTCGAAATGCCGGGGCGGATCGGGGTGATAGTTCTTGCGGTACTTCCAATACTGGTAGCACATGGTATAGCGGTGGACGCCATAGATGGCCAGCACGATCATGACGGCGAAATAGGGGATGAGAAAGGCCAGGTCGAACCAGTTGAGGTGATAGAGCCCCCGAAACGTCTGATCGGCATAGTGCGATTTGAGGTAGTGGCGCAGACCGTTTTGCGGGGAAAAGATCAGGTACGCGGCCGTCTGTCGCGACCACTGAGGAAGCAGACAGGCGGCAGAATTAAAACTGGTTACGAACGGAGCGAACAGGGCGTTGCCTCCACAATCTCAAGTACGAAAATTGTACGCCAAGCAGGGCTATGGGTGTCGTGAGGGCGCTGCCGCGGCCCGGGCAATCGCATGACCGTTGTCTCGATGACATATTCGCCGTTCTGCTTCGCCCCTCCGGGGCTTCCTGGCTATTTCTGGCTGCTTTCCCCGCGCTGAGGCGCGGGGCTAACCACCATTGCGCCTCCGGCGCGTCGGAAATCGGAACCGACCTCGTCGTCAACTTGGATTCATGCGATTTCCCTGCTGCCGCAGCGTGCGGTTGCTCTTTGGCGCCCGGCTGTCGTACTGTGATGGGGCGGTAAGAAGGTTGGCATCATGAACAAGCCAAATGAATCCATCATTGCGGCCCCGGGCGGGAGCTTCTTGCTGGAAACCCGCACCCCCCGCGAAGTCTTTACCCCCGAAGATCTGAATGAAGAGCAGCGGCAGATTGCCGCCACAGCAATGCAGTTTGCCCGCGAGGTGATTCTGCCGGCCGCCACGGCAGTGGAAGCCAAAGAACCGGACGCGATGCGGACACTGCTGAAGAAGGCCGCGGAACTCGGGTTCACCTCGGTAGATATTCCCGAGGAGTACGGCGGCATGGGGATGGACAAGACCACCTCGACCCTGCTGACCGACCATCTTTCGGTTCTGGCAAGCTTTTCGACCGCATATGGCGCGCATATCGGGATCGGCCAGCTGCCGCTCGTTTGGTACGGTAGCGAAGACCAGAAACGACGCTACCTGCCGCGATTGGCATCGGGCGAGTGGATCGGGGCCTATGCGCTGTCGGAGGCCAGTTCCGGGTCGGACGCCATGAATATCCGCACCCGCGCGACGCTCTCAGGTGACGGCAGCCACTACCTGCTGAACGGCGAGAAGATGTGGACCACCAACGGCGGCACTGCCGACCTGTACACCATCTTCGCGAAGATCGACGGTGAGAAGTTTTCGGCATTCCTGGTCGAGCGGACCGCACCGGGGCTGAAGGTGGGCTCCGAAGAGCACAAGATGGGCATCCGCGGCTCGTCCACCTGCCCTCTGAGTCTGCAGGACTGCCGGGTTCCCGTGGAGAACCTGCTGGGCGAAGCAGGCAAGGGCCATCACATCGCCTTCAACGTGCTGAACGTGGGCCGCTTCAAGATGGGCGTGGCCTGCGTGGGCGGCGCCCGGCACGCTTTTGCGCAGATGGTGAACTACGCCAACGAGCGCATTGCGTTTGGCAAGCCGATCGGGCAATTTGGGATGATTCAGCGCAAGATTTCGGCGAGCGCCACCGATCTCTATGCCGCCGAGTCGATGGCCTATCGCACCGTGGGCATGATCGATGCTCGGCTGGCTGATCTGGATCCGGCGAAACCGGAGCACGCGCGCGAGATTCAAAAGGGGATCGAAGAGTATGCGGTGGAGTGCTCGATTCTAAAGGTCTATGGCTCAGAGATGATGAGCAGGTTGGCCGACGAGTTGGTGGCAACCATGGGCGGATATGGCTATGTGGAGGAGTTCGCCGCCGAGCGGGTTTATCGCGATGCGCGCATCAACAAGATCTTCGAAGGAACAAACGAGATCAACCGGCTGATTATCAGCGGCTGGCTGATGAAGCAGGCGATCAGCGGGAAACTGCCGCTGCTGAAGGCCATCGGCAAGGTGATGGAGGAAGCCATGCAGCCGCCGGCGTTCGATTCAGGCCCGGACGAGAGCGTGGCTTTGGCGCGCGAGAGCGCGGTGCTGGCCGCATTGAAGAATATGGCCCTTTTTGCGGCCGGCGTGGCGAGCCAACGGTTCATGACCGCCCTGCAAGATCAGCAGGAGATCATGGCCGACCTGGCGGATGTCTTTATGCAGGTGTACGCACTGGAATCGGCGCTGTTGCGCGCGCGCAAACTAGATCAGGCACGCGGGGCCGAGGTTGCCGCGGCGATGACCGGCCTGCTGGCAGATGAGGCGATGGGGCTCGCGGAAAGGGCTTCACGCAGGATTCTTGCGGCCAGCGCGGAGGGAGACGCGTTGCGAACGCAGTTGATGATTCTGCGCCGATTGGCCAAGCAAGTCCCGGCGGACGCCGTTGCTTTGAGCCGCAAAGTGGCCGAGCATTGTTCCCAAATGGCACGTTATCCGCTGGCCTGAGCGGTCGTTTTGAGGAGGGATAAAGCTCTCGGTCTTGCCAGCTCCGTTACAATAGACGGAAGCTCCCGACGCGTAGGGGGCTCAAGTCTTTTTCCCTCCAGGTGCACCCGAGCATATGCTAGCCAAAAACCTCCCCGAAGCCCTTACATTCGACGATGTCCTGCTGATCCCCGCTTATAGCGACGTGGTACCGATGCAGGTCAGCACGCAGACGCAACTGACTCGCGACATTACGCTGAACACACCGCTGTTGTCGTCCGCGATGGACACCGTGACGGAGTCGCGCATGGCGATTGCCATGGCCCAGTCGGGCGGCATCGGGATTGTTCATCGCAATCTCACCATTGCCGACCAGGCCGGGGAGATCGACAAGGTGAAGCGCTCGGAGAGTGGCATGATCGTGGACCCGGTAACGATTGGACCCGACCAGTTGATCGCCGACGCGCTGGAGGTGATGCGGCGCTACAAGATTTCGGGCGTTCCGGTCACGGACGGGAAAAGGCTGGTTGGCATTTTGACCAACCGCGATCTGCGCTTCGAGACGCGAACCGATATTCCCGTTGTCGACGTGATGACCAAGGAGAACCTGATCACCGTTCCGGTGGGAACCACGCTGGAAGAAGCCGAGCTGATTCTGCACAAGCACCGTGTGGAGAAGCTGCTGGTGGTGGACGATCAGTACAACCTGAAAGGCCTGATCACGGTCAAGGACATTCAGAAAAAGTTGAAATACCCCAACGCAAGCAAGGACGACCAAGGGCGTTTGCGCGTGGGCGGCGCGATCGGTGCGACTGGCGACTTTCTGGAACGAGCTGCCGAGCTGGTGCGCGCGCGCGCCGATGTGCTGGCGATTGATTCGGCGCACGGGCACTCGTCGCGCGTACTTGAGGCGGTTCGCGCAGTCAAGAAGGCGTTTCCAAGTGTAGGCTTGCTGGCGGGGAACGTAGCTACCTATGACGGCGCCATGGCGCTGATCGACGCGGGCGCGGATGCGATCAAGGTGGGCATTGGCCCTGGATCGATCTGCACCACGCGGATGGTTACCGGCGCGGGCATGCCGCAGGTGACGGCAATTTCAGAGGCGTATCGCGCGGCGAGGGATCATGGGATTCCGGTTATCGCCGACGGCGGCATCAAGTATTCGGGTGAGATTACGAAGGCGATTGCGGCGGGCGCGAGCTCTTGCATGATCGGGTCTCTCTTTGCCGGGGTGGACGAGAGCCCGGGCGAGACGATTCTTTACCAGGGACGCAGCTTCAAGACCTATCGCGGCATGGGATCGCTTTCCGCCATGAGCCAGGGCTCGGGAGAGCGGTATTTCCAGAGCAGCGCGGATTTGGAATCTGCCGGGCCGGGAACCGAGGGCGTTGTGCAGCGGGAGCGCGCAAATTCGAACCGGCTGGCCAAGTTTGTTCCCGAAGGCATCGAAGGACGCGTTCCTTATCGCGGACCGCTGGAGGCAATGGTGTTCCAGTTGGTGGGCGGGCTTCGCTCGGGGATGGGTTACCTGGGATGTGGCACCATTCAGGAATTGCAGGAGAAGGCGCAGTTTGTGCGTATCTCCGGAGCGGGCCTGCGGGAGAGCCATGTGCACGACGTCATCATCACCAGAGAGGCGCCCAACTACCATGTCGAATAGCCGGCAGGGGCTGCGATTTTGGGTGAGCGCATGGTGGCCGGTTGTGTTGGGGGCGTGCGTCATCCTTCTGGAGTCGACCGAGATGCTTGGCGCGGACCACACCTCAGGTCCGCTGCGGCGGATATTTGAGGCGCTTTTTGGCTCTGTCGGGGACGCCCGCTGGGATTTGCTCCATCATTACATT
This sequence comes from uncultured Occallatibacter sp., assembly GCA_964595345.1. GTDB lineage: Bacteria > Acidobacteriota > Terriglobia > Terriglobales > Acidobacteriaceae > Telmatobacter. The sequence continues at coordinate 41,150 of CAZQPY010000020.1, forward strand.
CGCAAGTCAGGGCATTTCACAGGGTATGGCGCAATCGGCCTGGCATGGCTGCGCGCCTGGTGGATGACGCTGCCCCGTTCCAGGTTTCTTCAGGATTCATTCCTGGCACTGCTGGGCACCGCCTCCATCGCCAGTCTGGATGAGTGGCACCAGACATTCCTTTCCAACCGCACCGGCTCGCCTTACGATGTGCTGCTGGATTGTTGCGGAGCGCTCACGCTGCAGCTGATGGTGTACGTCTATTTGAGGATCGCCCGACCGAAGAAGCTGGCACGAGCGGCGTAATGCACGCCTGTTTACCCATCTGCGAACGAATTCGATCCGACGACGCGCTACTGAACAATGGTCATGGTTGAAGCGCTCGACATGGTGACAGTCTTGCTTGGCACGAACGGAACATTGAAGGGAAATGTGTAGGTTACGGTAACCACCACGGTCCCGCCCGCCACATCCCCACTAGCCCCGTAGGTGGTGGCAGGAGTCATGGTTCCTCCGCCCAGGTTCGGCAGATTGATGGCCGAAACGTAGGCATTCACATTGGCCGCGGTAGCCATGCAGGAAGTAGCGCTCGGCGCGGTCAGGCAAGTGGGGCCGTGCAACATGGCGTAGCGGCTTCCTTCCCGGGCAAGCTCCGAGATATATGCGTGGGTGTAGAACATCATGCAAAGCTCGACAAGGCCGACGGTGATGAGCATCATTATGGGAATCGAGAATGCCATCTCGATCAGCGCGCCGCCACCCTCGCCGCGCAGCCGACTTCTCTTCCCTCCGCGCAGCCCGTTGAATCGAGAGTTCGCCGCGCACAAGGCGCGCAGCGAACGCACAGGCTGACGCAACACCGCTCCGCACTCCTGCCAAGGGAATCTTTGAAGGGGCATGGCTACTCCACCTCCATGATCGATTGAGAATTCAAGGTGACGGGCGACGTCATGCCGCAGCATTGAAATGGAAGGTTCACCGGTACGCTCACCAGCACCTGGACGAAATGAACCGAATGATTCCCCGTGCCCGTGCAACCCGCGGTGGCCAAAGCCAGTGTCGAGTATTGAGTACCACCCTCGGCAGCCGAACATGCGTAGTACGCGGAGGGCGTCGTGGTCACGTTGGCCGCCAGAAAGTCGCCGGCTTCCGCCTGGGCCGCGGCCTGGATGGTGGCATTCGAATTCGAGCCGCTCATCGCAGTCAAGGCTCCCGCATGCGCTGCATTGGAGATCTCAATGGAGGCGTACATCAAGGTGGCCATATCGGTGGTCCCGAGGATCAGCGGGATTACCAGAAACGCCACGATGAAAGCCGTTTCCACCAGCGCGCCGCCGGTTTGCTGCAACAAGGCTCTGCAGCGTGCAAGGCCGGCAAGTCCTGGTCTCCGGATTCCGCGTTGTATGATTCCACGCACCTGTCTCACAGCCTCACTGTACCAGTACTGGGACACCGACACCGCCCCCGCCGCTGCTGCCGTTGATGAGGGAAGTAGCATAATTGTTCAGAGCTGCGCTGCCACCCATGGTCAGCGTGTTCGCGACGATGTCCATGTCCAAATTCGTGGTGGTGCCGCCGTCCAGGGTGATGTTGGATAACGGCGCATACAGGATTCCGTTCAAGGTGGGGTTGGCGCCGGCCCCGATATTGAAAGTCGGTCCGTTCGGTATATAGAACAGAACTCCGGGATTTCCGTCGGAGGCATTCGGCGCCGAAAGTTGCGCGGTCGCCGCGCCATTGAAGGTGATCGCACCGCTCGTCGTAAGGACGAACTGGACGTTCGTTCCGGTGATTGCCTCGCCGCTGCCCACCAAGAAGGTTCCCTGAACGAAATAGGTAATGCCTGACTGAAAGGTGACCGAACTGGCGTTGCTCATATCGAGGCTGGTGTAACAGACAGAATTGCTGACTACATCATCGTCGGGGATAGGCGTGTTGGTGGGGGATGCGCTCTTCACGGCACCCTTCATGGGCAGCATGTAGTTTCCCCCGTAAGATTGGCTGGGGTACAAGGCGTTTGGGCCGAGAATGTAGCCCTGAATGGGATTAGCACCGCAAGTGAGCCCGGCGGGCATTGTGGGAGTCACAATCGATGGCGCGGAGCAAGCGCCAGCTCCCTGAACTCTCGTTGCCGCCGGACAGATGGTGACGTTGCCCGGAATGTTGCCTGTGTTGTTCCAATTCGGCGATACCGCTTGCACTGAGGTCCCGCATATTTGGGAGCTTCCACTCATGACGATGGCATTTGAGCTGCTTGAATTGATGGTGGCGCCGCAACTCTTCATGTTCAGATCGCCCGTTCCACTCAGATTCAGGTCGTTTCCGGTTGCACCCAGCAGGCATGTACATGTGTGGCTGGGTACGCCGCCGGCGGCAATGGCGGTGGCGCTCACCGTCATGGTCGAAAGTCCCGAGATGCCCCCCAGGAAGAATGTCTTGACCGGCATTTGAACATTCGCCTGCACCCAGTTTGCCGGGGGGGTTGCAGCCGTGCTGGGATAGTTCCCGCTGGAGAGCGAGGCGAGGGTGACCACGGCGGGATTGGTCGCCGCGCCGGTATTGAATCCATTCGCCGTGGCGGCGACATTGGCCGCATTGATAACCGCACCCGAGGAGAGGGAATTGCCGGAGGCGACCTCTTCCACCGCGGCAAGGGCCGCCGCATCGGCCGCCGCCTGCGCCATCCTCCTTTGATGAAACAAGTTGCCTACGTCCACCGCCAACGCCAGCAACAAGCACATGAGGGTGCCCAGAAAGAGCACGATGTATATAGTGGCCTGCCCGCTCTCGCCTCTTGTGACTTTCATCCTTTTTGAACCCTCACGACGCACCCCGCAAATCGCATCTTGACGATTGGGGAATCGGCAGTATCCGCCCAATCTGAATAGGAGGTATCAGCAGTATTTTACCAAGAGTAACCCCCATTGGTTTTTTCGGGAACGGGATCGGCTGGTTCCCGGGCGCGACCGAACCCTCCCTGGCCCAAACCAGCTGCAAATCGACAAAACGGGCGCACCCCAAAGTGGGATGCGCCCGTTCTGTTGATCCAGCAGGGAAAAGGAACGCCTGGATGGCTAGTCCCGGCAGGACCTAGGCGGCTTCTTCGCCGCCTTCTTCCTTCTTGCCTTCTTTCAGCTGCTCTTCGAGCTCGGCGCGCTTCTTGGCCTTGACTTCGTCGCGCTTTGCCTTCTTCTCATCGAGCTGGGCCTCGGCGCCCAGGAGTTCAATGACCGCCTTTTCGCCGCCGTCGCCCTTGCGGAAGCCGGTGCGAACAATGCGCAGGTAACCGCCCTGGCGATCGCCGTAGCGCGGAGCCACAACGTCGAAGAGGCGTTCAACCGAGGCATCGGTCATGAGGTAGCTGAGGGCCTGGCGGCGCGAGTGGAGATCGCCCTTCTTGCCCAGGGTAATCATCTTTTCAACGAGCGGGCGAACCGCCTTGGCCTTGGCCACGGTGGTTTGGACGCGATCTTCGACGATGACGGACGTGGTCAGGTTGCGCAACAAGGCGCGACGATGACTAGTGTTACGTCCGAGCTTGGTTCCTGCATTGCGATGGCGCATTTCTAGCTCCTAGCCTTTAGCCTCTAGCTTCCAGCTCTGCTTGTTCGGGTGAAGGCCATCGACTCGGCCTAGGCGCGATCAAGCTAGAAGCTAGTGGCTAGAAGCTAGAAGCTGTTCTTAAAAATTCTCGGTTTCGGTGGGCAACTGCAGGTCTACCGAGTCCAGCGGCTCGTCCTCGTCGTCGTAGCGGCCATAGCTGGCAGCCAGGGCGGCGGCGGGAGGAATGCTGGTAGGTCCGGGGACCGCATTGCCATTCTCGTCGATCTTCATTCCCAGCGAGAGACCCATCTGGGCGAGGATTTCCTTGATCTCATTCAAGCTCTTGCGACCGAAGTTCTTGGTCTTGAGCATCTCGGCTTCGGTCTTCTGCACCAGCTCGCCAATGGTCTGGATGTTGGCGTTCTTCAGGCAGTTGTAGCTGCGGACCGAGAGTTCGAGCTCTTCGACGGAGCGATTGAGGTTGTCGTTGCGGAGCAGGACACGGCCTTCTTCGCCGCGCGCCTCAGCCTCGATTTCCTCTTCGAAGTTGATGAAGATGTTCATGTGGTCCTTGAGCAGTTTGGCAGCCAGTCCGACACCGTCGGCTGGATTCACAGCACCATTGGTCCACACTTCAAGGGTGAGCTTGTCGTAGTCGGTGATTTGACCGAGACGAGCCGCCTCCACCAGGTAGTTCACGCGGCGAACCGGAGAGTGAACCGAATCCACGGGGATGAACCCGATGCCGAGATCGGCGTCGAAGTTCTTGTCGGCGGAGATATAGCCGCGCCCACGCTTGAGGCGCATTTCCATATCCAGCTTGCCGCCCTCGGAGACGGTGGCGATGTAGATGTTCTTGTCGAGGATCTCGACGTCGCCGTCGGCCTCAATCATCCCGGAGGTGACCACGCCCGGCTGATCGGCGCGCAAATAGAGCGCCTTCGGGCCTTCGCCCGCCAGCTTGAAGGGCACCTGCTTGAGGTTCAGGATGATGTCGGTCGCATCCTCAACCACGCCGGTGATGGATTGAAACTCGTGCAGCACACCCTCGATGCGGATCGCGGTAACCGCGGCGCCTTCGATCGAACTCAACAGAGTCCGGCGCAGGGCGTTGCCGATCGTGGTGCCAAAGCCGCGCTCAAAGGGCTGAGCGCTGAACTTGCCGTAGGTACCGGTGAGCGTTTCGGCATCCACTGCCAAACGCTTCGGTTTTTGAAATCCTCTCCAAAGCATATCTGTCTCGCGTTTCCTGTGCGGCATGTACGTCGCGATGCATTTTGCGGCGGCCGCGCAAGTTCTCCTTCGGTTGAATTGCAGGTGACAGATGACAGATTACAGATCACAGTCTCGGCTCATTCGCTTCCGACTGTCATCTGCCATCTGTTACCTGTCATCTGTCTTACTTGGAATACAGTTCGACGATCAGCTGCTCATTGATGGGCAGGTTGACGTCGGAGCGCTTGGGCAGGCTGAGAACGCGGCCGTTCATGTTCTCGAAGCTTGCTTCGAGCCATGCGGGAACCGGGTTCTGAGCGGCAGCTTGCGTGCCCTGTTCGATGATGATCAGCTTCTTGGCTGCATCGCGGACTGCGATCTCGTCTCCCACGCGCACCTGGTAGGAAGGAATGTTCACCTTCTTGCCATTGACCATGACGTGTCCGTGACGAACAACCTGGCGAGCCTGGCGGCGGCTGATGGCAAAGCCGAGGCGGAATGCCACGTTGTCGAGACGGCGCTCGAGCTGCTGGATGAGCAATTCGCCGGTGACGCCCTGGGCGCGGCTGGCCTTCTCGTAGTACTCACGGAACTGGCCTTCCAGCGTGAAGTACATGCGTTTTGCCTTCTGCTTCTCGTGCAGCTGCAGGCCGTAGCCAACGATCTTGGCCTTGCGGTCCTTGCCGTGCATGCCGGGGGCAAAGTTGCGCTTTTCCAGCGGACAACGTTCCGAAGTGCACTTGGTGCCCTTCAAAAAAAGTTTGGTGCCTTCGCGACGGCAAAGGCGGCATACTGCTCCGGTATAACGAGCCATTTCTTCTCCTGACTTCGGATGACGGCCGGTTTACGCGCAGACGGACTGCGTTCCATCCCGGCCCTTGTTGCAAAGGGATCAGGGATCAGGGGTCAGGGGTCAGTTCAAAACCACGAAAAGACTGGTTTGAATTCTCCCGAAAGCCTGGATCCCGTCTCCGATTCATGCAGAAGCTCAGTTCTCAAATACTTGGGGCAGCCATCTTTGCCTATTCAGCAAACTACGCGACTGATCCCTGACACCTGATCCCTGATCCCTGCCGTACTTACACGCGACGACGCTTGGGCGGACGGCAGCCGTTGTGCGGCACCGGGGTAACGTCCCGGATGGAGCGCACTTCGACGCCGGATGCTGCCAGGGCGCGAATGGCGGACTCGCGGCCCGAACCGGGACCGGAGACGCGCACATCCACCGCACGCAGACCGTGATCGCGCGCCATGCTGGCCGCGTTCGAGGCTGCCTGCTGGGCCGCAAACGGAGTTCCCTTGCGGGAGCCGCGGAAGCCGAGCGAGCCCGAGCTCTTCCAGCTCAGAGTGTTGCCCACCTGGTCGGTGATGGTGACGATGGTGTTGTTGAACGTCGCCTGAATGTGCGCGATACCAAATGGCACATTCTTGCGTTCGCGCTTCTTGAACTTCTTGTTTTTGCCGGCTTTCGCGGCGCCCTTTTGCTCTTTAGCCATTGCTACTTACCCGTCGCTTTCTTCTTGCCAGCCACAGTGCCCTTGCGGGGGCCCTTGCGGGTGCGAGCGTTGGTGTGCGTGCGCTGACCGTGAACCGGCAACCCGCGACGGTGACGGGTGCCACGATAGCTCTGAATGTCGATCAGACGCTTGATGTGCATGGAGACGTCCTTGCGGAGGTCACCTTCCACGTTTCCTTCGTCTTCGATCACCTGGCGGATGCGGTTGACCTCGTCTTCGCCCAGGTCCTGGATCTTCTTGAAGGGATCAACTTGCGCCTTCTCCAGGATCTTGGCCGCGCGAGGATCACCGATGCCAAAGATGTATGTAAGCGCGATTCTTGCCTGCTTGTTGCGGGGCAGATCGACGCCAGCAATACGTGCCATTGGAATTCCTTTGCAAACCAGGGGTCAGATGTCAGGTGTCAGGTGTCAGTAAGTTGTGCCCGAATGGGCTGCTTCTACTGATCCCTGATCCCTGATCCCTGATCCCTTTCTTGTTGTGTGCCTCCGGCCTTAACCGGTTCGCACGGGGTTGTACAGGACGTCTCCGGGGTTCCTCGCAAGCCTTGACTCAGGCTAACTAGCCCCTTACCGAGGTTTCAGGTTTCAGGTTTCAGGTTTCAGTAAATCCTGCCATCTCGGGCGGCTTTAACTGATCCCTGATCCCTGATCCCTGTTCCCTGTCGTGAATCGTCCGTCGTTGCCAGGAAAACTAGCCCTGACGCTGCTTGTGCTTTGCGTTTTCGCAGATCACTCGCACCACACCGCGGCGAGTAATGACCTTGCACTTGACGCAAATCTTCTTGACCGATGCACGGACTTTCATTTTTGCTGCCCTTTCTTCTAGCCGCTAGCTTCTAGCTGCCAGCTTCTAGCTTTATTCTTGCCGCCGCTACCCATCTCAACTTCTTGACAGAAAGCTAAGAGCTAGTAGCCAGCAGCTAGAAGCTATTTGTAGCGGTACACAATTCGCCCGCGGTTCAGGTCGTAGGGGCTGAGTTCCACGGCCACCCTGTCGCCGGGGAGAATGCGGATGAAGTTCTTGCGCATCCTGCCAGAGACATGGGTCAAAGCCTCATGATTATTCTCGAGCTTGACCTTGAACATGGCATTCGGCAGGGTCTCAATGACCACCGCCATAACCTCAATCATGTCTTCTTTCGACAAACCGCATCCCGCTTCTGCCCGCGCGCTCTTGCGCCACCGGCCTGTTATGGCATTCCTGGGAATCCAGCGCCCCACGTTCTTGGTGTGGGTGAGGCCGGTCCCGGCATGCAATCTCCCGAGCCTGCTACTCGGTTAGAACTCTCGCTCCGGTGGCGGTAACCGCCACGGAGTGCTCAAAATGAGCGCTCATGCTTCCATCGACGGTGACCGCAGTCCAGCCATCGCTCAATACCTGGACATCCGCTTTGCCGGCGTTCACCATGGGCTCGATGGCAATCACCATGCCGGTACGCAGCTTCATTCCCTTGCCGGCCTGACCGAAATTCGGAACCTGCGGATCCTCGTGCATGCGCGAACCGATTCCGTGACCCACGAAATCGCGCACAACCGAGAAGCCTTCCGCTTCGACAACGTTCTGCACCGCAGCTCCTACATCGCCCAGGGTTGCCCCCGGCCGCACTACGTCGATGGCCGCCTGCAACGAAGCCTCGGTGACGCGCAGAAGCCGCGCTGTGTCGGCATCGATCTTCTGGCCCACAGCCACAGTAATTGCGGCATCGCCGAAGTATCCGTCCACAATTGCCCCGCAATCCACCGAAACGATGTCCCCTTCACGCAGGACCCGCTTGGCGGAGGGAATGCCATGCACCACTTCGCTATTGACAGAGGTGCAGAGCACGCAGGGAAAGCCGTGATATCCCTTGAAGGCAGGCTTGGCGCCCATTTCGGCGATTTTTGCTTCAGCCAGCTTTTCCAGGTCGAGGGTGGTAACGCCAGGCTTGACGTGCGTCCGAACAAGTTCAAGCGTCTCGCGGACCACTTTGCCCGCGACGCGCATTTTCTCGATCTCCTTGGACGACTTCAGTATGACTGCCACCAAAACCAGCTTTCAGTTGTTCAGGGAACAGGGATCAGGGTTCAGGGATCAGGGCACGCGGCTTACGCAGAATGCTCTCAACTGATCCCTGACCTCTGTCCCGTGATCCCTCATCCTCACGCACAAACCCGCCGTTCGGCTGCGCTACTTCCGCAACCGCTCAACGGCGGCAACAATTCCGGCCGCGATTTCAAGAATCGGCCGGTCTCCATCCACTTCCTGAAAACGCCCCAAATCCCTGTAGTGATCGACGACCGGGGCAGTCAGCGCGGAGTAAGCGCGCATGCGCTCCTCAAAGACCTTTTCCGTGTCGTCTCCACGCTGGACCAAAGCAGTACCATCCAAGTCGCAAAAACCTTCCTTTTGAGGGGGTTTTCCGTAGAGGTTGTAGATACTCTGGCAGGTTGGGCAGTTCCTGCGCCCGGTGATGCGGCGCAATAACTGATTATAGTCCACATGGATACTGACGGCAACCACCGGAAGTACCTGGCCGCTGGCGGCGAGCCGCCCATCGAGCCAGCTTGCCTGCGGCAGGGTGCGCGGGAACCCGTCCAGGATGTATCCGCGCGCGGTATCCGGTTGTTGCAGGCGAACCGCCACCATTTCATTGACCAGGGAATCGGGAACCAGTTCCCCGCGACCCATGATCTCTTTGGCTGTCCGGCCCAGTTCGGTTCCCTGGGCCACATTGGCGCGCAGCAGATCGCCGGTGGAGATCTGCGGAATGTCCCACAGCTTCACCAGCTCCTTGGCTTGGGTTCCCTTGCCCACGCCGGGTGCGCCCAACAAAAGAATTGGGCCGGGGACGGTCAACTTCACCGCCTCCCGGCCATTTCCTATCGCGACTGCAGATGAAGACATTACCAGGTTTTCCTTCCGCGTATGCGACCGGAGCGCGGGGAAAAGCCGTCATAGTGTCTCATGATCAGCTGCGATTCGATCTGGTTGACAGTATCCATGGCGACGCCGACAACAATCAGCAACGAAGTGCCGCCAAAGTAGAAGTTGACCCCCAAGCCGTGTGTTGCCCAGGTCGGCAGGCTCTCGAAGAACCGGCCGACAAGAAAGAGCTTGTCGAAACGAATACCGGAGATCAGGAAGGTAGGCACAAGGGAAATGATGATCAGGTAGAGTGCGCCCACCAGCGTGATCCGCGTCAGAATGTCGTTGATGAAGTCGGAGGTGCGCTTGCCGGGACGGATTCCGGGGATGAACGAGCCCGACTTGCGGAAGTTGTCGGCGATGTCATCCGGCTTCATCACGATGGAGATGTAGAAGTAGGCGAAGAAGATGATGCCCAGAACGTAGAGCGTCTCATACCAGGGATATCCAGGCTGGATGGCCTGCATGATCGGCTGCAGGAACTTGCTGTTCTGCACGAACTCCAACTGGCTGAGCATGAGCGGAGCCGAGAGGATGGAGCTGGCGAAGATCACCGGCATGACGCCGCCCGAGTTGACCTTGAGGGGCAGGTGACTGGATTGTCCGCCCATCATGCGGCGGCCGACGATGCGGCGCGCGCTCTGGATGGGAATGCGGCGCTCGGAGCGCTCGACGAAGACGATGAAGGCAACCACCGCAACCATGCCGACCAGCAGCAGGAGCACAGCGAAGATGGTGAAGGAGCCCCAGGCGTTGGTCTGGACCTTCTGTATGAGATCGCCCACGCCGCGAGGCAGTCCGGCGATGATGCCGGCAAAGATCAGCAGGCTCATGCCGTTGCCGATGCCGCGATCGGTAATCTGTTCACCGAGCCACATGATGAAGGCCGTGCCGGTGGTCAAGGTGAGAACCGTCATCAGCATGAAGCCTGCGCCGGGATTGAGCACCATGCCGCCCTTGAGGAGCATGATGGCGATGCCGATCGACTGCAATGCACCGAGGAGAACCGTCATGTAACGGGTCCACTGGGTGATTTTGCGACGGCCGAGTTCGCCTTCCTTCTGGATGCGGGCGAGCGGCTCGTAGACGACGGTCAGGAGCTGGAAGATGATCGATGCCGTGATGTAGGGCATGATGCCCAGGGCGAAGATGGTCATACGGCGCAGGTTGCCGCCGCCGAAGAGGTTCATCAGTCCCAGGGCGGATCCGCTCTGCTGATCGAACATCTGCTCAAGCATGTGGGTGTTCACGCCCGGCGTCGGGATGAATGCACCGAGCCGATAAATGGCGAGAATGCCCAGGGTGAACAGAACGCGCTTGCGCAGGTCGGGAATCCGAAAGATATTGAGAAACTTTTCAAGCATGTTTGAATATCCGCTTCAGGGCGTTTGCCGCCGCTTGAATCTTTGCACTGCTATCTTACCTGCGCAGAGCTCGTTCTGTCGCCCTTGCAGAAAGACCCAGGCCTCGCAACGAGACCTGGGAATATCACGGATGCCGCTTGCCGCAAACTAAGCCGCAGCGGGAGCAGCCGGGCCACCGAGGACCACAGCCTTGCCGCCAGCCTTTTCGATCTTCTCGACAGCCGACTTGCTGAACTTGTGGGCGTGAATGGTGAGCGCCGAGGTCAGTTCGCCGGAGCCCAGGATCTTGATGAACGCCTTCTTGCTCGAAGAGAGGCCGAGCTTGATGTAGTCTTCCAGCGCGATCTCGGTCTTGTTCAGGCCTTCGATGTGCAGGGCAAGACGATCCAGGTTGACCACGGTATATTCGGTGCGGAAGATGTTGGTGAAGCCGCGCTTGGGCAAGCGGCGGTGCAGCGGCATCTGGCCGCCTTCGAAACCGCGCATGAGGCTGAAGCCGGAACGCGAACCCTGACCGTCGTGGCCACGAGCTGCGGTTTTGCCCATGCCGGATCCCATACCGCGACCGACACGCTTGCGCCCGGTGTTTGCTTTGCGGGGCGCGCGTAGATTGGATAGATTCTTTACCATTGTTTTCCTCGCTGTATCGCCAGCCTGAGATTTGCGGCTGACTCGCGTTATTCAAGGGGTCAGTGATCAGGGGTCAGGGGTCAGAAAAGCCAGTGACTAGCTCAAACCGATCCCTGATCCCTGAAACCTGATCCCTAGTTCTCTAGGATCCGAACCAGGTGCGGAATGGTCTTGACCATGCCACGGATGGATTCGTTGTCTACGCGCTCGACAATCTGATTGAGGCGCGTAAAGCCCAGTCCCTTGACCACCAGCTTGTGCTTGACAGGCGTGGAGTTCTTGGAGCGGTAGTATTCGATGCGGATCATCTTGGTCTCGGCCATGATTAAAGCTCCTCGATGGACTTGCCACGCATGGCAGCCACTTCGGCCTTGTCGCGCAACTGGATCAGGGCTTCGAAGGTCGCCTTGATGACGTTGTGCGGATTGGCGGTTCCCAGGCTCTTGGTCAGCACGTTCTGCACGCCGACCGAGGTCATCACCGCGCGCACTGCGCCGCCAGCGATGACGCCCGTGCCCTCAGGGGCGGGCTTGAGCAGAACCTGTCCTGCGCCGAAACGGCCCAGAACCAGGTGCGGAATCGTGGTTTCGGTCAGATTGACCTTGACCAGGTTCTTCTTGGCCGCTTCGATCCCCTTGCGAATTGCCTGGGGGACTTCCTTGGCCTTGCCCGAACCGTGGCCCACCACGCCTGCGGCGGCGTCACCCACCACCACCAACGCGGCAAACGACATGTTCTTGCCGCCCTTGACCACCTTGGTCACGCGATTGATGGCCACCACCTGATCCTTCAGGTTGTACTGGTTGGCATCGAGTTTCTTCTTCAGAATCGTCATTGCTCTCTCGTTTTCCTGCTAGCTTCCAGCTGCTAGCTCCTAGCTTCTAGCCCGTCTTGCTCGGGCAGGGCCGTCAACTTGGCACCGCGAGCTAGCCGCTAGAAGTTAGCAGCTAGCGGCTGCCTCTAGAACTCCAGGCCCGCTTCGCGGGCGGCATCGGCCAGCGCCTTGACGCGGCCGTGATACAGGAAGCCGCCGCGGTCGAAGACCACTTTCTTGACGCCCTTTGCCGTAGCGGCCTCGGCTACCGCCTTGCCGATTTCCTTGGCTGCAGCGACGTTGCCGCCGGACTTCAACTTGAGAGCGAGCGAGGAGGCCGAAGCCAAAGTCACGCCGCTCTGGTCGTCGATGACCTGGGCATAAATGTTGGTGAGCGTACGGTGCACGCTCAGGCGCGGCCGCTCGGGAGTGCCGGCAAGCTTGGCGCGGATGCGCGCGTGGATGCGCTGGCGGATTGCTTCTCTGTTGGTCTGGATAATCATGGTCTCTCGTTCCTAGTAGCGGGGCCGCCTCGCGACCTCGTTCGGTTAATCAGGTGCCAGGTTTCAGGGTTCAGGTTTCAGGGTTCAGGTTTCAGGGTTCAGTCGTTGCGGTTGCACCGCCTATCCGATCCCCGATCCCTGACTACCGATCCCTTACTTGGAGCCTGTCTTGCCGGCCTTCTTCTTCAGCTTCTCGTCCGAGTAACGCACGCCCTTGTTCTTGTACGGATCGGGCTTGCGCAGCGAGCGCATATCGGCGGCCACCTGGCCGACCTTCTGACGATCGATGCCGCTGATCGTCAGGTGCGTCATCTTGGGATCAATGGCAACTTCGATGCCGGAAGGCAGCGGAACTTCGATCGGGTGGGAGTAGCCGAGGGTGAAAACCACGGTGCCCTTGCCCTTCAGTTCGGCGCGGTAGCCGATGCCGACGATGTCCAGTTCCTTCTTCCAGCCCGTGGTGACACCGTGCACGGCGTTAAATACCAGTGCGCGGGTCAGACCATGGAAGGCTGCGTACTTGTCGCTCTCGCGATTGACGTGAAGGACTCCATCGACGGTTTCGAGGGAGATGCCTTCGGCGATCAGCGCGGAGACTTTGCCCTTGGGGCCTTCGACCAGAACCGTATTGCCCTCAACCTTATACTTAACGCCCGCGGGCAGCGGGATCAGCTTTTTTCCGATACGCGACATTGCTTCAATCCTTGTTGGCTTGCGAGTCCCGAGGGTTGCCCATCGTTCCACTGCAGCCGGGAAAACAGATTTCAGGTGACAGATGACAGTTTGCGGAGTCTACGAATGACTGTCATCTGCAACCTGTCATCTGTAACCTGTCTTCAGCCTTTACCAGACTTCGCAGAGAATCTCGCCGCCCACACCCTCGCGGCGCGCCTGGCGGCCGGTCATCACGCCCTTGGGCGTGGTGAGGATGCTGATGCCGAGGCCGCCCTGAACGCGCTTGATCTCGTCATGGCCGATATAGACACGGCAGCCGGGACGGGAGATACGCGCCAGATCGCGGATGGCCGCTTCGCTTCCGCCGTACTTAAGGTACACGCGGAGGATCTGCTTGCCATCTTCTTCCTGGGTCTTGTAGTTCGAGATATAGCCCTCTTCCTTGAGGATGCGGGCAATCTCGGCTTTCAGCTTCGAAGCGGGAACATCCAGCTTCTGGTGACGCGCCCGGATTGCATTCCGGATCCGCGCCAGAAAATCGGCTACTGGGTCGGTCAGACTCATTCCTTCTCCTTCATTTCCCGTTCGCTCCCGACCTTGCCTGGTGAGGCCATCGGGAGAACCTGCGGAAATGTCCGCCGGGACTATGCCCGGCCTTTCATTCATGGACCTGCCGCACACCAAAACAGTGACGGCTCAAAAACAACAGACAGCAATCAGGAGTCGATGATCCGTACCCGATTCTTAGCGAAGGTCGCTATCTCTTAGAATCGCACAATCGACGAGATCCCGAAAGCCGGACACCGGAAACCTACCAGCTCGACTTGACGACGCCGGGGATTTCGCCCTTGAGCGCGAGCGAGCGGAAGCACAAACGGCAGACGCCGAACTTCCTCAGGAATCCGCGCGGACGCCCGCAGAGCTGGCACCGGTTGTGCTTGCGGCAGCTGAACTTCGGCTTCCGCGCGTCTTTTACTCTCTTTGCAGTGGTTGCCATAAATCCTCGTCAATGCAGCTACTAGCTTCTAGCTACTAGCTTTTAGCCCGTTCTTCGCCGCACCTGGATTGATGCGCATGAGCGGAGCCAATTTCGTCTCGCCTCAGATGCTGGTTCTACCCCGAAAAATCCGGAGGCTGGAAACTAGCAGCCGGAAGCTGTTCTTACGCGCCCTGGCGGAAGGGCAATCCGAAGTGCTTCAGCAGCGCGCGTGCGCTGTTGTCGTCCTTGGCGGTGGTGACGATGGTGATGTTCATACCCTTCATCTTCTCCACCTTGGAGTAATCGATCTCCGGGAAGATCAACTGGTCGCGCAGGCCGAGAGTGTAATTGCCACGCCCGTCGAAACTCTTGGTCGAGACGCCGCGGAAGTCGCGCACACGGGGCAGAGCCGTGGTGATGAGACGGTCCAGGAACTCGTACGCCTTCTCGCTGCGCAGGGTGACCATGGCTCCGATCGACATGCCTTCGCGCACCTTGAAGGCGGCGATGGACTTCTTGGCCTTGGTGGTCACCGGCTTCTGGCCAGTGATTGCGGCCAGGTCGGCTACCAGCGGATCGAGCAACTTGGTGTTCTGCGTGGCTTCGCCCAATCCCATGTTGATGACGATCTTCTCCAGCTTCGGAACCGCCATCACGTTGTCAAGTCCAAGCTCCTTCAACAGAGCCTGCTTGATTTCCTTCTCGTATTTCTCTTTCAGCCTTGCTGCCATTTCTTTGCTCTCTTTCTTCCGGCGCCCGGAGTAGCCACGAGGGCCGTATACCGTTGCGGAAGGGGTTAGCCGACCGGATACACATCTCTGTGCGAACCGGCGCGGCGGGGGTCCCGTTACTTCTTGGTCGGAAGCGTCTGTCCGCACTTCTTGCATACGCGGATCTTGGTGTCGCCTTCCACCTTGTAACCGACGCGCACCGGGCCGCAGTTGGGGCAGACCAGAGCGATATTGGAGACCTGAATGGGGGCCTCCTGCTCGGCGATACCACCCTTGGTGCGCTTGCCCGACTTGCTCGACACGGTCTTCTTGACGATCCGCACGCCTTCTACCAGGACGGTTCCCTTGTCGGGGAACACGCGCAGTACGCGCGCCGTCTTGCCGTTGTCGGCTCCAGTGAGGACCTTGACCGTATCGTTGCGATGAATATTCAAACTCGGCATCTTCTCTCCAAATGCAGGGGTCAGGGATCAGGGATCAGGGATCAGCAAGTTTCCGCTACTACGCAGTCTGCTGGATTCCCTTGAATCTGAAACCTATACCCACTGGCCTAACATTTCTCGGCGAACGTTGATCGGGGGTTTCTGACCCCTGACCCCCGATCTCTGAACCCTGTTAAACCACTTCCGGGGCCAGGGAAACGATCTTCAGGAACTTCTTGTCGCGCAGCTCGCGAGCCACGGGACCAAAGACGCGGGTGCCCACCGGCTCATTGGCGTCATTGATGACCACAGCCGCGTTCTCGTCGAAGCGGATATAGCTGCCGTCCTTGCGGCGATGCGCCAGCCGAGTGCGGACGATGACTGCCTTGACCACTTTGCCCTTCTTGACGGTGCCGTCGGGCGAGGATTCCTTGACCGCGGCGGTTACGATGTCGCCGAGACCGGCCTTCTTGCCCAATCCGCCACCGAGGGGCAGGATTACTTGCAGCTTGCGAGCGCCGGAGTTGTCGGCCACCGCGAGCATGGTACGCATTTGCACTGCCATAAGTTTTTCTCCTTACTGCGCCAGCCCGGACTTCGCCAGCCTAAACAGCGGCCTTTTTGGTCGCGTCTTCGATTTGACCGAGCGCCGAACGCCGCACAATCTCTTCCAGGTTCCACCGCTTGAGCTTGCTGAGCGGACGGGTCTCGCGGATACGCACCACGTCGCCCATGCGCGCCGAGCTGAGTTCGTCGTGCGCGTAGAAGCGCTTGGTGGAACGGATGATGCGCTTGTACTTGGGGTGAGCCTTGCGCATTTCGACCTCGACCACAATGGTCTTCTGCATCTTGGTCGAAACTACCTGGCCGACTTTCTCGTTACGCCGCGCGCCTGCGGCGGGGGTGACAACAACTTCATTGGTCATGGCTTACCGGGCTCCATTCTTGACAATCGCGGCCTGCGCGCTGTCCTTGGCGGCACCGCGGATACCCAGCTCGCGCTCGCGGGCCACGGTTTTGATCTTGGCGATGTCCTTGCGTGTCTCACGGAGCTTCTTGACTCCGTCGTTCTGCCCCAGCGAGACCTGAAAGCGAAGCCGGAACAGCTGCTCGGCGGCGGTCTTCTCCGCGTGCAGCAATTCCTCGTCGCTCAGACTGCGAATCTTAGTCAGTTCCATTTCAAAAGCTCCTAGCTTCTAGCTGCCAGCTGCTAGCCTTACCCTGCTTCTTCCCTGCTCTTCGTCTGCGACGCAAGAGCTAGAAGCTAGAGGCTAGCGGCTAGAAGCTGTAATTACTTGGCTGCGGCTTCGGCCCTGACAGCGCCAGGCCGCATAACAAACTTGGTCTTCAGCGGCAGCTTGTTGGACGCCAAACGCATCGCTTCCTCAGCGACTTCCGGCGCCACCCCTTCCATTTCGAAGAGGATCTTGCCGGGGCGAACAACGGCGACCCAATGATCGAGCGCGCCCTTGCCGGAACCCATTCGAACTTCAGCCGGCTTCTTGGTGATCGGCTTGTCCGGGAACAGGCGCAGCCAAACCTTGCCGCCGCGCTTGATGAAACGGGTCATGGCGATACGGCTGGCTTCGATCTGGCGGTCGGTGATGTAACCGCACTCCAGCACCTTCAATCCGTATTCGCCGAACGAGAGCGAAGAACCGCGCCACGCTTTGCCGCGGCGTTTGCCCTTCTGCTGCTTGCGGAACTTCACCTTCTTAGGCATCAACATAGCGAAAACCTCGAAAACCAGGGGTCAGGGATCAGGGATCAGGGATCAGACTCGACCCCGGCCCAGCTCACATCCCCGGTACTAAATTCCATTTCTGAACATCAATTGCCTCAGCGCCAGAGGCCGGGAACCGATCCCTGGCCACCGATCCCTGCTTAAAATACCGACGTGCCCACCGGAGGAGCCTGACGGCGCTTCTGCTCATAGATGTCGCCGCGATAGATCCAGGTCTTCACGCCGATCACACCATAGGTGGTGTGCGCTTCGGTGAAGCCGTAATCGATGTCGGCGCGCAACGTGTGCAGAGGCAGACGTCCTTGCAGATACCACTCGGAGCGGGCGATTTCATTGCCGTTCAGTCGGCCCGAAACGCGAACCTTGATTCCCTTGCAGCCGAAACGCAGAGCAGAGTCGACGCTCTTGCGCATGGCGCGGCGGAAACTAACGCGCTTCTCCAGCTGGAGGGCGATGTTCTCGGAGACCAACTGCGCATCCAACTCGGGCTTGTTTACTTCCACGATGTCGATAAACACATCGCGGCTGGTGCGCTTGCCCAGGTCGATCTTCAGCTTTTCGATCTCCGCGCCCTTGCGGCCGATCACGATGCCCGGACGCGCGGTGCGGATGATGAAGCGCAGCTTGTTGCCCGGACGCTCGATCTCGACGGAGCTGACGCCAGCGGCCTTCAGCTTGTCCTTGAGTTCGGCCCTGAGCTTCACGTCCTCGACAAGGAGCTTGTCATAGTCGCGCTCGGAAAACCAGCGCGAGCGCCACGGCTTGTTGACTCCCAGCCGGAATCCATAAGGATGGACTTTCTGTCCCATGCAATTACCCTCAAACCCTCTAGGCCTGTTTCGTGGCCTTCGTCTTGGTTGCCCGAACCTTCTTGGTCGCTGTTTTCCCGTCGACCTTGGTTACCAGGTCGGCATTGATCTCGCGCTCAGCCACCGACAGAACGATGTGAGTCGTCCGGCGCTGGTAGCGGAATGCGCGGCCCATCGGGGCGGGGCGGATGCGCTTCAAGCGTGGGCCATCGTTGGCCAACGCCTGCTTGACGTAGAGGTTGTCCACGTCCAGATCGATGCCCTTTTCGCCGGCCACATACTTGGCGTTGTCCACTGCTGAGGTCAACAGCTTGTGGATCACCGGGGCGATACGCTTCTTGGTGAAAACCGCTGTGGTCAGCGCCTGCTCAACCCCCAGGCCCTTGATCAGGTCGAGCACCAGCCGCGCCTTCTGCGGCGATACGCGCTGAAACTTGGCCTCGGCCCGGTATTCTTTTGTCTCGACTGCCATTGGTATGCCTTCCTCAGTTACGAGCCTCTAGCTTCTAGCCGCTAGCTCCCAGCTCTTGGATTCATCTCGCTCCCGCCTTCTTCATCCCCTCAGCATGGAAAGCTGGAGGCTAGAAGTTGGAAGCTGTTTTCTTACCTGGCCTTGGTGCCGGACTCGGCGGCCTTGCCGGTGTGACCCTTAAATGTGCGCGTGGGTGAGAACTCGCCCAGCTTGTGACCCACCATGTTCTCGGTGACATACACCGGAACAAACTTCTTGCCGTTGTGGACGGCGATGGTATGGCCCACGAACTCAGGAAAGATCGTCGAACGGCGCGACCAGGTCTTGACCACCTTCTTGTCGTTGGCGGTGTTAAGCGCCTCGATCTTGACGGTGAGGTGGGTATCCACAAACGGGCCTTTTTTTGTCGAACGTGCCATAAAACCAGCTCCTAGCTTCTAGCCTCTAGCCTCTAGCTCAAATCCTAGCTATTGGTTGGCCATTGCCTGAAATCTTGTGTTCCGCAGCCATTAGCTCGTAGCTGGAAGCTAGAAGCTAAAAGCGGCCTTTTTACTTCTGCCGGCGGCTGACGATGAAGGCGTCGGTCCGCTTGTTGTTACGTGTCTTGAAGCCACGAGTTGGCTGGCCCCACGGCGTCACCGGGTGACGGCCGCCGGAAGTCTTGCCCTCACCGCCGCCGTGCGGGTGATCCACAGGGTTCATGGAGACGCCGCGGTTGGTCGGGCGGATGCCCTTCCAGCGGTTGCGTCCCGCCTTGCCGATGGCGACGTTCTCGTGGTCCGTGTTGCCCACCTGGCCGATGGTCGCCATGCACTCGACCAGCACCTTGCGGGTTTCTCCGGAAGGCAGCTTGAGCAGAGCGTAGTCGCCTTCCTTGGCAACCAATTGAGCCTGGGTCCCGGCCGAACGCGCCATCTGCGCGCCCTTGCCGGGCCGCAGCTCAATCGCGTGGACCGTGGTGCCGGAGGGGATGTTCTTGAGGGGCAGAGAGTTGCCCACCAGGATGTCGGCCTCCGCGCCGGAGGTGATGGTCGCTCCGACCTTCAGTCCAACCGGCTGCAGGATGTAGCGCTTTTCGCCATCCGCATAGTGGATGAGGGCAATGCGCGCCGAGCGGTTGGGATCATACTCGATGGTCGCAACCTTGCCCGGAATCCCGAACTTGTCGCGCTTGAAATCGATCAAGCGCAACTTCTGCTTGTGACCGCCGCCATGGTGACGGATCGTCAGATCGCCCGAATTGCGGCGTCCGCCGGTACGCTGCTTGACCGTCAAAAGCGGCTTGTGCGGCTTGGCCGTCGTCAGGTCGTCATTGACCAACGAAGTCTTGAAGCGCAAGGTCGGCGTGATCGGTCTGTATGTCTTAATAGCCATCGTCTTTGTCCTAAACGAGCATTTAGCTGCTAGCTTCTAGCCTCTAGCTCGTCCCGTTTTCCGGAAGCAATTCCGCGCTTCCGATAATCCTTCCGATGAGCCGCTAGCTGCCCGTTTCTGGCCTCTAGCTCATCCCATCCTCCCTGCGCGTCAGCCCAATTCTTTCTTAGCTAGCAGCTGGAAGCTGGTAGCCAACGGCTGCATTACAGGTTGCTCGCGTACTCGGGCAGCTTTTCGCCGGCCTTCAGGCGTACGTAGGCTTTCTTCCAGTCAGGACGGAAGCCGGTGTACTTACCGCGGCGGCGTTCTTTGCCCAGATAGTTCATGGTGCGAACCGTAGCGACCTTCACCTTGAAGAGAGCTTCGACCGCCTGCTTGACTTCGGTCTTGGTCGCGTCGGGAGCCACGTCGAACACCAGGGTGCCCTCGGTTTCCTTGACGTTCAGACCCTTCTCGGTGATCAGGGGGCGGCGGATTACGTTAAAGAGAGTCGGCATTATGCAGCCTCCGTGGTCGCGGCGAGCTTGCGCTTGGACGCGTTTTTCTGCAGCATCTCGGCCAGCTGTTCGATGGCGGCCTTGGAGAAGATGGCCCGCTCATACCGCAGCAGATCGTAAGGATGCACTTCGTTATTGAGCACCAGCTCCACGCCGTGAAGATTGCGCGCGCCAAGCAACAACGAAGTCGTCAGCGTCTTGCTGTTTTCAACCAGCAGGCAGGTGCGCGTAACGTCCAGCTTGTCCAGAGCGGCGCGATAGAGCTTGGTCTTCGACTGCGCGAGTTCCAGCGTGTCAACGACGGTCAGCTTGCCGTCGGCCAGCTTGGAAGCCAGGGCCGAGCGCAGAGCGCCCAGAAGCTTCTTGCGCGGGAAGGCGTAGTCATAGCTGCGCGGCTGAGGTCCGTGGACCGTGTAACCGTGACGCCACAAGGGAGAGCGCACCGAACCGATACGTGCGCGGCCCGTGCCCTTCTGCTTCCACAGCTTCTTGCCGGAACCGGCGACCTCGGTGCGGCTCTTGGTCTTGTGGGTGCCCTGGCGCAGCGAAGCACGATAGTGCTTGACCGCTTCCCAGAGCAGAGCCTCGTTGACCTGGTCGGGCGCAAACAGCGCGTCCGACAGCTCGATCGAGCCCACCTTGTCCCCGTTCAGATTCAATACATCCACATTTGCCATCGTCTTCTTCCTGTCAGCTTCTAGCTGCTAGCTTCTAGCCTCTAGCTGCCGGCCGTTCGCACCGGCCATTCCACATCGCTTGAATCTCGCAGGCATTCGCTAGCAGCTAAAAGCTAGTAGCTAGTAGCTGCCTTCCTATTTCTTCTTGGCCACTGCCTTCTTGGAGGCCTTCAAAGGATCGACCGTACCGGAGCCGGCAAATCCACGACGCTCGCGCGGGGGATTCTTGGCCTTGGAGATCATCACGTAGCCCTCACGCGATCCCGGAACCGCGCCTTCGACCATGAGAAGGTTCTCTTCCAGATCGATGCCGCGAATGCGGAGATTGCGGACCGTTACCTGCTCGGCTCCCATGTGGCCCGGCATGCGCTGGCCCGGGAAAACACGCGACGGAAAGCTGGAGGCACCGATCGAACCCTGCACCTGGAACATGTGTCCGTGCGACTTGGGACCACCGCCGAAACCGTGACGCTTGACTACACCGGCGAAACCACGGCCCTTGGAGGTGCCAATCACATCCACAAACTTGCATTCGGTGAAGATGTCCACCAGAACGCGGTCGCCGGCCTTGGTAGCAATGGAGCCATCGGCGCCCGCTTCCAGGTCAACTTCCTTGATAACCTTCACCGGCGGCGCTTCGGTCTTCGCGAAGTGGCCAGCCTGCGGCTTGGTAACGTTCTTTTCCTTGATGAACTCAACGAGACCGATCTGTGCGGCTTCATAGCCATCCCGGGCCAAGCTCTTCAACTGCGTAATGACGCAGGGACCTGCCTGGAGCACCGTAATCGGATGCACCTCGCCCTTTTCGTCGAAGACCTGCGTCATGCCGATCTTCTTGCCCAAAATTCCTGTTACTGCCATGTCATCCCTTCCTCATCATGCGATATTGACTTCACCGCACTGCCGGAGTCCTTTTCAGGGTTCAGGGGTCAGAGATCAGGGGTCAGTTTGTCCGCTCTGGAGCAAACCTAAGCGGCTAACATCAGCCCTTAACCCGATCCTGCTTCCCTTTCCCTTTCAGGTTCCGTTCTGCCCGGCTCATCGCCGGACGTTGGTTGGCTTCTCGCCCCGGATCAAGCCGCCAGGAATCACTCTTCTGATCCCCGGTCCCTGACCCCTGATCCCTATTTCTCAAAAGCCTTGATCTCGACGTCGACACCGGCGGGCAGATCGAGCTTCATCAGCGCGTCCACTGTCTGCTGGGTCGGTTCGAGGATGTCGATCAGACGCTTGTGCGTGCGGATCTCGAATGCCTCGCGAGACTTCTTGTCGACGTGCGGCGAACGCAGCACGCAATACTTGTTCTTGACTGTCGGCAAGGGAATCGGGCCAGCAACCGTTGCTCCGGTGCGCTTGGCGGTTTCTACGATCTCGCCGGTCGAGGTATCCAGCACGCGGTAATCGTATGCCTTCAACCGAATTCGAATTCTCTGTCCTACCATGACTTCCGCTTTTCCCGCAGATGGCCGACTTGGTCGCCAACCGCGCACCTGATTTGAAGGAATCAGCAATCAGTGCCGATTTGCTCAGGCTTGCATCACTGCTTCAGCCCTGTTCCCTGATCCCTTTTGTAACTTCCGACTTCAGACTCTTGCCGCGCCCGCATCCCGCCCGAAGGGCGCTTTGCCAGGCGCGGCCAGCGCCTATTTCGTGATTTCTGCAACCGTGCCGGCGCCTACCGTGCGTCCACCCTCGCGGATGGCGAAACGGAGACCCTTTTCCAGTGCGACCGGCGTGATCAGCTCGATGGCAAGCTCCACGTTGTCGCCCGGCATGACCATCTCAACGCCCTCGGGAAGCTCGGCAACGCCCGTCACATCCGTGGTCCGGAAGTAGAACTGGGGACGATAGCCCTTGAAGAACGGCGTGTGACGGCCGCCTTCTTCCTTCGAGAGCACGTAAACCGTTCCCTTGAAGTTGGTGTGAGGAGTGATCGAACCCGGCTTGGCAAGAACCATGCCGCGCTCCACGTCTTCCTTCGGGATGCCGCGCAGAAGAAGTCCGGCATTGTCGCCCGCCAGGCCTTCGTCCAGCTGCTTCTTGAACATTTCAACGCCCGTCACAACCGTCTGACGGGTCTCGCGGAAGCCCACGATCTCGGCAGGCTCGCCCACCTTGATCTTGCCGCGCTCGATACGGCCGGTCACCACCGTGCCGCGGCCGGAGATCGAGAAGATGTCTTCGATCGGCATCAGGAAGGGCAGATCGACAGCGCGCTCGGGACGGGGAACATACTTGTCCACCGCTTCCATGAGCTCGTCGACCGACTTCTCCCACTGCGGTTCGCCGTTCAGCGCGCCTAGGGCCGAGCCGCGGATGACCGGAGCGTCGTCGCCGGGGAACTGGTACTTCGAGAGCAGCTCGCGCACTTCCATCTCAACCAGGTCGATCAGTTCGGTGTCTTCCACCGCGTCGCACTTGTTGAGGAAGACCACGATGCAGGGCACGCCAACCTGGCGGGCCAGCAGAACGTGTTCCTTGGTCTGCGGCATGGGACCATCTGTTGCGGCAACTACGAGAATAGCCCCGTCCATCTGGGCTGCGCCCGTGATCATGTTCTTGATGTAGTCGGCGTGGCCGGGGCAATCGACGTGGGCGTAGTGACGGTTGGCCGTCTCGTACTCCACGTGCGCCGTGGCGATGGTGATGCCGCGCTCCCGCTCTTCCGGTGCGTTGTCGATGGAGTCGAAGGAACGGAAAGAGTTCTTCGGGTTGTGCTTCGACAGAACCTTGGTGATGGCTGCCGTCAACGTCGTCTTGCCGTGATCGATGTGTCCGATCGTTCCCACGTTCACGTGCGGCTTCGAACGGTCAAACTTTTCCTTGCCCATAATAATGCCCAATCCCTTTCGTAGCTCGTACTGCCCGTTTCTCTGTGGGGCGCCGGCCATCCGGCTCCAGCCCCAAAAACCAGGTTTCAGATGTCAGGTGTCAGGTTTCAGCGCTTCTTGCGTATTTCAAGAGGCTTCAACTTTCGGCCAGGAAACACCTGACCCCTGTTCCCTGATCCCTCGTATTACTTGCCTTGCGAACGCCCGATGATCTCGTCTGCAATCATGCGGGGAGCCTCTTCGTAGCGAGCGAACTGCATCGAGTACGATGCGCGTCCCTGCGTGGAAGAGCGAATATCGTTCACGTAACCAAACATTTCCTTCAGCGGCACAATCGCCTTGATGACCTGCGAACCTGCGGCGTGTTCCATGCCCTCGATGCGACCGCGGCGGCTGTTGATGTCGCCGATGATGGTGCCCATGTGCTCTTCGGGAACCGTTACTTCGACCGCCATCACCGGCTCCAACAGAACCGGGCTGGCCTTGCGGGCGGCTTCCTTGAAGGCGATCGAACCGGCGAACTTGAAGGCCATTTCGTTCGAATCCACATCGTGGTAGCTGCCGTCGTACAAGGTGACCTTGATATCCACCAGCGGATAGCCGGCCAGGATGCCAAGCTCGATGGCTCCCTGAACGCCCTGGTCGATCGGCTTGATGTACTCCTTGGGAATCGAACCGCTCTTGATGGCGTTGACGAACTCGTAGCCCTTACCCGGCTCGTTCGGCTCGATGCGCAGTTTGCAGTGGCCGTAATTGCCGGAACCACCGGTCTGCTTGATGTATTTGCCCTCGGCTTCGGCGGACTTGCGAATCGTCTCGCGGAAGGCAACCTTGGGCTCGCCCACGTTGGCTTCCACCTTATGCTCGCGCTTCATGCGATCCACAAGAATTTCGAGGTGCAACTCGCCCATTCCGCTGATGATCGTCTGACCCGATTCCTCGTCGGTCCGCACCTTGAAGGTGGGGTCTTCATCGGCCAGGCGAGAGAGAGCAATGCCCATCTTCTCCTGGTCAACCTTGGTCTTGGGTTCGATGGCGACGGAAATAACCGTGTCAGGGAAAGTGATGGCGCCCAGAGCGATCTGGTGATTCGTCGGGCAAAGCGTATCGCCGGTCTTCAATTCTTTCAGACCAACCACAGCGCAGATATCGCCGGCCAGGATCTCGGTGATGTCTTCGCGCTTGTTGGCGTGCATCTTGACCAGGCGACCCACACGATCGGTCTTGCCGGTACGCGGGTTCACAATCGTGTCGCCGGTCTTCAGAACACCCGAGTAGACGCGAATGAAGCAAAGCTTGCCGAAGGGATCGTTGATGATCTTGAATCCCAGCGCGGCAAAAGGCTCGGAATCGGCGCACTTGCGGATCAGGATCTCGGAATGATTGTGGGGGTTGATGCCCTCCACCGGAGGCTTGTCGAGCGGGCTGGGCAGGTAATCCACAACCGCGTCGAGCAGCGTCTGAATGCCCTTGTTCTTGAAAGCCGTCCCGCAAAGCGCGGGAAAAATCTTCATGTCGATGGTGGCCTGACGGATGCCGGCCTTGAGTTCGGCAATCGTCGGCAGCTCGCCTTCGAGGAACTTCTCCAGCAGAACATCGTCGGTTTCTGCAATGATTTCGACCAACTGAGTGCGGAAGGCTTCAGCCTTCTTCAGCAGGTTGGCGGGAATCTCTTCGATTTCATACTGCGCGCCCATCTCCTCATCGTGCCAGAGGAGTGCCTTCATCTCGACGAGATCGATGACGCCCTTGAAGTTCGCTTCCGCGCCGATGGGAATCTGCAAGGCCACCGGCCGCGCACCGAGGCGCTTGCGGATGGTCTCCAAAACATACTCGAAGTCCGCGCCGTTCT
The DNA here is from genome assembly GCA_964595345.1 of uncultured Occallatibacter sp. GTDB lineage: Bacteria > Acidobacteriota > Terriglobia > Terriglobales > Acidobacteriaceae > Telmatobacter. The sequence goes on from CAZQPY010000020.1 coordinate 66,685, forward strand.
TGTCCATCTTGTTGACGAAGCAGATACGGGGAACCTTGTACTTGTCGCCCTGACGCCAAACCGTCTCGCTCTGGGGCTGCACGCCGCTGACCGAATCGAACAGCGCCACCGCGCCGTCCAGGACGCGCAACGAGCGCTCCACCTCGGCCGTGAAGTCCACGTGGCCCGGGGTGTCGATGATATTGATGCGGACGTCTTTCCACATGCAAGTGGTGGCGGCCGAAGTAATGGTAATGCCGCGCTCCTGCTCCTGCTCCATGTAATCCATGGTCGCGGTGCCTTCATGCACTTCGCCGATGCGGTGCGTGATGCCCGTATAGAACAGGATGCGCTCTGTCGCTGTCGTCTTTCCGGCGTCGATGTGCGCCATGATGCCGATGTTCCGGCAACGATTCAGAGGGATATTGCGAGCCACAGCATTTCTTCCTTGCGAACTTCCAGTCCGCCGTTACAGAACTTCAGTCGTGTGATCAGGCTGAACCATTTCCGGCTCAGCCCTCGGAATTCGAGTGCCCGCAACCTACCAGCGGTAGTGAGCGAAGGCCTTGTTGGCCTCGGCCATGCGGTGCACGTCTTCCTTCTTCTTCATCGCCG
>CAZQPY010000021.1:0-66701 GCA_964595345.1 uncultured Occallatibacter sp.
CTCGGCACAAATTCCACTATAAAAGAACTGACTTCATGCGGTCGGAGACCTAGAGTCGATTTGCCAACACCTACACTCCCGGAAACCAGGACAATTAGTTTCGCCACGGTGGCCTTTCATGGAGCGAAAAGTCCCGGGAGTGACGGCTGCTTCTCTGGCGTGGTCTTCCCGGGCAGATCATAGACGGTAACTGGAATTCCATGTGAAGTGAGGTTCATCTCTACGAGTTCACCTACTATGTTCCAGCTGCCGCCTGCTTCCCCACAGCCCAACCGAGACATATGGATAGATGCATGGATTTCTTTCGCTTTCTCCCCAATCTCGGCGAGCCCACGTTCTAAAGCCCCATAGCGTATCCGGGGGCGCGCTGAATCGCCATAGCCGGACTGTGCAATGATGCTCGCTACAATAAATCCTTCTGCCGCGTTGGTAAAGTGGACCTTTCCAAGACGAGGAGAGGTCACCTCTTTTGTGAACCAGTTGGTATATGCTTTCTGCACTTCCGGCCATTTGAGGCGGACCGCAAGTGAAAGTCCCCCGCCCCAGGTCTGAGCCTTGTCGTTAACTAACTGAGTTAGGATCTTTGGACCTGATCCTCTGACTTGAGTAGCATCGCCGCGAACATAGCTGATCTTTGGTAGTTCGGGTTGGGCCAGGCCTGGGTCACGGAGTATTCCGAGTATCCGCGGCTTAATCTGTCCGGGGTAGGGAGGTACTCCTACGCATTGGATCTTGATGGAGCCCATAGCCGGCCATGTCTCGGAACCCTCTGCAGTGAAACCGATCGCAGTGCAGTGGGTGACCAGAGAATTCGAAGGCAGGGACATTCCTTCCCAGACGCGTAGGCCAGGAGACGCCGAAATCACATAGTTAATGGTTGGTCGATTAGACTTTGCATCCAGACTTGCAGCAAATACCGAGAGCCCACAAAGTCTAGCCATTCGCAGCAGCAACGCTTCCGTGGAAACCTTGTATTGCTGCCGTAGTTCAAGGAGTTTTGAGAAATCGTCAGAATAGATCGGGCACTCTAACCCCGACCCAACCGGCATGAGTATCTCCGCTGCACCAATATTGCAGAGCATCTCCAGCTGCCAGTTGTCGCCCTCGTTACCGTGATAGGGCTTTCGGTGCCGAATTGCTTCAGCACAGTCAGGGAATAAGGTATGGGCGACCTCATGGGCAACGGAATATCGTGCTCTATTCACTCCCCGGTTTGGGTTATATTCAATACGAAACTTAGAGCCAGCCGTTACCGTCCGAGCTTCAAGTACATCTTGTGAGGGAACAACGTCAATTCCCAGTAATTCGGCTAACTGAATCGGATCGAATGGCGGCCCAATCCATCCGCGTTCGATCGCGTCCAAGACAAGCGTCCGAATCCGCTGCTGCATTGCGTAAACGGGCTGTTCGTCCCCAGCGAGCTTTAGTACTGACCGATTTGTCCAGTAGCCGCTCGTCGCGATGCTCCTGTTTGCTACATTCTGTGCTGCCATAGCTCTTTCCACAATATTGCGTTATGAAGTTAGTACCGATTCCGTCAACGCTGTTCTATCCTGACAAGATGAATTCACCTGGGCCTACAAGCGCAAAGTCGCGCAGAATCGGGATAGTTCAGCAAATGCATCCGCCACGGAACGGTCGAGTTGACACTCGTCTGCCAGTCGTTCATATGGCATGCTCCAGTCGGTCGGCGGAGGTTCCAGCACCGCGGGAATAGGGTGAGTTGCGCGGCGATCGAATGTGCGCAAAATCGCCTCGGCTACTGAAGAAGTGTCAAGCGTCCCCGAGTGAATCAACAGAATCATATCAACCAAGTCGCGTACCCTGCTGTTTACAGCTCCGGAACGCGGGAGCGTGTACGCATGCAGCTTCTCGGCGAATTGCTGCTCTCTCTGGATTATGGGCACAGATATTGGCGGGATCGCCGCGAATCCAAGCCAATCTTGCGTCTGTACATGCTCCAATGGCTCGATCACCACATCGCCAATGCCAACATCCAGGTGGAACTTCGCAAATGTGCGTTGAGCCATCGCAGCCTCGACCGGATACCGGGAACCGCCGTAAGGAGCACCATCGAGGTCCATCATGGGAGCACCCACTCGGAATGAAAAGAAATCGTTCAGGTCGCGCCGGCCCGTCTCTTGAAGATATCCGAGCACGACGTCTCCTCCCTGTGTGGAGACTGTGCGCACCGTAAAGTCGAGGTCTTTCGTGGTTCGCGCAACCTGGAAGCGAAGTTCCATCGCATAGCCGCCCTTCAGGACCCACTGTGTGTTCGCACTATGGAACAGGCGGGCCAGAAAGCGGTCGAAAGCGACTTGGCGCCGGAGCCTTTGCAGCTCGATGTTTTCCGTTTTCGCGATCTGCCTCAATCTTTCTTCGAGTGCAGCACGCAATGCCGCGCCGGTGGCATATTTGCCCTTTTCGGTCACGCCGCCTCCAGTTCCCGCGCAATGGGTGCGAACCGGGAATCATGCAGCAGGTCAGCAGCTTGTTTCCTGGTGATCTTTCCGCTTGATTTGGCCTGCTGAAATGCCTGACGCAGTGTGTCCCTCGGAAGCGAGCCTTCCTCCCACACATCGAGGATCGTGCGAAGAGCATTGGTCGCAGGGACGCTGAACAGAACGTCCTGTTCTTCATCCGATATATGTCCGTAATGAAGACGCAGAATTCTTGGAACTGGAACCCCACGGCGAAACGGAGACGGCACGGTCATATCCAGCCGGGAAGGATTCACGTCGGTAAGTTCGTGCAGGCTCAGGGCTGTCTGGTGGCTGTAGATGCCGGCCGGTCGATCGGTTCGATCACGAGACCAAAGCCACCACAGGATCAGATCCGGTCGATCAGGCTCCGGGAAGAGAGCCAGCCTATAGATTCCGCGATGCTCGCGGAGCCAGTTACCCGCCTGAACGTGGTAGACCCGCTTGTTGCTGGCGTACCCGAGGGAAGCTGCCTGCTTGGTCGTAAAGTACCCCCCTTGAGCTTCAGCGATTCGATACAGCTCTCTTTGTCGCTCATTTCCAGTCGGCATAATAGGTCAACTTTCCTGACTTATTATGCGGCCAGGAGGCATCCAGTGCAAGTGTCTCTTAATGATCCCAAGGAGCCGGACAGTAAAGGTCCCGGAACAAATAGCAAATAGGGGGCTTCCGGCGAAGCGCCCAAGAGAGCAAACCCCATATAACCCAAAATAAGGAGACTGGAAATCCCGGAAAGGCGCATGAATCTCCGGGAAACTTCGGGTTTTAGCCGGAATTCGCCCATGACGGGCAAACCGTTCTCCAACCCCAATTCAACTCCAAATAACAACTCCCCCTACCTATTCTCAACTACTTGGGGCTCTTCAATCCCACCGACCATACCGTTTAACTAATTTAAAATAATCAACTTACGTCGCTCATAACCCGAAGGTCGCGGGTCGAAATACTGCCCGCGATTCGCTTCAGGGGCTAGCAGCCGAGATGAGAATGGGGCAAATCAGACCAGATGCTTTGAACTTGACAGCACCTCGACCATACCCAAGATCTTCAATTCCATGATCTCGACGCTTGGCTGGCGGTTGCGCACGTAGGCGATCACTTCCTCCAAGCTGAGCGCCGCGAACACCTCTGTCGATGCCGTCGCCGAGCTTCCATCCTCCGCAGCCGTCTCACCCTTCAGCTCGATCAGAAGGGCTCTATGCGGTCGATTCAAAGATGGAAGAACATCCCGATCTTTGCTTTTTGCCATAACAGACTCCCCAGGGGTTAAATCGCGGCGCCCAGCTCCCGACCGTGGCGAATCAGACGCCGCTACGTGGGTGGTTCCACCCCTGGAACCGCAGAGCCGTACAAACAATGTGTCGCATAATACCTCTATTGTGTGGTGCGGTAGTACCATAAAAGCCGGTGGCCAAAAGGGATCATATTCCTTCCCGGCGCACCGGCAAGACCCCACTTGGAGCGAAAGTGTTCTCCTACTACACCCAGGAAGAACGTCGGCTGCTGGAGAAAGCGGCGAAACAGGAACGCCGCAGTCTGAGCAGCTTTGTCGCCCTCGCCTCTCTTGAGCGCGCACAGCGGATTATTGCCGGTAAGTAAGCGCCTCGTACAGCGTCCACCTTGCTCTCGTCTTCGTAATGCTACCATTATGCAGTGTTACACTCACCTGCCTCGGACGAACGCCCAGCGAATCTGTAGCATCTGACCCGAACTGTTCTCTGCTTGCGGAGCGATAGATCTCCTATGTCCTGCATATTCTCTCAGGCACCGCGAGAGAACGGCAGGCCGCGCCCTGCGGCGGGCGGGATTCTGCTTCGTCTGCCGGGCCAATCGATTCCCAGCCAGCCTAGCGAGCTACCTGGCAGACGCCCTGCGGGTTTCGGCTCCCCCTGAAGGTCTCCCCCGAAAAAGCATCCCGCCACCTTGGGAGCGGCCATCTCTCGCGCCCTCCGGGAGTGTGTCCTGAGAGATCACTCCGGGACCACAAAGGAGATCAAGGTCATGCAAGCACAAACTACAGTTCAGAATCAGTTCATCAACAGCATCATGCAGGGCGACTGCATCCAGGTTATGCGCGAGATGCCGGCAAACAGCGTCGATTTCATCCTTACCGATCCGCCGTATCTGGTGAACTACCGCGACCGCGATGGTCGCTCCATACAGAACGACGCGAAAGCCGACTGGCTCAAGCCAGCGATGAGAGAAGCGTACCGGGTGCTGAAGCAGAATCGCGTAGCGGTCATGTTCTACGGCTGGACTAAGGTCGACGCCTTCTTCACAGCGTGGAAAGACGCAGGTTTTCAGCCTGTCGGACATATCGTATTCCGTAAGACGTATAGCTCAAAGAGCCGGTTCTTCAGCTATCGGCATGAGCAGGCGTATCTGCTGGCGAAGGGTAGGCCGCCACTGCCGAAACAGCCGCTGGCTGATGTAATGGACATGCCGTACAGCGGCAACAAGCTGCATCCAACCCAAAAGCCTGTAGAGGCGTTGGCTCCTCTGGTTCGCAGCTTCACGTTGCAGGGTGAGTTGGTACTCGATCCCTTCGCTGGCAGCGGTAGTTCCTGCGCGGCAGCGTTGCTGACAGGTCGCAGGTATGTTGGCATAGAGCTAGATGCAGAGTATTTCCATCAAGCATCGGCTCGGTTGGAGCGTGTACAGGAGAGGATCGCTGCAAGGAAGCGGCCCGCTCAGGTTCTCATTCCCACCATGAGGTGAGTGTGCCCGCGTGCTCATCGCGCCTCAAGGCGACGTTCCTCCTGAGTCGTGATCTCACAGCCTTGACCCGCGCCGAGCCCGCGTATTCTTTGCCTGACATGGTGGGAATGAGCATATCCGCGCAGTTTGCGCAAAGCTCTCAACTTCCGCTAAGCCGATTCGGGAGTAATCGGTGTTGGCGATTTCATCCGCGATTTCACCCTCGTCCTCTTTGCGAAACCAGATGAACTTCAAGTCCAGAATTGTAAAGAGCCCTGGCGAGGCCCGATTAGACCAACCGAGAGCCAGAGACGCACACCCCAACCGTCTCTGCGGATTCCGGATCCACGAAGTATCGGCGTTGGAAGTATAGAGCTAGATTCACAAGCGCGATCATCACCGGTACTTCAACAAGAGGGCCGATTACGGCGGCGAATGCAGCGCCGGAGTTGATTCCGAACACCGAGATAGCGACAGCAATCGCCAGCTCGAAGTTGTTTGAGGCGGCTGTGAACGCAAGTGTCGTTGTCTTTGAGTAATCGGCACCAAGTTTCCGGCCCATATAAAACGAGACCAGGAACATCACCACGAAGTAGATCAAGAGCGGTATGGCGATCCTCAGAACGTCCAAAGGCAGACGCACGATGTAATTGCCCTTGAGCGAAAACATCACCACAATGGTGAAGAGCAACGCGACCAGCGTCATAGGCGTGATCCGTGGAACGAGGCTGTGGTCGTACCATTCGCGCCCTTTTGCCCGAACCAGAACCGTGCGTGTCAGGAAGCCGGCGAGGAACGGGATACCCAGGTAGATGAAGACGCTCTTTGCAATCTGACCGATGGAGATGTTCACCACGGCTCCGCGCAGCCCGAACCAGCCAGGCAGCACCGTAATGAACACCCAGGAGTAGACCGAGTAGAAGAAGACCTGGAACAACGAGTTGAAGGCAACCAGTCCGGCTGCGTACTGTGTATCGCCCTTCGCTAGTTCGTTCCACACGATCACCATCGCGATGCAGCGTGCGAGCCCGATCATGATGAGCCCGGCCATGTATCCCGGATATCCTCGCAGGAATACGATGGCCAGCACGAACATCAGAACTGGGCCAATCAGCCAGTTCTGAATGAGCGAAAGTCCGAGCACGCGCTTATTGCGGAAGACCTCGTGCAGCTCTTCGTATCGGACGCGCGTAAACGGCGGGTACATCATCAGGATCAGTCCGGCAGCAATTGGGATGGAGGTTGTGCCCACACTGAAGCGGTTCAGAAACGGCACAACACCCGGCGCCAGCCAGCCGAGAACAACGCCGAGCGCCATCGCTGCGAAGATCCATCCTGTCAGGTAGCGGTCCAGAAAAGACAACCGGCTCTTTTTCACTCCTGCCTCCTACGACCGACCGATCTGGTCGATTTCGCGCTTGATAGCCATATCCTCAAGTGTCGCGAGCGGCAGCGAGAGAAACAGTCCTATCCTGCGGTCGAGCACTGTAAAGGCGTCACGGAAAGCGCGGGCGATCTCCTCTGGAGTTCCCTTGACCGCAGCCGGATCAGCAATACCCCAGTGGGCCGTCATCGGCTGACCAGGCCAATACGGACACTGCTCCTTCGCGGCGTTGTCGCAAACAGTAAAAACGAAGTCAAGCTTCGGCGCTGACGGACCCGAGAACTCGTCCCAGGACTTGCTGCGCAAGCCCGCCGTCGAGAGTCCCGCAGACTCGATTTGCTGCAGTGCTTCCGGTCGTGGTTGTCCAGTCGGATGGCTACCTGCGCTATGGGCCGTGAACTTCCCTTTGCCTTTGTGGTTCAGGACTGCTTCGGCCATGATCGAGCGGGCTGAGTTTCCGGTGCAGAGAAACAAGACGTTGTATTGAGACATAAAACTCTTCACAATCCTTTCGGCAACCAACGAAGCGCGAGCATCGTACGGTCATCAGTTGGTTGTGCACCGTCTGTATGGTCAACGATGCTGCGATGGATAGCCTCTAAGAGCTCAGGCGCAGACAGGGTTCACTCAGAAATAACTTCTTCCGCCACTCGGGTCAGGTCAAAGTCGTCTCCGGCATTATTGGTGGATTCTGTTACTCCATCCGAATACAGGAACAGAGAGCTTCCTGGACTCACGCTGTGCTTCGAGGTCACGAATTCGGTTGCACAAAACATTCCCAGCGGCAGGCTTGCACCAGGAATCAAGCGCACTGTCTTGTTTTCAATAAGGAAAACAGGCGTGTGCCCCGCATTCACAAATTCGAGATTTCCAAGACGATCTGCCTTTCCCAAAACCAGTGTTGCGAATTGGGCGGGAAGCGTGCTGTGGCAGAATGTGCTACTGGCCGCCCCCAATACTTCTGCAATTGTCTGCATGGAAGGGAGCAGTGTTCGAAGGGTGGCATGTAAGTGAGACATCAGAATCGACGCCGCAATGCCTTTTCCCGAAACATCACCAAGCGCAAAATAGAATTCGTCGGCTCCAGATGGAATCAAGTCCACGTAGTCTCCGCTGACAAATCCTGCGGGCTCATAAGAAAATGCTACTTCCCAGTCGTTAAGACAGCAACGCCGCTCCGGAAGTAAGCTCAATTGAACCTGACGCGCCAGCTCCAATTGAGCCTGCAACCCAGCGTCGAATTGTGATGCTGTCGTCATGCGGTTATGCTCGGCGGTTCGCAGGCTTGATGGCGTATACCTTAACGCTTGCCGCGGCCGCATTGACGTCGTATTGCGAGAGGAGTGTCTTGAGTTCCTCATGTAAGGAAGCCGCTCTGACAGGTGCAGAGGAACAGCACGACGCCTCAATGACCTGAAGCGGATTGGGAGCGTCCATCGTTGGGGAGCAGCAACCAGACTGGTTCTCAACCTTGGCGTATGCGTTAAGGTCCGATCCGCTATCGACGATCTCGACATGCTCGAAACCGGCAGCCAGCAAGCCAGCACGATAAGCGTCAATCTGGATGGCTCCTGCGATGCAGCCCACGTATGCAGCGAGGCTCCGCGCGACATCCTCTGGAAGTTCCTGTTTCAAAGCAATGTCGCTCACGGCCACGCGCCCGCCTGGCTTTAGTACGCGGGCAATTTCACGAAATACCGCTGGCTTGTCCGGTGCAAGATTGAGTACACAGTTGGAAATGACGCAATCAACCGAAGCATCCGGCAATGGGATCCGGTCAATTGTGGACTGGTAGAACTCAACGTTCGTGTAGCCGCCCGCCTGGGCATTTGTTCGCGCACGCTCAATCATTGCCGGCGTCATATCAATGCCGATGGCGCGCCCTTCCGGGCCAACCATCTTGGCGGCGAGAAAGACATCGAGACCTCCACCTGAGCCGAGGTCGACAACTACCTCACCCGGTCTTATATGTGCCGTGGCCGTGGGATTGCCACAAGACAAGCCCATATTGGCCTCGGCCGGAATTGACGTAAGCTCCTCTGCCGTATAGCCGAATGCCTCCGCCACTGCCTTGACGCCGGCATCGTCGCTCGACAGTGAACTCTCTGCCACCGCCCCATACTTTGACTTTACCGACTCCAGAATCTGTTCCGTCATGATCTCCTCCAACAACATATTCGCCAAAACGACTATATCGCTTGCCATCATATTCGTCAAGGCGTATAAGTAATATGGGCTGGGCGGTGATCGTCTTCGACCATGACGGCAATTCAGTTTCAGTTTTGAGGAGAAACAACTCGGAGAATACTAGGGAGCTGAATATGGAAAGAATGGATGTCTCAGACAATCCCTTGCAGTGTGCGTCAAGTAATTGCGGATCAAGCGAAGATGCAACAGGGGCGCGCCTTGGGGCCGTTGTCGTTGAAACACCTGTGCAGAGTCTCTATACCGATGCAGTCGCTGAACTGGTTGCAATAGGCGCTGCCATTGCCGCAAGTTGCGATTCCTGTTTCAAATACCACTTTCAGCAAGCCAGGAAACTTGGCATCTCACGCGAAGACATGATGCTCGCAGTGAAAACGGCTCAGAGTGTCAAAGAGACTCGGGCGCTGGCTATGTTGCAATTGGCGCAACGGTACCTCGAAGGCGATCCTGTTGGCTTGCCGACCGTGCAGAGCTGCTGCGGATAAAATCTATCCATCGAAGTCAACACGCTTCGTCAATAAGGTTAAAGAATCCATGGCGACAAAATTGGTTCAGTACAATATGGAGCGCTTCTTCCAAGCGTTGGGTGACAATACCCGACTCCGACTGCTCAACCTGATGAACGGCAAGGAAGTGTGCGTCTGCTATTTCGTGGAGATACTTGGACAGGGCCAGCCCAAGATTTCACGACATCTTGCCTACCTGCGTCGCGCGGGCATTGTCGCTGCTCGCCGCGAAGGAAAATGGATGCACTATAAGATCGTCGTACCTAAGCACGCTGGCGCAGCAAGAATCTTGAATGAAACGCTCTCCGTGCTCGGTGCGGATAAGGCGATGCAGGCAGATCGAGTGAGATTGAACAAAGCGTGCTGTTCCACGCAGAAACCTTCTGCACTGGAGGCGGCCCCGCTTCCCATTCCTATCGAAACCGTGAGTCTCTGCGCCTGTTGAACTGACGAAGGCAGTCCAATCCGTTCACTGAGCGTCAGTTACGCGCAATTCTCAGGGTTACTCCCCTAAACGCGCTTATGTTGGTCTGAGAATCTGACTCTCCGATCTGCCGGTAGCCGCTATATTTCCATGGTGTCCTGGCAGGACACCGGGTGGAAGATTTTTCCACTCTTTCGATCCCTCCCTCGCCCTACCTTCACATCCAGCACGTTGCACCGAGAGTGGCCACTCGACGGCAAACCACCAAAGGAGAACCCTGTGGAAAACATCCGTCCGTCGAAGCGGCGCCCTTTCTTCCGTTGGGCGCGCAGCCGCCCCCTCACTCGTCTTGCCGTCCCGCTGTTCCTGTTGTCCGCCCTGCCGGTCTACGCGCAGAGCACTGGCAGCGACCCGTGGGACAACGCAGTCAACGTCCTCAAAACCGCTTTCACCGGCACGATTGCGACCGGGCTGTCGTTGGTCGCCATCGTCGTCGGGGGACTGATGTTCGCGTATGGCGAAGGCCAGTCCAAAAAGACCATCGCCGGAATCGTCTTCGGCGTGGGCATGGCAATCGGCGCAGTCAACTTCATGGCTTGGCTCTTTCCATGAACAAAGAAAGAGAGGAGGTGATCCATGTCTAAGCCAGCGGGCGTGAGGGTGAGTCCGGTGTTCAAGGCCATGAATCGTCCGCTGACTGTCCTCGGAGCGGAGCGACGGCTGTTCTTCGTCGCTCTAATCTCCGGGGGCGCGATCTTCTCTCTGCTTCATTCATTGCTCGGCGGGATTGGCCTGTTCATCGTGGGCGTCGTCATCGCCCGCGTTGTCACGAAGCATGACGTGGAGATTCTGCGCGTGTTGTTCAACTCCGGCAAATTCCGCAGACGCTACGACCCGATGAAGGCCGACGCCACAGAGATACACATTGCGAGGCGCGATGGTCAAAGTTGAGCACATCACGAAAGATTGGCGGGAAGCAGGCTCATTCGCCGCCCAGGTGAACCTGTGCGGGTTCTGGGATGAGCACTCGTTTCTGACGAAATCGGGCGACCTCGGCGCCGCATTGCATATCGGCGGAATCGATTACGAAAGCCTGGACCACTCCGGCCGGGATTACGCTGTAAAGCGCCTTGAAGCGGCCTTCCGCTCGCTCGATGACAAGTGCCGGCTCTACCAGATTTTGTTCAAGCGCAACCGGCCCGCGATTCCCCACGCCGAGTATGAGAACCCGCTGGTGCGCGCGGCTGTGGAACAGCGTAGCGCCTTTCTCGAGTCGAAGGCAGACCGCCTCTACAGTATCGAGATTTATTGGGTCGTCATGATCGATGGCAGTTACGCCAAGACTGGCTTGCTTCACGCTCTGGCCCAGCTTCCGAAACAGCCACGCGTGTCGCTGCGCGACCTGCGCGCGCTGTTCTCCGGCAATAAGGAACGAACGCTGATCTATGAGCAGATCGAGCGCGACCGGCTGCGGCTGCAGCAGAAAGTGAATAGTTTGAGTGGGCAGCTAAGCGACCTCACCACGGTCGAGCTGCTAGGGGCGGAGAGGACCTTCCGGCTTGTCCGGCGTCTCGTGAATTTCCGCCCCTCCAAAATTGATGGCGCGCCTCTGTGCGGAGCGCGTCATCTGGACTGGCAGGTCTGCGGATCGGAACTGGAAGCTCATCGCGGTTACCTGCGGATGGACGACGACTATCTCCGCGTTCTCACGCTGAAAGAGCTTCCCGCCGAGACCCGGCCGCTGATCCTCAATGGCCTGCTCGACATCCCGGCAAACTTCCACGTCGTCACCGAGTGGCATCCGGTAGACAACGCCAAGGCCCGCAAAGAGATTGCGTCACGGCGGCGTCACCACCACAACTCCAAGACCAGCTTCGTCTCCAACCTTCAGGACCAGCAGAACACCGGCAACCAGGACAATCTGGTCGATGATTCCAAAGCCGCCGCCGTCGCGGAGTTGGGTAACGCGCTTACGGTGATGGGCATGGAGGGCAAGAACTTCGGCGAGTTCACCCTCTCCGTGGTGGTTTACGACGAGGACCGCATGAAGGTCGAGCACGCGGTCGCCGAGTTCCAGAAGCTGTTTACGCAGCACGATGGCCTGCTATACGAGGAACGGTACAACCTCCTCAATGCTTTCTTTGCCACTGTGCCCGGCAACAAGCAGTTCAATCTCCGCAAGCAGTGGGCGCTCAACTCCAACTATGCCGACCTGTCGTTTCTCTTCACCGTCGATAGCGGGGCGCAGTGGAACTCGCATCTGGAGCGGGAATATTTGGCCGTCCTCGAATCGACCCACGGCACGCCTTACTACCTCAACATCCATAGCGGCGATGTGGCACACACGCTCCTGCTTGGCGCTACAGGCAGTGGCAAGAGTTTTACGTTATCCACCACGCTTCAGTCCGCGCAGAAATACGACCCGCTGACCTTCATCTTCGACCTCGGTGGAAGCTATGAGACGCTGACACGGGCCTTTGGCGGGACGTATCTGAATGTCGGACTGAAAGACCCCGGCTTTACGATCAATCCCTTTTCGCTCGAAGCAACCCACGCGAACATGAACTTTCTGTACCTGTTCCTCCGGGTACTGATTGAGGCTGGCGGACGTTATGAGCTTACACCGGAGGATGAGAAGGCGCTCTTCGCTGCGATCGAGCGGATCTATAAGCTGCCCGCCGAGATACGGACACTCACCAACTTCGCGTCCATCCTCGGCCCGCTCGGTGAGCGCCTGCATCGGTGGACACGAGCTGGGCAGTTCGGGCACCTCTTCGACAATCCCCACGACACGCTCACGTTCTCGCGCTTCCAGACTTTCAACTTCGATGGCTGGAGTGACTACCCGGACATCCTGGAGCCGCTGCTGTTTTACGTGCTGCAGCGTGCGTCGTCCGAGATCGAAAAACCCGTGAATACAGCCACTTTTAAGGTCTTCGTAATCGACGAAGCATGGATCTTTCTTAAGAACAAGACGATCCGAGACTGGATTACTCGGGCTGAAAAAACCTGGCGAAAGAAGAACGCCGCCATGATCCTGGCGACGCAATCGGTCGTGGAGCTGGCCGCGTCCGACATGCTGCACATCGTCAACGAGTCCTGCCCCACCAAGATCTTCCTGTCCAACCCCAACATCGACCGCAGGATGTACGCCGAAATCTTCCAGTTGAACGATACCCAGCTTGAGTTGCTGGAGTCGCTTGTGCCCAAGCGCGAGCTGTTGCTGATCCAGCCGCGCGGCACGAAAAAGCTGGTGCTCGAAGTCGATGCGCTGGGGTATTGGATGGCGACCAATAACGCCCGCGACAACATGCGCAAACAGGATTACTTCGCCCGCTTCGGGCCGGAACAAGGTTTGATCCGGCTCGCTCACGATTATCCTAACCCAGCCAATTCCTGACTTAATTTGCTGGTTTTCTCATAAGGAGATTTCATGCGCCCATTACCCATCGTCTCGCTCCTGCTTGGCCTGGCCGCAACCGTGGCCAACGCCCAGCAGACCGCCCGCCTCGTCAAATACCACGCCAACGACATCGTGAATGTCCGCGCGAAGATGCGCTACACCACGCTCATTCAACTACCGGCCACCGAAAAAATCTTGGAAGTCGCCACCGGCGACAAGGATTTCTGGATCATCGACACGGTTGGCAGCTACTGCTTTCTGCACCCTGCCAAAGAGGGCATCCACTCCAATCTCAATCTCATCACCGACCACGGCAGCGTGTACTCATTCACCCTGGACGACGTTGAGTCCGGCGACCCCGACCTGAAGGTTGTCATCGAGCCCTCCGACCCGTCCTCGCTCGCCGCCGCCAATGGCGTCACGCAGTTCGCCCCAGCTAGTGAGGTAGAGGCCGCTCGCGCTCAGGCGCAAATGGCGCAGGCCCACGCCGCCACTGCTGCTGAGCAATTCCGCGCCGAATACCCGACTCAGGCGCTGAAGTTCGATTACAGCTTTCACAACAAAAACCCGTTTGATGTCTCCGCCATCTATCACGACGACAAGTTCACGTACATCAAGTCCACGGCCTCGGAAAAGTTTTCGGTCTACGCATTGAAGGACGGTCAGCCCGATCTGATTACGTTTCAACTCAAGGACGGGACGTACATCCTCCCCACTGTCGTCGATCGTGGTTACCTCGAAATCGGCAAGCACAAGCTCGATTTTCAGCGGAGAGGCCAATAGCGATGGCAGAGGAAAAACTGACCAACACAACTCCGGTCTCGGAACAGGAGACTCTGGCAGCATCTTCGGCGGTCCGTGACAAACGCAGGCTGCCGGAAGGCGTCGTGCCCAAACAGGCGCAGAGCTACGTCATCGCCGGACTTGCAGTATTGATTTTGCTGGCAGTGATGTTCTCGAAGAACCACCCCAAGCCCGCTCCAAAGGATGTTGCGCCTGGTTCCGTCGCAGTGTCCACGGACATGAACCAGCGGAAGATTCAGGAGTTGGAGCAGGACCTCAGCGCCGATCAGCGCCAGAGCCAGCAACAGGCACTGAAGGCGAATGCAGCGGCACCGACAGGTATGGCGATGGCAACCAATCTCGCACAACCAGGCGTAGCGTCTCCTGCTGCGCAGTTGCCGCCACCCGTGGCGGCTCAACCCACGGAGCCGCCACGCGATCCAGTAGCGGATGCGGAGAAGGCGCTGGCCTTCAAAGCCCGCTTCGCCTCCAATCTCGTCTCTTCCGATGGCGGCGCTCCACGGCCATCGGTCGAGTCAGTCGATCTGGGGGAAAGGTCCGCTGGTCGCCCTTCGAGCTTGCCGCCGATCACTTCCACGCAGGTTGCCACAGCTGCTCCTCCCATGACCGGTAACAAGCGTGCGCCGGAGGTGAACGTCAACTCTGCCCACGGCCAGCCCTTCGTCGTCTTCGAGGGGACGACCATCGACACCGTGCTAGTCAACCGGCTCGACGGTGAGTTTGCCGGACCACTGAAGGTCATGGTGACCAACCCCATCTACAGCCAGGATCGGCAGCATCTTCTGATCCCGGACGGCACATTCATTTTGGGCGATGTGCAGAAGGTCACCGGCCTCGGCCAAAAGCGCCTCGCCGTCACCTTCCATCGGCTGCTGATGCCGGATGGCTACAGTGTCGATCTCGACCAGTTCCACGGTCTCGATCAGGCTGGGTCCACCGGACTCAAGGACAAGGTCAACAACCACTATGTCGAGATATTCGGCGCGTCGATTGCGCTGGGCGTAATTGCTGCTGCAGCGCAGACCACTAACGTCAATCAGGGATACAACGAATCGGGTTCGGAGGCATACAAGTCCGGCATCGCTTCCAGCCTTTCGCAGTCGAGCGCAAATGTGCTCGACCGCTTCATCAATATTCCCCCGACGATCACCATCCGCGAGGGCCATCGCATCAAGGTCTACATCACCCAGGACATGCTCCTGCCCGCATACGAGAACCATGACATGCCGGGAGTGATGTGACACGCATGGTTCTCCACGTTCTCGCCTGTCTCCTGATGACCGGCTGCGGTGTTCCACCGTCGTCTAAGCCATCGCCTTATCGGTACATGACGCCCGAACACGCCGAGGCGCGCTCTCCGTCCTGCACTGTCTCCATCCACCTGTAACTCATCGGAGGTTTCACCATGAAAGCAGCGAAAATCCTTGCATTTCTCTTCGGTCTGCTGACTGCACTCGCGCCCGCGGCGCACGCGCAGTTCGGCAGCGGCATCGTCTACGACCCAACCCAAAGCGCCCATGCCATTCAGCAACTCAGCCAGGGCGAGCAAGAACTCCAGCATTGGGCGACCGAACTCCAGAACTGGGAGCAGCACCTTCAAAAAGAAGAGCAGATTTATACCACCGCGTACCAGACCATGAATCAGGTCATCGCGGCCTACAACCTCGCCTATCAGATGTCGCGGATGCCGCAGAATCTCGCGGCGCGTTACAAAGCCGATTTCGCGCAGTGGACCAATCTCACCAACCCCAGCTTTACCGCGGCAAACACATCCGGCATTACCTCGGCGTGGTTGAATGCGCTCAATATCGGCAACCCGACGAGCGCAGCCTCCGCCTACGGCGGTGCGTCGATCCAGTTGCAGAGCTATCCATCGAGCCGCCTCTCGACACTCGACGCGACGACGCAGGCCGCGGTCCAGAACCAGTACGCCAGCTCTGAGATTGGCCAGGTCAACGTAACCAATCTTCTGTCCACGCTGGGCACGATTCGTTCGGACTCCCAGGCGTTCCAGCAGAAGCTCGCCAACCTCGATTCGGATACCTATTCAACCGATCCTGGCCTACAAACAGAGGTTGGCGTGTTGGCCAAGATCAACACCGCGACACTGTTGCAGGTCCACTCACAGCAGGACGCTAACCAGATTCTTGCTGCCGCCGCACAGCAACAGGCTCTCGATGCAAAAGACAAGCTCGACGAGCGCAACCGGCTTATCAACCAGTCTATCTATTTCCAGCAAAACTTCTCGAACACCATGCAGAACGTGAACAACGGTGTGAGCAATTCGATGCGCAACATCTCCCTTAGCCTCAACGGGAGCAACTGATGGGACAGAACATCTTCTCTGCGCTTGCGCAGGCCATCACACAGTTGCTCTCATCGCAGGGCAACATTCTCCAGGCCACGGGGCTCGATATATTCCGTGGCCTGGCCGTGATCCTCATTGTGTGGTTCGGTGTGAAATCCGCGCTGTCCGCTTCGCAGGGACACGGCGGTGGATTTCACTTCGCGAAATTCGCCGACCTCATCCTCATGATCGCGTTCGGTCTCGGGATGCTGACCTACTACTCGACGCCCATCCCGGGAACGAGCTATAGCTTCAGCGACCTCATCACCAAAGAAGGTTTACAGCTTTCGTCGCAGATCGAGTCCAACCAGACGCAAGAGATAGCCGACACCATCACCAACGCCGAGCAGCAGCTTGGCGCGCCTCCCGGCAGCTTCAACATTCTGGAGGATCTGACCTACCTGCTTATTGTCCTGATATTGGCGGCGATGGAGGCAACGGCCTTCTGCGTCATTGCCTACGGCTATGTTGCCGCCGCCGTGTGCGTTCTTATCGGCCCCATCTTCATCCCCTGGTTCATTGTGCCAAAGATGGACTGGCTGTTCTGGGGCTGGCTGAAAGCCTTCATCGGATTCAGCTTTTATCAGGTCATTGCCAGCGCCTTCATCTATGTCTTCGCAAAGGTGCTGGCCTCGATGTTTCAGGTCATTGGCACCATCAGCATCTCGAACGCATTTACCGTCCTACCCGCACTGCTGGTCACGCTTGCCGTGTGCGTCTACGGGCTCTTCAAGATACCGGAGCTGACGGCGTCGATTCTCAGCGGTCGTGCCGGCACCTGGATCAATCTCACGGGGAACTAATCATGTCCAAGCAAACCACTTTCGCCACTACAAACGCCGGCCACAGGTTCCTCGAATTGTATGCCGAGCCGGTCGTCACGAACACGTATCTGAAAGTCGCGCTCCTCGTGCTCTCAGTCGTTACGCTCGCTTCGCTTGCGCTCCTCTATAGAGCACAGACCGCTGCCTTGCGGCTGAAGCCGCTCGTCATCTCGGTCTCTGACATCGGACGCGGACAGGTCGTGAACTATGCCGACTTCTCGAAAATGCCCGTCGAGCGCGTCAGCAAATACTATCTCGCGCGCTGGGCCGAGCTTTACTACGGCCGCAATCACGCCACGCTGCAGCGGGACTTTGCAGAGTCTTTGAATTTCTTCTCCAACGAATTGCAGTCCGCGACCCTGGCGCGCGTCACCAAAGCTAAAACTCTTGAGACGTTCCTGCTCGATCCCAGCGCCCCAAACGTGGACATCGAGATCAAAGCCGTTGTGCTTGACGATACGCGGCAAACCCCGTATCGCGCCCACATCGAGTTTGAAAAGGTCTTCTATTCGCCCGGCGACCAACAAGAGCAAAGCCGCGAACGCTGGACCGCGAACGTCGTCTACGGCTTCCGCGACGAGGTTCCGAACGCGATGCTGCTAACCAATCCTCTCGGCGTTGTCATCAGCTACGTCCACGAAGATCAGGCGTTCGGGAACTAAGAACCATGCGACCGAAGAAATCCATCCTGGTTTATTGCGACCAGCGCGAGTTGCTGTCGGCTACCGCGTTCGCGCTGCGCCTGCATCCCTATGTGGTCACGGCTGTCGATGACAGCCGGAACGCCGCGGCGCTCATGATGGCAGATTGCACGGAGCTTGTCTGCGGCGTTCTGGTTCACGCACGCCTGGGCGATTCCGCTGGCCGCTTAATCCACCGTCTTCTCGAATCAGATCTGCATGTTCCTCTATTGCTCGTGGACCGCGCCGGCGACCTCGCACCCGTCCGCTACGCGGACATGGTGCTCTATGGACGCAACACTTCGATGCAACACATCCTCGCTTCGCTTCGTGTGCTTTGCGAGCGCAAGTCGGGCCCTAGACCAGGGAGTGCTGCATGAGGTATCTCTCTGTCTGCTCGGGCATCGAAGCCGTTTCGGTTGCGTGGCAACCGCTCGGTTGGGAACCTGCGATGCTTGCCGAGATCGATCCCTTCTGCTGCTGGCTGCTGCGCTTGCGCTATGGCGCGTCGCGCCCCATCTTCATGCCGAGCCCGCACGATGCGGCCTCGCGCAAAGAGGCGAAGCAGCGCGCGGCAGCCATTCGCAACATCGTTGCTCTGCCCGCAGACGGCGCCGTGATCAACGCCGGCGACTTCACCAGGATTGGAAAACAGGATGTGGGAACAATCGACCTTCTGGCCGGAGGAACACCTTGCCAGTCTTTCTCCGTCGCCGGTAAACGAGCGGGACTGGATGACCCGCGTGGCAACCTCACCATCGAGTTTGCTCGACTTGCTGATCGACTCCGGCCCTTATGGGTGGTGTGGGAGAACGTCCCCGGTGTCCTGTCGATTGACGACGGACGGACGTTTGGAGCCTTCCTCCGGATGCTGGTCGAATGCGGGTATGGGATCGCCTACCGAGTTCTCGACGCTCAGTATTTCGGAGTACCCCAGCGACGGCGTCGCGTCTTCGTTGTCGGACATCTTGGAGAGTGGCGAGCTGCCGCGGCGGTATTACTTGAGCGATCTAGCCTGTCGGGGCATCCTCCGCCGCGCCGAGAAGCGCGGAAAGACGTTGCCCCCACCATTAGCGCACGCGCTCATGGCGGTGGCGGGCTCGGAACCGACTTCGACCTCGATGGTGGCCTGATCAGCCAGTTGGCATTCGGCGGGAATAACACCGCTGGTCCCATCGACGTAGCGGCGGCTGCCAATGCCTGCGCCAGCGCATCGGGCCGAATGGACTTCGAGACAGAAACATTCATCACACATTCACTCTCCGCGGATGGCTTCGATGCAAGCGAGGACGGCACCGGACGCGGCGTGCCGCTCATCGCGGGAACGCTGAGCACGCACTTGGGAGATTCCTCCGGACGCGATCTTTCTGACAGTTCCGCGCTGCTGTCCGTAGCCTTCAACCTCCGTGGCCGGGAAGGCGGAGCCATACCGGAACCGGCAGACTCCGCCAGTGTGCGCGCCGCATCCGGAGGCAGCAGCAACAGCTATGTCGCGTTTTCCGCGAAGGACTATGGAGCAGACGTGGATGAGATCGCGCCCACGCTGCGTGGAATGGGACATGAGAGCAGTCATGCCAATGGTGGCGGACAAGTGGCTGTCGCCTTTACTTTGCATGGCAGCGACGGCACTACGAGTACAGCTACGCCGACCGACGTGGCGGGAAGCGTCCGCACGAAAGCTCCAGGCAGCATCGAGAACAGCTCGACGACGGTCGCGCAGCGGGGAATGGCCGTCCGTCGCCTGACCCCGCGCGAGTGCGAGCGGCTGCAAGGGTTCCCCGACGAGTACACCCTGGTCGAGTATCGCGGCAAGCTCGCGGCCGATGGACCGCGCTACCGTGCTCTCGGCAATTCGATGGCAGTCCCAGTAATGCGGTGGATCGGACAACGCATCGCGGCAGTCCACGAAATCGTCTCGCGGAGGTCCTCGTGAGCCGACGGGCGCGAACACGAGCAATGCTGGTGCGGACTTCCCATCGAGTGTGCGGAGGGGGGGCTATTCCTGTTCTCGCCGATCCGTCACGGACAGTGCACAACTGGCCTTCGATTCCGTCGCCCCAGCAGAGGCCCCTCGCATGGCGGGATGCGGAGGACGATGCGAATCACTGGAACGTGCGGTCCATCCACTCTTTGCTTTTGCAGCCGGAAGCATGGCAAGCGGCAGGTTACGGTGCCATTGCCGTGTGGTCGCATCGGCATCCTTATATAGGCGCCTTTCAGGCAAGTGTTTTCATGGCGCGCCAATTCTCCCGTATTTTCCCTGCTCACCCTCGGTCACTCGCTCGGCGCTTTTCCCGCGCCACATCACCCCGTCACGCACAGACCGCGCGCCGGGGACCCCGATTCTGCGGACTGCGAGCTTCTGCTTTTCCCGGACTCCTCCCCCAACCAGATGCGTTGGGTCCCCACTCCGGAAAATGCAGCTCTTGCCTTGGGAGCGGGGCGCACTCGCGTCGCTTCGCGCAAGAGTGTCCCGAGGATAATCCGGGCAAATACAACCAAGGAGAAACATCATGGCACTCTACGAAAACAAGATCACTTTGAAAGGCTACCTGGGCAAGGACGCCGAGAACATCGCAACCAAGCAGCAGCGGACCTTTACGGTTCTGTCGCTGGCCACCAAGTCCGGCTACAAGGACAAGCAGACGCAGCAATGGGTGAACCACACCGAGTGGCACCGCATCGTCGCTTTCGGCAAGCCCGCCGAGTACGCGAAGGCCCTGAAGAAGGGCGACTACGTGGAAGTCGAAGGCGAGTTGCGCTCGACCGAGTACGACGCCGAGGTCGGCGAGGGCAAGAAAAAGGCCACGGTCAAGCGCCGCGGCTGGGAGATTCGCGCCAACATCGTTCGCAAGCGGGCGCAGCCCGAGAGCTCACGTGGAGAGAACCTCGACGCCGAGCCGATCACGGAGGACGACGCCGCGTAAGCGGCGTTGTCCTCCCTCGGGAGGTGCAACCATGACTACTCTTTTTGAAAACACCGTCAAGTTGCGCGGGTTCCTTGGCAGAGATGCCGAGGTGCCCTCGTCGGAGGGCATCACCGATGACGCTTTCGCTGTGCTTACACTATGCGTGGAGTCCGGCGTGTGGTGGCGGCCTTCCAGCGAGTGGATCTCGCGCACTGCATGGTATCGCGTGGTCTGCCCTGGTCCGTTCTTTTGCGGCTTCACGCGTGGCATGAAGCAGGGCGAGTACCTCGAGATCGATGGCCAGCTCGCGATTCACCATTATGGTTCGCTCCATTTCACAGAGCCTGTCTACGAAGTTCACGCCACACATATCCAGAGATTAGAGATTCCTCTGGTTGGTGTGATTGAGAAGTATGACGGATAGGATTGTCATGCTTTCGCGGGGAGGCTTGTGCCTCTCCGCTTTTTTATGACCATGCCGCTCTTTCGTCGCGGCAG
Organism: uncultured Occallatibacter sp.; assembly: GCA_964595345.1. Taxonomy (GTDB): domain Bacteria; phylum Acidobacteriota; class Terriglobia; order Terriglobales; family Acidobacteriaceae; genus Telmatobacter. Next base: position 21,162 of record CAZQPY010000021.1, read on the forward strand.
AAAGGATACCGATGATCGCCAATGCCGTTTTCGTCGCCACGCTGATCTTTCTCGCGCTCGGCTTCTGGTCGATGCACGAGCTGCACTTCCTTGTGCCGTGGCGCGATCTCATCCTGCACGGCTATCTCAAGAACATCGCGCTCTACTGCGCTCTGCTTTTCGCCAACATCCTCGGCCTCACCATCTGGATCGAGCGCAAGTTCTTTCTCCGCGATACGGGCCGCAAGCTCAGGCATCTCGATCAGGAGATTCACACCGGGCAGAGTGAGTTGTCCAGCGAAATCCTCGCACAGTTCGGGGATGAGGAGGAACTATAGCCGTGTTGAACGAGGACCAATATATAGAACGCACGCCGGACCTTGTGGCCAAGGTCCGTGCGATGCGCGTGGCCGCTGAAAGAGAGATGAACCGCTTCACCCGCGCGTCCGACTACGACGTGCGTCGTGTCGTTGGCCAGAAGCCCAAGATCGCACCGCTTTCTGTCGAAACCGCCGAGCCTTCGCCTGCCGGTCCGCGCTCGAAAAAGTCTGCCACGAAATCTAGTTCCGCCCAGATCACGATTGAGTTTGCGCCTGCTCCAGCGGAGCGCGGCGATGATGGGGAGGATGCATGAGGTTGGATATTCCGCAGGATGTGCCGCACCGCGGCGATGGAGATAGCGCCGAGCCGGCCACGACCGATGCGCGAACACTCCCACGCCAGGTGCCTGAAAGTCCCATACATCGGCATTTGAAGTCGCTGCAAGAACGTGTGGCCGATTACCGCTTGAACCATCCGCCCGTTGAACGCAAGCACCCGGAATCTGCACAAGAAGTGCCACGGGAACGCCGCCGCCCTGTTGCTTCGGCTGACCCGCGCCGTCCGGCGCGCGCCGCTGGCAACATCGTCGGTCTTGCGCTGCGCCCGGAAGAAAGGCAGCTTCTGCGCGAGGTTGGCCGCTTCCGCGTCGTCCGCACAGCGGACCTCCGCGACACACTCTATAACGGCAAACTCCGCCCGCTTGAAAATGACCTGAAGTATCTCCGCGACAAGGGACTCATCGAGACGCGGCGCGTTAACCTCCGTCGTGACGGACGCAGGCGCACGATTGAGCGCATCGAAGTCGTCACGCTCACCAAAGACGGCCGCAATCTGCTTATTAAGCAGGGCGACCTTCCCAAAGATCAGAAGGTCTATGCGGGTCTGGTCAAGCCGCGCGAGGTCGAACACGACTCGCAGATTTACCGGGCATATCAGAAGGAAGCCGAACGCATCGAGCGCAACGCCGGCACCAATCTCCGCGTGCGCCTCGACTTCGAGATCAAAGCCGACGTGCAGAAGGCTATCTACGCCGAACGCAAAGCCGATCCCAAGCGCGACATGGCTGAGATCAAGCAGCAGGTCGCCGAACGCTTCGAGTTGCCGTTTGTCGATGGGAAGATTCAGATTCCCGACGCCCGCATCGACTACGACCTGCCGCGCGACGTGAATCGGGACCCAAGCGCGGATCAAGATCAAGGCTCACGCACCGGACACGAGGATATCGAAGTCCTGACGGCTGCGTATCACGCGGGGCACTTGCGCTCGAAAGCGCAGGCCGGCTTCCGCAACTACGCATCGACCTCCGACCGTTCCTCTCTGACCGCGAGGATCGAGGACGACCAACATCTGATGGAGAACATTCTGGACCTATGACACCGGATTATGACCCGATAGCATCTCTTGAATCCGTTGGCTATCTGACACGCGAAGCGTCGTTCCTGTACCTGGTCGCGGTACATTCCGGCTACTTCCTGAGCCGACAGTTCTGCCAGTTTGCGAAGGGGGAGCGCGGCGCTCTGCCCACTCGCTTTCTCGAAAAGGCCACCCGCCTTCATCACATCCGTGTGATCGAATGTGGCCGGCGGAGGCATATCTATCACCTGGACTCGAAGCCGGTCTACGATGCCCTCGGACGCCGCGACTCACAGAACCGTCGCGTCAAGGGCGACGCACACATCAAGTCCCGGCTCATGGTGCTCGATTTCATCCTCGCCAATCTCGGCGCCAACCTGCTGGAAGATGCAGCCAGCAAGGTCGATTTCTTCACGACACAGTGTGGCGTTTCCCGCGAGCTTCTACCGCACACATACGTTCATCGGCCATTGTATTTTCCCGATGGGTTTCCCGTCCTCGTTACCAACGACGGCATCCCGCAGTTCACATTCTTTGACGAGGGCCAAGTCACCACCACACGCTTTGAACGTTTCCTCAAACAGTACCAGCCACTGTTTGAGGCGCTCGGCGAGTTTGAGCTGATTTATCTGGCCGACACGGAGAGCAGCTCGGCACGCGCTACGGCCATGTTCAATCGGTTTCTTCCCGCGGACGAGCTGCGTGGCGTCACCTCAATGACGCCAATGGGTGTGGAGCACTTCCTCGAATACCTCGCCGCGAGCGAGCGTTACGACGTCAAAGGCAACGTCACCAGTGCCCGCGACCTCGAAGTCCTGCGTGAGGGAGAGCACCTCTACATCTCGCTCGAACACCGCGCTCTCCAGGCCGCATGGAACAACCACAGCACCAACGCCGACAGAATCCGGCAGAGTTTTTTGCAGAAATCCCTGCGCGCCACTTTCACCGCCGCCGTGCTTCCGTACAGCTATCCCATCTACAGCATGGGACAGAACGTCTCGCCTCAGGAGGACCACGGGGCACCCCAGCGGACACGCGAGCGGTCACACCTTAAGGAGGCTTAATGATGCGAATACAACGAGTTACACGGGCAGGTGGGGTCAGGGAGGAGTGTGTACCGGGGGCGGGAGCGACCCCGGTGCTCCGCACCTCCCGCGTCGGCTCCGCCGCGCTGGTCGCTCCCGCGCCCGGCACTATAGGTATCCAGCAAATATCTGGCGCGGATACAAAACACATCCGTACCGGATACAAGCTTGGATGAATTCTGCATCCGTCACTGATCTTGGATAGATCACAACCACATCTGCAGGAGAACCCATGAGCAAACTGAAACTTGAACACGGTATCAGCAGGATTCGGCGAACGAAACTGCAATCCTCTATCGACCAAGCCATCGCGGATGACATTGAGTTGTTGGCCGAGTGGTCGAACAACGAAACCAACTACGTCGTCAACGAGCTGCTGCGCTTCGCGTTGACCCAGGAAGAGGACTTCCTGAAGTACAAAGCCAGCTCTACTGCGAATGCCGCACGGCCAGCAAGCAGCGTGAAACCCACGGCAACAGCCACCAAGTCTGTATCCGAATCTGGCGCGAGGACAGATGCGACGGCAGCGGGCGCAGCGGTTCACGCATAGGAGAGAGGCATCCACCCATGCATTTCAGAGCATTCCTTCAAACAGTCATCCGGCCTCTGGTAGAGAATCGCTTCCTGCTCTCGCTTGGTATCAGCGCGGCCAGCGGCATTGTCCTCCACGGCATGTTTCCGCTCAACACTGCGAATCCGTTCCTACGCCTGATCGAATTGGAACGGCCTCTGATTTTTTATTCCGTCGCATGGAGCTATGGCTTGTTTCTGTATTCGACGCCGTTCCTGGCCTGCTCCATGATCTTCTCATTGATTTACGTCCATCTATATAGAAGTGAGCAGGAATCGGCGGCAGGTTCGTTGCCACCATATCCCAACCCACGGACCAGGGCAGACCTGTCTCTGATTGTTGGCGAGGTCCATCGCCAGCTCGTCCCGATGCCCAGCGCGGCTCCGCAGTGGCTTTCGATTCCCGAGCGCGGCCTCTATACCGGCATCGCGTCCTTCGGCTCTATCGGTTCGGGCAAAACCTATGGGCTGATCCTCCCGGCGATGCGTCAGTTGTTTGCATATAAGGCCAGCGATCCAGCACGGAAACTGTCGGGGATCGTGCTTGAAGTCAAAGGCGATCTCTGCCGCCAGCTTCAGCGCATCCTTAAGTGGTGCGGGCGGGAACAGGATTACGTCGAGGTCTCTCTCGATGGTGATATCCGCTACAACCCGCTCAACAACTCGCTCGATGCTTATGCCCAGGCGTTCAATATCGCGTCCATCATCACCTCGATATGGGGCAAAGGCAAGGAACCATTCTGGCAGCAATCGTACACCGACCTTGTCCGGTATGTGATCATGCTCCACCGCATCCGCGATGGATACCTGACAATGGTCGATCTCTTTCGCACCGTCATCAGCGCCGGCAAGCTCGAAGAGATGCTGACCGAAGTCGGCTCGCGCTTCAGTACCACCAGCTATATCGGCATAGATAAGGATGCGTACCGGAAACATGAGAGTCTGCTGGCTCCGCTTGGCTTCGAGTGGAACAAGGATGCGGATCTCTATCTGATCGCCTGGACCGAAGCCCTGGAGAACCTGCTGACACAAGAGACATCCGCCGACTTCGATGTGTTCACTCGCAAGCCCTATCGACCAGAGCACCGCGACCGCTTCGACAGCATCCAGTATTGGTATTGGGAGCACTGGAAGTTCTTTCGGTCCGAGGTCAAGACCAGCATAGTTCAGGGTATCGCTGTATTCCTTTCGCTCTTCGAGACCGACCCGGATGTGCGTCGTGTTTTCTGCCCGCCGAAGGAACTCTACGACGGCAAACCATGCGCGGCTGATCCCAGCGGCATCGTCCTGGCGCCTTTCGACGAGCTGATCGAATCGGGTACCGTCGTTGGCCTGAACTTTCCCGTGGCCCTGAACCCGGCGCTGGCGAAGACCATCGGCACCATGATGAAGATCGACTATCAGCGTGCCGTGCAGTTGCGCATCCCAAAGATGGACAGGCACCCGGAGCGATACTTCCGTCCAACCGTCTTCATTTGCGACGAGTACCAGAACTTCGCCACGGTTGGCGGTGACAACCCCACGGGCGACGAGCGATTCCTGTCGCTCTCCCGGCAGCCGAAGTGCATCCCTATCGTCGCCACGCAGAGCATATCGAGCCTCAAGGATGCGCTACCTAACGAAGGCGTCAAGACGCTGCTACAGGCGTTTCGGACGAAAGTCTTCCTGACGACTTCCGACCCCGAAACAGCGCGGTACGCCTCCGAGCTGTGCGGCAAAGCGGACCGCACGCGCATCAGCTACACCGTCTCCGAGTCCTCCACCAACGCCAACGTCGGCTGGTTGAGTGGCCGCACCTCGTCCAACAAGGGGTCTGTTTCGGCTTCCAAACAGTATCAAAAACATAAGGAGCCGCTCTTCGAGGAAAAGGTCTTCTTCGATCTAAAGAACGCTCAGACCATCGTTGCCGCGTTCGATGGCGTGAGTCCTCTGCCACCTACTTACTGCTACCTGAAACCCGACTTCCTGCCCGTCACCATGAGCTGGTTTGAGCAGGAGAGGATCGCATTCGATCCAGAGAGGATACCGGCATGAGTTTCGAGGTCATCATCCCATTTCTGAAGCCGATCGAGCATCTGCTGATGAATACGTCAATCTCCGAGATCATGGTCAATCCCGATGGCTCGGTCTGGATCGAAGAGAAGGGCCATATCGTCTTGCAGCCCGGTATCCGGTTTGATGACGGCGCGTTGCTGACGGGTCTTGAAGTCATCGCTAATCGTTTCGGCAAGAAGCTCGATGCCGACTCGCCAATCATGAACCTGCGTTTGCCGGACGGCAGCCGCATGGCCGCGCTCATCCCTCCTGTGGTCAACCCAAGCCCGATGATGACCATCCGCAAGTTCACCTCGCGGAACTTCACCATCCATGACCTGATCGAGCGCGAGGCCTTGACGGAAGCGCAGGCCGAAACTCTAACAGAGCATGTCCGACGTGGCGACAATCTCTTGATCTCCGGCGGAACCGGCTCCGGTAAGACGACTCTGACAAATGTGCTGTCCTCGTTTATCCCGGACGGCGACCGCATTTTGATCCTGGAAGACGTTGCCGAGCTCTATATTAAGAAGCCGCACGTCATTTCCGCCGAGGCCCAGCTCGATACTCACAAGAGTCAGATTGGTTTCGCAGATCTGCTCAAGGCTGCCCTTCGCCACAGGCCAGACAGGATCATTGTAGGTGAGATTCGTGGACCGGAGGCCCGCGTCTTCCTCGATGCCTTGAATACAGGCCATCGCGGATCGTTGACGACCATTCATGCCAATAGCGCCGGAGATGCGCTCCGGCGCCTGGCCCAGCTTGCCATGCGTGGATCGGGAGGAGGTGTCCCTTTGCAAGACGTTGAGGAGGAATGTGGAAGGTCCATCGACGTGATCGTGCATGTGATGAACGAGGTTGGATGGCGCCACGTCACAGAGATTCGCACATTGGCTGGTCCCGCGGATGTTCATCCGTGAGTTGCGCGGCAAGTCCATCTCCCGGAGCCTATTGCCCCGGTACTTCCCAGCCTTTGCTGGTCAACTGCAATCCCGCAACCTCGGTCGTCTTCAATGCTCCGTTGACAGTCGTTCGGATGTCCGAAAACGCCTGCTGCACGTCCGGGCGTTCAGCCCAGGCTGCAGTGTCCACGATCCTGTAGGTGTAGGTGACCTCAGTTTGTGAAGACGATCCCATCGTCGCCGGGTCTGTCCATTTGACGATGGAATCGACATTCCTTTGCCCGTAGCAGAAGCCGCTGGCCTGTCCGAGTGTGCCGGGGATCTGCTGAAAATACTTCCTGCCGTCCTGTGTCAATTCGTATCGCTTCACAGGCTGCGGCGGAGTTGAGCCTCGTAGTGGATCGAGCATCCCGTGAACCACCGCAGTCGTCTCGGTCGCTTGTACCAGGCCAGCCTGCTCCAGAGCCGCAAGCTTTGGCCCTATCCCGGCTTGCTCACTTTGCTCCGACCGTGAAACATCGATGGGGAACTGGCGACCGATCACCGTGCAGGCTGCTCCATGTTTCGTGAGGTAGTCATTGATCGCCTTTGTGAAATTGGTCTCATTCGGGTTCTTTGCACTGTTGCATGCAGCAAGGACGAGCAGACCTGCAATAGAGACGAGATAGAAGCGTCGCATGAATTGTTCTCCGAAAGGTTCAGTTGGGTTGTCGTTATGGTAGTTTGCCTGCCAGATCAATTTGGATGCGCGCGCAGAGCCGCAGTCTCGGCCCACGCCAAGTCTACGAAATCGCTAACAAGCTTCTGAACGTGATCGCGTCGGGTGAAAACGCCGCTCTTCACTGTAAGCAGTCGATCAGAAAGCGGTCTAACAACGACGTCGTAGCGATATGACAAAGCAGAGAACTTCGTCATCAGCGAGACGCCAATACCCTGTGTCACCAGCCACAGAGCTTCCTTCAACGAAAAGGCCTCCGCCGCAAATCTGAGCGAGATACCAAGGCTCTCAAAATGCATCGCAATGTCTTCGTGTCTGCCCGGAAGAGACTTTCGCATGACGGACACCATTGGCTCACCGGCTAACTCTTCTGGTTGAATCGAAGACCTCGTTGCAAGGCGATGGCCTATTGGCAGACAGGCTATGAGGGGTTCCTCCATCAGCAGACGAGCGGATACGTCTGGTTCGTGAATCGGTAGAATCCCAAAACCAACATGGAGATCGCCCTGGAGGACGCCGTCTACCGCTTGCTGGGTCATCAGACCCTCTCTGGTCACCGATATCGAATCGACGCTTTTCGGTTGAATGCGCCTGATTATGTCGAGCAGCTTGGTATTCAGGTGGGTTGAATATGCAATGCGCAGATCGTTCGTCTGCGCTCTCAGGAATGCCTGCACGCGATCCACGCCGAGCAATGCCTGTCTCACCGATTCCCGTGCCGTCAGCAGGTAAAGGTTGCCGGCCTCGGTCAGCACCATCTTCTTTCCCAAGGCGCGAAACACTGGTGTCCCGAGTTCGCTCTCCACACCGTGGACGCGCTTGCGAATGGCGGATTTTCCGATGCCCAGGTATTTCCCAGCGGCTTCAAATGAGCCCTTCTCCGCTACCGCGAGGACGGCGATCTGGCCGTCCATTGTTACTCCGAGCTGACGCATAGCTGGACTGTGAGCACAAGCGCAGGCCAGCCACTGGTCGGTCGTGGGGGAGCGCCCGACACGCTTTTCCTCAATGATTAAAGAGTGATAAATGCAGTCGAAACTGCCCTAGGCCATCGAAAAACTTTTTGGACTGCCGATTTTTCTTGTTGATGCTGGCGCTATGCGGTCAGTCTAAAATTCGATGTATCCAACAGACACACGGAGACTTACGTGGAATAGCTCAATTTGGGATCACGAATTACCTGGCAGTCGTCACGGTATGTAACGGAATATTCATGAAGAGCGAGGGCAGTTTCGACTGTGGAAATCAATCTTTAAGGGCAAATGGATCAAATTAGGCAACAGTTGCGAGCGCCCGCGCCGACGGTCAGGACTGAACAGGTCCTCGAACGGTACTACGGCCAGCTTGTAGAGTGGGGCACTCTGCTGACGCGGGGCGACGAGGTCAAAGCTCAGGATCTTGTTCATGATTTCTGTTTGCACTTTACTGTTACCAGACCAGACCTGAGCGGCATCACCAATCTTGACGGCTATCTCTACAAATCTCTTCGGCACATCTACCTGTCGGGTCTGGCCCGGTCTTCCCGTGAAGCCCTGCAATTCGTAAACACCGCGGAATTCGATTCGATCCAGCTTGCCCTTGCTCCACGCCAAGTAAGCGACCCTCTGCAAAGACAAAACGATTTGCGCAGAATCTGTTGTTACGGCGTTTGGCGTAAGTCGCAGACCAAGGGCGCCAGCTATTTCATCCTCCGCTACTTTCACGGCTATCACCATCAGGAAATCGCCGATCTCGCCTGTACAAATCTCACTGCGATCTACAGCAAGTTCAGAAGATTCCGTGTTGAGGTCCGGTCGTATCTCGAAGAACCGGGCAAACTGCAATTCACCAGCCGAGAGCTTCCGCCTAATCCGCCGTTGCACTGGACTCCGCTGTCTTCGATCGACCTTTTCAAGGAGCTCCGCAAGAGCATCCTCGACGCCCGGACGGGAGATTGTTTACCCGAAGGAGAGTTGATTGCGCTTTATACCTCCGAGCATTCGAGACCAATCTCCTGCTCGCTTCTGTCCCACATCGTCAGTTGTGAACGCTGCCTCGCATTGGTTGACAGCCACCTGCGGCGTCCGACGCTGAAGGATCGTGAGCCGCTGGATCAAATCAGCGGTCTCTCTGACGGTGCCGGCACTGGAGTGGATAAGCCAGCCGCAATGTCCCGCGAGAAATTGCTGCGTTCCGTGCAGAGGTATGGAACCGAGATTCTCGAACACCGCCCGAGGACGCTGTCCATCGCCATCGATGGCAAGATTCTCGCGTCTCTCGACGTCCAGGCGCAGAGAAGCGTGCTGTCGGCCCGAATCGAGCGCCCTGAGAATGCCAGCTTTGTTGAGGTTTTCAGCGAGCAAGGCATACGCCTCGCGTTGATCTCTGTCGGCGAGTTGCCCCCCGAAGGCCCGCACGGACAGACGCAGCGTGTTGCCCTCAGTGACGACCGCTGGCTGGATCTGAGCCTCTCATTCGATGGCCTCGGGATGAATAGCGAGGTTGTCTATTTCGATCCGGCACTGGCGTCTGAAGTGATGGAGGAGGACGACGGGGAGGAGCTTGTACGAGTTCTGCTTCGGCCAGAACTGAATCATGGCAACATATTGTCCTGGCCACGCGCTACGGCTTGGCTTACTTGGATTCGTCGATTCCTTCGTCCAGCGACGCCATCTCCCGTAATTGCCTGGTCTTTGGTCATCGTCTGTGTATTCTGCGTTGCCGGCTATTTAGTATTCCGCAGCGACGAGACCGTGCAGATTCTAAACGCTCGTGAAGTTCTCAACCGATCCATCCAGGCGGAAGCGACAAGTCTGGAAGGACAGACCGAGCATCAGGTGTTCCGCTTCGAGGAAGCAACCGCCGACGGCACCATCCTCGAACAAGGAACCATCGATCTGTGGAAGGATGGCGACGGCAAGAGGTACATGCGCCGTCTCTATGACGCCCAGCATAGCCTCGTTGCGGCTGAATGGACGCAGCGTAATGGCGACCACGGCGAGTATCCGATGGACGAGGACTCACAGCCCTCTGGCGCGGATCGCGAGTTGCTGGCCGACAATCTCTGGAAGCAAGATGTCTCGCCCAACGGCTTCCGTGAATTGAACGGCGAAAATGCGCAGATTCGCGCAACAGAAGATGGCTATGAGCTAACCGCCACTGAGTCAGTTGGCTCCCATCCACAGCTTATTTCTGCAACCCTCGTTCTTGATCGTCACTACCATCCCATTCGTGAGGTTATGCGAATGCGCAGCGGAGCCAACGTGCGCGAAGTGCGTCTCATACAAGCCGATTATGAGCGCAGACCCTCTTCCTCTGTACCCGACGCTATCTTTGATCCGCGAGACCAGGGTTTACGCTCCAGGGCGGATCGGCTCCCCGTTTTTTCAAATGTGATTCCCAGCGGTGTGCAGTTGGCTGAGCTGCACATCGCTGTGCTGTATCAGCTCAACAGCCTGGGCGCCGACACGAGCGAGCCTATCGAAGTTGAAGAGACATCCGATGGGCGAGTTCGGGTCACAGGAACGGTTGCGGATGATACCCGCAAGCAAGAGATTCTCTCTCGTCTGAATCTGCTGGAGAACGGTCAGCTTCTGCAAACACAACTGGTATCCCCGACGGATGTTCAGAGACAGAGTGGCAAGCGTCCGCAGGCAGTCGCCGGTGCCCTCAACACCTACGATGTGGGCCAGACGAAGGCCCCGGCAGATGCCGCTCTGCGTGAATTCTTCCAAGGGCAAGGGATGTCGGGAGGTTCACTAGACGCCGCCGTACTAGGGTTTTCTCGCGACGCTTTGGGGCACGCGCAACGCGCGCTGCAACATGCGTCGGCCTTGAATCGTCTCGGGAATACCATCCCGGCGTTGGAACTCAGGTCCGTCAACTTTGTCTCGCATCAGCAATGGACGGAACTGGTTGCTAAACACTCTACCGCCCTCGAAATCGAACTGCGTGCGCTTCATGACCAGTTATCCCAGTTCTCATCAATCCATGAGCAGCTTCCAGAGATCAGTCAAGCTGGAGGTGCAATCGAGAACCCGGAACAATTTGGGCGCGAAGCGAACCAACTCCTGCTCAACACCCAGGGGTTGAATCGGACTGTGGGTAGTATTTTCGCGTCAAGTCAATCGCCGGACACACAGCCAGTCGACCTCGACTTCGTGATAGCTACAACCGATAAGACGATCCCGCTGCAAGAAGCAGTGAAGATGACCAGTTTCGCTGTTCAGTTGAACGCATCAGGGAGAACAGCGTCGATAAGCCGGCAACAAAGCCGGTCCGATAAGCAGACCCCCAACCGACCGCAGCAGTAAGACGAACGAACAACTTGGAGGACCAATGTCTCGACAGATTCATGCCGTAAATCTGATGTGTCTTTTCTCCCTGGTGCTGCTACTCGCAATCGCGTTACCTGCATTAGGCCAATCATCCAGCACTGCCAGCGTCACTGGTATTGTGCAGGACACGTCAGACGCTCGCATCCCTAATGCAGATGTCAAGCTGATTAACACGCAAACCGGAACAGAGAGTGCATCCAAAACAAATGGCGGCGGTAATTTTGTTTTGCCTAACGTAATGCCAGGGAGTTATACGTTGCAGATTGAACGCGACGGGTTCGAAACAACGCAGTTGACCGGAATAACTCTCAATGTCGGCGACAGCAAGAATGTCATAATTCGCATGAAAGTGGGCAGCTCTCAGCAAACAGTTACCGTCGACGGCAGCTCTCTGACAATAAATACGTCGGATGCCTCCGTCAGCACTGTTATCGATCATAAATTTGTCGAGAACACTCCATTGAATGGTCGTAGTTTCCAGAGTTTGATCCTCTTGACGCCAGGAACAGTGACCGATTCACCGCAGCGTGGTTCCGACATAGGATATTCGGGAGAATTCAGCATAAACGGCCAGCGAACTGAATCGAACTATTACACCGTCGATGGAGTAAGTGCTAACACTGGAACGTCCGTCAACGAGAATGGCGCTGGACCAAGCGGCTCACTATCTGCCTCGACGGTACTGGGAACCACCCAGTCTCTAGTTTCCGTCGACGCATTGCAGGAGTTTCGCGTGGAAAGCTCCACATACTCGGCTGAATACGGACGCAATCCGGGAGGTCAGTTCTCCTTCGTGACGCGGTCAGGAACGAATGACTGGCATGGAACGACCTTCGACTACTTCCGCAACGAAGCACTCGATGCGAACAATTGGTTTAACGATAATACCCTCCCCATCACACCCAAGACCCCCGAGAGGCAAAATGATTTTGGTGGAACCCTTGGCGGGCCGATACGTATACCACATCTCTATGATGGAAGGAATCGCAGCTTCTTTTTCTTTTCATATGAAGGGCTGCGCCTCATGCAGCCGCAAGCTGCTTCAATCAACTATGTACCGACTGTCGCGTTACGCCAATCCGCGCCCGGAGCGCTCCAGCAGGTACTAAATGCCTTCCCGCTGCCCACAGCAAATGCGCCGGACCTTGGTAATGGCCTAAGCGAGTTTGTCGGTGGCTGGTCGAACCCAAGCAATATAGATGCAACCAGTGTGCGCTTCGATCACGACCTCGGACAACGAGCACATCTGTTCCTCCGATTCAGCAACACCCCGTCAACAGGCAATGTACGTGGCGCCTCCGCGACGGACTACTCGAGTCCATCCGCAAACACGTCGTCGCAATACCTGTCACGTACATACACGCTCGGGGCAACGGTCCACCTTACGAATGGGATCGACAATGACTTCCGATTGAACTTCAGCTCCAACAATCTGAACAGCGTTTCTACGAATGACAGCTTTGGTGGAGCTGTGCCTGCGAATTTCGTAACACTCAGCCAATTGCAGGGATACCCATACGCGGCCGTCACAGTTGCACTGTCTTTTGGGACATACTACGAACAGATGGCGCAATCAATCTATCGAGCCGCACAGAGGCAGTGGAATCTGGTCGATACGGTAAACATAGATCGAGGCAGGCATGCCCTAAAACTAGGCATTGATTGGCGACGTCTCACGCCCATCATCGATCAACCCACCCCGAGCGTAGAGTACATTTACTCCAGTGCAACCTCAGTGGTGTCCGGCGATGTCGACGAGGGGTTTGCTGCAACCTTTGCGCCGTTTTATCCCGTCTACACAAACTTTTCAGCATTTGTGCAGGACTCGTGGCGCATTGCACCTCGCCTCACGATATCGACTGGAATTAGATGGGACGTAAACCCGGCTCCAGGAGTGTCACACGGCTTGATGCCGTACACCGTCACGGGCCTGAACGATCCTGCAACCATGACACTTGCGCCGCAAGGTACACCGTTATGGAAAACTTCTTGGTACAACCTTGCACCTCGCGCCGGGTTCGCATATGTAGCCAATCCGACAGCAGGGCGTGAGACAGTTGTTCGTGGTGGAGGAGGCGTCTTTTTTGACACGGGTCAGCAGAACGGTTCGTTTGGCTTCAATGGGCCCGGTTTTTCAGCAGACAGTTACTTTGGCACAGATTTCGGAACTACAGCGGGCTTCCCTGTACCCGTGGCAACCGCGACGCCGGTAGTCCAGAATCCACCAACCGCTCCTTACCCCTACATTATCGCGAGCCCTCCTCACGTTCAACTGCCCTACACCCTGCAGTGGAACGCCAGCATCGAGCAGGCATTGGGGAGATCACAGTCGTTCACGATTTCGTATGTCGGCTCGAATGGCAGGAAACTTCTCAGAGAGGTTCTTTCCAACGTCTCGGCAATCAATCCAGACTTCTCTTACCTCTACGTGTTCAAGAATGGACTGACTTCGAGCTATAACTCGCTTCAAGTTAAATATCAGAGACAAGTTACTCATGGCCTTCAGGCTCTTGCCTCCTATACGTGGTCTCACTCGCTTGACTACGGTTCTTATAACCAGGCATTTCCGTACCAGCGTGGAAATTCAGATCAGGATGTACGCAATAACGCTACGGCAGCTCTCTCCTACGACCTCCCGTCTGGCAGGGGGCAGACGTGGGTGCGTACACTCACGTCGAACTGGGGAATTGATGGACGTTTCACATCGCGGAGCGGGTTTCCCATAACGCTGAACGGGAGTGAAGCCACAGATCCAGCTACAGGGCAATTTTACTTTGGAGGGTTGAACTTAGTCTCCGGAGTACCGCTGTATCTTTTCGGTTCGCGGTCTGTGTACCCGGGAGGAAGGATTATCAATCCAAGCGCATTTGCTCTACCCTCCGCTGGGCAGGCTGGTAATGCACCTCGCAACTTCGTGAGAGGTTTCGGTGCAGTCCAGACCGATGTGGCGATGCGGCGGACCTTCCCAATATATGAACGCCTGCAGGCGCAATTCCGCGCAGAAGCGTTCAATATTGTCAACCACCCGAACTTCGGTCTCATTGATCCCAACTATGGTGATCCTCAGTTCGGAGAGGCAACAGCAACGCTTTCACAAAGCCTTGGAACATTGAGCCCGTTGTATCAAATGGGCGGCCCACGTTCCCTCCAACTTTCATTGAAGCTGATCTTCTGACGAATACCCAAATCCAAAGGAATGAATGATGCGTTTCGTTTATCGTTTTGCAGCGAATTTTGTTGTGCCAGTTCTCATAATTCTTTGCGGTGGAAACGGATTGGCTCAAGAAAGAGGTATCACCCCCAGGGACTGTGTGGCCGTCAAGTACATTGAGGGTGTGTGGATGAGTTGGAGCGGTAAACGAGTCGCCTATCTAGTGAAAGCTCCCAACATCGCTCAAAACCGCAATGAGTATCAGTTGTATGTCCGCGAGGTCGACGACAGGAGTTTGTCGCCAGGAGCGCTGTTATTTACCGGAGCGGAGATCTCCGATCTCAAATGGCTGCGCGACGACAGTCGCATTGCGATGCTCCTCCCAGGTGATAGCGGCAAAAAGCTCGTCTTCCTTAACACAATCACAGGAGTCCTAGAGCCGTCGATCGACACGCCGAACAATATTGAGGAATACAGTATCGACTCGACCGGAAACACATTGGTCTACAGGGCTGCGGAGATGGGAAAGCAGAGGAGTGATGTTTCCGGTCCAACCCCGGAGGAGATCGCCAGCGGCTACCGCATCAAGTTCGGCGAGAAGGCCACCGACGGCTTCCCTATGAGCACCCTCTATATTCGCCGGCACGAGACAAGTGGAACATGGTCTGCAGCGCAGGCGCTAACGATTGAGAATCCGTTCACGCATGTCAGAACCAGTCTCCTTCCGTTTGCCCACGGGATCAGCCTGTCACCAAATGGAAGGCGTCTCCTTCTCTCATATTTGAGCACTAAGGTCCCTGACGAGTGGATGAACGATCCCGTAGTCAAACGCCAGCCGGCAACAACGGACTCACTCTTCGAGATAATGGTGCTCTACGATCTCGACAACTCCAGCACAAAACTCGCGTTCCAGTCAGTCGCTCCCGCAAGCACGCCACTATGGTCAAACGACAGCACTTCTTTCTTCGTGAACGCAAGCTCTCCTATCGGGAGTCGGTGGGAAGCGGAGGACATCCAAGATCATCGTGCCTCGCCTGCAGACGGGAACCTCTTCCTTCAAAATGTGGACTCGGGAGAAGTTGAAGAGGTCCTGCGGAATGTACCAGACCATCGTGAGCCACCACTCTTTCTGCAAGAGGACGGAGACGTGATTGTTCGCGCCTCTTCAACGTCCATCGTGCATCTTCATCACCTTAAGGATTCCTGGCACGAGTCAGAGCGTACTAAGATTGCTCAAAAGGATGAGGATCGGTTTCTGTACCTAGTCTCGAATGGTAGGGAGATCCTCGGGACCCATGAGACCGTGAGTACCCCCAGAGATCTGTTTGTCTACGATCCACGACAAGGTCAAGCCCGCCTGCTTACAGACCTCAATCCGCAACTGGCAAAGATCAAGCTCGCCCCTGTAGAGGTCGTGCATTGGACCACTGCCGATAATCTGAATGTCAACGGGCTCCTGTTCATGCCCCCAAATTACTCTCCGGGTACACGCTACCCGCTCGTAATCGAGACTAAAGGAGATGACGGTGAGTTCACCTGTGATTCCGGCTTCAACGATGATCCTTCATTTGCCCCACAACCTCTGGCAACGGCCGGCATCATGTATCTGGTGCGGACCAGGGACGAGACATGGAAGTACCAGGAGGAGATTGACAAGCGTCCGAAGGGTTATCCAGGGGGCATTGGCGAAGCCGTCCAACAAATGGATATCTGGGATAGCGCCGTCGATGCCCTCGACAAAATAGGGATGATCGACCCATCGAAGGTCGGCATCATCGGCTTTAGCAGGACCGGGTGGTACGTAGAGTTCGACTTGATTCACTCGCACATCCGATATGCTGCAGCAACGGTCGCGGATAATGTGCAATATAGTCTGAGCGATTATTGGTTGATTCCGTGGGCCTCTGCGGAGGGTGAGCAGATGTATGGCGGTCCCCCGTATGGAGACACACTTGCGAATTGGCAGAAGTACTCGATCTCCTTCAATCTTGACAAGATCCATACCCCAATGTTGATGGAGGAGATGGGGTACGGCACGCGCGACGACAATCAGCTTTTGATTCCGCTAAATCTAGCAGTTCGCTATGAGGTTTCCAGGGGGCTTGCCCGGCTTGGTAAGCCCGTAGAAATGTATTTCTATCCTGACGAGGTGCATCAGCCTGAGCACCCAAAGGCGCGTCTCGCGAGCGTGCAACGCAACGTAGACTGGTATCGCTTCTGGCTTCAAGGGTATGAACGCCCAACTCCCGAAGATCCTGACCAGTACAAGCGCTGGGAGCATTTGCGAGAACTGCGTGATGCCGACGCCAAAACTAAGGAGCCTACTCGGGGCGATGCAGTCGCACCGAACTGAGAACGGGAATGGACGATGTATTGTGATCGCACAACTTTTCTAAGAGCCAGGGAAGCATACTCCGAGCAGACTGCAATCTCATGCAAGAGGGAATTGTCCTCTTTTGTAGTGCTGGTAGTGGCACTGGTAACGACCTGCGGGAGCGTTTGTGCCTTTGCGCAAATCAAGTCTGAAACTCCTGGTGCTTCCAAATCGGCGATGTCTCAGTTATCTCATGTGCAAGTTGGCGGCTATTTGGCTGGAAGGGAGCCGGACTTTCTCGACATTCTGCCTCCATATCCCAACTTCGGCTCCATTCAGGATCAGGCGGATGTTACAACTCTGCGACAGTGGCAACAGCCGGGCGACTCGGCGCGTTGGCAATTGGCAAATGAGGACGTCAAGATGTCCTATGACCGCTTTGCTCAAACCTTCGGAACGAAGATTAGTCAGGCGAATACGCCGCTTCTGGTCCAGCTGCTCGACCGCGTGGAACAGGATGTACAGACTGTGGCTTTCTCGGCCAAGGGTTTTTACAACCGCCCGAGACCTTTCCAGCGCTTCCAGATGGAGCATGTCTGCGGTGCTGAGAAGGCGCCGGCTGCCGAAGCCTCACCAAAGGGTGGCAGCTCCTATCCATCGGGGCATACATCTTTTGGATGGGCGGCTGTTTTGGTTCTGGCCGAAGTCGCTCCAGAAAGAGCGCCAGAACTGCTGGCTCGCGGACGTGAATATGGCGAAAGCCGAATCGTCTGTGCCGTGCATTATCCGAGTGATGTGGTTGCTGGCGAGCTGATAGCAGCTACCGTCGTTGCGCGGCTCCACGCCGACAAGGAATTTAGCGCCGATCTCAATTGTGCTGAACAGGAGCATGCACTCCGAAAGTCAAGCGCCCAACTCAGCAAAGCGTGCCAAATCCGGGAGGGAGAGCTTCGTCAACAATAGAGGGACAACCCACAAAATCCCAACCAGTACAAACAGTGGGAGCACCTGCGCGAGGTTACGAGGTGCCAACTAAACGGGTGCCGGACCAGCGGACGGCGATTCGCTAATATCTAAGGTTCCACACCAATTGTTGTAGCGTTTGTCGTCACTAAACCAATCACGATCATGACAGAGCACCAGCGCCAAACAGAGCTTCAGCGGGTTGACCGGGCCATCGAGGAGCACAGCACGGCGATTGCGCGGCTGCTGCAAAGTTGTGGATCTAACCGGAACTTTGATGAAGACCAGATGCGGGAGTTCCAGCGACTATTTCGCGCTCGCCGGCGCCTGATCGTTCGACTGGCTCGGCTCGAACGGAGTCGAGTCGCGCGGCCCCATCATGAACTCTGCTTGCCGTCAGGCATCGAGGCAAAGTCATGACCTTTCAATGCGGTGCTCCTAGAAGTGCCCACGCGAGTCGTACTGTTCTGGTTTCCGACCATCTGCCTTGCACGCCTCACACTCACTAATATGCGCGTTGCGTCGTGAATAAGCCTGATGAACGTCCCGAGCCGCGTTCGCAATGGCCTCTTGTCGTTTCTTCTCGGAGTTGTAAGGGTACTGGCTTGGCGAACTGCCTCTAGCCATGTCCTCGCGCATCATAGCTTTGTACCGATCATCGTTCAATTTGTCGTATTCAGGGCAAGGCATGATGTCAGAATAATCTAAGCGCGCTCAAATAGTTTTGATTGAAGGAAGACTACGCGATGCGGCAGACCGAGCGCGTCCTATGAAGGCTTGCGCATGACCGCGACAGTAAAAGGATGCTGGGCAGCATCACTAGGGAACTGCGAAGGCAAGATCAGCCGGGAGCATCTGGTCTCGCAGGCTCTCTTTCCAGATGGCAACATCACGGTGAGCGGTCTGCACTGGTGCAAGGATGAGCCGAAGACGGTTGGACTAGCGGCACTCACGGGGAAGATTCTTTGCCAGAAGCACAACAGCGAACTCAGCGAATTGGATGACAATGTAAAGCGGGCCTTTCAAACATTCGATGAGTCAATGCAACTATTCCAGACCCGAAGCAAACTCCAAGGCAGACGGTGGACAATCAAGACGTTCACGATCGACGGCGCATTGCTCGAACGATGGTTTCTCAAGACGCTCATCAATCTCAGTCACGGCGGCCAATGGATCATCGGGGAAGGTTCGCATCCCGCTGGGTTGCCGAATGATGAGCTGGTGAAGATCGCGTTCGACAAGGCAGCATTTCGAGAGAAGGCCGGGCTGTACACTGCCGCACACGATGGTGAGCAATTCACACTCCGGCAGGGTCTGCGTCTGACTCCGAAGACGATAGGAAACAGCTTGCTCGCGGGTATGTTTTCTCTATGTGGCTACAGATTCTTTCTCAGCCTCCTGCCGAACGAGTTTAAGGAACATCAAGGCTCTCATCTCATGTATCGGGATGCGCATCACTGGTATGCCCCGCGCGACGATAAAGGACGGCCTGTGCGGTCGCATCGTCTCGACATTTCATGGCCGTGATTTACGCGGGCAGCTTCGACGCAGGCGTAATTGATTCGCCTTGATTCGCCTGTAAAATGAACTCGGTGATCGTATGCAAATGGCTTCTAAATGCAGTGAATGTGAATGTCCGATTCCCGCTGGCGAGGAACATTGCCCAGATTGCTCCGTGACGGCTGTCGTGTACCGAATTCCCTTGGGAGACGGCGGTGAGCGCTTCGGCGTGAGGTTCGAATCCCGCGGGAGAGTTCAAGAACTCGCCGATGCGGTTCCCTTGGATCAGGTTCGGCAGATGGCGTTGCCATACCTTGCGCTGAACATTGAAGATGCCAAGGAAACACTACGGACGCACCATGAATGGGCGACAACTATCAGCGTCCCCGACCATACGCGCGAGTTTATCTTCGGGGAGCCGTGAGGTAGCGGAGGCGGTACTTACCCCGTAACGCATTGACAAACAATACGGTTGTGGTTTCACTCGACCTTCAAGCTGCGGATTCAGCCAACGATTTCTCGAACGGGACTACGAGGAAATTCGAGACGTTGCAGGCCCCCGCAACCAATACTACAATTTCGATCTCAAGAGACTTCCAGACGGAGGTCTTTTTGTTTTTGCGAACGTTCAGCCCAGGGTTCAACCCAACGAAGGTGCCATTGCTGGCACCTCTTCTTGTATCTAGGCCTTACTTCAACGACTTCCGCACAAGTATCGGGCGCACCGCCTGGCTATTCGCCAAACGCTGATTCTCCATCGGCATCTCGGCGTACTGTGCCGTTGTCTGGATATCGGAGTGCCGCATCAGCCGCTGCTGCACATCCAGATGCGTGTTGTGCTTCCGCCGAAGCGTTTGGTACTTGTGCCGGAAGGTGTGCCATCCGATCCCGCCGTAGCCTGCCGCGGTAGCCGCCTCACGGCGCACCTGATGCACACCGATGAGAGGACGCGCGTGGCGCTTGACCGGGAATCCGGTGCAGCGAACCCCGGGTGCGGCCCCGCACTCCGGACACTTCACCAGACACCAACCGGCGCCGGATCCAGTCCTGCTGGGGCGGCGATGCGTGGGAGTAGAGCCCGGTGATGCGGCTTGGAAACACGAGGCCCGAATTTTCCGCATTGCTGGCCAGCTGCAGCTGAGCAGTTTCGTGGCGAAATCCGGATCGAGCGGCAGCTCATCGTCCGAGTACTCGGTCTTGACCGGCCCAGCACGGCCATGCACCGTAGCCTCGTCGACCTTCATGCAAAGGCGTTCGAAGTCGATTCTCTCCCAGACCAGGGCGAGACTCTCCTCGATGCGCATCCCCGTGCACAGACCTGTCGACGCCATGGTGTAGTAGGGCTCCGGTAGCAGATCCAGGAAGAAGAAACACTGCTCGATGGTCAGATCCGCCTGCTTGACAGTGCGGCGTTATCGCGATCTGACCGAGGCATCGATGGGGCGTTCGCTGCTGGAGTCGGCGGGGATTTGCTATTCGTCGGTTCCTAAGTAGTTACGAAGAGATTAAAGCGAAACCCGGCGCTTGCCCCGAGCATTCCAATGCTATCGGAAAAACATGACCCTTGGAAACACCTGAGGGCCTATCTGCCTGTCGATGAGCGCCGCGGCGGAGATAAGGCATGAATCGCGCGTTCGTGGAGGCAACCTTGTAATCTTCACCGCTGCGTTGCTCCAAAGAGTCACGGGGGTTCTGAGAAAATAATCGCAGGCGTTCTGTCGATTTGGCGGAAGCGTCTTCGTCATAGGAGTGAGGCGGCCAACGCCTACGATCCAAGATGGAGGATGAGATGCAATATTTACTGACGCTTTACGCCGATGAGTCCGGGTGGGACAAAATGACACCTCAGCAACAGCAACAGGGAGTCGCAGCCTACGCGGCTTATACGGAAGCGCTGAAGTCTGCGGGCGCGCTGATCGGCTCTAACCGACTGCGGCCCTCGGCTACGGCGACGACCCTTCGCACGACCAACGGGAAGACGCAGGTGCTTGACGGACCTTTTGCAGACTCGAAAGAACAACTGGGCGGATACTACCTGATCGAGGCCGCAGATCTCGATGTAGCAATGCAGTGGGCTGGTCGATGCCCTGGGGTGCAGCATGGAATCGTGGAAGTGCGCGCCGTCTGGGCGATGCAGCGGTCAGAGTAGCGGGTGCTCGTTTTTCCGGTCGGCGGTCACTGCACTTCAAGGGGACTGAATCGATGCGGCGAAGCTCGACTTCGCCGCATTGAGTGAGGCAACGATGCTGAACCAATCCTTCACAGCACAACTCATCAAAAGCTCAAAGCCTGGCGGTTGGACTTATGTAATCTGGCCAGAATCAGCAGCGTTCTTTGGGACCCGCGGGCTGGTTAAGGTCAAGGGGACCATTGATGGATGGCAGTTCCAAAGCTCGTTTATGGCATTGGGAGATGGCAATCACAAGCTGCCGGTGAAGGCTGAAATCCTGAAGGCGATCGGGAAAGCACCTGGAGAGACGGTGAGGGTCAAGCTGCTCGAAAGGATCGCTCCGGCCGGCAAGCAGAAAAGCAGCAGTTGAGCCGACAGCAAGATGGGGTAACAGTGAATCCTGCAAACGACGATAGGGCGCGTGAAGCGGCGGAGGCTGTGGCGCTTCGCAGCCGGGGCAAACTGATTGCGTACCTTGCGGCGCGATTCGGAGACGTTGCATCTGCGGAAGATGCCATGTCAGAGGCCTTTACATCGGCCTTGACGGTATGGCCAAAACAAGGCTGTCCCGATAATCCGGAAGGGTGGCTGCTGACCGCGGCTCGGCGGAAGCTTATCGACCAGATTCGGAGGAATCGCGAATCGTCGAGCGAGGATGAACTTGAGCAGTTGGCCGATGCGATGATCGCAGACGCGGAAGACACATTTCCCGATCGGCGACTTGCGCTGCTATTTGCCTGTTCGCACCCGGCGATTGATCCAGCTGTCCGCGCACCACTGATGCTGCAGGTGGTGCTCGGACTTGATGCGGCACAAATTGCCTCCGCTTTTCTGGTTTCGCCGGCTGCAATGGCTCAGCGAATGGTACGGGCCAAGACTAAGATCCGCGAGGCCGGAATTCCATTTCGCATCCCGGAACACAACGAATTGCCAGACCGGTTGGAATCGGTGCTCGATTCAATTTACGCAGGATTCGCGGAAGGATGGATGGATGCCACCGGAGCGGATCCGGCCCGCCGGGAACTGGCGGGAGAAGCGATCTTTCTAGGCCGGATGCTGACGCAACTTCTTCCGGACGAGCCGGAGGCTTGGGGCTTGTTGGCGCTGATGCTTTATGCGGAAGCGCGCAAACAAGCGCGGCGCACGGCCGAAGGGGAGTTCATCCCACTTAGCGGCCAGAACAAGATGCTGTGGGATTGGGAGTTAATCAAAGAAGCAGAAGCGGCGCTTCACCATGCGAGCCGCTGCAAGCGCATTGGACGATATCAGTTGGAAGCAGCCATTCAGTCGGCGCACGTCGAGGGCGCCCGGACTGGATCCGTGTCCTGGGCCTCCGTTGTAAGCCTCTATGACGCGCTGGCGCAGTTGACGAGTTCGCCCGTTGCACTGGTCAACCGCGCTCTGGCAGTCGCCGAGCTATCAGGCCCGGAAGCTGGATTGGCGGCAGTAGTGGTTGCAGACGCGGATCGGCGGTTAGAATCCTACCAGCCATACTGGGCCGCTCAGGCCAACCTGCTAAGCCGAACCAGATCGTATGACGCTGCGCGCCATGCATATCAAGTAGCGATCGGCCTAGAACAAGATCCAGCCGTCCGAGAGTACCTGCGCCGGTGCTGCGACCGTCTCCCGAAAGTCGGTTGACAGAAACAGTCGATGCACCCATCCAGCGAGGTTTGCATGCCAAAGGGCGGATCGGGGACGAAAAACGATAGATCCCTATCGGGACTGTCCGGGCGCGCCGAAGGTGTCCTGTGGCAGGAATTTCTGCCGGGACAGTTTCGACGGGCCGTTTGAAGTAAGTCGCTGGCGTTTGCGACAGACGCGGTGATCCGCCTATGGGATTTCAATGACCGACAGTTGGCTCAACCGGAGTTTGCAGGGGCAGCGGGCGACGGTCTGTGCGGTGCGGACACCGATCCGGGTGCGAAATTCAGGCCCGTTTTGCGCCTCCGGACGAACGTTGTCGCGGTAATGATCGCAGTTCGGGCGCACCTCTGCGTTGCGTGCCGGCGCACGACGTTGAGAAGATTGGACGGAAACCGGTCGAACGTTGAGGCGCTGGCGCTCATGACCGCAGCAGCAATAGCACCGACATGCGCGTGACGATGTCATTATTGGCTTGGATCGGCTATCTGGCGGCGTCCATAAGGTGAAACACTTCGGCATGTCGAAGGCCGGGGTTCAGACCATTCGTCGGGCGCACGCAGTTCAAGCGGTCACCGCGGTGCAGAGCGAATACTCGCTCTTCTGGCGCGGTCCGGAAGCAGAGCTTCTGCCGGCGCTGGAAGAGCTTGGCATCGGCTTTGTGCCCTTCAGTCCGCTCGGCGCGGGGTTCCTTGCGGGCAAGATCGACGAGAACACCAAGTTCGATCCGACGGATTTCCGCAACATCGTGCCCCGCTTTACGCCCGAGGCCCGCAAGACCAACATGGTGCTCGTTGACTTGGTCAAGGCCGTCGCCGTACGGAAGAGTGCGACGCCGGCGCAAATCGCACTGGCCTGGCTGCTGGCGCAGAAGCCCTGGATCGTGCCGATCCCGGGAACCACCAAGCTTCATCGGATCGAGGAAAACCTCGGCGCAATGAATGTCACCCTGACCGCAGACGATCTCCAACAGATCGACGAAGAAGCTTCCAGGCTGAATCTCGAAGGTGCGCGGCTTCCCGAGTTCGTCTTGAAGATGACCGGACTCTGAGTGTGAACTCAAAAACGATCCGAAGGGAAAAACTGAAAAACTTGAAAACAAAACTCCACGTCATCGCTCTCGCGGCGAACCTTTTCTTCGTCTCCCAGGCCAATGTACAAACAGCGGAACCGAGCCGAAGGTGATGCGTTCGGTATCGCGAAGCGGTCGCTGAACGCCGGGATCGGCCATTTTCGCAGAGGTACGGGGGCACGGTAGAATGTTGATGGAATCAGGTTTTGGTGTGGGAGATTCCGCTTTCACATTCAAGGTGTTCCTGAAAAGACCACCGTGGCCCGCATAACAAGCGTTAGCTCAGACAAGAGACTGTGTTGTGTTTCCTTGCCACATGAGTGCTCAAGAGGATCGAAGGCATCCATGAATCGCTCAAACCGATTGGCTGAGAAGGAAGAAGTCGAAGCAGTTTTATCCTCTTCGCTTTTTGTAAGGTCTAAGCTTCTTTCCCGTTTGTTGAGATATCTGGCCGAACATTACTTTAACGATTCTCAGGAGCACCTGAAAGAGTACACGATTGCAATTGAGGCCTTAGAGCGGCCGGAATCGTTCGATTCACGTGATGACTCGAGCGTTCGAGTCATGATGCACAGGCTTCGCGCACGAATTAGTCAATTCTACGAAGGTGAAGGAAAGAATCACCAGACGCGCCTCATCCTCGAAGACGGGCGCTATACGCTGCAGTTCTCCCACAAACTCGATCATGCCGCAGAACAAATTCCGCTCTGCCCCGATAGTGAGCAAATTCATTCTGTTGACGCGTCCAAGCAAGCAGGCCCACCTGAGACGCCCGAAGCGCCTTCCGCCGAACCGGCCCGACAACGTCGCGTCTGGAGGAGTCTTCCCAGTTGGATTGTTGCTTCCGTCGTAATCCTTTCCTTTTCCCTTCTCTTTATCTCTATCCAACGCTACATGCAAAGAGAGGGCGGATCGCTCAGACTCTCCGGCAAGCAGGACCCCTCCAATCTCGCGTCGCCTGCCATAGGAACGGATGACGGATCGATTCGCATTCTCTGTGGCAATTTGAAGGATAGCTACAAAGATAGTGACGGACATATCTGGGGCCAAGATCGTTTCTTTGCCGGCGGAACGCCTGTTCAGCAGCAATTCAGCTACCTGCAAGGTACAAACGACAGCATCATCTACAAACACGCGCGAACTGGGCCGATTCAGTACAACATCCCGGCGCAGAACCGCCCGTACGAATTGCATTTGCACTTTTCAGAGGTCAATTTTGGACCGGCCACCGATCCGGTTCGAGTAGATACTTCCCGTCTTTTTGATATCCGCCTCAATCGCAAGACGCTGTTTGAAGAGGTGGATATTCTGAGCAGCTCGGGTGGCGATCATCGCGCCCTGATACGAATTGTCCGCGATGTTTTCCCCGACAAGGACGGGATGATCCATCTTGATTTTGTCAAACGAATAGATCAACCCCTAATCAACGGGATCGAATTGATTCCGCAGGATAGCAACATGCCTAATCCCATGCGAATCGTCACTCAGCCCAATTCGATCACCGACGTCAAGGGCGTTTTCTGGGGAAGAGATGATTACTTTATTGGCGGGAGCTTAGTTGACCGTCACAACTTTCCCGACACAACCGTGCAGTCTCACGTCTACGATGGTGAGCGATTCGGCCATTTTGCCTACCAGATACCGGTAGCGCCTGGATGCTATTCGCTGAATCTGCATTTCATCGAACGCCACTACGGTCAGAAACTGGACTCACCATTCGAAGACCTCACGCATGACGTGGATGGACGCCTTTTTGACATTCTGGCAAACGACAGGATTCTTAAGACGAACGTCAATATTCTGAGACTGGCAGGAGGGCCGAACAAGCCATTCGTTCTCGACTTCCACAATATCCCTTCCAATGCCTCCGGCCAAATCCTTCTCGAATTCAACCCGTCCAGAGGATACGCCTTCATCAACGCCATCGAGATCACATATCAAGACGCGCAATGCAGGAATCAGAACTGAACACGGCGCCTGGAGAGGGACTTCGTTTGCGGTTACGATTGGTCCCGCAATTCATGCGATGCCGGATTCCCAACGGAATGAATGCCGTGAGGCTGACGCTCCCGCGATAAAAAAGTCTGTTCACACCACAGCGATTTAATCGGGTAGTGTGAACAGTCCTCTAAAGGGGACAACTCAGGAAATGTTCTGCAGAAAACCCTGATGATACCTCGTCGCATGAAATCCGGCAGAGCCGTCATCTATGACCTCATGAGACATTCAGTACCGAATCTGCAATAACAAGCCTCTAAGCGAACAGGAAAAGTCAGCTGTTTGAAAACTATCGACACCCGATGTCCGGGTCAACACGTAACGTGTTACATCTAACCCTCTGCCGACAAACCGATGCTTAAGCCCTTTACACTGAGTGCAGGTTACATGAACTGCGACGCGGCACCTTTCTCTTCACTTCAGTTGGGCCACTGTCATCGAGGAAGACTGACAAACTGGCAGCCAACCAAGAAAGTGAATGCGCCCGGAAGCAACGACCACTTTCCCGTAATTGAGCCAGACAGTCCAACCAACGCGGCGCGTTTTCTACTTGCTTGCTTGATTGCGCATCACCTTGACGAGCACGACATCGTTGCTGTTCATCGGCAGGGCAAGCTCAATTGTGCCTGCGGATCCACTTCGCAATACCTTGTCGGTTTCCGGCAGATCGCGCGTCAAGTTGTTCAGGCGCTCAACTTGCGCCGCGCTCAAAATCTTGGGCGAGCCCATCTCGATGTAGGCGGAATACGCATCATTCGCGCGATATCCGACGCGGTAAACTTGTACGGCGTACGCCGCGTTTGCCTCCAGGTGTGTAATCTGCAACTGCACAGGCGATGCCGCGTGCGCGGGAATCAGCTTGGTATAGAAGGACCGGTTGCTGACTTTCTGATCCGGTTGCTCGAAGTCCCAAATTACGGCCGTGACACTTCCATTCTGCGTGGCCAGCATAGCTTGCGGGTCAGAAGTCCTCAGGCTCTCGCCCTGGAGCGCGTGCAGGTACTTGTATGCGAAGAACGCGGGCTTGCGAATCCCTTGCGGGTTAAGCAGTCCAAACCCACCTTGAAACGCCGCTGTGGGCGGTCCGGGCTCTTCGAACAGATCGGTGTAAGTCCAGTAACTCATGCCCTGCAACAATCCCTGGCAGGCCTTGAGCTTGGCCAAGATATAGGGCGCGCCGATGTATGAATCATGCACAGAATCGCGCGGCGTATAGCTTGTGCTCCACTCGGTAAAGTACAGCGGAAGGCCGGGAAACGCCGAAGCAGAAATCTGCTCGCGGACGTGTCGGACATCGCCGATGATCGCGTCGGGGGAAGCAGATAGCTTTGTATCTTGAACGCCATTCTCATCGAGGAAACCGCCTTCAACTCCATACGTGTGCGTGGTCACAAAGTCGACTGCAGCGCCGCTTTGCTTTGCATGAGCAAGGAACTCGGGCACCCAAGCCGCTCCCGCGGTGCTTGGCCCTCCGACCCGCAATGCAGGGTCAATCGATTTGATGGTCTTCGAAGTCAGATCGTAAAGCGCGAAGTATGCCTTCTGATCGCCGCCTTCCCAGAATCCTGAGAGGTTGGGCTCGTTCCAAACTTCAAAGAACCATGTGCGCACTTCGTCTTTGCCGTAGCGCTGCTCGATGTGGCGGACAAACGCTTCGACGAGATCTCGCCATCCATCCGGCTTTGGATGCGATGTGTTCCCGTTCCAATAGAAAACACTGTTCTGCGATGTGGCAAGCGCCTGCGGCGTGAAACCGAGCTCGACAAATGGCCTGATATGGTGGGCCAGAAGGTCGTCATATAGCTGGTCAATCTTGGACCAGTTGTAGACGGTCTTGCCATCTTCAACGCGCACGGTTCCCAGCACGTCGTGAAAGATGGCGTGAAAGCGAATGTAGCGAAAGCCGAGCTCATCCGCAGTCAGCTTGAGTTGTGCTTGACTGTCGTCCCGAATCAAAGTGCCCGGAAAATCGGATCCGACCGACAGATCAAAGAAGCGATCTACTGGCCCCGCGGAATTTTTCAAATCCACAACAATTGTCCGTGCTGGTGTTTGTTGCGATTGAGACATAAGAGATGTTGACGAGGATGCAACGAAAGAACCGACGACCAGGAGTGAAATCTTCCAAAGAAGAGAACGGAACATGATTTGTACTTCCTTCAATGTGATGATTGCGAAGCTAAGGCAAGACGATTGAGCTCAAAGCAGGTAGGAGATTGCCCCGATCGGAACTGCAGTCAGGAGGCAAAGAGAACCAAGAGGGCGCAGACGAGAAAATACCCACGGGTGAGGCCGGGCTATGTGGCTCATCGGACCTGTAAAAAGAGAGGGGTTGGCATTGAGCCAGCCCCTCTCGATCGCACTTTTCTATAGGAACTTAGAAATAGTACTTGGCTGCGAATTGGATCCAGCGATAGCCAACCTTGTTGAGCGGCGTACCGGAGGTGCTTGGGTTGCTGTTCTTGGTCGCGGCAGACGCTGTGCTAAGGCCGTTGAAGAGCAGTTGGTTGTCCGAATTTCCGTTCAGGCCGAACTGCGCGTTCGGGTGATTGAGCCAGTTGGTTGCCGAGATACGAAGCTCAACGCGCTGAGCGTCGGTCACGCGAAATGCCTTGAAGATGGCCATATCGCTGCCCCAGTAGTGCGGAGTGCGGATATAGGGCCAAATGTTCTGCCCCATCTGGCCGAATGACGAAGCAGTCGGGGGCAGAGGAGCTGAGAAGCAGCTGGGGTTGAAGTACTGACCGGACTTCAGGCCCTTTCTGGGATCGCAGGTGAGGACGGGCTCAAGGCCGTTCTCATACAGGTTTGTACCCAGCCAGGTGGTGGTTCCGATGCTGTAGGTGGTATTGCCAGCAACAACGGGGTTGCCGTTCTTGTCGTTGGCGACCGCGGTGGCGGACAGTGGCATAGTGATGGCGGTGTTGGTGGTCTTGCCGTTCACCGTGGTCTGCTCGTAATTCATGTTCATGTTCGGCGACACAGTCTGATAGGGTGCGCCGTCTTCATAAGTGGTGTAACCCGAAAGCTGCCAGCCGTTGACTAACTCGCCGAGCGCCCAGTTGTTGTGAATCGGCTTGGGAAGCTTGTAGCTGAACGACAGGTTGAAGACCTTGGTGTGGTCAAACTCGAGTTGGCCATAGTTGCTGCCCAGATCGTAGGGGTTGACCACGGGTCCGTTGCCATTTCCGTTGTTGGTGGAACCATCGCGGGTACCAAGGACCTTGCCGAAGGTGAAGTTGGTGAACAGGAAGAGATTGCCGGACTGCTTCTGCGCCGCGATCTGCAACGAGTTGTAGTTCGAGTATCCAGCATGGGTCTGCAGGAAGATATCGGCATAGTTGCTCATCGGACGCCAATCGTTCTGGTTAGCGCCGGTAAGGGCTGTGCCGGTGTTGGGATTGCCGTTGGGGCCGATCGGGGAGACGTTCTCGTAGAGGCCGTTCTTCGGGTCGGGCGTAAAGAACGCGCCATAGGCAACGCCGTTGATGTCGGCAACGTGACCGTTGCCGCCGTTCTCGAACTGATTGCGGCTCAAGCTGCCAACATACGAAACCTCAAGCACAGTGTGTGCAGGCAGGGCCTGGGCAACGCCGAAGCTATAGGTGTCGGCGAATGGAACTTTGTCATCGCCTTCCTTGAGTGGCTTGATGCTGGTGCCATTCTGGTTCAAGCCGGAGGGGATGGTAAGGGTCATGGTGCTGGTGCATTGGCTGTTGAGGCCCGAAGCGCCGATGGCCGTGCAGATCTGTCCATTGCCAACGCCGTAACCGTAGAAGCCATTGTTGCCGGAGGTGGTGTTGGTGGCGAAACCGAAGGAACCAAGCGGTCCGGCCATGCCCCCTGAGCCATCGCCCGAGGATACCTGATAGCGGAAGGTGCCGAAGCCGCCGCGCACAACTGTCTTGCCGGTGGCAAAGACGTCATAGGCGAAACCGACACGGGGGTTATAGAGGAAGAGATCGCTCTTCCAGCCGGACTTTGGAACATTTGACGTGACACCCTTTTCGCCATACCACAGAAGGCCTGTGTTGGCGGGAGCGCTGGAGCTGTTGTTGTAGGATGCCTGGTCCCAGACTTCGTTGCCGCCCAGTTTGTCATACCACTGGCCCATGTGATCGGCGCGGAGGCCTGCGTTGATGGTCAGCTTCGAGCTAGCCTTCCAGGAATCCTGAGCCCACAGGGACCACTGATGCCAAAGAATGTCGGGCACGACATCGGTGTTGTTTTCACCGTAATTCTGCACGCGGCCCATCAGGCGATCGAGGGTCATGTTGTACGTCGAGCTGGCGCCCCAGTTCTCGAAGTCGTAGTTACCGTTAATGTCGCTTCCGTTGGACTGCAGGTTCTCCTGGGTATCCCAGTAGAAGCCGCCCTTGAGGGAGTGGGTCTTGACGATCTTGGTGAAGGTGTCGGTGATCGCCGGGGACTTCGAGGTCTTACCGAAGGTTCCGGGGCCATAGATGCCACTGTTGAAGTCGAACTCGTTGATTTCGGTGAGGCCGGAGTTCCAACCACCTGTGGAGTTGGGCATCTGGTCGGTTTTCGGGGTTCCGAATAGGCTCATGGAAGGGAAGCCTAGAGCTGCGCGGCTGACCAACTTGGCATTCGATTCCGAATCGTTGTTCTCGAACTTGGCATAGGAGAAGACGAATTCGTTGGTGGTGGTGGCGTTGAAAACGTGGGTGAAGTTGATGAGGTAGACGTTCGCGGTTTCCTTGCCCACGGGCTTGGAGGGATAGGGAACGGTCCACTCAGGAGCCCACCAGATCGACAGCGGATGGTCGTCAACCTCGGTCTGGTATGCGTACGATCCCCAGAGTTTGTTGTTGTCGTTGAACGCGTAGGTGACCTTGCCGGTTGCTTCCCAGCGGTTGGTTGGGGTGACAGGCGAATAGCTGTAGTTGTTCCAGCCGTTGTTTGCCGTTGGGGTCATGTTGGCCGGAGGATTCATGTTGGTCAGGGCAACGCCGCTCTTGTCGAAGTAGGGCGTCAGATTCGGAATGACCGCGTTTTGACCCCAGGGAGAAACATTCTTGCTGCAACCCTGCCATCCATCGTCGGTATTGCAAGGGGTGTTGTACACATCGCCCCAGGTATTGATGACATTGGGGTTGACGCCGGTGTTGTTGAAGTCGCCGCTCAGCTGGGCAGCGGTCGGGACATTCATCACCACAGCCTGGTTGTAGGGCTTCTGCAACATCTTCTCGTAGCCGCCCCAGAAGAACAACTTGTCCTTGTTACGGTTGAAGCGACCGATGGAGATGGGGCCGCCGACGTTGCCGCCGATGTAGTAGAAGCTCTGCGGGGTCAACACGTTGGCCGCCTGGGCTGCGGTATTGGTTCCGCCATTGGCGTACACAGCGTTTTCCTGGCCTTCTTTGTTCAGCCAGTCGTTAGCGTAGCCGATTCCCGTATTGCGGGCATAGAGATAAGCTTCACCGTGATACTTCTGACCGCCGGACTTGCTGAAGGCCTGCAGAACCGCAGGCCCTTTGGCATATTCAGCGCCGTAGGAGGCCGACAGATACTTGACGCTGTCGGTCATGTCCTGGTTGATGTTGGCGACCTGGGTTCCGGCGTTGCCCGGATCGATCAGGTTTGCGCCGTCGAGGATGACGGCGGTTGAGCCGTAAGGCTGCGCACCGTTAGAAGAGAAGGTGCCCGCCGGGCCGTTATTCGTGCCGGTGACCTGGCTGTTGAAGCCAGAGCCTGCGTTGCCGGCGTTGTTGAAGGTGACGCCAGGCATCATCTTGATAAGTTCTGCGGCGTTGCGGCCGGTCAGTGTGGCGGAGTCAACCAGCTCGTTGTTCAGCGTGGCGCTGATTTCAGCGTTGTCCACGGGAACTTCCGCATCTTCGCCGGAGACCACGGTGACGGCGGTGGTCTCAGTGCCAATCTTGAGGTGAATGGCGGGGATTGTGCGGGAGTCGCCCTGGTTGAGCAGGATCCCGGTTTCCTTCCACGGAGCGAAGCCCTTGGCCGACACTTCGACAGTGTAGGTGCCGGGGATCAAAGCGGTGACAGCGAAGAAGCCCGAGCTAT
Source organism: uncultured Occallatibacter sp. (assembly GCA_964595345.1). GTDB lineage: Bacteria > Acidobacteriota > Terriglobia > Terriglobales > Acidobacteriaceae > Telmatobacter. Next base: position 53,297 of record CAZQPY010000021.1, read on the forward strand.
CGGCCTTGGAGTCGCGTGTATCGCCAGATGCGTCGTTCACGATCTTGACCTTTGCGCCTGCTACTTTGGCGTCGGTCTGATCTGTGACGGTGCCGCTGAGTGTCGCAGTCAGTTGCTGCGCCTGGGCAATGGTCAAGGACAGGATCATTGCTGGGATGAGCAGCCAGATTGTCCGTAACCACGTTTTTTTACCTGGAAACATTTGTGTTGCCTCCTGAATAGTTGTTCTTTTTTGAACCCCAGGCGCGGGACACTCTCCGGTGTTCCGGATTACTCCAGACCAAGGGTTCGCCGATTCATCATTTGCCCTTCAGAGCGAGAAATTTTCGCGAGAAGGACCTAGACAATGGGTATTCGCGCTAGAAGAACGCGTCAATGGATATGGGGAGACGTAACAGTTATCAGCGGTATACGTTTTCTCTGCAACGACTTGGGGACGTTACATTTTGCGTTACATCCTCCACTTCCCGTTTTGCGGCCGGGCTTTTGAAAAGAAAAATGGCAAATCCGCCAGCCCGCTGGCGATTTCCATCGTCAAGGGCGGCGACTTCAAGAAGGCCGGCGTATACCAATAGGGTGAACCGGACGCAGTCGACGAACCCCGCCGCGATGGCGGGGTCCAATGCTTGGGCATCGGATTTGCACGATCTGGGGTCTTATGCGTCTATCCTCTGCATTGCGGCTTCGTCTTTGTTCGAAAATCGGCAAAGAACTCCTAAACCTTGCCATATGGCGACTTGCGGGACCGATCTCGCTGAAGGAGGATAAAGCTCCTGATTTTGATATCTTGTCGTTCGTTTTCGGAGGCGGAACAGCTGGGCGGAGTTTGCGGGATATTCTATCGCCCCTGAAAATTTGTCTCGGGAATCAGATTTTGAGGACGACTCCAATTATTTCTGTCACATCTTCACCTTGTCCGGGTACTTATACGATGAGGCATGGCGATGACCACGAAAGCATCGGGCAACAGCGACGCGCAACTTGTGGAATGGACTCTGGCGGGCGACCGGGCCGCGTTTGCGACGATCATCAAGCGCTACCAGTCGCTGGTTTGCTCGATCACATACAGCGCCACCGGCAGTTTGAGTCTGAGTGAAGACCTGGCGCAGGAAACGTTTCTTGCAGCGTGGAGACAGCTCTCCGAATTGCGCGAGCCGACACGGCTGCGGTCCTGGTTGTGCGGAATCACGCGCTTCCTGGTGGGGAAAGAATACAGGCGCCAAGGACGCGAGCCAGTGCATGCGGCCGAAAGCCTGGATGCCATTGAAGAACCGCACTCGCTGGAGGCGTCGCCCGCGTTGCAAGCCATGAGCCGGGAAGAGGAGACGATTCTTTGGCGTGCGTTGGAGCGGATTCCCGACACGTACCGCGAACCGCTGATCCTGTTTTATCGCGAAGAGAAGTCGATTGAGCGCGTGGCGGCTGAACTGGAACTGAGCGAGGACGCGGTGAAGCAGAGGCTTTCGCGGGGACGCAAACTGCTGCACGAAGAGGTGGTTGCGTTTGTAGAGGGAACGCTGAGCCGGACAGCGCCGGGACAGAGTTTCTCGATCGCGGTGATGGCGATGTTGCCGGGTGCGTCGGCGGCGACTGTGGGCGCAGGCGTTGCGGGCAAAGGCGCGGCGATGGCCAAGTCGGGGTCGTTGGCGGCCTGGCTAGCTCCGGTGACGCCGTTCTTGGGTGTGTTTGCCGGCTTGATGGTGAACTGGATATCGGTGCGGTCAGCGCCGACGGCCCGCGAGCGGCGCTTTCAGGGCATCTGGCTCACATGCTTTTGGATTTTCGTGCTGGGGTGGGCCGTGCCCGGGCGATATGCAGTGGAGGTTCTGCGCCGCGGATACGCTTGGAGCGACACGACGTCTTTTGAGGTGATGGCAGCCTTCTATTGGTTCTACGCGATGGTGGTCGGGACATTCATCGTACTGATAATGCGGCGGGCTGCGTCGATGCGGCGGCAGATAGAGCAGGAGCCGGGGAAACGGGAGAGTAGCGGAGCGCCGATGACTCTAGCCTCGAGAGTTGCGATGGTGGTCGGTATTTATGTGGCGATGTTTTCCGCGCTGATCTACCTGGCATTCAAAGCCCACGACTGGCTGGCAGGCGTCATCCTGTTGGGAACGATGATTGTGCTGGGCGGTTGGCATTTGTTCCATGTGAACAGCCGGGATGCCCTGGCAGGCTGGAGGCGGGCGACGAGGCGGCTGGTGCTGGGGTGGGCAGTAATTCTACTTCTGCTGAATTGGCGGCTGGGAAGCTGGTTAGCTGCTTATCGGGGTGTGGATCTGGCCGTGATTCATGGGCTGTTGCCGGCGTGGGTGATTCCGGTGGCGACCCTTATTTTGGTGGTCTGGATTGGAGCGTTGGTGGCCTGGACGAGGCCGGGGCGCGGCGGAACTGAACCCATCAAGTAAGCCTTTACCCTTCATACACGCGAAATCCTCGGCAGCCTGAAGCGGCGCGCGCTTGAAAGCGCTGGGCTGTTCGGATCTCCCCCCACCGAATGTAGGAGCTCAACAATGAGATTGCAGAAACAGGTTGCGTTTTTCGTGATGTGCATGGTTCTGATTCCAGAGTCGGGTTTTGGCGCGGATCTTTCGCCGGCAAAGTGGAAGGTGGAAGAGAAGGCGCGGGCCGAACAGGCGGAACAGATGCCATGGCCGCTGCAGGCGCGCCTGGTTGAGGGGCAGCATGGACTGGTGACAGGAACCATGTCGCCCATCGCGGTGCATGCGGGAATGGAGGCGCTCCGGCAGGGTGGGACAGCGGCCGATGCAGCGGCAACCATGGCTCTGACGCAGGTTGCTACGGCGCTGGGTTCCTATGTTTCATATGCGGGGATTCTGGAGCTGGTCTACTACGATGCCAAGTCGGGCAAGGTATCTACGCTGAATGCCGGATGGAATTCCTATCTTGGCGAAACCGATCCGAAAAGCATCCCTGTGGACGACTTGGGAGCGGTGGCCTTTGGTATGAAACCGACCGAAGGCGCAGAGGGACGCAAGACGCTGGTCCCAGGGTTTATGGCGGGCATCGAGCAAATGCATAAGCGCTTTGGGCGGCTTCCGTTCCGTGAACTGTTTCAGCCCGCGATCTGGTATGCGGAAAATGGAGTCACAATTTCACCGATGCTCGGGAAGTTTTTCAGCATGCGCGAAAAGTACCTCTCGCGTACCGCGGAAGGCCGGGCATTCATGAATCAGGTTGGCGGTGGTATGCCAAAGTCGGGAGACCGCTTTGTTCAGGCGGAACTGGCGAAGACACTTCGCGCCGTTGCCAGAAGCGGGTCCAGCTATATGTACACAGGTGCGTGGGGAGAACAGTTTGTTCAAGCCGTGCAGCGCGAGGGCGGAAAAGCGACGATGGAAGATATGAAGCGCTACCGGCCGATCTGGGAAGAGCCGCTCAGCACCACCTTTCTCGGCCATACTATGTTCGTTCCGGGCAAGAGCAATGGAGGCGGGAGCCAAGTGCTCGAAGCGCTCAATCTGGCGGAAGAGTTGAAGCTGGACCAGAGGGGATCCTATGAACGAGACCCGACGGCATTCCGGACACTCTCGCGGATCCTTCGAAAGGTCGAATACGACAGCTATGTGGCCAAATACCTTCGTTCAAATGAAACAGGTTCGTTGTCGGAAGATCGCATTTCGAAGGCCTATGCCAAGGCGCAGGCCTCTGCTCTTGACGAGGTTCGGGATCCGTCGCAACCGGCAGATAACCATCACAGCGACTCGGTGGTCGTGGTTGACCGCTGGGGAAACGTCGCCGCTCTCGTGCACTCCATCAATACGGTTCTATGGGGCACAACCGGCATCGTAGTTGGCGGCATTCCGATCTCCGATGCAGCGGGATTTCAGCAAGCAAGTATGGCGATGATCAAACCGGGTGACCTCGTTCCTCATGACATGACGCCGGTGATTGCCATGACTGGCAACAAGCCTGTGCTGGCAGTTGCGAGCATCGGCGAATCGCTGACTCCGGAGACAGTACGTGTCCTTGTGGGGGTCCTTGCAAATCACCTCGATCCGCTCGCTGTAATGACCGCGCCACCCCTGCTTGTCAATAACGAGCCTGAAAAAGCAGGCGAAAGTTTTTCGACAAAGCCGGAACTTGTCCCTGAAGGCGTCTATGACTCGAAATTCCTTCAGCATCTCCGGGCATTGGGGATCAATACAGAGCAGAAATCCAAGCAAGAGGCCAATACGCTCAGAGGAACCGCCGTTCTCGGAACGATCGATCCACAGAGTGGTGTTTTGCGCGGTGCTGAAACACCGGGTGTTTATGGCTTTGCGGTTGCCTACTGATCCCATCGCACAGAACGCCGCAACAAACAGCGAGATTTTCTTGAGGTTGAAGAGGCCAACCCTATTTCTCGCGACGCGGGAATCGATACCGGATAGGATCTCACTCATGCGAAACTCTATCGTCAAATCTTCGAATTGCGATCTCCCTTCCCTTCGCAGGAGTGTAGCTCTGAACCTCGCAGTTATCGCAGGCTTCTGCCTGCCAATCGCCGGCGCCTATTGCCAGGCGCATGTCGCGGAGGCAGTAAGGATTCCGATGACTGCCGACCGGTGGACTACTTTCGCGGGCGCGGTGAATTCTATCGAGTTTAACGGGAAGCCGTCCATCGAGCTGAAACAAGGCAACTACGCGGAGCACATTCAATCGGGTGCGGCATTGCTGAATGGGCTTACCTTTCGTAACGGAACCATTGAATACAATGTCGCGTCAACCACAGATACGAACGGCACGCCATTCGCGCCTTCGAAGCCAATGCGATCGACTATCTGCTCAAACCCTTCAGCGACCAACGACTTGAATCTTCTTTGACCCGCGCCAAGGCCCGGCTCAAGGAACGAAGCATGGATGAGTTTGGCCGTAGCGTTTTGCGCATGATCTCCGCACGGCCGGCTGTAGACCGGCGCCTCGACAGGCTTGTCGTCCGATCGGCAGGAACAACCCGCTTCATTCGCGTGACGGAGATTGATTGGATCGAGGGTGCCGGCGTCTATGCCAACCTCCACATCGGAGGGAAGGAGATGCTCTATCGCGCATCTCTGAACGACCTGGCTGACAGGCTGGATCCGTTGCGTTTCATCCGCGTCCATCGATCCACAATCGTCAACATTGAGAGCATCCTCGAGCTTCAGACCATTTCGCACGGGGAGTTCGACGTCATTCTTAAAGACGGTCACCGTTCGCGCGTAAGCAGAAATTATCGAGGTCAACTTGAAATGCGACTTGGCCAGTCCTTGCGATAAAACAAGAAAAAACGATTGTCCCGGGTGACGAGAATAGGCCAGGTTGTATTGAGTCGCCGGCAGCCCCGAAAACTCAAACTGGCGATTGCGCGTCGATTGAGAAACCATGTTGGCAGCCGTGAGATGTTGCGCGTTCTACACGAGAGCGGCTTCCGGACCTCAATTACAATGCTCAGGGGTCTCGGCAGCCGCTCTTCGCGATGGGATCAGTTGCGCTCCCAAAACGGCGGCGGCTCAATGCCGAGTGCGCGCAAATAGACGTATCCCTGCCCACGGTGATGGATTTCGTTGTCGATGCCATATTGAATGGTTACGATTCCAGGGTTCTCCCACTGGTCGAACGCCTTGTCGACTTCGCTGAATCGGTGCAGCGGAATGTTCGGGAACTTCTCATCCAGCTCTCTGGTCTGTGCATCCCATAGGCGGAGCAACTCACTCTTCGTGGTTGGCTTCGTCTCCTTGAACTCCTTCCATTCGCCGGTGGACACTCCATCCACAATCGGCACGGCCATGCGGATGAACTCCCATACCATGTCCGCAAAGGGCCGCATGCCGCCCACTGAAAACGTGAAGAGCTTGTCCTCGGGAAACGCTTCGATGACCCTGCGCGTCAGTCTCCTGTGCCCCTGCCAGTTGCTTAGAAGTGCGTCCGCGGTTAAAACGCTGATCTGTGCTATCTCGATGCTCATTTACAACCTCCGTGAGACCCCTTTGGGGCTCGACTACAGAGTAAAAGGCATTCCCGACAGCTTCTGTCGTAAATTAGAGAAAGAATCGGAGTTCATATGTATGACCCAGTCATGCGCGTCCTAACGGTTCTCGAAATCCTTCAGACGCGCGATCATGTTACCGGAGCGGAACTCGCCGAGCGTCTGGAGGTGGACCTGCGCACGGTGCAGCGTTACATTGTGCGCCTGAAGGATCTGCACATTCCTGTTGAATCTACTCCGGGTGTGGGTGGGTCTTATCGTCTGCGGCCCGGTTTTCGCCTGCCTCCGCTTCTGCTGACCAATGAAGAAGCGTTTGCACTCTCGCTTGGACTGCGTGCGCTGCGGCAGATTGGATTGTCGGCATTTGCTCCCGCGACGGAGAGTGCGCTGGCCAAGTTGGAGCGCGTATTGCCCCGCTCAATAGGCGAGAGCATCCGAACGGTCGAAGATGTGGTGGCCATCGAGCCTGGCCCGTGGGTGATCTCCACATCGGTGGAGTGCCTGATCCGCGCCGCGTCGGCCATCCGCACCGGAAAGAGGATTCGCTTCGCCTATCAGTCGCACGGCGGCGTTGCTTCCCAAAGACAGATTGAGCCCTACGCGGTGATGCACACCGATGGGCGCTGGTACCTGATCGGCCATTGTCTGCTACGCAAGGCGTTGCGCACGTTTCGTATGGATCGCATTTCGGACCTCGACATCGGCACCGCCAGCTTCCGCCGCCCGAGCAACTTCGATGCAAGCCGCTACCTGCACAAACGCATGCCGTTCATCCAATCGGACTTCCAGATTGATGTATGGATCGACATGCAGATCGACGAAGCCAAACGTATTTTTGCTCCGATGCGTGTTATTGCGGAAGACATGGAGGGCGGGACCCGCCTGCGTTGTGGCAGGGATCGCCTGGAGATGTTTGCCGCAATGCTGCTGAGCATGGGGCGCAGAATTGTGGTCCATAGCCCTGCTGAGATGCGCGAGACATTTCGGCGGCTAGCGCGCCAGGCGATTGCAGCCGCGGATGAGCCCTCGGATCGCGAGAAAGAAACTCGGCAGTGAGTTGCGCTTGGAGAAATTCAGCGGCGAGCACATAGAAGAGAGTCGGCGTGGTTGCGACCGGTCAACAGGCTCATTCTGCATGCGCGATTCACTCAATGGAGGTGAGGCACCTCAAAACGTTTCTTTCAGGAACGCTGCCACGCACATTCGAAGTCCTCAGCGCGGAAACAACGCCGGGCGGCATCCCTTTCAATCACTACAAGGTCGTCGGCCCTTTGAAGATCGGATAGGATGGCAGCTTGCGGGGGCTACGGCGGTTCCAGGGTCGATGTACCCCATGCCACAACACTCAAGTCGATGCGAACCCAGGAAGCAGCGACGCTGAATTCCCTCGAAAATGGGTATAACTACCCTGGAACCACTCCAAGCCGCCACCACGTTGAATCGCCGACCATTCGTCCCGATTGCGATGCGCAAGCCGGATTTTCAATCGAGATTGTCCTGTACTGCGCCGTCGATGTCGACTCGACCCATGGCGTTCCGGCCTCAGACAACTCGACGTGTTCGTCGGATTGCTTATAAACTGAAGCATCGCTTGGAGCACATGCCGATGCGCATCGCGAGTATAGGTCATACTTTCTTCGCCTTCACTATGATCGGTCTCGGAGCCGTGGGCCTGCTCCATCCCGATTTCGTTCCGTTGTGGAATCCTGTGCCCACCGGTGTCCCCGCGCGTGAGCTATTCATTTACTTTGGCGCCCTCATCTCCCTCACAGCCGGCATTGGTTTGTTTGTTCCGCGCATGGCGGTCCTTGCCGCGCGCTTGCTGCTCGCCACTCTCTTCCTTTGGCTGCTGCTATTCCGCTTGCCAAACTTTCTTCATGAACCCGCTTTCGACGCCTGCTGGTCGGTGTTTCCGCTCACGGTCATGCTGGCAGCCTCGTGGGTGCTCTATGTCCGGCTAGCCGCCGACTGGGACCGTAAACACCTCGGATTTGTCAGCAGCCAAGACGGCCTGCGCATCGCGCGCGTGCTCTACGGCCTCTGCTTGATCTTTTTCGGCGTAGCCCACTTCGTCGACGTGAAGGACACGGTATCGCTCATTCCCCATTGGCTGCCGGGCCACCTCTTTTGGGCGTATTTCACTGGCAGTGCCTTCATTGCCGCGGGCATCGCGACTCTCATTGGATTCTGCGCTCGGCTGGCCGTCGCGCTCTCAACCTTTCAACTCGCGCTGTTCCTGTTCGTGGTTTGGATACCGATCGTGGCTGCGGGCTCCAAAGACCAGTTCCAGTGGAGTGAGACCATCCTTAACACGGCACTGTTGGCTGGCGCATGGATGGTTGCCGATTCTTATTGGTAGCAGCGGTACCGCCGTCGGACGGGGCCACGCTTCATGCCAGCCGACAATTCCTGCGGATGGTTCCGTCAATGGATAGGGCGCTTGCCCGACGCGTGCACAAGAATCGAAACCGGAAGGTTATGCGAAATGCGCTTCTAGAGCGAAACCATAGTCCCTGTGTCCCGGTCAGTTTCGTGCAAGGTCGCCGCTTCCCGATGGTCGCGTCAACTTTGGTGCTGTGCTTCCGGGATACACCAACTCTGGTTTCGCTGTAGCTGGAGAGATAGGAGCTTTCCGCTGCTTCGATGAGTGACCTGGGGATCGGACGTCCTCCGCACACGCCATATCTTCCGGACGATCTGGTCAGCCTGAACGACGCCTCGAATGCATCACCACAAATACCTAAAACGCAACCCTTTCCATAGGCGGCCGGCGGATCAAGCCTTCCTTACAGCGAAACCGAGGTTGATGTATCTCGAAACCTATGCCCTCAAGTCGACGCGACCATCAGGAAGCGGCGACCTCGCACAGACCTTCCCGGGACACAGTTACCTTGGTTTCGCTCTAATCGGCAGGATGGATTCTGATGGCTTCTCCGGCCTCGCGCGAGAGATGCAGAACTTGCGAATTGCTTCCGATACTCACAGCGTAGTCCTCATTAGCATGCCGCTTTCTCAGGCGTAACAGGACTCCGGGCGCGATGCCGCTCGTTCTGAGAAACTTCACAGTGGCCGCATCGCGGTCACAGATGCTCTCCACTTCAAAAGTCCCCTCTCCCATCGCCTGCGTCAGCGGCGCCGAAATCTCCTTCGCCATTTCACCATCCATCGCGGGAATCGAATGCCCATGCGGATCGATGGTGGGATTCCCGAGCTTGGCGGCAATGCGTTCCTCGAATCGCTCGGAGATGAAGTGCTCCAGCCGCTCCGCCTCCTCATGGACCTCTTCCAGCGGGTAGTCCAGCACCTGGAACAGAAATGTCTCGATCAGCCGATGGTGACGCAGAACTTCCAGCGCGCGCCGCTTTCCCGCCACGGACAGCCGCACGCCACGATGCCGCTGGTACTCGACCAAAGGCGTGGGTAATGCCGCGAGCTTCTGCAGCATGTTGGTCACCGATGCCGGAGCCACTCCAAGCCGGTCAGCCAGGGCCGTGCTGGTGGCGCGATCTTCCCCAGGCCCTCCGACAGCGAAAATGGCCTTCAGGTAGTCATCCACCGATTCGGAATGCGGATTGGGTTGGCGGCGTGCAGCCATGAGCGGACCTGTCGTCAAAAGACTTGACACCGTTTTGATTCTAGGCGAATCTAGGAATTAGGCAAGCCTAAATTCGGACTTGCCGATCATCCTTGCCGATTTCGCTTCCCGATTTCAGCGCTAGAGCCGCAAGGGCTCGCCGGGAAGCCCCCAACCGACAACAGGAGGCCTCATGACACGCAACCGAACCGCAATGATTCTCGTCCTGGCCTCCATGTTAACCATGGTTAACTCTCTTTGTTTGCTGGCGCAAAGCGGCACCAGCAGCGCATTGACAGGGACGGTTGCGGACAAGAGCGGGGCCGTGATCGTCCATGCCCAGGTGAAGGCGATCGATGTGAATTCGGGCGCGGTACGCGTTGTTGACAGCAATTCCGCGGGGCGTTTCCTCTTCAGCCAGGTGAACCCCGGGGTCTATCGGATCGAGGTCACAGCGCAGGGATTCGGCCCGGCGCAATCTGAACCCACTGGCGTTTCTGTAGGACAGACAGCCACGGTAAATTTTTCGCTGTCTCCGGCGACAACCGAGCAAACCGTGGAGGTGGTGGAGCAATACGGGTTGATGAGCCTGGAAAACCCGAATACATCCACGACGATTGAAGCTGAAACGATCAAAAATCTTCCCAACGCTGGCCAGGACCTGACCTATGTCGCGCAGTTCGCTCCCGGCGCATTGATGAATACGGCGGGCTCGTCGAATGACGCCAAGGCCGCCGGCGGTTACGGCAATGTCGAGTTCAACGGGCTTCCCGCAACGTCCAACGGCTATATCCTGGACGGCTTCGACTCCAACGATCCTTTTCTGGGCTTGAACATCGGCCTGTCCACGAATCTCGTCATCGGGCTGGACGCGTTGCAGGAAGCGACCGTGAGCACCAACTCCTATGCGGTCGATCAGGGGCGTTATGGAGCCTCGCAGGTAAACTACTTCACCAAGTCGGGATCGAATCGGTTTCACGGGGATTTGTACGAAGTCTGGAACGGATCGCTGCTGAACGGGACCGATTATTTTCTTCATGCCAACGACACGCCGGGCAACATCGCAAAAAAACCGCGTTCGACGGTGAACGAATTCGGCGTCAGCGTGGGCGGGCCGGTGGTGAAGGATCGTCTCTTCTTCTTTACTCACTACGAAGGCATCCGCATCGCCCTTCCGCTGGTGGCTCGCACAACAGTACCTTCGCCCGCATTCCAGCAATACGTGCAGCAGCAACTGCCGCTGGGCGGAACCGATCCGATCAATGGAACCGCTTTGCCCGCGCAGCCTCAGGAAGTCGCGTTCTACCAGAAGATGTTTGGTCTCTACAGCAACACGGCGGGTACGCCGACGCCTGTGCTCACCTGCCCGCTGGATGCGAGCGGTGCGCTGCTGACCGGTACACAAACCGCGTCCAACCTGTTCAACGGCGCTGGTTGCGCGAACATTCGTACCCAGTCCATGAACAACAGCGACAGCGAGAACCTGATCGTCGTCAAGATCGACCACACCATCGATGCGGCCAACAGCATCTGGTATCGCTTCCAGCAGGACACCGGCTTGCAGGCTGCCTACACGGATCCCATCAACTCCATCTTCAACTCCTATTCGCCGCAGCCGCAGCGCACTTTGGTGGTTGGCTACACGCGAGTCTTCACACCGAATATGATCAACCAGTTCAATCCTGGCGTGAGCTGGTATTCAAGCCTCTTTCTGCCCAACAACTACGCAAAGGTGCTCGCTGCCTTTCCCATCGTGCTGGCCGGAGGCAGTTCCAATGCTCCGTTTACCACGGTCGGCGGCAACGACCAGACTTATACGCAGGGCCGCAAGGTTACACAGTGGCAGATCAACGATAACCTCATCTGGACGCGTGGACGGCATAGCTTCAAGTTTGGCGAGAACTCCCGCAGACTCGATGTAAGCGACTACGATCTGGGCGAGGGCGTCGTGCCCACCGTGGTCTACAACGATCTGGCGCAATTTACTTATGGCGCGGCATCTACAGCCACAGCGGGCTTCCCGGTCACGCAAAAGGAAAGCATCTCACTCGGCAACCTCGACCTGTACGCGATGGATACCGTCAAGGTCGGCCAACGATGGACACTGGTGGCCGGACTGCGTGCAACCTGGAACACGAATCCTGTGAATCGGCACGGCCTTTTTGCACGCCCCGCCGGGTCGTTTCTGGATATGGCACACTCGATCGACCAGCCGTTGAATCAGGCGATTCAAACGAATGTGCTATCGCTGTTTCCGGGCACGCCGCTCTTCAGTTGGCAGCCACGCGCTTCGGCGGCCTACAAACTTTCAGACACAATGGCGCTGCACGCCGGGGGCGGCGTCTTCAACGACATCATCCCCGCGCAGATTGCCGATCTTGGCGCGACCAATGCTCCCTATGCGCCGGTCTTTGTGGGCGGCATCAACGGGCAGGTGGGCGGCGTCGGCGTTGCGCCGGGAGTGACGGACAGCGCGGTCGATGCGACTGCCGCAGCCAATCGGGCCTTCCAGAGCGTCTTTCAAGCCGGTGGCGCGCCGTGTGTTGGGATACAACCAAGCGCACCGATTTGCCCGATGGCAGTGAACATGAATACTTTCCCCAGCGGCACGCTGAAGACACCGTACTTCTTGCAATGGAGCCTGGGTCTGGAGCGCGAATTGGGCCTGCATGGATCGCTGCGCGTGGACTACGTCGGCACACGTGCCGTGCAAGAGCCGTATCAGGTGCAACTGAACGGCTATCAAACGGTGTGCGATGGTTGCTTTGCGCCCTTTGCCTATAACCAGCCGCTCGACCAGCGCTTCGCCAGCGTCAACGAGTTTCGAACCGGCGCGGGTAGCCACTATAGCGGTCTGCAAACCTCCGCAACCAAGCAGATCGGCGGGCTAACGCTGCGCGGCAACTACACCTACAGTCACTGCCTGGACGAGGTCTCGAACGGCGGGTTGCTGCCATTCTCCAGCCTCGGCATTCTCTCCCCGCTACCGGGGAGCCTGCGCAAGGAATATGGCAACTGCGACTACGACGTGCGTCACAACCTGTCGGCTTTCGGGATCTATGTGATCCTCTTCCACTCCAGCCATCGCTTGCTGCGGCAGGCGCTGAGCGGCTGGCAGGTTTCGCAAACGGCCTTCCTACACAGTGGACTTCCGTTCAGCGTACTCAGCGCGCCGTACACTGCCAATAACAACGGCATCTTTCAGGGCAGCGGCCCGCAATATGCGAATCGCGTTCCCGGTGTTCCGCTCTACCGCAAGACAGCCGTCGCTGGCGTAACGCAAACCGGCAGCCGTCAGTGGCTCAACCCGGATGCCTTCGCCTCGGTCGTCGATCCCAGCACCGGAGCCTGCGCCGGTGGCGACTCGCCCGCCAATTGTCAGTTCGGCAACTCCGGACGCAACAATGTCCGCGGACCTCATTTCACTTACTCCGAGATGTATCTCACCAGGAGGATTCCGATCACCGAGCGCGTGAGTTTTCGACTGGATACGCAGGCGTTCAACGTCTTCAATCACGCCAATTTTGCGCTGCCCACCAATCAGGCGGGCACGCCGGGAAAGCCTGGAACGCAAACAGGATTTGGCGCGCTGACCAGCACCATCTCGCCGCCCACCGGTTTGCTCGGCGTAGGTCTTGGCGGGGATAGTTCTCCGCGCATGATAGCCTTCCAGGCAAGAATCGAATTCTGAATTCATACGTACCCTGAGGTGACTTGCAAGTCTCGGCGGGGTCAGGAACGAAGAACCGGCACGCCGTATGATCTGTGACAGGCCGACCGACTCATTTCCAGTCTGCTCGGTATCCCGACGGAACTTCCCGGCTGAAAAGTGGTTAAGTGCTTGAATGTCAGCAGGCAAC
>CAZQPY010000022.1:0-65734 GCA_964595345.1 uncultured Occallatibacter sp.
ACCCAATCGCGCATCGCCTCGCTGATGGCGTCTTTCAGCGTCTTCGATCCCGACGCAACTCCGCGCACCTCTGCGCCCAACAGACGCATGCGCAGCACGTTCAGTTCCTGACGCGCCATGTCCACTTCGCCCATGTAGATGACGCAGTCCAGCCCCAGCAGCGCGCAGACGGTTGCTGTGGCTACACCGTGCTGGCCCGCGCCGGTCTCGGCGATGATCCGCTGTTTACCCATTCGCTTCGCCAGCAGCGCCTGTCCGAGAGCGTTGTTTATCTTGTGCGCGCCGGTGTGCAGCAGGTCTTCACGCTTCAGGTAGATTTTTGCGCCGCCCAGTTGCGCGGTGAGCCGCTTGCAGAAGTAGAGCGGGGTGGGGCGTCCGGCGAAGTTGGTCAGCAGGTCCGTCAGCTCAGCCTGAAAGGCCGCGTCGGCTTTGGCCTTTTCGTACTCCTGCTCCAACTCGACCAGCGCTGCCACCAGCGTCTCCGGCACATAGCGTCCGCCATAGACGCCAAAGCGCCCGGGGCGCGACTCGGAAGGAACTGCCGGAAGAATCACCGATGCCATGAATGGAGCCTCCTGCGGGCTTTTTCAGAAATTGGGGAACTTCTTAGTGTACAAGCAGTGCGATCTCTTCGGTAGCGGACTCACGGGCTTCGGCTCGGTCGCCATTTGCGCGCCTGGACGTTAATCCGTAAACTTCACCCCCCCGAGGCAGTCGAAAGCGCAGAACCGGTCGCCGGTTTTCGTCTCAAGATGGCGAGAGTTTGGGGATGAGCGGACGTACATTCCGGCAGTGAGAGCGTAGCTCGCCGGTTACTGTTACAGTGCCGAATTTGCTGCAGTCACTTTCAACCGATTGGCCCACCTTGGGGCTCTTGGGCCTTGGCCGCGTCAATTAGGCATTTAATAGCATCCTTTCGCTGCTTGTTGTACCCGTCTACATCGCGGAGCAATTTCCGCGCATTCTCTCTGTGAAGATATTTCCTAAAATACCTACGCTTAAGGACGCCCAGGTCAACGTAGAAAGCAATCGTTCTTGCCAAATCCCGCGTGCTAAATGGCAATGAACTGGGAGGCTGCTCCAGGACGTATTGGAGCTTGCGGTAGAGTGTCTGGACGGCGAAGCGTTCGGGCAATTGAATGTAGATTGTTGGATTGCTCGAATAATACTCTTCACCCAAGAAATAGCACTGGCGAAATTGCTCCTGTCTCCAGAGCAATTTATCTGAATGTCCTGAGCCTATCTGCCATTCCTCGACATTCATGATCAAATCGACGGCAGAAAACATACCAGCAACGTCTCTATAAAGAGCCATTCGCATGTTGCGCCGGTCGACGAAATCATGCACGATCAAATCCCTGAAAAGCCCGCCGAAGAACCCGGCAACTGTTCCCATGATTGCCGAAATAGCCGAAGAGAGCCACGCCGGCGGCTGGCCCATGACTCTTAACAGTTCGTGCAGCATGTGGCCAAAATTCTCCATCACCGTCTCTCCGTTGCCGTGTGCTGATTTCCCACAACTCGATTCCGAGAGTTGGGGTCAGATACTTCGGCCCACGCGAACCTAGCTTGAATGCTCTTCAGGCTCTTCTGGCATTTCATCCGGCCACATCTGTGCGCCGTGCAGCACTCGCAATATGCGTACAGTGTCGCCAACAATCCGATAGGCCGCAATGTAGGGCGTGCGGGCAATCACCAACTCACGCGTTCCTTCGATGCGTCCCGGGCGACCCATCTCCGGGAACCGCGCCAAGCCCTCTACGCGCGTCTGAATGCGATCATCCATGTCAATTGCGGCGCGCGGATTGTCCGCCTCAATGGTTTCGAAGATTGCGGTGCGGTCCGCAAGCGAGAGCACCGACCATTCCAGATGCATGAGCGTCATCACACTTTCCGTAACGCGGCGGCCCGCCGTTGCGCAAAGTAGGCAGTGACTTCATCGTGAGGGATTGCGGGGCGCGGATCGTCCAGAGCCTCTTGCACCTTGGCGCGGAACCAGGTGTCGTGTTCGGCGACGTTCGTGGCTAGCGTAAACGGCAGCGCGCCTTCGTTGGCGGTTCGCGTCAATAAAATGCGCACCGCATCCGAGACGGTCATGCCCAATTCGCTCAGCACGGCCGCCGCCCGTTCCTTCACGGCAGGATCGATCCTTGTCTGAATCAATGCATTCGCGGCCATAAGAACAACTCCGGAACCTTACTGTAATTCATTTGCATTACAATTTCAAGTCGGGCGAATGCTACTGAATTTACTTGGGAACGGCGACCCTACTGCTTTCTGCCGCCCGTGCGTTCAAGACGAATTCCAGCACCTTGACGGGATCCTTGCGGCCC
The DNA here is from genome assembly GCA_964595345.1 of uncultured Occallatibacter sp. GTDB lineage: Bacteria > Acidobacteriota > Terriglobia > Terriglobales > Acidobacteriaceae > Telmatobacter. The sequence goes on from CAZQPY010000022.1 coordinate 2,334, forward strand.
GGCATCGACTCCACGCCCGAGGCCACATCCACGCCCCAGGGGCGCAGCTTCGCCACCGCTTCGGCCACGTTGGAAGGGTTCATACCTCCGGCTGCAATGCGGCGCGGCTGAGTCAGCGAATCGCGAAAGAGAGTCCTGCGCGCCGCCTCCCAGTCGAAGGTGACGCCGGTGCCGCCCACCGCGGTCGCTGTGCGTGAGTCCACCAGCACCGCCTCCACGTTGGGATCCTGTGAGATGGCCGCGGCCTCGGCCTCGGCATCCGGCCCAAAGTGCACCACCCGCAGGATTTTCACCTTGGAGCCGAGGCGTTTGCGCAGCCCGGCCGTCATCTCCGGCCCTGCTTCCGAATGCAACTGGATGCCAGTCAATCCGCAGCAGCGGACGGCGAGGTAGATTTCGTCTTCGGTTGCGCCCACAAAGACGCCGATCTTCTCCACCGTCTTGGGCAGATGCTTCACAATCGAAGCCACCTGCGCCGCGGTCACTCGCCGCGGACTGGGAGCAAAGACGAATCCGAGCGCATCCGCTCCCGCATCGACGACAAGGCGTGCGTCCTCAAGAGAAGTATTGCCACAGATCTTGACCCAAAGGCTCATGGCTGTCCTGAGTTCTTCTTGTGTGAGAGAGATGCGGTCAGGTCAGTCCAACTTCGGCAAAGTGTCCAAAACCTGAGCCATGCACAACACGGGATATCTCAGTGTGAGCGGTCTGGCGGCCGAAATGAAGCGGCTCCATCGCAACCCCTCAGTAACTGCATTTTACGCCGATTCCGGAGTTCATGATTCGCTACATCGCATCCGGCGAGCTTCTGTTCATCCAGCCAACAATTTCGCCAGCGCCGCCCCCGGATCGGATTTGCGCATCAAGCTCTCGCCGATCAAAAACGCGTCGAAGCCCGCGCCGCGCAATAGCGCCAGATCGGCCGCCGTAGCGATTCCGCTCTCCGCCACGCGCACCACCGAGGGGGGAATCCGGTCGACCAACTGGAGAGAGGTTTCGAGGCTTACTTCGAAGGTCTTGAGGTTGCGGTTATTCACCCCGATGGCGTCCGCGCCGCCGTCGGCGAGCGCATCCAGCGCACGGTCCAGTTCGTCGCCGGTATGCACTTCCACCAGCACGTCGAGCGCAAACTCATGCGCGGTATGCGCGAAACGCTTCATCTCTGCGTTGGTGAGCGCCGCGGCGATCAACAGAATGGCGTCGCCGCCATGCGCGCGCGCTTCGGCAATCTGATACTCGTCCACCATGAAATCCTTGCGCAGGCACGGCAGGGGAACCGCAGCAGACGCCAGTTCCAAGTTGCGCAGGCTGCCCTGAAAGAACGGCTCGTCGGTCAGGACGGAAAGCGCCGCCGCGCCGCCGGAGTGGTAGCGTCCGGCCAACCACGGCACATCGAAATCTTCGCGAATCAGTCCCTTGGAAGGAGAAGCCTTCTTGATTTCGGCGATGATAGCCGGACCTGTCGCGGCCTTCTGCCGCAGAGCCGCAGCCCAGCCCCTGGGCTGGTGCAGCGCAGCGCGCCGCTCCACTGCTGCCAGCGGGACTCTGGCCTTTGCGCTTGCCACAGCGGAACGCGTCGCGTTGAGAATTCTGTCGAGATGAGTATTCAGATGCGTGCCCATGGGTTGAGTCGAGTATACGAGGAGTGCGGCCATCCACGTATCCGCCCGCGCCCTCTGCGTGCTGTCTGTCCTCCGGGATCGGTCGTCGGTTGCCTGCGCGCCGCGTCAGCACCGATACTACGGACGATGCGGGGCGCACGATTTTTCTCGCGCCCGGATTCGCAACTGGAGGGCAGATCTTGTTTGATTTGCGTTGGAAGCAATACTTGCCGATGGTTTTCTCGATCCCGTTGTTGTTCCTTACCCCCGCCGCCCGTTCGCAGAGCGGGCTGGAAGACGGCGCGGGAGCCTACAAAACCGGAAGGTACCGCAATCTTTTTGTTGAAGATGGCCACTCCGCCGCCGAGGTGCGGGCCAGAATCGACGCCACATTCCATCAGCTCTTTCACGGCGACCCGCAAAACGAGGCCATCGCTTTTGCCGCCGGAAGCAATGCCAACGGCCCGCTCATGTACGTCACCGACTGGGCCAATCACGACGTGCGCACCGAGGGCATGTCGTATGGCATGATGATCGTCGTCCAGCTCGACAAGAAGGCCGAATTCGACGCGATCTGGAACTGGGCCAAGACTTACATGTACATCAGCGACCCGAAGCATCCTTCCTACGGATACTTCTCCTGGTCGTGCAAGACAAGCGGAGCACCCAACGAAGAGACTCCAGCGCCGGATGGGGAAGAGTATTTTGCCATGGCGTTGCTGTTTGCCGGCAATCGCTGGCCCGGCGGCCATGGCATTTACGACTACCATGCCGAGGCTTTGCGGTTGCTCTCCGACATGCGTCACCGCGCAGTGATTACCGGTCCCACCAAATTCGGACCCCGCAGCGTGGGCGCGGAAGTGGATGAAAAGAGCGCGGAAATCCTCTTCATCCCCGCCGTCACACCCAAGCCTTTCACGGATCCCTCTTATCACCTGCCCGCCTTCTACGAACTCTGGGCGCGCTGGGGACCGGCGGAGGATCGCGCTTTCTGGAAGCGGGCTGCCGACGTAAGCCGCGCGTTCTTCGTGAAGACCACCAATCCGAAAACCGGCCTTGCGCCGGTTTATGCCGACTTCGATGGCGCGCCGCATCTCAACGGCTTCCCGCAATCCGGCGAGTTCGGCTATGACGCGTGGCGCACGGCCAGCAACTGGTCGGTGGACTGGTCCTGGTGGCGCAAGGCTCCGGCGGAGCAGCAGTTGAGCGACCGCATCCAGCATTTCTTCGCTGCCCAGGGAATCGACACGTATGGCCCCATCTACACGCTGGACGGCAAGGACCTCGGGATCCCGCCGGGGCACGACAAGGAAGATCATCCCACCGGGCTGGTTGCAGAAAATGCCGTGGCCGGCCTGGCCGCCACCGATCGCGCCACCGCCAAGCGCTTCACCGAAGCGTTGTGGAACACCCCAGCGCCCTCGGGCCAATACCGGTACTACGACGGGATGCTCTACCTGATGAGCTTGATGCATGCGGGCGGCGAGTTCCGCATCTGGGGCCCCCGGTAACAGACTATTGATTTGCTGCAGCTTTTGCGGCCCCAGCCCATCACTGCGTTGTGCCGGGGTTGTCCTGTTTGGCCACTTGGTTGATGATCCGCTGAATCACCACGACCTGCACGTGAATGCGGCGGGCCACATCGGGCAAAAACTCGCTCACGAAATTGTCGATCGGCGCGGTCGCCAGCCCGATCCCGTAACGCGCGGCGCTGGCCGGCAAGTTGGTCGCGCGGCCCGGCACATAGAGGTTGTTGATTTCGTCCTGAACGGCCGCCCCGACCACGTCGCCGTAATTCACCATGGGCCGGCCGTTGTCTCCCTGCGTCCACACCACTTGCACAATCGCGTGCCGCACCCGCCGCGGAATCGAAGCGTTCGGCATGCGGTGATAGTGCGGGTCCTGGTGCACGATGGAGGGAATCAGGAAGGTGGAAAAGAATTCGCCGGTGATGTCCTGCGTAACGCTGACGCCCACATACTTTGAAAAGCCCTTCATGCCCGGCCCGTAGGCCATATGCGAGTCCGTTCCCACCGAAATGGCCGCATCTCCCAGAATGGTCAGCGCGTTGAAGGGATCGATCACGTTGCGCACCGCCAGCCGCCCCTTTTCGAAGGGCGTCAGAGGCTTCACCTCGGGGCCGGTCAAAAAGCGTTGAAACCAGTTCGTTTCCGGGCGGGGGGCGCAGGGAGTGAGGGCCGGTTCTACCCCAGGCGGCGTGGGCGGGGTCGAAGCCTTTGAGTCCGCAGCGCGGGTCACCGGAACCTTGGCTGGGCACGGAGGCAATGCTGCTGAAGGTTGGGCGGTCGCCTGCGGCATGGGAGCGTCCGGCAGACTATTCGCTGCTTCCGCGCCGGCTGGTTGGCAGCAGCACAGCAGCCCCAGGCAAAACCCGGCCCCACAAAGTCGCAGCACGGCCCTCCGCTCATCCCTGACCTGTTTCTCGACGATTCTGGCTCGGGGCTGCTCCTTGAAACTGCTCTGCAAATCCTGCCTCGCTTGCAAGAGGTTTGGCTGCATGTGCGTCGTACAAGAGAATGGCACAGATTCCCGGTGGCCTGTGCCGGCCGGCCTGCAATGCGCCGCTGACTTTCGATTGTGCCCCACCTGCACTTGGAATCGGATAACAAAGTGAGACGCGGAAAATTGTGAGAATGTTACCAGGGCAGCACATCTTCAAAGCAAATTCACCTGCCTTTCCAGGCCGCGTTGACTATCCGGGAACATTTGCCATCGCTCCACCTATCTCTCGTTGACGCACCCGGACGCACGTTCCAGACTGAAGGCAGGAGTCAAAGGGAGGGTTTACCGAGATGAGTGCATATCCACCACCGGGTCCGGGAGCGCCAGGGCCAGGCGGCGTCGGCCGCCGCATTGAAGAGGCTGTCGAGCTGATCGAAATGGAGTTACGCCACGCCATTACGTACGTCAATGACGCGGTGATTCCCCAGGTTCGCGCCGAATCCATCTCTGCCATGCGTACCGTAGCCGACAAGCTGCGCGACCTGGCCGACCATTTCGATCAACCAAAGGGTCCCAAGTCTTGATCTTGAACGAGACCCAGGCAGACACATTTATCCGCCGCCGCGCCCAACCGTACCGGAGCGGTGAGGGCCAATTCCGGTTCAACTCGCCCCGCATCGCCTGGATCTGCCTGGCGGCAGCGTTTCTTTCTGCATCTGGCTGCGGCCATCACAAGAATGTCCAGCAGCCGCCTCCGCAAGCCCAGGCGCCCCAGGCGGACCAAGAACGCGCAAGACCTTCGCAGCCTTCGCGCATTGCTCCCACGCCCGTTCCACCTGGCGGCGTCAGCGAAGACGATTTGGAGTACGTCTCCCATCACCGCCCCATCCTGACGGAAATCGGTTTTGCCACCTGGTACACCGCCGCGAGGGGCCGGCGCGCCGCCAACGGAGAGGTCTTCGACTCCCAGGCGCTGACTGCGGCCCACCGAACCCTCCCCATGGGTTCTCTGGTCAAGGTCACGAACCTTAAGACCGGCCAAGCCAGCGCGATGCGCATTACCGACCGCGGCCCGTTTGTCGAGGGTCGAATCCTCGACCTCACCGTCGCTTCGGCCAAAGCCACAGGGGTTTATCGCGCAGGACTGGTGCGCGTCCGTCTCGATGTTTACAGCGCCCCCAAGCCCATCGATACGGGGGGCCGCTGGTGCGTGCAGATTGGCGCCTTCAAGGAAGAGCGGGTCGCCCTCAAGCTCAAGAAACAGCTCCTGCACAAGTATTCCGACGCCAATGTGATCGAGTTCCCCGGGGAGAACAGTTACTGGGTCCGCATCCGCCCGGCGGGAGACGACCGCGAAGAGGCCGAACGTATCGCCAACCGGCTCAAACCCGCAGAGGGCGACGCCTATTTAACGCGCCTCGACTAGAGTGGGACTATAGCAAGTGAGGCAGAATTTTGGTCGCTCATGGTACTATTCACGGCACAGTTTGCTAGATGTACCCTCAGGTTTTGAAAGCGGAAGCCGATGAAAGAGTTGGAGTATAAGCTCCAAACCCAGAAGTGGGATACTGGATTAAGGCTTGGTCAGACTCTGATCAAATACGCTGCGATATGCATTTGCGTATGGAGAATTGTCCCGGCTTTGGAAGTGTTCGCTGGAAAGACGACACTGGCGAACTTTGGCCTTTCCCTGATTGCCGACCTCAAGGCAAATACAGTTTTCAGCCATTTGGTCATGGGAGTCCTTGGTTTTGGCGGTGCTGGTTATGGATTGCGGGAACGTGCACAGAAACGGAAAGAGATCAAGAGATTGGGCAACCGCGTGGTGGAATTGGAAAAGCGATTGGATCCAAACCGCCCATCCAGCGGTCTAACAATTGATGGCAGGAGCCGTCCTGAGGATGAGCCATGAACCCTTTAGCTTATGAACAGATCATCTCGCTCCTAGGGCTGATTGCACTGTGGGCGTTCTGGTATTACCTATGGAAGCCCCAGCGCGTCGATATCTTCCGCCAGCGATTATTTTCCTTGAGAAGCGATCTATTCGATTTGGCTGCGGATGGCGTGGTGCCATTCGATCATCCTGCCTACGCTCAATTGAGACTTTTGATTAACGGGATGATTCGGTTTGCCCATCGAGTCTCTTTTGCCACCCTGGTGATCGCCATCGTGCAGTCAAAGCGTGCTCCATCCGATCCCTTGGCCGCATGGAGAAGAAACGTCGAAAAGCTCCCCGAGGGCGCGCGCGAACGCGTATTGGCTGTCCACAAAGACGTCTCGGCTGCGTTCTCAAAGCATTTGATTGACGGTTCGATGTTGCTTTCCCTTTTCGTGTTTCTGCGGGTTTTGATCGCCCTTTTCAAAGGCATCTCTCATGCTGTTGGAAGGAAAAAAGAACCCACGCAACTTCAATCTCACCCGTGTCCGAAACAAGATGGATTGGGAAAGAAATGAGATCGCCAAGTCTGGGACAAGTGTGATTGAAGCTCGCGTCCTCCAAGAGGAAAAGCACCGGGTAAGCATCAAAAGAGATCACGCCTACGCACACTGATCAGAAAGAAGAGTAATCCGCGGGTCCTTATTCCGGCTCCGGCCAGGAGGGGGGCTTCTGGTTTCTTTTATTGACGCGACCGCCCAGAAGCGACAATCTGCCGAAAAAATCCACATTGTCTGCGGAAATGCCTTAGAATTCCGGCCATGTCCTCGTTGGTCGATGGGGGCGCTGGCTGCGCGCACATTCCCGCTCCCGAAAAGTGCCAGCCTTCTCGCCTATCGCAAATTTCCCCGTGCAAAAATCCGCACAAGTGCCCAAATGGAGGCTGAGATGACAGTGCAAACCGTGAAGGTTCGCCAGAACTATCTGGCCATCGTGATTGCCGCAATCGCCTGCTTTCTCTTTGAGGCGGCCTGGTACACCTTTTTCATGCAGGGCTGGCTTGACGGCATCGGCCGCACCCGCGAGTGGCTGATGAGCGCCGCCGGATACAACCCCGCGCTGCAGTACGGCACAGCGCTGGCTTCGGCGGCTATCATCGCCACCACCATCTCCTGTGTAACCCAGTTGACCGGGCGGCAGACGGTGCTCCGCGGCATTCGGGTGGCGGCGCTGATGTGGTTCGGCATCGTGCTCACCACCATCTCCACCGAATACGTCTTCGAGGTTCGCACTTTCCAGATACTTGGCATCAACGCCGGATTCTGGCTCTTCGGCATGATGCTGATGGGCGCTATTGTGGGCGGATGGAAGGCGAAAGTCCCCGTCGAGGAGGGCGCAAAGTCCGCAGTCCTTGAAGGAGCGAAAGTGCCCGTTGGCAAGTAGAGCAGCCGGTTTCGAAGATTGCGAAAACTCCTTGACAGCAGTACCGCAAAAAACCGCTGGCCCTGGCTGCGTGCCGAGGGCCCACGGATTTATCCAATTCCAGCGCCGCAAACGTCTTATTCCGGCGGTGGATAGAAAGGCAGCTTCTCGTTCTTCTCGTTGGCGCGTCGAATGGTCACTTCGCTGACCAGAAGAGCCGGGGCCAGCACCGTTTCTGGAATTTCGCCAATAAAGTTGGCGACAAACAGATCCTTGCCGGCGGCTTCGATGTTGGAGCGGAGCGCGCGCTGATCCAGATCGGCGATTGTCGCTCCACGAACCAGTTCGCGTTTTCCTGCCGGGCTGCCGTCCGGACTCACCCGGTAAAGCAGCCTCGGCGTGGACTCCCCGCCTAGCGTGGCCACATAGTACACGCTCTTGAGATCCTGATCCGCAGCCATCGCCAGCAGCTTTTTGTTCAGCTCGTCGTCGCTGAGCGCCTGGCTGGCGCTGATCTTGAACACCCCGATTGCGGGTCGCGGCCCTCCGGCAACCGCCGCGCGACCATGGCCGTTGGACTGCGGAAAGTCCCGCACCGGCTCCCTGCCCAGCAGATAGTTCTCCAGCTTTCCGGCTGTCACCACTTTTACCGCTTGCGCGGGAACGCCCTCGTCGTCCACGTCGTAAGCGCCCACCAAGCCCTTGCCCGCGAAGGTCTTCAGACTGGGATCGTCCACAACGTCCAGAAACTCGGGAAGCACGCGGGCGTGGTAGCTGGAGGAGTACGGCCCATTGGTCCGCGCCTCGGTCCCCAGCTTGGGACGGGTAGCAACCACTGCCCGGCCCAGAAGGCTGTGTAACGTGTCTGCGCTGGCATCGGAGCTGAGCAGCACCGGCCCGTGGTATTCCTCTTCCACCAGCGGGGCCCTGCGCAGTTGGTCGAGCGAGGTCAAAAGCGCGACGGCATGGCCGGCAAAGACTTCCGGCGAATCCAGATCTTTCAGTGAGCTTCCGTTCGTCGCATAGGAGCGGTCCAGCCGCATTCCGTCCGCAGCCTGCATCCCAATGCCGACACTCTCCTGGAATTCGCTGGCGGATTTGCGCACGATGGTACCTTCGCTGGTGGCAAGCCATGTGGTGGTTGCCCGCGCATGGAAGCTGTCCGAGGAGTATTCCACGTCGTTCTGGCCGCCCTTGGCCGCAGGGCCGCCTTTCATTGCGGAATAGCCACGGTAGAAACCGCTGTCCCTCGCCACGCGCTCCACCCAGCTGGCTTCGTCCACATCGAGCCGCGCCGAGTCGGCAAGCGAAATCACCGGCTTCTCCTGGCTGAAGTCGTCGGCCTGGGGCGGTGTCTGCACCTGTTTCAGCGCCGCCTGTTTCTGCGCATAGGCCGCCAGAGCCGCCTTGTACGCCTGGTCGGTAGCCGCCCAAAGCGCCGATCTTAGCGCAATTGGATCGTCCTCCACGGCGGCCATTTGCAGCGCCCCGTCGCCGCGCCCGCCGGAGCTGTCGGTCTTGTAGTCGCCTACCCGCACCGTCACCCGGGCCAGCCGCTGGCGATTGCGCTGCATCCCTTCGCTGGCGCCGAATACCGCCATGGTGTCGAATTCATCCACATCTTCAATGCGGTACTGGATATAAAACGGCTTCTCAAAGCCTTTCAACTGCAACTGGCTCTTGCTGCGGTCCAGTTCCTCCAGCATCGCCTTCAGAACGGGATCCTTCTCCGCGTCGGCGCGGGTGGGCTGGGCGGCGCGCAAGCTCGGTCCGCACAGGCAAGCAGCCAGCAACGCGGCTCCCGAAGTCATCACCACCGAACGATTCTTCAGACGAGTCGTGTTCATTTCGCCTCCCTGGTGGTGCTGGCATTGGCATCCGCCGCAGGCATTTCCGCTCCCGGAATCGGCAGAATCGGCGGACGTGCCGTTCCCTGCGCCTGTTTCTGTGTTTCCATTTCGCTCAACAGCATCGCCGGGGACACCGCGCTCACCGGAACCGTGCCCGACTCCGCACCGCATTCGCCGTTGAAGACTTCGCTCGTATCGCCGGTGGCCACAATCCGCTTCATCGCTGCCAGGGGCGTGCCCACAATGCTCACCCCACGCACCAGTTCGTCCGGCCGCCCGTCCGCGTATACCCGCCACACTACCAGCGGAATCACCGAGAAGGCCTGCGGCGAGCTGCGCTGGGTGACCGCGAAGCCCGACGAGATGTCCTCGAAATAAAGGCCGTAGGGCTTGCCCTGCTTCTTTGCTTCCTCCACCAGCTGCTTGCGCAATTCGGCGTCCGTTACGGTCTTGGTCGAGGTGACAATCAGATTGCCTTGACGCCCGGTCGGCATGCGGCCCGTTTGTGCCCGCCCGTGTCCGTTCGACGAACTGAAGCTCGCAATCGGCAGTCGCGACATCAAAAATGTTTTCAGAACCCCGTCCTGAATCAGGTCGACGCGGCGCGCTTTCTGGCCCTCGTCGTCGAAGGTGTAATTGCCACTAAGCCATGTCTTTCCAAAAGTTGTTTGCGTGGGGTCGTCGGAGACCGAAAGAAACGTCGGCAGGACCTCTTTGCCGAGTTCCTTGGTGAAGGTCTGGCCCTCTTCGTCGCCGCGCTGGCGCTGGCCTTCCAGCCGGTGCCCAAGCACCTCGTGGAAGAAGACCGCTGCGGCACGGCCCGAGAGGATCACCGGCCCGTCGAACGGCTCCGTCAGCGGCGCTTTGCGCAGCGCTTCCAGGCTCTTGCCCATCTCGCGCATGGCCGCTTCCATCTCCGCCTGCGCGGGCAGGCCGTCCACGGTTTCCGCTTCGAAAGTTTGTGCGCGGAACAGGTCCATCCCGTCGTCCGCGCGGGTGACGGCGAAGGCCACCAGCCGAGCCTGCAGGTGCGGCGCGACCACCCGTGAGCCTTCCGACGAGGCAAAATAATCGGTTTCGTTCTGCGCCGTCAGCATCACGAAGTTCTGGTAGACGTTCGGGTAATCGCGGAAGACCTTTGAGAGCGACCGCACCCTTTGCTCCCATGCCGCGCGGTCTACGCTGAGTTGCGGCGCGGGCTTGGCGATGGAAACCTGCGGAGCCTCCTGGCTGAAGTCGGGCGAGTTGTCCTCTTCCTTGGCGCGTACCTCGGCTTCCGTCTTCACCCGCAGATAGTTGTCGAGAGCGCTTCCGTAGCCGTTATTGGTGGCCATCCACAACGAGCGCGCCAGCGCCTCGCGGTCGTCTGTCAGCGGGAGTTGCACGCTGTTGACCGCGGTTCCACGATGGTTTCCGTGGGTGTTGTCCAGTTTGGGTTCGCCCAGCCGGATCTGGACATCGGCCACCCGCTCGTGGTTTGCCGTACTGCCAACCAGCGCGCCATATTGCGCGCGAATCACCACCGCACTTGCGTCGCTTACCGCGTAACTCAGGAAGTACGGCGGCAGCTGTTTCTCGTCGCCAGCCTTTCCGGTGCCCTTGCCCAAAGAGGTGAAGGCGCGATGCAGTTCTGTAGTCATGGCGTTCATCAGAGGAGGATCGGCCTGGTTCGGGCCGGCTTGTTGCTGCGCGCCAGTGACCGCCGGCAAAGCCAGCGTCAGAATGGCCAGAATCGTTTGGGAAGCGATCCGCCCGGCGGCGGAGATGCGAAGGGTCATCATAGGTCGAATGCTCGGTGAAATTCCATTACGCAGGATTCTCTCAGAGTAAGCTACCTCAGAGGAAACTGCCCGTGTCGTTTGCACTCCGGATTCTGCCGGCGCTCGGCCTTGCCTGCGCGCTCGTCACCTTTGGCCCTGTCCTTCAAGCCCCCGTCGTGCGAGCCTCGGTAGCCCCGCGCATTGCCTCGCCAGGTCATCCCGCCCCCATATCCGGGCGGCGTGTTCAGTCTGTTCAGGTTGCCCAAACCGCCCAGCATCCCACCCAGCCGCAGCCTCCGGCTTACACGCTTCCCCCGGACAAGCTCGGCAAAGCAATCGCTCTAGGGCGCATCCGCACGATTCTCCATTTCGGCGGCTCACTTTGGGGACTGGCGGTGCTCTGGCTGCTGCTCGCCTCGCGCTTCGCGGCCGGTCTCCAGAACCGAATCGCGCGCATTACCCCGCGCCGCTGGCTGCAGGGCGTGCTTTTTTTCGCTGTCCTGCTGATTCTGCTTGAGATTGCCGATCTGCCCCTCGGCCTATACGCCCACCACGTCAGCCTTGGTTACGGAATCAGCATCCAGAACTGGCCCAGTTGGCTGATGGATAACGCCAAGGGCCTCGCCGTCACCCTGGGCAGCGTTCCTTTCCTGCTGCTCTTCAACTGGATCGTGCGCGTGTCGCCCCGGCGCTACTGGCTGTGGGCCTGGCTGGTCACCCTGCCCATCCTGGTCCTCTCCGCGCTGGGTGAGCCGTTGCTGGAGCCCATCTTCAACAAATTCGAACCTCTCAGCCAAAGCCACCCCGCGCTGGTCGCCCGGTTGGAAACGGTCGTCGCCCGCACCGGAACTCGGATTCCGCCGGAACGCATGTTCCTGATGAAGGCCAGCCTCAAAACGAACGGCCTGAACGCCTACGTCACCGGCATCGGCGCGACCAAGCGCATTGTGGTGTGGGATACCACCGCAGGGCGCATCCCCGACGACGAAGTCCTTTTCCTTTTTGCCCACGAGAGCGGCCACTACGTCTTGAACCACATTCCCAAGGGTTTGGCAGCCTCTGGCATCTTTCTCTTCTTCGTTTACTGGGCTTGCGCCCGACTCGCTGCATGGATGGCTTGGCGTTTCGGTCCCGGCTGGGGATTCACGGACGGTCTCGAAGAAGACCGGTCTGCTCTCTCCTCGCGCGCCGGATTCGTTCTATTGATTTTGATCGTATCGCTTGCCGGCTTCGTGCTGGAGCCGGTGGACAACATCTTCAGCCGCTTCATCGAACATCAGGCAGACGTTTACGGGCAGGAGGCTATTCACACCCTCGTCGCCGATCCGCAGAAAACCGCGGTTTCCGCCTTCGATCGCCTTGGCGAGGTCTGGTTGGAAGAACCGGACCCGAACCCTTTGATCGAGTTCTGGACCTACAGCCACCCCTCTACCCAGCATCGCGCTACCTTTGCCGCCCAATACAATCCGTGGGCCAACGGCGGGCACGGCAAGTTCTTTGCCAAATAGGGGGCAGGAATTCTCGTGTCTCGTCCCGGCCGTAGTTGCGCTAACATGAAATCGGTTCATATCGTGGGAGAGTTATGATGAAGGAAATCAGTGCACCGCCGCCAATTCCGGTAGGCAAAATCAAGAGCTTTGGAGCTTTCGGCTCAAAGTATGAGGTTGGTCACGCTCTTCGCCAGTTGGACGACGGGGACTGGATGATCGTCGTCAAGATGGTTGAATCCGGTGAGACGACGGAGTACCGCATGACCCGTATGCTGGATGACCCGGAGGCTCGCTGATGTATGCCGTGGCCTTTGACCTGACAGTGGCAGACACAGAGGAGAACCACCCCAAAGGGGTCTCTCAGGCCTATACCGATATAGGCGCTATACTCGGCGAGCATGGTTTTCGCCGTGTGCAAGGTAGCCTGTACGTAACGGAAAACGAGGACATGGCTACTCTGTTCCTGGCCATCCAGTCTTTGCGTGCATGCGCATGGTTTCCGAAGTCGGTGCGTGACATCCGCGCCTTCCGGGTGGAGCAATGGTCGGATTTCACACCTCTTGTCCGAGGCTAGAAAGCCGAAGTTGATTAGCCTCTTCCAGTTCCAGACGCTCGTCATCCAGTGTTGTTTTTGCGCTTACAGCAAGACTGGAGAGCCAACGTCGCCTCCGCTTCCGGTTCCTTGACCCCTGATCCCTGCCTTTACAATTTCCACATGCAATTCCTATCGATTTCCCGCCGCCGCACCAATGCCTTTCCGCCCGAAGCCTTTACCCCCGAGTTGATCGCCAAGGAGGGCCAGCGTGTCCGGGAAATGTACGCCACCGGAATCCTGCGCCAGATCTGGCGTCGCGGCGACGCTCCCGGCGCCATCCTCCTTTGGGAAGCTTCTTCCGAGGATGAAGTCCGTGCCGCCATCGCTACCCTTCCGCTTGCCAAAGCGGGAATGATCGAAACGGCGATGCTGACCTCGCTGGAGCCCTATCCAGGTTTCTTCCCGGCGAAGTAGGTATTTGGGCGGAGGATTGCACGCCCCTCGGCAAAACCGCGCATTGCCCCGTGAACTGTGCAATTCATGCACTCCGGTGGGATTTATCGCTCCTTGGCTCCGGCATCCGGGGGAAGATCCCTTTTTGCGGTTGCAAGATCGCTTCTTGCGGCCCCGCCCAAGGTCGTACACTGGTCTTTCGATCTTTTAAAGGAGCACCGCGGAAATGGCTTATCCCACGAACTACCGCTATACGCGCGAGCACGAGTGGATCGCGCTCGAAGGCAACATCGGAACCATCGGCATTACGGATTACGCACAGAGCTCGCTCGGCGACATCGTGTACGTAGATGTCCCCAAGGTCGGCGATGCGGTCAAGGCACACGAGGTCTTTGGCTCGGTGGAGAGTGTCAAGGCGGTCAGCGATCTCTATTCGCCTGTTTCCGGGACGGTAACTGCCACAAATGAAGAGCTGAAGAACGCGCCCGACAAGATCAACGAGGCAGCCCACGATGCCTGGATCATCAAGGTTGAGCTCTCCAACCCCGCCGAAGTCGAATCGCTGCTCGATGCCGCCGCCTACGAGGCCTTCGTCTCGGAAGAAACGGGAAGCTAAGAACAGGGATCAGGGAACAGGGGTCAGGGATCAGGAGGCATCTGCGGGGCGGGCATTGAAGCCTTTGCCTTGGTGGCGATCTATACAATCGCGATCTTTCCTATCCACCTAATTGGGAAGCTTGAACACACTCCCGGGCGCAGCATTCTGATCCCTGATCTCTGACCCCTGAACCCTGCCGTTAAGAGGAAACAATGCGCTACTTGCCAAAGTCCCCCGCCGAGCGCCAGCAGATGCTGGCTGAGATCGGCGCAGCCGCGATCGACGATCTCTTCACTGTCATCCCAGCCGAATACCGCATCACCGCTGATTTGGATGTCCCCCGAGCGCACGCCGAGAGCGAGATCGTCGACTACTTTCGCCAGGCGGGCGCAAAGAACGCCACCGACTACGTGAGCTTCCTCGGCGCGGGAGCCTATCGCCACTACCGGCCGGTCATCATCGATGCCCTCATCCAACGCGGCGAGTTCCTCACCGCCTACACGCCTTATCAGCCGGAGATCTCGCAGGGGACGCTGCAGGCGATTTTTGAATTCCAGACCATGATCGCCGAGCTGACCGGCATGGACGTGGCCAACGCCAGCATGTACGACGGATCAACGGGCGCTGCCGAGGCCCTCATGATGGCAGTTCGCATCACCGGCCGCCACCAGGCCCTGGTCGCCTCGACCGTTCATCCCGAATACCGCGAAGTCATCCACACCTACACACAGCACCAGGAACTGCCTGCGTCGCTGGTTGGCTACGACCGCGAGACCGGCCGTCTCGACCTGGCCGCCCTTGAAGCCTCAGTGACGGAAGAGACTGCTGCGGTGCTGGTGCAGAGTCCCAACTTCTTCGGCGTGGTCGAAGACATCCCGGCCATCGCGGCCATCGCCCACGCCAAGGGAGCCCTGCTGATCGTTTCCATCGCGGAAGCCGTTTCACTGGGGATCGTCCGCCCGCCTGTGGAAGCCGACATTGTCAGCATGGAAGCGCAATCCTTCGGTGTGGCCCTCAGCTACGGCGGTCCCTTCTGCGGCGTCATTGCCGCCAAGGAGCAGTACGTCCGCCAGATGCCCGGCCGTCTTGTCGGCCAAACCGTCGACAGCAACGGGAACCGCGGGTTTGTCTTGACGCTTTCCACCCGCGAGCAGCACATTCGCCGCGAGAAGGCCACCAGCAACATCTGCACCAACCAGGCGTTGGTTGCGCTCATGGCCACCATCTTCCTCGCCGTCTACGGCAAGCAGGGAATCCGCGAACTCGCCGAGCACAATCTGGCCAAGGCCGACTATGCCGCCAAAACCCTTGGCAGCCAGCCCGGCGCCAAGCTTCTTTTCACCGGCGCGCCCCGCTTCCACGAGTTCGTGTTGCAGACGCCGGAAGCTCCGGCGTCGCTGGGTGAACGCCTGATGGCGGAAAAGATCGTCGGCGGAGTCGACCTGGGCCGCTGGTATCCGGAGCTGAAGAACGCAACCCTCTGGTGCACAACGGAAGTCGTCAGCCGCGCAAGCATCGACAAGGCAGCCAAGGTAATTGCAGGCGCGTAGAGTGCAAGTGGAAGCAGGCATCCTGTGAAGCGCATTCTTCTCTCGGTTCCCCATATGGGTGGGACCGAGCGGGCCTATGTCGGTGAGGCTTTCGCGTCGAATTGGCTTTCCACAAAGGGCCCAAATATCGCGGCGTTCGAAAAAGAATTCGAGCGGCGATTCGGTCAGACCTCTGTCGCCCTCAGCAGTTGCACCGCCGCCATCCATCTTGGCTTGCGTCTTCTGGGCGTTGGACGGGGTGACGAAGTCTTCTGTTCGACCCTTACGTTTGTCGCGGCGTGTAATCCAGTCCGCTATCTTGGCGCCCAACCGGTCCTTCTGGATAGTGACTACGCAACCTGGAACCTGGACGCCAATGTTCTCGAAGATGCACTCCGCAAGCATGCGCAGCGGAACAGACTGCCTCGCGCTCTTGTCGTCGTGCACCTCTACGGGCAGTGCGCCGACATGGACCCCATCCTGACGCTTTGCGATCGCTACGGGGTCCCTGTGCTCGAAGACGCAGCGGAGGCTCTGGGCAGCACATACAAGGATCGGCCCGCGGGGTCATTCGGCGACATTGGAGTGTTCTCCTTCAACGGGAACAAGATCATTACCACAACCGGCGGCGGAATGCTCGTCTCCCGCAACGCTGCATGGGTGGAAAAGGCGCGCTTCTGGTCGCAGCAGGCCCGGGACCCCGGGCTCGCTTACGAGCACTCCGAGATGGGCTACAACTACGGCATGAGCAACGTACTGGCGGGCATTGGCCGAGGTCAGCTTGAGGTGCTCGATTTGCGCGTCAAGCAGCGTCGTGCGATTGCCTTCCGCTATCGCGACGCATTTGCCGATCTTCCAGGGATTTCCCTTATGCCCCAGGCGACCTACGGCCTCCACACCAACTGGCTGAGTTGCTTCCTCGTCGACGGGCGAGAATTCGGAGCAACCAGAGATGCGCTGATCCGAGCGCTCGACGAGGCGAACGTGGAGTCCCGCCCGGTGTGGAAGCCAATGCACTTGCAGCCGCTGTATTCCGGTTGTGAACGCTTTGGCGGGGAGGTGGCAGAGGACTTGTTCAGCCGCGGAATATGCCTGCCGAGTTCGAGCAGCCTTTGCGGGGAAGACCAGTTGCATATCATCAACTGCGTGCGAAGGACGGCCGGCGCGGAGCCGTTGACGCAAGTGCTCCAGACAGATGGCCTCGCGGAAACCGGATAACGTGCCGATCCGGCTTTCGCACCCAGGCAAGACGGCGCGAAGAAAGTAAACTCAATGTACGGGACAATCTGGAAATCACCCGACAGGCTTTAACTGTGAAGGTTTGCCCGGCCGGAGAGCAAAGTCAGATTGGTAAAGATCTTGATCGAGGTAAAGAATGGCAACGACTGAAGTTTCGGTTCCGAACATCAAAAAGGTCCGTCCCCACCTCACCCAGAACGAGGCGCTTCTCTTTGAGACTTCGTCGCCCGGCAAGTTCGCCTACCGGCTTCCCGTGCTGGATGTTCCGGCTGTCGACTCCTCTTCTCTTTTGGGGACCGCCGCACGCGAAGTGCCGGCGGAGCTCCCGGAGCTGAGCGAGATCGAGATCATCCGCCACTTCACGCGCCTTTCCACCTGGAACTACGCCATCGATCTGGGCATGTATCCGCTGGGCTCCTGCACAATGAAATACAACCCGCGGGTCAACGAGCTGGTGGCCCGTACCGAGGGATTGGCGGAAGCGCATCCCTATCGCCCCGACTCGCTGGCGCAAGGAACGCTGGAAATCATCGACCTGCTACAGCGCACGCTTTGCGAAATCACCGGCATGGACGTAATCACCCTGCAGCCCGCGGCCGGCGCGCATGGCGAGTTCACCGGAATGCTGCTGGTCCGCGCCTGGCATCAGTCGCAGGGCAATGCGCGGCACAAGGTGCTTATCCCCGACTCGGCGCACGGAACCAATCCCGCAACCGCGGCCATCTGCGGCTACAGGGTGGAGAACCTGAAGTCCAATCCCGAGGGCGGCATCGATCTGGAAGCCCTGGCCCGGCAGGTGGACGAAGACACCGCCGCGCTGATGCTGACCAATCCCTCGACCATCGGCGTTTTTGAAAGCCAGATCCACAAGATTGCCGACATTCTCCACGCCAAGGGCGCTCTTCTGTACATGGACGGCGCAAACATGAACGCCCTGGTCGGCAAGGCTCGGCCCGGCGACTTCGGCGTCGATGTGATGCACCTGAACCTGCACAAGACCTTCTCCACGCCCCACGGCGGCGGTGGTCCCGGCTCTGGCCCGGTAGCCTGCAAGGCGTTTCTGGAGCCGTTTCTGCCCACGCCGGTGCTGGTCCGTGAAGCGGGGACTGAGGGACCGGAGACTAAGGGACAGGGGACTGAGGGACAACTGAGCTGGAATTACGATCGTCCCCAGTCTGTCGGCCGCGTGCGCGCCTTCTATGGCAATGTCGGCGTGCTGATCCGCGCGCTGGCGTACATTTTGGCCAACGGTCCGGACGGGCTGCGGCTGACCACCGAAGACGCCGTGCTCAACGCCAACTACATTCGCGCCAAGCTCGAAGACCTCTATGAGCTGCCCTACAAGACCGCTTCGATGCACGAGGTCGTCTTCAGCGACAAGCGGCAGGCGGCCAAGGGCGTCAAGACAGGCGCAATCGCCAAGCGCCTGATCGACTATGGCTTCCATCCCTACACGGTCAGCTTCCCAATGATCGTTTCCGGCGCTCTGATGATTGAGCCCACCGAAAGCGAGTCGCTGGAGGAGTTGGACCTGTTTGTGGATGCTATGCGTTCGATCGCTAAAGAGGTCGAGCAGACCCCCGACTTGGTGAAGAACGCGCCCCACTCCACGCGCGTCTCCCACCTCGACGAGGTGCTGGCTGCTCGCAAGCCGATTCTGCGATGGAAGAAAGACAGAGAGTAGGGAATAGGGAGAAGGGGGTTTCAACTCCCTGAAAACAGGCCCCAAAGGCGGAGCCTTCAGGCCCGGATGAAGACCTTCCGGGCACGTACAACTGTAGTACTCGGAGGCAGGCCGAGTCGCTACTCGGCCTGCCTGACTGGGATCGCAACCTCTTTGGTTGGATCCAAACCATGTAATCCCTCAGCTCTGGCCGCCTCAAGAAGCGTTGGCGACGCCGAAACGAAGATAATCTCCGTGCCCTGGAACATGTCGCGCGCCACCAGCGCTGCGGCCAACTGCAGGGTGTCCGGCCAGCGCAGGCTGGTACGGTCCAGCAACTGGCGTGCGGATTCGAGCACCGCAGGGTTCAGCGGTTCCTGCACCATGCGCGCGGCTTCCAGCCTCAGCACCTCCAGCGCGGAAGCGGCGTCTGTCGAGCTGATGTCGCCGGAACGCTCGCGCCGCCGGATCGCTGCGTAAACCTCCAGAGGTGTGGATGCCGAGATCAGCTTGCGATTGTCTTCGACAGCCTCCATCAGGCGGATTAAAGCGTCGGTGCCCTGCTCCTGGACAAACAGCTTGGCAAATGCCGTGGCCTCAAGGAAATAACAGCTCACAGATTCCCCCGTTCCTCTTCGATCACCTCGGCAATCGAATCGCCGTGCACAGCGACCGGGTGGAATCGCTGGGCTTCCTCGGGAATACCCGCCTCGGCACGGTTCAGCCGGATGGTGGTGGTGGGATATGCCGGGGTCTTCGGATTGGCAATCTTGCTGGTGAGCACCACGCCCCGCTGGATGGCTTCTGCAAGCACCGCCTGGCGGGTGTCTGGATGTTGGTTCCAGCGGAATGTCTTGCGCGGCAAAAACGAATCGCGGAACCACTTGAGGGCGATGAAAGCATGTCCGCCGCGCTCCGCTTCAGCCAACGCCGAACAGAGTTCCTTGACGCGCAAATCCACGTCCGCAGGCAGCACGGCTTCCTGGCCGTCATCCTCGTCCTCGTCAGCGAAATCGGCGGTTGCGCGCGCGCTCCGCACGGCCCGTGGAGCAGGTTCTGCGCCATCCGTGCGCTCGAAGTAGATGCGGACTTCGTCTTCCTCGGGCGACCAGGTGTCCGATAATGCGTTGCGGCGTTTGCTGCGGCCATTCTCACTACAAAGTTCGACGATTGCCTGATATCCGGGAGGCGCCAGAAAATGCAGCGCCCTGGCCAACCCGGGGTCGGACGAAAACGTCAGTTCGCCCAGAGCTTCCTCAATAATCTCTTCAGCATCGGGAATGGTCAGGTTACTTACATCTACGCTGTCTTGGACAGCTCTCGTCGATTTCATTTTTCCTTCTCCGTATATCATGCCTTTTTCTTCCCGCGCAGCGATATTCCGGAAGAGTTTCCCCAAGCTCTTCATCGGTGATCAATTGCGCAGCGGGCAAAAGTGCAGTGATAGTTCTAAACTTCAGCTATTGCAGGGGGTCCCTCCCTGCTTTCGCCCGGATTCCCTTCTACTTCTGTTATTGCCGGGCAATGATCGAATTACAAGTTGGCAAGTCCCACTTGCGAGACGACTTTTAGTCTGCTTCCCGCGCGTACGACCTCTAGCGTTTCCCCGATTAGACCCATTACGATCCACAGCTTTGACCTCCTCAACCGTCGAGGAGCCTGTCCTATTCGTCCTGCGTGCCATGAACTCGAGAAAAACTTTAGTTAAACCCACTTGATTGGATCTTTGTGGATTTAAGTCTAACCGAAAATTCATCGAAGCGTCGGCGAATTGTTCGTTATGGGCAGGCAATTTTCAAAGTGCGAAGAAAGTTGCGCCCTGCCAGCCCCGTTCCAACAGCGCAATCCGTACAATGGAAGGATATGCACCGTCGTTTGCTGTGGTTGTGGATATGTTACTTCTGTCTTGCTGCAAAATGCCTTGCTGAGCCTGCATTTGACTTGCTGGGACCGAAGGTGGACGTACATGTGAAGCGGGGCGATGTTACGTTGCCCATCGGGGAAGTCCCCAATCTTCTGCCCGGCGACCGGCTGTGGATTCATCCCGATCTTCCTGAAAGCCAATCCACCCATTTTGTTCTGGTGATCGCATTCTTGCGCGGGTCCACCAATCCCCCGCCACCGGAGTGGTTTACCCGTGTGGAGACTTGGACGCGCGAAGCCCGCAATGAGGGTGTCTTTATTACGGTCCCCAACGAGGCGCAGCAGGCTCTGTTATTTCTGGCGCCGGAGACGGGCGGAGATTTCAGCACCTTGCGTACTGCCGTGCGCAATCGTCCGGGCACCTTTGTTCGCGCAACTCAAGATCTGCTCGCGGCCAGCCTCGACCGAATGCGTCTTGAAGCCTATCTGGGCGAAGTGAAAGTAACTTCCCAGACCGACACGCGCTCACTGAAAGAGCGCGCAGAGTTGGCCGCGCGGAGCCTCGGCATTCGCGTCGATCAGCAGTGCTTCGACAAGCCCAGTGACCAGCAGGCTCCCTGTCTCACCGAACATACGGATGGGATCGTTCTTGACGACGCGAACCTGGGTTCGCTGGTTTCACAATGGACAAACGGCGATACGCGGGATCTGATGAACCAGATCAGCTCGACGTCGATGGGAGGCGGGGGAGCCTACAGTCCTTACATCGGAGCCATTGTCGATACGGCCCGCATTCTTTCGTCGCTTCATACCGCACATTTTCAATACATTCCCGCGCTTGCGTTGCCCACCAAAGACACCCTCAATCTGCGGCTGAATACGCCTCCGTCGTTTCGCGATCCGAAATCCGTTGTGGTAATCGCACTGCCACCGGTCGGCCCAGTGCGGCTCCCACCGCTTCATCCGGTAACTCCCGCAGAGGCCTATTGTGCGCAGAAACCCGGATTGGCGCTTCCAGTGGAAGGCGCTCCGCTTGCCTTTGCCACAGAACTGGGGCACGGATTGTTTTTTCACCTCGAGACCAAAACCCCGGTCCCGGACATTCCCGTAAAGCTGGATCCGTCGCTCGGAGGATTGATCCTTGAACACCCGGTACCGCACCAGGCAGAGACAGATCTCAACGCTGTCCTGCGCGGCAAATGGGGATTCGACGACTGGGAGGGCCCTCGCTTCCATCTGCACTCTTCGCAGCCGGGCAAATGGTTCGTATCTCCGAGCGACCAATCGGCGCTGGTCGTGGGCCGTGACGATCTTCTCCACATCGAAGGAGATAGCGCGCTTTGTATTGAGCAGATAGACGAACGCGGTGCAAATGGAGCATTGAACAAGCTGAATTGGAAGTCGCCCAAACCGGAGACGGTCGAAATTTCGGTCCCAATGAAGGATGCAGCGCCTGGCCAGGTAACGCTGAGTGTGAAGCAGTATGGATTGGAAAAGCCCGATGCGCTGCAACTGAATGCATACGGAGAAGCAGCATCGCTGGAGCGGATCAACCTCAGCGCAGGCGATGCGGAAGCAATCCTGAAGGGCACCAGGCTGGACGAGGTTGCCAGCGCGGAGTTGGATGGGATCGTCTGGACGCCGGTGCAGTTGAGCAGGGTTCAGGACATCGATCAGTTGAGCTTGAGCGCCAGCGCCTCCACCTCGAAGCTCGAACCTGGAAGCCGTTACTTTGCCAACGTGACCTTGCGGGACGGTCGCAAGCTGAAGACGGCGGTTGCCGTCGATCCGCCGCGGCCGCACGTCACGCTACTCAGCGTGGGCGTCCAGGATGATTCGGCCTCGCAGCCCTCGCCCGTGCGTTTGGGCTCGCCGGACGATCTCTCTGTGGCCGGGCGCTTGGTCTTCTTTCTCAAGTCCGTTGTTCCCTCCAACTTTCCCCGTAATCAGAAAGTGGAAGTCGAGGCGACCGATGGAAGTTTCCGCACCGTATTAACTCTGACAGACGGCAGTCTGGTCCTGGAGGATGCGCGAACAGCCTTGGGAATCGTCGAACCGCTGGCTCGATTCGGTGCCTCGGCATTTGGCCCGATCCGCGCCCGCGCTATCTCCGCAAATGGAATCACCAGCGACTGGCTTCCCCTGGGAACCCTGGTTCGGATGCCTGGATTCAGGGAAATGCGCTGTCCGCACGCCCCGGCCAAACCCTGCACGCTCACCGGATCCAACCTGTTTCTGACCATTGCGTTGTCGGCCACCCCGGACTTCGAGAACCCGGTCGAGGTGCCACCGGACTTCACCGGGACACAGCTTACGGTTCCGCACACGGTGAATGGAGTCCTCTACCTCAAGCTGCGGGACGATCCAGCGACGGTGCAGTTGCTCACCCTACCGATTCTGCCTGCGCAGCCGGGCTCGCTGCAGACTCCGATTCCCCAGCCTGACGTCTCGCCGTCCGCTCCTCCGGCAGGCCCTTCCGACCCAGTTCCAGCCGCAGATAAGCAGTCTGTGAGCGAACCCACCTGGGCAATCCCGGCGGCGCCATCCCGTGGAACTACAGCCAAGTGAGAACGCGCGGTGTGCGAGAAACGCCGCCTCCTGAAACTTTTGGTTTTGGCCTCTGTTATGAATGGGCACGACTTAACAGGCCGCGGAAGGACCTCTTTTGGCCCGGCCTTGTATCAGGGCACGACTTTAGTCGTGCCGATAAGACCAATAAGATGAGGGGTGGGCTTTAGCCCCAGCTGAGCCCATACCACCCCATCACTCGATTTCGAACCTTTTTCCGCCGCCCGTTTTGCCCCAAGGGAGCGGCTCCCGGGCTTCTCCCGGAATGAAGCCTTCAGCTGCGTATCATTCCGAACAGAAAAACGCCCTGTCACCCGTCAGTCACATGGCTGACAGGGGGCAGGGCGTTTCCAAAAGTGTTCGCCGCGCCGGCGGCGCGCTCGAAACCGCGGCCTAGTTGAAGTACGCCGCGTTCTTCGCGGCAAATTCAGCCTTGTCTTCCGGCAGTTCATCGGCCGAGAAGATCGCGCTCGAGGGGCACTCGGGGGCGCAAGAGCCGCAGTCGATGCACTCGTCCGGGTTGATGTAAAGCTGGGGGACGGTTTCTGCTTCCGCATCACCGGCAGTAGGGTGAATGGCGTTGTTGGGACAAGTTTCTACACAGATGAAGTCCTTGGTGCACGCATCGGTGATGACGTAAGGCATGAAAGTCTCCTGGTTGCTGTTGGGCGATGGCTTTGATTACACCCTGCATCTTAAAGGCTACCGGGACCAGCGCGAAGCAGCCGTGACCCAAATCACATGCGGCAAAACAGCTTCCCGAAATTTGGTACGGCGCACATTTGGCCATCGAAGGAGAGAACCGCGCCCGCTTTTGCAGCCGACCTCTCGCGAACTTGCCATCCTCGCCGCAGTGAAGGCCAACTCGCCAAATCGAACCCCACTCACTCTCTCCGCCCGGAATCACTCGCTTGCGGCGCAATCTGACTCGGTTTTCGTCCTAGAAGATGCGGATTTTGATTCCGGAGCTGACCGTCATGGTAGACAGGGGCGCCACATCTTCCGCTGAAAAAGGAGTGAACTGAGGCCAGTAGGTGTATTCGAAATCTGCCATCCTAAGCCGGATTCTGCGACTCAGGTTATAGTCGATGCCGGCGCCCCCGGTGAAAGCCAGGAAACGGCCAGTGGCGAGATTATAAGGAGCGTTATACTGCCCGATTCCGCCCAGAGCCTTCGCGTAAGGCGCCAATTTCCCCGTGTTGAATCGGTAGCGCAACCCGCCCTCAATGGTGGATGTGTAGACATCATTCGTCTGGTGAAAGACAATCCAGCTGCCTTCCACTGTGTAGCCAAGACGGTGCCGGGTATCCGCATCCACAAATCCGGTAATCCCCAGCATATGCCGCTGGCCAAATTGCAGATATTGGCCTGAGCCGGCTGCGCCTGCATAAAGATATTGGCCTGAGCCGGTTGCGCCCGCAAAGATCGTCAGGCCCTCCTGACTTCCGGCGGGAACAACCTGTGCGGCGGCCTTCCACGTCGCTCCCGTCAGAAACAGCGAAACCGCCACAACAGCGGCGCGAAAGACGGCATTGCGGTTCCCTGTCCAACCAGCTGTCCAGTTCCGCGCGTTACACAATCCAGGGCAGTTCTTCATTGTTCTCCTTGCGTGCGCCTTCCGGCTTTGGCCCATCGCATTCAGTTCGACAGCCGGCCAGGATTGCAGCCCCGCAAGGGAGTTCCCCTTCGGTTCAAGTCGGGCTTGCAGAACAAGCTGATCGCGCTCTATTTGAGGCCAGCTTACTCGATTGGATAGCAAAAGAAACCATAACATCAAAGACAAATACGGCAGAGGCCGCACTTAGAATGGATCATTCCCGAAATGGAAAACTTGGAGGGGTTAGCTGGTCATGATCGGCACATGATCACCGCAAACACTCCAGCCAACAAAGGGTCGTACCTTCTCCCGCGCGCAATGGAGCCCGGATTGACGATGGCTGGCAGCGGATGCTACCGTTCCGAGCGAAGTGCACAAACGATTTACTAGGGCTGCGAACCAGGCAATCAAACAAGGTCGCCCCTGCGGGAAGAAGATTCAAATGAGCATCAGACGCTCTGCTTTCAAGTGTTTCGCTTTGCTTGCCTTTGCCATCCCTGCTGCCCTGTATGCCCAGATGCATCCCTCGCCTCTCGGCATCTTTGAAGATCACGCCGACATCGGGACGGTGCTCCATCCCGGAGACGCCAGTTTTGACAGCGCGAAACAAGCCTATACTGTCACCGGCAGCGGCGAGAACATGTGGTTCGGCGTGGACGACTTCCATTTTGTTTGGAAGAAGATGTCGGGCGACGTGGCGCTCTCCGCCGACATCGCATTCGTGGGAGAAAAGGGCAACAACCACCGCAAGGCTGTGCTGATGATCCGCCAGAGCCTGGACGGTCACTCGGCTGCGGTCGACATTGCGCGCCATGGGGACGGACTGACCTCTCTACAGTTCCGCGACACCACCAGTGCGGACACGCATGAAGTGGAGTCCAGCGTCTCAGCGCCGCGCCGCATGCGACTGGAAAAGCGCGGCGACACCTTTATCGCCTATGTCTCCGGCAAGGATGGCAAACTGCAACCAGCCGGCGCGGCAACCCAACTGAAGCTGGCCGGCGATTTCTATGTCGGCATCGGCGTTTCGGCGCACGACAAGGACGCAACAGAAACCGCAATCTTTTCAAAGGTGAAACTGGAAACCCTCACTCCTGCCATGGACAATAAGACGACACTGCACAGCTCTTTGGAAACCATTTCCATCGCGTCGACCGACCGGCGCGTGGTGTATACGGCGGCGGCGCACTTCGAAGCGCCCAACTGGTCGCGCGACGGGGCCTATCTTCTTTTCAACCAGGACGGTCTGATCTATCGTCTGGAAACCAGTTCCGACACCCCGGTGCACATCGATACCGGCTTTGCGGTCAAGTGCAACAACGACCACGGCATCTCACCGGACGGCAAGACAATCGCCGTCAGCGACCAGTCGCAAAACGGGCATTCGATCATTTACACGCTGCCCATCGGCGGCGGAACGCCCACGCAAATCACCAAGAACTCGCCGTCCTACTGGCACGGATGGTCGCCGGACGGCAAGACGCTGGCCTTCACCGGGCAGCGCGGCGACAACTTCGACATCTATTCCATTCCCGCAACCGGCGGTGAAGAAACGCGGCTGACCACGGCTCCGGGACTGGATGACGGACCCGAGTATTCTCCCGATGGCGGATGGATTTACTTCAACAGCGAGCGCACCGGCAGAATGCAGATCTGGCGCATGAAGCCGGACGGTAGCCAGCAGGAGCAGGTAGTCTTCAGCGAGACGAACGACTGGTTCCCGCATATCTCGCCCGACGGCAAGTGGATGGTGTTTGTTTCTTACGACAAAACCGTCAAGGGGCATCCTCCCAACAAGGATGTGGAGTTGAACCTGATGTCGGTGGCGGACGGCAAAGTGCGCCTGCTGACCAAACTCTTTGGCGGCCAGGGAACCATCAATGTGCACTCCTGGTCTCCGGACAGTACAAAGCTCGCGTTTGTAAGTTACGAGTTGCTGCCTGAACCCGCGCAGGACTGAGCGCGGCTGCAAAATGTAAATGGAGAGATGAATCCGATGCTGACACGCAGAAACTTCCTTCGGACCTCCGCCGTGCTTTGCGGCTCGGCGCTTCTGGGCAGTAAATACTTGAATGCATCGCCTTTTGGTTTGCCCATCGGGCTGCAACTCTATTCGGTGCGCGAATTGCTACCCAAGGATTACGCGGGAACGCTCAAGCAGATTGCCGCGCTTGGCTACCGCGAAGTGGAGGCCGCGGGCTATTACGGCATGAGCGTGAAACAGGTCAGGCAGGCGCTCGGCGATGCAGGTCTGCGCATGCCCAGCGCGCATTACTCCTACAACGATCTGCATCGCGATTTCGACAATATTCTGGCCTTCAACAAGGAACTCGGAGTCGAGTACATCGTCTGCTCTTTCCCAGGGATGAAGGATCCGTCGCGGCTGAAGGACAAGTCGTTCCGCGGAATGGTGCAGGCTTTCAACCTGGACGATTGGCGCTGGAATGCGGAGCAGTTCAACGCATTCGGCGCGAAGATCAAGGCCGCTGGAATGCGCTTTGGCTACCACAATCACACCATGGAATTTGCCGCCCAGGACGGCGTTGTGCCCTTCGACGAATTGCTTCGATTGACCGATCCCGAACTGGTGACGATCGAGATGGACTGTGGATGGGTGATGGTGGGTGGCGGCGATGCGGTGGAGTATTTGAAGCGTTATCCGACCCGCATTTCCATGCTGCATGTGAAGGACTTCAAGAAGACCGACAAGCCTTCGTCGGTGGTCGATCCGCCGCCGGCCGCCGAACTGGGCACGGGCACGGCGGACTATCATCCCATCTTTGCAGCGGCCAAAAAGGCCAACATCAAGCACTATTTCGTGGAGCAGGAAGAGTTCAATATGCCGCCGATGGAATCGCTGAAGATCGACGCGGACTATATGAAAGCCTTCACGGCTTGATCGTCGAAAGCAACGGAAAAGAAGATGCCGCAGCCAGCAAGATGGGCCGCGGCATCTTCTTGATGCCAACTTCCGTTCTCACAATTGCATCCGTTACGGGATTTGCAGCATCCCAAAAACTCAAATCCGCACGGCTCTGAAACAGTCCGGCACCGGTGTTTCCGTCCCGCGATGGATGAAACGGGTATTCGCGAGCTTCCGTTTGTTATGTCGAGCCTGCACTTTTGTTTCTTATTCGGGCATGGCTTTATAGGCTGCGAAAAACTCAAATCTTCCAGCCTTGTAACAGGGCATGGCTTTACAGGCTGCGGAAAAACTCCAATTTGGCCTCTGTTTTGAAAGGGCACGGCTTCAGCCGTGCCGATAAGGGCAATAGAATGAACGCGGCTTTAGCCGCCGAGGGATGTCTTTTGAGATTTTCCGCCAAAGGCAGCCCTTTTTCCGCAGCCTATTTAGCCGTGCCGCAATAAGCCAAAAAGGCGATCGGGGCTTTAGCCCCTGCTAAGGTCCAATCCTGCCCATCGTTCGAATGCGTGGTCTTTTATATACCAGCCTCCTTTGCTCGTGCGCCGCGCCAGTAGAGGAAGAGTCCGAGCAAAATCGACCCAATGGTGCAGACAGCCAGTTTTGAATCCCACAAAAGCTTGCTGAGTGTATCCCCTGGCGGCATGAACGATACAACGATACCGATCAGGACGACGAGAAATCCGAGCCCTCCGCAGATCCACACGCCGAGCTTGCCTCCCGGCACCAGCACGGCATGCGGATTCTCCCGGCGATCCTTGCGACCGGCCAGCTTGATCGCCGCGGCGAACATGTAGAGGAAGGGAATGAAGTAGAGAATGATGGCGGCGTCAATAAGGAGTTGATATGCGCCGCGTGTGGACTCGTTGATCTGGCTGCCCAGCAGGATCACGCCGGAGAGCGTGGCCTGCACCAGGATGGAAACCCAGGGAGTCTTCCATTTGGGATGGATTTTGCCGAAGGCTGCGGGCAAATAGCGATCCACGCCCACCACGAACGGAACCCGCGCGATGCCGGCCACCGTGCTGCCCACGCCGCCCGCATTACCCGCCGTCACCAGAATCGCAGCCAGGATTCCCAGCGCGCCCAGTTTCAGCGCGACTGACCCGATGGTGATGGCGTTGAAAACGCCGCTCTGCGGATCGATCGCGGCCGCCGGGACAAGCGAGAGGATGGCGAAGGTTCCCACGATATACATGACGGCGATCAGCGCGCCGGATGCAAAAACGGCGCGGGGCAAATTGCGCCGCGGATCGCGCACTTCTTCGCTCATGGTGGCCACCAGTTCCAGGCCGGTAAAGGCGAATGCGATCTGCGACCAGAAGTTCACCGTGTCCCAATTCCAAGTGGGCAGCATGTTGGCGATCGTGAATTGAGTCGCCGAACCGTGATGAAAGCAAACCAGCAGCGCGATCACCGCCAGCATCACCAGCGGAACATAAGTGCCCACGCCGCCGGCATTCTGCAGCCATTTGCCGACGTTGAGCCCAATAATATTCAGCAACACAGCCACCAGCAGCATCCCCAGCGAGACGGAGAGAAGGAACGTACGGTCCTGGGCAAGCGCTGCTCCGCGACCACCCATGATGTATGCGCTCATGGAAGCGCTGGCCAGCAGCAATCCAGGGAAATAGAAGACGGTATAGAACCAGTAGGTCCATCCGGCAACGAATCCGTGAAAGGGCCCGAATGCTTCCTTGGACCAGGCGTAGAGTCCGCCCTCTTCCGGGAATCGCGACTGCAGTTCGTTGATCACCAGCGCGCCGGGAACAAAGAAAAAGACTGCGGCCAGAACCCAGAGGCTGATAGAGGAGGTGCCGTTGTGGCCGGCAGCCGCGATCCAGCGCGGCCCGAGCACTGTTGCGATATTGAACAGCAGCACATCCCAGAAGCCCATCGTTTTGCGCAACTGCAATTTGGAGTCGCCTGGGAGGGTCGCGGAAATTGTCATGAGGTCCCCTGCAATCCGGAGAAGAACGGTATTGCCTTCGGAATGATAACGGACGCGACGGAGCATCGTCTCCGGCACTGCAGACTCAGTTCCAGGGGAATGGCCAAAGATCAGGCCGGTTTCCGCATTGGAGCCAGCGGGAGGGTCAACAGAATCTTCGCTCCGCCTTCTTCGCGATTCCAGGCTTCGACGACGCCAAAATGGGCGCGAGCGACGGCATCGACGAAGGCAAGCCCGAGGCCATGGCCTTTCGAATCCCTGCCCTTCACTCTCCGCTCGAAGAGCAGCGGAAGTACCTCGGGCGAAAAGCCCGGGCCGTCATCCTCAATCGAAAGCAGCGCCGCCTCCGCGTTGCTTTGCAACTCAACGATGACAGTGCAAGCCGTAGGCAGATGCTTGATCTCATTGTCGAAGAGGTTGGCGATCATGCGATGGATCAGCGACGCATCGGCGTCGATGTGCACCGGGCCACGGCTGTTGAATTGAAGGTGAAGATCGTGCTCGGACATGGACGGCTCATAAAGGTCGAGCATGATGCGCAACTGCTCGTCGAGATCGATATTTGTGCGCGTGGTGCGAAGCGCATCGGCCTTGGCTTCGGCCACATCGAGAGACGTGTTCAGGAACTCGGTGAGCCTGTCCAACTCGTCAATCGCAGCGATGATCGGCTCGACCTGCTCACCCAGGGTGACCGTCGACAGGGACATCTCCAGTTTTCCGCGGATCGCCGTCAGAGGGCTGCGCAGGTCGTGGGCCAGTGTGTCGGTAATGGTGTGCAACTGGTGCATTGAGTTTTCAATGCGGTCCAGCATGTGATTGAGGGTGCGGGCCAATTGCCCCACTTCATCGTTGCGCGGCGTAGTGGGAACGCGGGCCGCCAGATCGGAGTGGCCGATGCGCGAGGCGGCCTCGGTAATTTCGCGCACCAGGCTCAGCATCTTCCGCGTGGTGTAGAACACAATCCCAAAGCCGAAGAGGACCAGCAAGATCCAAAGTAGAACGAAGCGGGTGCGCAGGTTGCGCAGCACACGCAGTTCATCGCGCTCGGAAAGGCCCAGGTAAACATGGCTGCCGTCTGCGATGCGCATCGTGGCAACGCGAAACGGAATGGCCGTGCCTTCCACTTGTAGATCGGTTGGCCGATCTTGAAGAATCGTGGTCTTCCGAATGTCATCGAGAGTCTTCTGGCCGCTCCCATCGCCCACCCATAACTTGAGCGCGCCGTCTTTGCCGGTCTGGAGAAAGAAGACCGAATCGTTGCGCGCGCTTTCGGAGCGCAACTTGTTCGGAACCTCTTTGCTGGCCAGTTCGGCTACTTCACCCACGACCGCATCGTAGAGCGCGTCTTTCGGCGTGTGTTCGGCCACGTCGCTCAAGACTTCGACCTCGCCGGAAAGCCAGGCATCGCTGCGGCGCTGAATGTCGTCGGCCACAAAGCGATGCAGCGAAACGAACACCAGCATGGTTCCACATGCAAACGCAAGGGTTGCCCAGAGCGAGATTCTCCAGGCCCCACTGCGCATTTTTACGCTAGCGAAACCAGAGTGACTGTTTCCCGAAACCGCAGCGTTCGTGTCGACGCGACCCCCAGCGAGCGGCGACCCTGCACGGACCTCGCCGGGGCACTTAGACTCTGGTTTCGCTCTAGCGATCCTTGAGGACATAGCCCACCCCTCTGAGAGTGCGAATCAGGGGATGCTGTCCCGGACCGTCAACCTTGCCGCGCAGACGATAAATATGCACGTCCACAACGTTGGTATCCGGCTGGATCCGCATGCCCCAGACCTTGTCGAGAATCATGGAGCGTGTGACTACCCGGCCGGCGTTTCTGCACAGGTATTCAAGCAGAACGAATTCCTGTTGCGTCAGTTGCAGCACCTGCCCGGCGCGCGTAGCCTCGCGGCGCAAAAGATCCAGTTCCAGATCCAGCACCCGCACCTTCGCTGCCTCGGTGCCCGCGGGGGCGTTCCGCTTGATCAGGTTGCGCAGGCGAGCCAGCAACTCGGCCAGGGCAAACGGCTTGGTGAGATAGTCGTCTCCGCCCTGCTCCAGGCCGCGCACACGATCGTCCACCGAGCGCCGCGCGGAGAGAATCAACACCGGAGCGGCTACGCCGATCTGGCGCAATCGCAGGATCAAGGTAATGCCGTCCTGATCGGGGAGCCCCAAATCGACAATCAGCGCGTCGTAAACATTTTCCTGGGCCAGGCCTTCTGCTGCTTTTCCATCCGCTGCCGCATCTACCTGGTATCCCGCTTCTTCAAGCGAGCGCAGCAGGAAGGACTGAATATCATGTTCGTCTTCCACCAGCAGGATTCGCATGCATGGATATTAGTCTACCGAGGGCAGATCTTTCAGCAGCAGATATTACATCTGAAGCGTGTGCTTCCAGTGCCTTGCAAAATGAATCTCCGCTTTGGGAATGTCAGCGAAAGATGAACAAATTGTCATTCCTTTGTCGGCCATATGTCATAACTGCTGCGTATGCTGAGAAGGCTTGCTGCAAGCGCGTTTTCACCATCGTAGGACGAGATTATGAAGATGAAGAAAACTTCATGCGAAACGGCCCGATTCCCCGCTCCCGAACAGGGTTCCATCATCGTCCTACTGAGGCACGCAACCGCAGATACCGGAGAAAACACTTGGCAGCTTCCAGTGTAGTTCTATATATCGACAGCCAGCGGCAGGCCCACAAACCTACGGGAAATGCCAGGCGCGGATTGGACGCGGTGAGCCGGTCGGTCCTCGCCGAAGCGTTTGCATCGTCGCTTCCGCTGCCGGCCAACGTGGATCCCAACTTCGAAGAAGCGCTGCGCCACGTATTGAATAACCCCGGCAGCCTGGTGCGCCCTCGCATCGTGTTGCAGGTCGGCTTGGCCTATGGCCTGGAGAATGATGCGGCCAGGAATCTCGCCATTGCGCTGGAGTACTTTCATACCTCGTCGCTGATCTTTGACGATCTGCCCTGCATGGACAACGCCTCCGATCGCCGCGGAGCCGTGTGCGTTCATCGCAAGCACGGTGAGCACGAGGCGATCCTGGCCGCACTCGCGCTGATCAATCGCGCCTATGCGTTGGCGTGGCAGGCGGTCGCCGATTGCCCGAAGAGCGCGCGTTTGGCATCCATGGCTTACCTGGAGAGGTGTCTAGGCGTGGAAGGCCTTCTGAACGGACAGAGTCTCGATCTGAACTATGCGAAGCTCCCGCACAATCGCGAGACAACCGAGCGCATTGCGCATGGCAAGACGGTTTCGCTGATCCGGCTCACGCTGGTCTTGCCGGCCCTTTTGGGCGGCGCTTCGGAGCGGGAGATTCAACTTTTAGAGCGTATTTCCACCTGCTGGGGACTCGCCTACCAGATGGTCGACGACCTCAAGGATGTGCTGCAGGATTCGGAGCAGACAGGCAAGACCGCGGGCCAGGACGCGCTTCTGGATCGCCCCAACATCGCCGTAGCGGTGGGCATCGGAGCCGCTGTCGAGCGGCTGATTCGGCTGATAGCGCTGGGCGATCGAGCGCTCGTCAAGTTGCTGGCGATTCATCCCGATCTTTTGTTCCTGCAAAAGATGCGCGGGGACTTGCAGGACGAGTTGGACCGTGTAGCCGCGGATGCGCGAGGAACGGACCGCTACATGAATATCGAGAGGAATAGAGAAGCCGGAGCCGCAAGCAGGGAAGTCTCTGCATGATCTTTTTCCGTTTGATCCTGACCAACCTTTCACGGCACCGCGTGCGATCGTTCATTAGCATTGCCGGCATCGCCTTCAGCGTGGCGGCCATGCTGACCGTGGTAACTGTGCTGCAGGGCGCCATCGGGATGTTCTCCGGCATTCTCTCCAGCGACAGCGAAATCATCGTCTTCGAGCGCAATGTCTCCGATCTCTTCTTCAGCAATGTCCCCGGTAAGGTTGCCGAGGAGATCCGAGCCTGGCCCATGGTGGCGCATGCCGACCCGGTGCTCTTCGGAATCGTCTCCAGCGCCGACCACCCCATCATCACCTGCTTCGGAGTCACCAGCGAAGACGCGCGTATCCGCACCGCAACCTGGATCGCCGGCAACCGCGGCAACTTTGCACTCTACGACGATGACGTTGTGCTGGGCAGCCGCGCCGCCGAGTTCTTGAACGCGACTCTCGACAGCCACGTTCCCATCGGCCACGGGGTCTTTCACGTCATCGGGATTCTGCAGACCGCGAATGGCTTCGAAGACGGCGGAGTCTTCATGCCGCTCAGCGCGGCGCAGAGTTTCTTCCACAAAGACGGCTCCTCGGTGATCACCATCAAGCTGCGCCGCCGGGAGGATGCGACCGCGTTCAAGCTACAGGTGAAAGAGAAATACGCGAACCTGATCGGTCTGGAGGATGCGGAGTTCAATCGCTCCTATTCGCAGTTCCGCATCCTGAAGGCGACCGCCTGGGCGGTAGGCTGTTGCGGGCTGGTGCTGGGCGGGCTGGGCGTCGCCAACACCATGATCATGTCGGTTTTCACGCGCATTCGCGAAATCGCCATCCTCCGCGTAAACGGCTTCTCGAACCGGCAGATTGCGTTGATGATCTTTGGCGAGTCGGCAGTTGTTTCGCTGGTGGGCGCGGTCGCGGGACTGCTGGCGGGAACCGCGCTTCTTTACTCGCTGAAACTTGTCCCTGCGCTCGATGGCTATGTCGATGTATCGATGCGGCCGCCCGTGATGTTGATCGTCATACTGCTTGCGCTGCTTACCGGAGTAGCCGGTGCGCTGTATCCCGCCATCTACGCGATGCGCGTCCGGGCGGTGGAGGCGCTTCGATTCGAATGATGAATGCCATGCAGCAATCGCCCCAACCCCGCACCGTCCTGCGCGCCGAGAACGTGTGGAAGAGCTACGACGGTGGGTCAATCGCCGTTCTAAAGGGCATTCACCTGGAGGCCGAGGCAGGCGAAACGGTTGCGCTCTGCGGCCCGTCGGGCTGCGGCAAAAGTACATTGTTGCACCTGTTCGGAGGACTCGACGAACCCGACCGAGGCCGCATATCCGTGAACAGCATCGAGGTCAACAAGCATCGCGACCTGCTGCGCCTGCTGCGTCACGAAGTGGGCTTTGTCTTTCAGCTCCACAATTTGATTCCGGATCTCACGCTGGAAGAGAACTGCCTGATTCCGACCGTCGCCGCCGGTACGAGTCGGACCATCGCGCGCGAGCGTTTGCGCGAGCTTGCGGAGTTCACTGGACTCACCGGGCGACTGGGGCACCGGATTCAGAAGCTCAGTGGAGGCGAACGTCAGCGCACTGCCCTCTGCCGCGCTCTGATGAACCGCCCCAAGATCCTGCTGGCCGACGAGCCGACCGGTTCGCTGGACGAGAAAACGAGCGCAACGGTATTCGAACTGCTGTTGCACATGGCGGCCAGCGAGGGCGTAACCCTGCTGATGGCCACACACGATCACGGCCTCGCCGAACGCTGCGACCGCCTGCTGGAGATGCGCGATGGGAGGATTCATGAACCCGGTCTCGCTTGAGTCCCCCAAATTTGCTGACTCCGGCCTGCGCGCTGAGCCCGGCATCCTCTCTCGCGCCATTTCACCAGGGATGCAAGCGGTGGTGCGCCACTCGCTCTTCTGGCTGGCGGTCGGCAATGTCATCGGCGTCTTGATCGCGACGCTGCTGCTCGTCCCTGGGCTG
Organism: uncultured Occallatibacter sp.; assembly: GCA_964595345.1. Classification (GTDB taxonomy): domain Bacteria; phylum Acidobacteriota; class Terriglobia; order Terriglobales; family Acidobacteriaceae; genus Telmatobacter. Next base: position 37,374 of record CAZQPY010000022.1, read on the forward strand.
AATCCATGGCTGGGCGAGTGGACCTATGGGCGCTGGATCATGGTGCACATGAATGTGCTGCTCTACGGCTGGTGCAGCCTGCCCATGGTGGGTTTTCTTTTCAGCGTCTATGGAGTGGACCGTGGCGAGGCGGCTTCCTGGGCGCGCCCCGTAGTGTGGGCCTGGAGTGTCGCGCTCTGCATCGGCTCCTTCTCCTGGCTCTCTGGACACTCCAGCGGCAAGCTCTTTCTGGACTGGTCGGGAATCGCCCGCATTTACTTTCCCCTGGCAATGACGGCCCTCTGGGTGCTGCTGGCCGTCGCGATGATCCGGTCCTGGAACGTGAGTATCGGGAAGACGCGCGAATCGAACAGATGGGCAGCGCGTGCCGCAAGAATCGCCGGTCTGATCCTGCTTGCTGCCGTTCCTCCGCTCATCTTTATCGCCTCCAATCCCGGCATATATCCGGCGTTCAATCCCGACACCGGTGGCCCCACCGGCGCAAGCCAGCTCGAATCCTCGCTGGTGGTGGTTGCGATTCTGCTTGCGCTTCCCTATGGACTTACTCAGCGGAAAGAAGGCCGGCGCTGGGCTGTAGTTGCATCGTGGGTAGTTCTTCTGGCGGAGTCCGCTTTGTGCGCGACGCTGGGCCGCACCGATATCAGCCACCATCGCCCGGCGCAATTCTTGAGCCTGGGTAGTCTGCTGGTGTGGCTCCCACTAACCCCTCTGTACTATGCAGCCTTCCGGTGGCGCCCGGCCACGCGGCGTTGGCTGAACGCATTTCTCTGTTGGTGGGGACTTCTGGTGGTCAGCGGATGGGTTCTGTTCTTGCCCGGCGTATTGGACCGCTTCAAGTTCACCGATGGGTTGGTGGGGCATTCGCTCACGGCCGAAGCAGGCTTCGTGACCGCGCTGCTGATCTTTGTCCTGGTGCAACTGCTGGGTGAAGACGGCTGGATCTTCAATGGAAGCCGCGCGTTCTACGCATGGAATTACGGCGTTCTCGTCTATGTGGCGCTCATGACCATCGCCGGCTGGATCGAAGGCGCAAATCCCGCGTTCACCATTGTTCCCGGGCTCGCACGCGAGACCATCTATCTGCTGCGGCTCTTCACCGGAGTCGCAATGCTGGCCGCATCCGTAGAGTGGCTTCGCGATGCCCGTCACCTGGGCCGCGAACCCCAGCCCCGCCCTGGTTTCCTGATTAACTCTGCACGCGCATTGGAGAAGACCGCATGAAACGTCCCATCCTCACCCTCTATCAGTCGGCGATTGGCATTTCCGACACCGCTACCGGAATCTTGCTGGTGGTTGCGCCCGCGTTTACGTTGCGCCTGATGGGCCTGCATGCGCCGGCCGATGCGTTGCCGTATTTGTCGTTTATCGGGGCGTTCGTTTTCTCCGTCGGCCTGGCCTGCCTTTACGGCGCAAGACTGGCAGCTTGCGACGGCTGCGAGCGAAAGCTCGGAACGATTTGGTTATTGACCGCCATCACGCGCGGGTCGGTTGCTTTGTTCGTCATCGACAGCGTTCTTGCCGGATCGCTGGCAGCAGGATGGCTCACGGTGGCGGCGTGCGACGCGGGGTGCGCTGGAATCCAGGCCATCGGTCTGCAAAGGGGTTGGCTGAACAATGCGGCCAAGTAACCCGCGCATGGAGGGCTGGCAAGGCGTCAGCCTTGTCACGGTCACCTATGTTTATTTCCTGATCTTTGCCCAGTTTGGCTTTCTCAACCGGCTTGCTTCCCTGCGAGTGGGTTCCGCGGTAGATGAAGCAGCGTTCAAAGCTGTGATGGCCTCGATGGCCGCTGGTGGCATTCTGCTCAGCCTTCTCGCTCCACGGGTCAGCTTGGGTAACCCCGCGCAGCGTCTCCGCGCCGGGCTGGCGGGATGCGCTTCGGCGGCCTTCCTGTCGCTAGCGCACCTGGGAATCGCCGAAGCGGTCGCGGTCTCGTTTCTAATCGGAGCCTCGCTCGGACTCCTCACCGTCACGCTCGCTACGCACCTTCGCCGCTGGACAGGAAACCGCGACACGCTCCTCAAAGTTGGCCTCGGCACCGGCATCGGGTATCTCCTGTGCAATGTGCCCGCGGTCTTCACCGCATCGCCCTTGCAGCAAGCGTTGTTTGCCGGATTGCTCTGTTTCGCGGTCCTCTTCGTCCCGCTCAGCCGCACGGCTGCCCAGCCGACAGAAGAAGTCCAAGCTTCTGAAAAAATCCAGGCGACAGAAAAAATTCAGGCAAAAGAAGAAGTCCAGGCTGCAGAAAAACTCGATAAGTCCGGCTTTGTAACAGGGCACGACTTCAGTCGTGCCGATGAAGCCGATAAATGGAACAGGGCTTTAGCCCCTGCCAAGGCCCACCCCCGCAGTTCACTCGAATTCGGGCCTCTTTCTGCAGCCCTCGCAGCCGAAGAGGAGAGCGGCTTCTCACAGCCCGCATCGATTCAATTTGCGGTTGTGCTGGCTTCATTCGTCGCGCTGGTGTGGCTGGATTCGGCGGCCTTCTTCATCATTCAACAGACCCCCGCGCTCAAGGCCGGCGCCTGGGAAGGCGCAATGCGCCTGTGGGCAATCGGCTCTGTGCATCTGCTTGCGGCCCTGACCGGCGCGTGGCTGCTGCAGAAGCGCAAACTCACCTTCGTACTGGCCACGGCCTTTCTGCTCCTCTGCTGCGCCTGCCTTCTGCTGGACAATTCTGGAAGCGCGCCCCAACTCGCGGGGATGGCGTCTCTGTTCTATCCAGCCGGGGTCTCCCTTTACTCGGTTGCGCTGGTCGCCTATCCGTCGCTGCTTTCGCCTGCATCGTCCGAGGCGGAACGCGGCCGCCAGGCCGGATGGATCTATGCGCTCGCCGGATGGGCCGCCTCCGCAATGGGCATTGGCATGGGACAGAACCTGGGCCACGTTCCTGTGGGCTTTCTCGTCGCCGCGGGAGCCGTCATCCTGGTCCCAACTCGGCTGGGCATGAGAATGCTGCAAAGGCGCGAATTCGCATTGCCCGCAATGCTGCTCGTCGTGGCGTACTGCGCCAGCCGCTTTCTGGTCGCGGATACTGCGCCGGTTCAGCTTTCTCAAGTGGAGCGAGGACGGCAGGTTTATATCTCCGAGGGCTGCATCAACTGCCATTCGCAGTATGTTCGGCCTGGCTCGCCCGATGAGCTGATGTGGGGTCCGGCGATGAGCGTGGAAGAGGTGCACCGCCAGCGCCCGCCGCTCATCGGGAACCGCCGCCAGGGGCCGGATCTCTCTCAGGTTGGCAGCCGCCGGTCGCCCCTGTGGCTCAAGGCGCATTTCTTCGATCCGCCGGATGTGAGCGGTGCTTCGATCATGCCTTCCTACGGCTTTCTCTTCCGCGATGGGCGCGGCGACGACCTGGTTGCTTACCTAGGAAGCCTGCGGAGCCCGGAAAACCAGCAGCTGCTGCAAGTCGAGGCGGCGTGGGCACCCAGCAGCGCCGCGCGGGCCGCGGCCAACCTGCGCGACGGCAAACAGCTCTTCGATCTCTACTGCCGCACCTGCCACGACGCCGGCGGCAACACCCGCTGGCAGGGCCAATTCAAGCGCCTGCCCCCGGATCTTACCGTCGGGCCCTATCTTCACATCGAATCTTCCTGGACCGCCCCGGAGCGCCTCGACCATCTCGCACAAATCGTCAAGTTCGGCATTCCCGGCACCGACATGCCGGGACACGAATATCTAGGCGACCAGGAAGTTGCTTCGCTCAGCTTGTGGCTGTCGCACACCATCGCGCAGCCCTCCCCAACTCAGTCATCTCATCCTCTTTAAAGGAGAAACCTATGAAGGTTATTGCTCATTCCCTCATCGTTGTGTTCTCGTTAGCGCTCGCTACGGGCGCATTCGCCCAGCAGCAGACTTTCACTGTCGACCCGAACGCCAGCAAAGTCGCATTCGCGCTGACCGGCTCGCACTCCGTAAGTGGAACCTTCCACGTGCAAAGTGGAACCGTTGACTTTGACCATACGGCGGCGAAGATCTCCGGCTCGGTAGTAGTGGCCGCAGGCAGCGGCAGCAGCGGGGAGGCGGGCCGCGACAAGAAGATGAACAGCGACGTTCTGGACGTGGCCCACTTTACTGAAATCAGTTTTGTCCCGCAAAGCTACCAGGGAACCCTAGCTCCCGCAGGCGACTCCACCATCCAAGTGACGGGCGTCATCGCCTTGCACGGCACGCCGCACGCTCTGACCGTTCCCGTGCAGGTCCACATCGACGGAAACAATCTGACAGCGACCACCCACTTTTCCGTACCTTATGTGAGCTGGGGCCTGAAAGACCCGAGCATCTTCATCCTCAAGGTTGCCAAGGAAGTCGGAATCGACCTGACCCTGAGCGGACAGGTTTCTTCCGCCAATTAAGGCCTGCGACGCGCGGGAGATGAAACCACCTCCCGCATGCAGCCGTCAACCTGAGTTAACTTGCGATACACTTTCCTGGCCAAATTCGAGAATTCGTCCCCCGGCCTTTCAAATTCCTCGCCCTTCATTTTCCGAAAATTTGCACTATTTTTGGTGAAAACACCCGTCAAATCTCATCATATGAAACACTTTTGAGCCTTTTACTGTGTTTTTCCAGAAACCCACAGGGTCAGAGAACCATAAATCGCCACCACCTTACCTTGATGGCCTGTACGGCAAGCGCCGCGCGTCTTTCGGGCGCGGCCCACGCGAAGCGGCTGCCGCACCGCAGGTGCCTGCCGTACAGCAGGTGCTGCTAACTAATTGTTTAGTTGCCCGTCTCTCACTCAAACACTCCATCGCCGGGCTGCCCCGCCAGCCCGGCCACCGAGGGAAAACGATGCCGCCAAAGAAATCCAGTGTCCTGACCGAAGCTGAGCTCCGGCTGATGAAGATCCTCTGGCGGCGCGGCGAGTCGGCGGTCAACGACCTGCTCGCCGCCATCCCCGACGCCGAGCCGCTCGCCTACAACTCGGTCCTCACCACCATCCGCATCCTCGAGCAGAAGGGCTACGTCGAACACCGCCAGGAGGGCCGGGCCTTCATCTACCGCCCCTGTGTCGCCGAAAAGGAAGCCGGCCAGACCGAGGTCCGCAACGTCCTCAGCCGCTTCTTCGGCAATTCCCGCGAGCGCCTGCTTCTCTCTCTCCTCGGCGACGTCGAGATTTCCCCTGAAGAGCTCGAACGACTCAAAGACGCCATCCGCAGCGCGCCTCCAGACCAGCCGACCGCCAAGAAGGAGATGTAGATCATGCACATCGTCCCTCTCATCAACGCACTCTCTTGGCCTCTGAACTGGCTCCTGCCCGGCGGGCCCTTCTTGACGGGAGCCTGCCAACAGCTGGCCTCGGTCGCCGTCACTGCCCTGTGGCAGGGTGCGCTCATCTCGCTTGGGTTGGCCACCTGTCTGCGCCTGACACCCTCCACCTCGGCGACCCGTCGCTTTCTTGTCTGGTCTGCCGGTTTCGCCGCGCTCGTCGTCCTCTCTGTCTGGCCGTTCTTCCCGCATCTACAGCCCAGCCCTGCTCATCTCCCCGCATCCGTTCCTACTACCGCTGCCGGTCCCTTGCTCCAACTGGATCTGCGCTGGAGCCTGCTCATCGCCGCGCTCTGGCTCTCTCTTACTGCCTGGCGCGCCGTCGATCTCCTCATTCATCTCTTTCAATTGCGCAAGTTGTACAAGAGCGCAACTCCCGTCCCGTTCGCCGGTTCCGCATTGTTCTCTCTTGGCGGCCCGGGCTCGAAGCCAATTGAAACCTGCATCACCGCATCTCTTCAGCGTCCCTGCGTCATCGGCTTTTTCGCCCCGCGCATCCTCATTCCCGACTGGCTCTATCCCCAGCTCACCCCGCAGGAACTTGAACACATCCTCCGCCACGAAGCCGAACACCTGCGCCGCCGCGACGACTGGACCAACCTCCTCCAGAAGCTCTGCCTGCTTCTCTTTCCTTTGAATCCCGCGCTCCTGTGGATCGAGCGCCGTCTCTGCCAGGAGCGGGAAATGGCCTGCGACGACAGTGTCGTCGCCGCAACCCAAGCCCCACGCGCCTATGCCGAGTGCCTTGCCCGCCTCGCCGAGCACGCCCTCCGTTCTCGCTCCGAAGCGCTCTCCCTCGGCATCTGGCAGCGCCGCCCGGAGCTTGTCCGCCGCGTGCACAGCCTGCTTCTCCGCACTCGCCCGGCCGGCCCGTTTGCTACCTTCGCCACCCTCGCGGTTTCTGCTTGCGCCCTGCTCTTCGGCTCCATGGAGCTGGCGCGCTGCCCGCAGTTGATCGCCTTTGTCCCCTCGCCCCAGCCTGCCATACATGCAGCACCCGCTCTACAGGCTGCGGAAAAACTCAATGCATCCGTCTCTGCAGCAGGGCACAAAATCGGTCGAGTCGATAAGGTCGGCAGCATGAAATGGGCTTTAGCCCATGTAAATGCTCATTCCAGCGCATCATTCGCCCGCCCCTCGATCCACTTGACCGCCACGGCTGCTCGCATGCCTCAACCTTCCCCGTCACCCGATTCCAACCAGTCCACGTTCGCCAACGTGATCATGTCTGAGCTCCCTGAGCTACCCCAGCGCCCGGTGCTCGTTCTCTCATTCCTTGATCGATTCCAGCTCCCGGCCTCTTCCGTCCAGATCATCTCCGACTTCGAGACTGGCCCAACTCCCGATTCCGCGGATGAACTGGCCGGCTCAGACCACGCCTATTCGGGCCGCGCCGCTTCACAACTGCCCGCGCAGTTCTCCCGTCCGGCCCAGGTCACCATCACCCGGCTCATCGTGCGCATTCTTCCTTCGACTTACGTTTCTGGACACCCTCCAGTCGCTGCCAACACCGGCAGCTGGCTGGTCATCCAACTCTAAACACCAACTTCAACCCACTGAGAGGTTCCCATGATCGCATCAACTAATTCATTAGTATCAACCGCAAAACGACTCGCTCTTCCCGCCGTAACCGCAGTCGCCCTGCTCCTCGCAGCCGTCTTCGTCTGCGACCGCCACCCCGCTCACGCTGCCTCCGCCGCAGCACCCCTCGACGACAACAGCGTCTCCTCCCTGGTCGCTCTCGACAACGCTGTCGAAGCCGTCGCCGCCCGCGTCACTCCCGCGGTCGTCAATGTCGCCGTCACATCCCGCGCTCCCATGGAGAAGGAGCTCGAAGGCGGCGGCATCTCCCAACAGGACCTGCCACCCGGCTTCCAGCGCTTCTTCTTTGGTCCCCAGGGACAGGGCCAAGGCGTCAATCCGCCCGCCCAGCTTCAGCACGGCATCGGCAGCGGGATCATCATCTCCCCCGACGGCTATATCGTCACCAACCAGCATGTCGTCGACGGTGCAACCCAGATCCGCGTCACTCTCGACGATCGTCGCGTTTTCACCGGCAAGCTCATCGGCGAAGACAAGCTCAACGACCTCGCCGTCATCAAGATCGACGCGGCCAATCTTGCCGCCATTCCCTGGGGCGACTCCGCCCGTCTGCATCCTGGCCAAACCGTGCTCGCCTTCGGCAGTCCCTTCGGCTACTTCCACTTCTCGGTCACCCGCGGCATCGTCAGCGCGCTCAATCGCCCCAACCCCTTCACCGACGACCCGCGCAAGCCTGGCGACTTCATCCAGACCGACGCCGCCATCAACCCCGGGAACTCCGGCGGGCCGCTCGTCAACGCCCACGGCGAGCTCATCGGCATCAACACCTTCATCATCTCCAACAGCGGATCCTTCGCCGGCGCTGGCTTCGCCATCCCCTCGCAGATTGTCCGCGCCTCCGCCGAAGCCATCATGAAGAACGGCTCGGTCCACCACGGCTACCTGGGCATCAGCATGAACGACGTAACCCCTGAAAACTCCAGTTTCTTCAACCTGCCCGACGCTTCCGGCGCGCTCGTCAGCCAGGTCAGCCCGGACTCGCCCGCCAGCCGCGCCGGTCTCAAGAGCGGCGACGTCCTCCGCGAACTCAACGGCCAGAAAATCCTCAACGGCAGCGCCCTCCAGGTCGCCGTCTCTCAGATCGCCCCTGGCACCGCCATCTCTCTCGGAATCCTTCGCGACGGCAAGCCGGAAACCCTCAAAGTCACCGTAGGCGAATTCCACGGCGGCTCCGATGTGGCCGATAACAGCCCCGCCGATGCCCGTCAGGGCGGCAAGTTCGGCCTCGCCATCGATGAGCTAACGCCTCAAGTCCGCGAGCAGTTCAACATCCCCGAACAGGTCAACGGCGCGCTCGTCTCCGGCGTCCGCCCCGGCAGCCCCGCCGAAGAAGCCGGTATCGCCACTGGAGACATCATCCTTGAAGTCAACCGTCACCCGGCCACCGACCTCGAGAAGCTATCCAAGGAAATCCACTCCCTCCCAGCGGGGAAGGACGTTCTCCTCCTCGTTTGGTCCCATGGTGGCGCAAGCTACCGCGTCCTCCATCCCGACCAGAAGTCCGACAACGGCATGTAATCAACTCGGGGTCGCAGTTGACTCCCCGCCACTGCGGCCCCGAAGATAAACAGTCCGGAAACGAGCCTTTGCATCTTTGCGCTTGCATTCTCATCTTTGCTCTATAAAGTGCGGAAAAGCCTTGATCTGGCAAGCCTTCCCCCTTCAGATCGAGTGCGGAGGTCTGATTGGCTCTTCGAGTCTGCTTTGCATTGCTCGCTCTTGTTTATTTGCTCTTGGGTTCCTCCTCGTCTTTCGGCCAAACATCTCCGGCCAAGCCCGATACCGGAGCCAGCCTCACCCGCTCGGAAACCGTCGAGGTCGTCGCGGAGCCGGTGCCCGCCGAGACGCTTTCCGGCACACACACCGCGCTCGACAGACACGCCATTCAGCAAAGTAATGCGCACGACGCTGCGGAGCTTCTTCGAATGGCTGGAGTGGTCCACCTTTCTCAGGCAGGAACCAAGGGCGCTCTGAGCACGGTTAGTCTGCGCGCAGCAAAACCGAATTTCACTCTCGTGCTCGTCGATGGTGTTCCTGTGAACGATATTGGAGACCTTCTGGGTGGAGCTTTCAATTTCGCCACCATCGATGCGGACGAGATCGAGAACATCGACATTCTGCGCGGACCTCTTTCGTCGGTCTATGGATCGGAAGCAGTCGGCGGAGTCATCAGCATCACGCTGCGGAGCCCATCCGTCGGGCCATCCTGGCGAGCAAGCTCTGAAGGTGGAAACTTTGGCGCGGCGGCTTCTTCCGCAGGCGCGAGCTTCGAACGCAAGAAGGTCTCGGGCTCCATCGATGGCGGCTTTGCGCGCATGGGCCAGCAGGTTCTGGACGATGGATTCCTGCGCGGAATGGCGGCTGTGCAAGGAGCCGTGGAACTGGACCGGGGCAAACGACTGGACAGCTTTTTGCGCTGGAACCGGCTCTCCTCCACCGGCTTTCCGGTGAGCAGCGGTGGCCCGGAGTTTGCGCTCTCCCGAGCTGTTGAGATCGACCAGGCGGATCAGATCGTCAGTGGCGCGAAGTTCCAGCAACAGGTGAACCCGAGATGGTTTTATACCGCGGACTATGACCTGTTTTCGCGCGTAGCCCTCAATGACACTCCGGCGATCTTCGACACCATCCCTCCCGGCGCGTCCTACGTTCCGTCCACTCACAGCGATTCGCGTTTTCTCCGCCAGCGGGGCCTGAACGTCCAGCGGTTTCAGCCGACCCAGTGGATCGAGTTGGACAGCGTAGCTTCCTTTCGCGATGAGAAGGGCAGCAGCGTGGGCACCATAGCCGAAGTTCTGCCGGCCTCCTACGCTCTCTCGCGGCCAACCGGCTTCTTCTCCGGAAACATGACCGTCAACAAGAAAAGCCTTTCAGCAACCGCGGGCTTCGGCGTGGAGAGGAGCAATACCTATCACACGGTCATCTCCCCGCGCGTCGGTGCGAGTTACTTCTTTGGCGAGACACGGTTGCGGGCCAGCTGGGGACAAGGCTTCAAACTGCCTTCCTTCTATTCGCTCGGCAGTCCGCTGGTGGGAAATCCCGCCTTGACCCCGGAGTTCAGCACCGGATTCGATGCCGCAATCGAGCATCGCTTTGCCCCTGCCCGGCTGAGTGTGGTTCTCACCGGCTTCAATAACAGCTACCGGGATCTGATCGATTTCAGCCCCGCGCTCTTTCGCCTGGTCAATCGCGATGCAGCCTTCGGACGCGGGGGTGAGCTGGAAGCCAACGGCGCGATCCATCGTGTCACCCTGGGCGGATCCGCCTCCTATCTGGACGCGGGGCTGGAGGGAACAAGCGAGCGGCTTCGCGATGTCCCGCGCTGGAGCGAGGATCTGCATCTTCACGCGCCGCTGTCTTCCCGCATGCAACTCGGATTGGCGACCGTGTGGGTAGGCAGGCGCTTCGACTACCAGGTGCCGGTGCCGCAGCGAAACACGGTGGGGGCCTATTCGGTCACCAACCTGAAACTGACCTGCCGGCTCCGCGAGAACTTCGAAGGGCATGTAGGTGTCGAGAACCTCTTTGATCGCAAGTATCAGGAGTTCGTCGGATTTCCGTCCCCTGGATCCTATGTCAGCGCAGGGCTGGCGTTCACCACCGGCGAGCGCAAGAAGGCCGCACACTAGATTCACTCAACCCGCAAAACTCCATTGACCAAAGTTTGCGAAGGTGCGAGAGTTGTGGAAACTGAATTGCCAATCGGCCACTTCCCCAAGAGGTCAAATCGCACATGGACAACGACTCAGCTGCTATGCAGTTGTGGCTCGGTGACTATCTCCAGAGTTCTGGAGCAGTCGCTGGGACGATTCATATTCGGCAAGGCGACTGCCTTGCTTTGGCTGCTGCCGTGAACATTCCCCCGCCCGTAGCTGAAATCGTCCGCTGGGTTCCCTGGGGAAAGGGCATGGCTGGCATGGCATTGGAATCGGGAGAACCCGTCACCACCTGCAATCTGAAGGAAGACGATTCGGGGCGGGTCAAGCCGGGAGCAAAGGCCGTCTCGGCTCAGGCTGCCATTGCCCTCCCCATCAAGGATGCCAGCGGCTCTGTAATAGCTGTCGTCGGCATCGCCTTCAAGGAAGAACGCGAGATTGGTCCGGAAGAGACTGCGCGGCTCATCGTTACGGCTTCGGATCTTCCGCTTTCGCCAACGGTCGTGTTGTAATCTCCGCCATAGACCGCTTTGGGTTAGGCCCCTGACCGTTTGATTTCGTATTTCCCCTTGAAGCCTGGGTGCCCCAGGTCCGGGGTCCCCACGGATTGGTTTTCGTCCGTGGGGTGGAGGGGCCTCGCTTTTGGGCCCCTGGGAAAGCACAAATCCATCCGGTCACGGTATTAGTTGCTAGCTTGTCTTGGTTCTTCCATATGCAAGATGACTTTATTGGAAACGAACGGTTCTCAATTCTCCGGCGTCTGGGCGCAGGCGGGATGGGGATCGTCTATGAGGCGCTGGATCGCGAACGCCAAACACGTGTTGCGCTCAAGACTCTCCGCAACGTCGATGCTGCCAGCATCTATCGCTTCAAGGTGGAGTTTCGTTCCCTGGCCGAGCTTTCCCATGAGAATTTGCTTCCTCTGTACGAGCTGTTTTTCGAAGAGGGCCAATGGTTCTTCACCATGGAATTGCTCGAGGACGCAACGGATCTGCTCTCCTTCATTCGTGGCAAAGCCCAGGGACAAGGCTCGGCAAGATTCCGGTCAGGAGAGAAGACAGGTGTAACTGCTGTGGCGCAAACCGAGGGCTCTCAGTTTGGTCCGTCCCTAACTTCCGCTGCCGCGTCGTTGCACGCTACAGCTTTGACCTCGGATGCCACTACCCTCTTTGCTTTGCACCAAGCGGATGCCCCGCAGGTTGAGGGCACGCTGGCAACCGCGGTTTTTGCCAGCAACAGCTTTGCGCCGCACCAGGCCCAGGACCAACCCCACGACCCGAGTCAGGACCGAAGTCAGGACCAGACTTGGCTCGGCGACGACGCGGTGACTTCCGTCGGCATCGCGATCAACCCACCGAAGGGAAGCGGAGCGGCCCAGTTGCCCGCCTCCGGCCCACAGCTTGATTCCCCAGCGATGGACGCTTCCGTAGTGAACACCCGCGTCGTGGACTATGCCCAGCTTCGCAGCGTATTTCTACAGGTAGCGCATGGAGTGCGTTCTCTTCATGCCGCAGGCAAATTGCACCGCGACCTGAAGCCCGAGAACGTAATGGTGCGCGCCGACGGACGCCCCGTTCTGCTGGATTTCGGTCTGATTCTCGATCTCAAAGTGCAGGCTCCGACGACGGCCGAGGAGCAGCGGTCCCAGCCTGTTTACAAAGCCTCCACCGATCATCAGATCTCGGGGACCTTCGCTTATATGGCGCCCGAGCAAGCCGCTGGATTGCCGCTTCTGAATAGCAGCGACTGGTACGCCTTTGGCGTGATGCTCTTCGAGGTTCTCACCGGGCGCTTGCCTTTTGCCGGCAAGGGGATGGACATGCTGCGGGCGCGCATCATTCAGGACGCGCCGCCGCCCTCGCGCTTTGCGCCGTCCATCCCGCCGGATCTCGACCGTCTCTGCATCGATCTTTTGAATCGCGATCCAGCCAAGCGTCCAGGAAGCGCGGAGATCTTCCGCCGTCTGAGCGCGGAAACCGCGATTGAAGATGAGGGCCTTCAACAGCACAGCCTGTTCATCGGCCGCGAGTCCTATCTGGCAGACCTTGATGCCTCCTTTGCCGCGCTTGAACAGGGTCGCGCTTCGGTTCTCTGCGTCCACGGGCGTTCGGGGATGGGCAAAACCGCACTGCTTCAGCATTTTCTTCAGAAGACGGTGAATGCCCGTGGTGGCATTCTGCTGGAAGGCCGCTGCTACGAGCAGGAATCTGTTCCGTATAAAGCGGTTGACAGCCTGGTCGACGCGCTCACCGAATTGTTGATGGAGATGCCCGCCTGGCGTCTTGAAAAACTGCTGCCGGAGAACATCCAGGCGCTGGCCCGAGTTTTTCCTGTCCTCAAGCGGGTAAGTGCCATCGGCGAATCCAAGGACGCTGCGAAGGTCGCCAGCGATCCACTGCTGGTTCGTCAGCAGGCCTTTGAGGCCTTTGGGAAGCTGCTGACCGCCATCGGCGCTGAGAGCCCACTGGTCCTTTATATCGACGACTTGCAATGGGGAGATTTGGACAGCGCGCAGTTGCTGGCCAGTGTTCTGGCGCAAAGTCCAGCGCCGCGCATGCTGCTGCTGCTCAGCTATCGCAGCGAATACGCCGCAAGCCCTTGCCTGCGCGAGTTCGGCCGAGCCTGGGAGTCGGGGCAACTTCCCTTCCGGGAACTGGAAGTCCTGCCCCTCACGACCGAAGAAAGCCGCCGGCTGGCCACCGAACTGCTGGTGAGGAGCACGGTCGATCCCGCCCAGCTCGAGCGCGCCGTGGAACGTATCGTGGAGCAGGCGCGAGGAAGCGCCTTTTTCGTTCAGGAGCTGGCCGAAAACGCGCGCGGCGGCGTCGAGTGGCAGGCAACCACCACCGGCAATGCGGCTGCCCAGCTCGGCGCTCTCGACGAGGTTCTTTGGAGGCGTGTCCAGCGGCTCCCCGACGAAGCTCGCTTGCTCATTGAGATGGTTGCCGTGGCGGGACAGCCGATTCTCATTGGCGATTTGCTGCACACCCGTTCGTTGGCGACGTTCCCACAACATGCGGTCAAGCTTCTGCGCACTGCCCGGCTCGTCCGCAGCACCGGCGGCAGGCTCACCGACGAGATTGAGACCTTCCACGATCGGGTCCGCGAGAGCATCGCCAAGTATCTTGCTCCGGCCGAGAGTCGCAACTATCACCAGCAAATCGCCGATGCCCTCGAACAAAATGCGGCCTCCGCCCCCGAGACCATTGCCGGCCATCTGCAGGCCGTGGATTCGCCGCGGGCTTCGCACTTCTACGAACTGGCCGGCGAGCGCGCCATTCAGGTGTTGGCCTTCGACCGCGCCGAAGAGTACCTCAAGCTCGCGGCCAAACTCGCAGCCGGCGCCGCCGACCGGGCGCGCGTGGAAACCCGCCTGGTGCACTTCTACACCGACACGGCTCGCTTTCAGGACGCCTACGATGTGGGCCGTGAAGCCGTAGCTCGCTTCGGCGTCAAGCTGCCCAAAACATTTGTGCCGCCGCTGCTGATCGCCTACATGGTTCTCGGCATCATCCGCAAGGGCCGTCGCAAGCCATTGCAGTTCCTCGATCTTCCCGAGATGACCGACGAGCGGCTGATTGCCGTGGTGGGCCTGATTTCGGCGATGGCCAAGGCCGCCTACCAGGTGCGTCCGGAGATCTGCGTCACCATCTGTACCATGGCCGTCAATCTCTGCCTCAAGCACGGCAATACCCCTGACGCGGCGGTTGTCTACATGGTCTTCGGCTGCATCTTCCTGGGCGGCATTCTAGGCCGCGCCGAGACCGGCCACGAGTTCGGGCAATTGGCCCTGGCGCTGATCGAGAAGTACCAGAACGACAAGCAGCGCGCTGAGGTCAATTTCGTTGTCGGCTACTTTGGCACCTCGTGGATCAAGCCCTCCGTCGAGGCCGATCGGCTATGGGAGATTGCGTTCAGCGAAGGACAAAGGACCGGCGATCTCTTTCATACCGGCTGTGCCGTAGCGGGAAGCACGCAGGGCGCGCTGATGCGCGGCGTGCCTCTGGACGAAGTCGAAGCGCGCATCGAGCGCTTCTGGCCCGTCGTCGAGCAAGCGCATCTGCGCGAACCGATGACCTGCCTTACCAGCACGCGGTTGCTGGTGGCCCGGCTGCGCGCGCCGTCGACCTCCGCTTCCGCTCCCGAAGACCCGCAGCTCCTGGCAGAGCTCGAACGATTCGGTTCGCGCCACTTTGCTCATTTTCATTCCTTGAATCAAACGATGTTCTATACGCTGACCGGCGAGGTCGCTGCCGGCCTGAAGGCCTCGACCCGTTCCGCAACCTACTTATCCGACTCCAAGGGAATGCTGCATACGCCGGAGCACTTTTTTTGGTCGGCAATGCTGCAGGCGATGAATCCCAACGGCGGCGCTGCGGCGGCGAAAGCTGTCACCTCGGCAAGAAACAAATTTGCTCTTTGGAGCAAGCGCTGCCCCGCCAATTTTTCCCTGCGCCTGGAGTTATTGGCTGCCGAAGAGGCTCGATTGCGCGACAGGCCAGAGGCAGCCCTGCATCATTACCTGCAAGCCATTCTATTGGGCAAACAGCAAGACACGCTGCACCTGCTCGGCCTCGCCAATCGTCGCGCGCAGAGGCTGGCAACGATCCTTGGCCACCGCGAAGCGGCGCAATCTTTCGCCGAAGCAGCAGAAGAATCCTATAGCCGATGGGGAGCGCTGGCGTTGATGACCCCCAAATCTCTCCCTTAACTGTCCGTGGTGAAAGTCAGGTTTTGAAAGGGCACGGCTTTAGCCGTGTCGAAAGTGCAAAAAGGAAGCGATGGGCTTTACAGGCTGCGGAAAAACTCAATTCGTCTGGCTTTGTAACAGGGCACGACTTTAGTCGTGCCGATAGAGCCAAACAAATGAAGGGGCTTTAGCCCCTGAGGGATCGTCTTGCAATAGGCTGTTGACCCAACCTTCTTCCCCAAGGAGATCCTTAATGCCAATCGTTCGACAAGAAGTACATTCAGTGTTCCTGCTGATGGCTGCTCTCTGCCTGGGCAGTGCTGGCATCCATGCGCAGACAACCGCGCTGGTCAAGCTCTACGACCCGCGCAAGGATACGCCAAGCCAGATTCAGGCAGACCCGGCAACCTTTGGCTGGCAGATGTTTGTGTTGCTGAATTGGCCCGAACTGCCCGGCTACCGCGGCATACCCGATCCCCACGCTCGCCTGGGCCAGATGGGCGCAACCGTCTGGGAGAGTTACAAGAACGCCAGTGAGATCTATCTATCGCATGGACAAAGGCCGCCTGCATGGAATGTCAACAACGAGTTGCCCGTGCCTCGAGCAATGGGTGGCCATCCCACAGCGGACCAGTTGGCCGCTTTTGGTCCTGTGGATTCCACTTGGGTTCATTACCTTTCCGAGACGGTGATGATCGACGGGCAGAATGTTTGCGACGCAGACTCGAATGTTGTGCGCTACGACGTGCGTGGCAACCGTGCCTACTATGACTTCGTGGTGAACAACCCCTCCGGTCACGAGCTATTCAATACCCAGGGTCAGGAGGCCGCGCTCACGGATCCCAACTTCGTCTTCAGTTTCCCCACCGACACTGTCGAGGTAAAGGCTTCGTGGCGCATCCTTGAGCACGGCGAAGACCCCAGCCGCTACTGGACAGCCATCGGCGTCTATCGCGACATCCACAACGTGGTGCGTTCGGCGCGCATTGGACTAACCGGCCTGCACATCATCAGCAAGTCGCTGCCCGATTGGGTCTGGATCACCTTCGAACAGGTGGACAACGCCACCAAGACGTACACTTACAAGCTCGGCCAGAAGCTTGTGCCCGTTGGCGCAAACCCGAATTACAACAACGCGCTCACTCCGATCAATCTGATGTATCAGGCCGCGCTTGCCGGGACCAAGTGGCAGTACTATGCGCTGATGAATACGCAGACCAAGTTCGTAAATGCATCACAGCAGCCGACCTTGTTGGGCAATACACAGATGGAGACATACTTCCAGTCCAACTCGTCGTGCATCACCTGCCACAAGCTGGCCAGCATTGGGCCGCTGAAGGATCCACGATTGCAACTTTTCTATCCGCTGCTCCCTTATGTCGGGAATCAGGACTTTCAGACCGTGGCCCATCAACAGTATCCCGGCCTGACCTTCAAGGACATGGACTTTGCCTGGTCGCTGCGCAACGCGCAATACAAGAAAGCGCCCGTGCCAACAAAGAAGCCGGCCCCATCCGCCAAGTAAGCACGGCCCGTACGTGGCAGCCCGTAGTAGTAGTAAAAGTCGGTTTTTGAAAGGGCACGACTTTAGTCGTGCCGCAAGACTGAAAAGAAAGAGCGGGCTTTAGCCCCTGAAGGATGTCCTTAAGCTATTTGAACTTTTACCGCACGGTGCCAAGGGTTGAAAGCGACCGAAAACGAAGAGCAGAAACCGAATGCGAAGTGCAACCAAAGGGTACGGAGAGCAAATCGATGAGCTACCTTAGACTTCCCCAGATCAACTTTGGCGGGACTGCCTACTGCAATCCCTCCACCGCCGACAACAACGACACCGCCGACATCTTCGATGTGGACACTCTGCAATTCAAGCCGGTGATGACCCCTTATCCTGGATCCACCGTAGTCCACCCCGCGAACCAACAGACCTTCCCCTACCAAGGGGCCACGGATTCACCCGACTGCCGTACCTGGATCATGGGCCTTCTCTCCGGCGATATCGATGACGGACAGTTCGGTCAGCAGGCGCACTGGAACTACTACGGCGATCACGCAACGCGCTTAGACAATACAACGGTGAAGAGCATTACGCCTCGACCCGGCGTCGTGATTCCCGCCAACGATCCGCTGCTTACGGCGACGGTAAGCCTCATCGGAACGCCTTCGCCTATGCAGTTTCAGGACCCGGTTATCGTGGATAACGACCCCTATGCGCTGATCACCAGCCAGATTTACAGCTATGCCATCCAGGTCGTGGGCAAAGACGCAAGCGGCAATTCAGTAACATTGATCTCCGCCAATCCAACCACGCGCGCCTATGCGTATTACATCAATGCACGCAAGAATCTCGACCCCAACGCCAAGGGCTTTCAAGGCGTCTCGGCGATCTTTCTGCTTTCTGTCCCCAACGGACCGGGTTTGACCATCAACACCGGCGCGAACTCGCCCGCGCTCAACGATCTGGCCGCGGCCGCCGCACAGGGCGCGGGTCTGCAAATGCGCTTCGTCTTCTACGACGCTCTCTACAAGATCTCGCCGCAGGAACTTTATGCGCAGTTTGCCGCCGGGCAATATACGGCCAATCCTTATATCGGATTGAACCTCGGAACCATCGGCGTTCTGGCCGCCGACGACATGCCTTCGGCCCCTCCCGATCGCAAGCTCAACCTGCAAACCGCCGTTCCCTACACCCTGAGCGAGCCCTGCGGCGTTATGGATGGCAAGAACACCGGCCAGGCCAACCTGGGCATAACCATGGCTTACTTCGATATGGATGCCGAGACAGTTACCCTCGATTGCATTAGCACTTTTCCGGAATGCAACAAGGACACAAATACCAAATACAACTTCGGCGAAATGACGCTGGACCTGATCACTGCCACCGGCACGCGCATTGTGCTCGGCGATATCCCCTACGATCAAACCACCTATGAAACCTATGCCGGACTGGTCTCGATTCCCTTCGGCACTAATCCGCAACTGGCCGAGATCAAATCCAACGCCGCTACCGGCTCGCTGGTGATTCACTCGGTCTCGAACGGCGATGTGCTGGTGGAGTCGTCGGGCCTGGACATCGAGACCGAAGATCGCGCCATTTACTTTGACGCGCAGACTCTGACCAACTGGAGCGATCCCACCGAACAGCCGCTGCCCGGCACCTCGCAGATCACCATCAAGGCATTTCGCTTTGGCCAGCCGGTGCAGGAGTCGGTCACCGTCAACCTGGAACACTGGATGTGCGATAAAGGTCAGGTCAACCCCAGCAAGCCCATGGTGAATGTGCCTTCGCGTTATTTCACCATAGCCGGATCGGTGGAGATCCCTGCGAAGACCTACCCCAATCCGAACTACGATCCGTCGCAGCCGGTTGGCCCCAACAATGAACCAACCATCTCGGTCATTACCGACCAGGTGACCATTCCGGCCAACTCCAATGGCCAACTGACGTTGAACCTTTCCGCCCTGCGTCCGGGGACCAGCGAGCTTCGCTTTGTCGATCCCACGCAGCCGCAGGCAACGCCTGGATTTGTTTGGGATAACTGCAACTACAGCTGCATCCGCATTCTCCCCTTCGACGACTTCCGCTCGGCATCCGATGAGGAGGTCGGCAACTGGCCCTTTATCTATGCCAACTTCTTCAACTATTTCTCGCTGCTCTACCCGATCATGAGCACCGTCATTCCCTGGGGTCCGACGGATGCCCCGGACAGCCCTGATCTGGTGAAACAGTTTGCCGGTCAGATGAAGGTCTTTACCAATCCCATCAACTGGAACACGACCATCTACATGCCCATCACCCGCGATCTCTCCGCAGGCAAGCGCGCCTTGCTTTGGCGGTGGTGCAGCTTGCAAGGGGCATAGACCAAGGGCGTAAAAACAAGCCCGAAAGTAAAACCATGCACTCTGAATTTCGCGAAATTCGATAGGATCATTTTTATGCGCACAGCATTTCTCAGGTATCAGGAAGCAGACGGAACGCACAAGGTCGAACTGGACCGCGATTCGACCACTCTAGGCCGTTCCTCCGAGCAGGATTTCAGGCTCCTCGATCCACTCGTCTCCCGCCAACATGCGGTGATCGAACGGAGGAACGATACCTGGGTTGTCGTCGACAAGAGCAGCACTCACGGAACCTTTGTGAACTCTGTACGTGTTCAGCAGGCGGTCCTCAGCTCTGGCGATCTCTTGCAGCTAGGCTCGCTCAACGGACAGAAGCTGCACTTTCAGCTTTCTCCGGCCGAGGAAAAGGCATTTCACGATCCACCCTCTGCGATCAGGGACCTGCTCGGTACGATCCACGAGTTTAGTACGGCCAGCGGCGAACCCCGGCCTGCTGCTCGCGAGATGGAGCAGTTGAATTGGATGCTGAGGGCTGCTCGTCAGCTCAACGAAGGCGTGGCCATCGACGAGATTCTCGACGCCCTCTTGCGCCTGACCCTGCAACTTACCGGTGTTGAGAGAGGATTCGTTTATCTGTGGCAAGAGGGCGTCATGCGATTTACCCAAGGCCTGGGCGCGGCGGGAAAAATCGATGAAGAGGATTTGACCATCTCGCGCGGCGCAATTCGCAAGGCGGTCGAGAGCAACTCGACATTCTTGGTCAGCGACACGCTCTCCGATCAGGTGACCTCGGAATGGGCCAGCGTAATGATCAACGCAATTCGCAGCATCTACTGTATCCCTCTGCGAAAGCGCGTCTCTGCGGGGGAGCCGGTACAATTGCTGGGATTGCTCTATCTCGATAGTCAGCTTGTGCCGGGATCGCTTACGGAAATCGATCAGCAGCTTCTGGAGACGATCTCCAGCGAAGCAGCGGCGCTGCTCCAAAATGCACTGCTTGCTTCCGCGGAGCAAGCTGCGCGCAAAGCACGGGAAGAGTTGGTCGTAGCAGCCAAGATCCACAGTGGGCTCATGTCCACTGCCTTGCCGGTTTTGTCCTACGCACGCATTGCCGCCAAGACAGTCCCGTGCAACGAGATCGGCGGGGATTTCTATGACGTGGTGGAGGTGGCGGACTGTGTTTGCGCCGCGATCGTGGACATCTCGGGCAAAGGCGTCTCGGCCGCAATTGTGGCTGCGACCTTGCAAGGGATCATCCACGTACAGCTGCTTGCTGGCGTGGGACTGGCGCAGATTGCCGCCGTCGTCAACCAGTTTCTCTGCACCCGCAACGTAGGTAAATACGCAACCATGGTGATCGTCAAACTCTTCCCCGATGGCAGGATTGAGTATATAAACTGCGGCCACATTCAGCCCTTTGGGATACTAGGCACATCGATGCGCTACCTGGAAAAGAGCAATCTGATCGTAGGGCTGATTGAGGGAGCCACTTACGCTGCCAGCGAAGATGCCTTGCAATCCGGGGAGCGGTTGCTCCTGATGACAGATGGAGTCACTGAAGCGGAGAACAGCGCTGGCGCGCTATTTGACGATCGGCAGTTGAGGGCCGTCGCCCCCACCTCCGACCTGGAGACCTTACTGGACCATGTGGCGCGGTTTCATGCGCCCAATCCGGCGCAGGACGATTGCACACTGGTCGAGATTCAATATACGGGCGCAGCTTAGCGGCGCCTTTCCGTAAGGCCTCGGCAGCCATGCGAGTAAGATCGGCATCGACTTGCACTTCGTCCGTAAAGAATGGACAGACCTGCTGAATCATGCCCGGCCCGGTTCGCGCGTTCGCGTTATTGAAAAGGTGGAAGCGCTGCCGATGAAAACCGCCCACGCTCTCGTCTACCCGACCAGCTTCTTCTCCTCGGATGGGCATTCACAATTGCACTCAAGCGGTGCAGTCCTTCGGGAAGTCGAATGTGTGCCATGTGATTCGTTCCCTTCGCAAGAGAGCGGCGTCGTGCTCTGCCGCGCGGTGAGAAATTGATGCAGCGGGAGCCCGGCAAGAATCGCGACGACACCGGTGCTGCGGGAAACCACCAGCCCCTGACCGGCTCGCGCATGCGAAACAGTGTGGACGCGGTAAGCGCCAGAAACAGCACTGCAGAGAAAATGATGTACGCCGGCACGCGGTCGAATGCGCCCAGAAAGTGCACCTCGACTCTTGGTTTCAGGTGATAAACGCGGAAGGTGCACAGATAATGGGGTGCCGAGTGACGCCATCCGCCTCGCCGAGCAGCGCCTGCCCGAAGACCGCATAGCGATTCTTTGCAGGCGCACAGGTATCGCGCTCTATTACGAACTTCCGCCTTATTGCACCGTGAGACCCACGGTGCCCGAACTCGTCACTTGATTGGTTTTAGGAGTCGACGAACTTGACCCTCCACCGCAGCCCGTCGCAATGGCCGCTCCGCTCAGGAGGGCTAGAGCCAGACAAGAACTTATCCAGATGCCGCGTGTGGTCAACTTCCTCCTCATAAACAGAAGCGGGAGGAGGAGAAGAGGCAGCAAGACGAACGCACTGGACGAACTGGGTACTGTCTCTGTGAAAACCACCGTCACTTGATAGGTGCCGGCGGGCGTCGCCGACGTTGTGGCAATGGTTACGACGCCGGTTGTTGCGGAGTAAGTGCAAGTTGCTTGGCTCGGTAAATTGAGGCACTTGACTGAGACACTCGTTGCTGTCGTTGGCACGATGACGGGATAGCTCGCTGTCGCACCTGGAGTCACGGTGGCCGTAACGGTCGTGAATAGGATTGGAGTGGTCCCTGGCGAGGCCGAGTCCACCTCAAACTGGAAAGAGTTGGAAGTGGCTCCACCGGGCGTCGGTGTTTGAACCGTGATCGTAGCGACCCCTGTGGTTGCGAGGTCTGCCACCGTCACCTGCGCCGTGATTTGTGCCGGACTCACGTACTGCGTGGCAAGACCCGATGTGTTCCAATAAACGGTCGAATTGCTTGTGACCCCGGTTCCATTCACAGTCAGGGTGAACGTTGCGCTGCTTTGATTGGCAAAGCCAGGCGAAAGCGTGCCGATGCTGGGCACAGGGATTGCGGTAACCACCAAGGTCACGGTCGCGCTGGCTGACGTGTAGTCGGTTGTGTCATTGGGCGTAAACGTAACCGTCAGGTTGTCGCTCCCTGCCGCAGGTATCGATCCTGCCGCCGGACTGTAAACGAATGTCCCGGGTACAGAGGCAGTCGCGTTGAGTTGCGCCGCGCTGAGCGCTGTGCCGTACGCAATGGACGCCGGCGTCGCCCAAGCAATGACCGGTGCGGCTTGCGCAACCACGATTGAGACATTCGCCGTGGCGTCGGCATAGTCCGCAGTATCCGTCGGCGTAAACGTAACCGTCAGCCTATCGCTCCCTGCTGCTGGCATCGATCCCGCTGCAGGACTGTAGACCAGTGTCCCCGGTACAGAGGAGGTCGCGTTGAGTTGCGCCGCGCTGAGCGCTGCACCGTACGCAATGGACGCCGGCGTCGCCCACGTAATGACCGGTGTGGCTTGCGCAACCACGATTGAGACATTCGCCGTAGTTCCGGCATAGTCCACCGTATCCGTTGGCGTAAACGTAACCGTCAGCTTGTCACTCCCTGCTGCTGGCATCGATCCCGCTGCCGGACTGTAGACGAATGTCCCGGGTACAGAGGCAGTCGCGTTGAGTTGCGCCGCGCTGAGCGCTGCACCGTACTCAATGGACGCCGGCGTCGCCCACGTAATGACCGGTGTGGCTTGCGCAACCACGATTGAGACATTCGCCGTAGTTCCGGCATAGTCCACCGTATCCGTTGGCGTAAACGTAACCGTCAGCATGTCACTCCCTGCTGCTGGCATCGAGCCTGCTGCCGGACTGTAGACGAATGTCCCGGGTACAGAGGAGGTCGCGTTGAGTTGTGTGGCGCTGAGCGCTGTGCCGTACGCAATGGACGCCGGCGTCGCCCACGTAATGACGGGTGTAACTTGCGCAACGGAAATGATCGGCGCGCTGGTCATCTCGCTGATCTCGAAGTTCGTGTCGCCGTTGTATTGCGCGTAGTAGGTGTGCGGTCCCGCCGAAGGCGTGTTCACAACATATTGCGCATTGGCGTAGTTTGCGGTCGTGGTAGCGGGCGCGTTCGCCACCCATGTGCCGCCATCGTAGAAACTGACCGTTCCTGTGCGTTGCGAACCGCCCTGCGACACTGGATTCATCGTCGCAATGAGGGTGACCGGCTGCCCGTACATCGGCGCTGTCGGCGAGGCGCTTACCAGCATCGACGTAAGCGCCTGGCCGTTGGTCAGCGAGAATGTGGCAGGCGTGCTCACTCCGCTCACTGCCGCCTGCACTTGGTAGCTGCCGGCGATGCCGTTGGCGGTCACCGCTGTTTTCGCATAGCCGAGGGCGGTCGTGGGCGACACGGTCGAAAACGAGGCGCTATTTCCTGTGGATGGCGCGGAAAAGGTCACGGTCGTTCCATCGGCAACCGCATTGCCATAGCTGTCTTGTACGAACGCCCAAAGCGTGGACCCGAACTGAGTACCGATGGCTGTGTATTGCCCCGAACCGTACGGCGCGGAGATCGTCGCCGGACCGACAGGCTTCACCGTTGTTTCGAAACTTCCGATAATCGACGCATTTGCGGCGTCGGTAACGCCGATGTTTTCCTGTCCGGCTGTGGTCAGCGTCAGGCCGTTGGTAAATGTGTGAACCCCGTTGTCCATGCCCGTGCCAGAGCGAAATGTGTACTGTGGCGGAAGCACGGTCTGCGTCCCCCTGTCGGTAGAAGTGAACGTCACCGTGCCCGTGTAGTTGGACGCTGTGTTGCCTCGAGCATCCAGGGCCGTTACAGTGATGCTGAATGGGGAACCGGCTGTCGCGCTCGCTGGCCCGCCGCTGAGCGCCAGTCGAACGACCGGACCGGCATTTACGTCAAAGGGGTTTGAGGTCGCGGTCACCGTCGCGGGTGCGGCCAACACCGAATTCAGAGTCAGAGTCGCGATCAGCGTGTCGTTTTGTCCGGGCTGGGTGGTCGTGAACTCGTATTCCCCGTCTGCGATGCCGTCGACAAAGTAGATCGTCCAGGGCGAAGAGGACCCTGTTGCGGGATTGAGCGCCACACTTACCGTTTCCGCATTGGTAGTCGTTGTCACGGGAGCCCCGCTCTCGGAGAGCGTTACGGTCGCGCTGAAGGGGTTGCCCACCGGCACGTTCGACGGAGGCTGAGTGCTGAATGCAATCGAGTAGTTTGTCTGCACCGCGCCGGCATCCACGCACGGATTGCCGGCAAAGCCGGGATACGTCGTGTTGTTCGGATATCCGCGTTGGTCCGTGGTCGCGCCCGCGGGGATGTTCGCCATCAGCCCCGCGCAAATGGCCGGGCTTCCCACCAACGGAAGTATGGTCTGTGTCGCGCCGCCATTGTTCGCCGCTGAAGGTAGACCGGCATCCGAACTAGGCGGATTCGCGGACTGGGAATTGTAGAAGCCGACCAAGTTTCCGCCGTTTCCCGTATAGGTCCCGGCGCTATTCCCGTCGTCGATATCGTCGTATTGCAAAGAGGTACTCGATCTGATCGCATTGCCGGAGACGATGCTGTTGGAGATTGTCATCGAGGAGCAGGGTTTTCCGTTCTGAAGCCCGCTGCTGTTGTCGAAGTCGCAGGCAATGCCCCCTCCCGCGTTATTCCCCACATTGTTGTTCAGAGTGCTGGATGCCAGGGTCAGCGTCCCATTGTTGGCTATGGCCGCTCCCCATGCAGCAGCATTCCGCACAAAGGTCGAGTAAGTTACGGTGGCTTCTGCGCCGGTTTCGTTGGCAAGGGCGCCTCCACCTTTGCCATCGGTGAAATTGCCCATCGACGCATTGCCAAACGTGCTGCCGGTGACTGTCAGCGTGCCTAGATTGTCAATGGCGCCTCCGTTGCCATAACCCGTATTGCCCCAAAAAGTGCTTCCCTTCACATCCAGGCGTCCGCCCAGATCGTTAAAGATAGCTCCCCCATTTCCACTGCCGCCGACCAAGTTCTGTGAAAAAGTGCTCCCCGCAATGTGCAACTGACCGGCGTTGTAAACAGCGCCGCCGGAAACGGCGCTTTGGCCTTCGTATCTGTTTACGTTGTTCGAGAAGGAGGCTCCGGTTAGCGTCAGGTTGCCGAGGTTGTAGACTCCTCCGGCGCTTAGAGGTGCTTGCCCGTTATCGATATTCAAGTTGGCGATGGAAGCAGTGCTGCTCTGGGCGACCGTGAACACCGGGAACACATTGTTGCAGGGACCGGGCGCGCTGCCGTAGGTGGGCCCATCGCAGCCCGACACCGTCACCAGATTCGTCAGCGTGGCGCCGCTGCCGGTGGTGGGCCCGGTGATGGAGATATTGCCTGAAACCGTCAGCCCGCTGATCGTGAGTTGAATGGTCTGCGCCGTGGCGAAGGCTTGCCCAGTTCCCGATGCGAAGGTGATATTCGCCGCGCCGGCCGTGTTTGCCAGGGTAAGCGCGTCAAGCAGCGAGCACGTGGTCCCCGTGCCGCTGGTGCAATCCTGGGTGGCGTCTGTCCCGCTCAGGGTGTTCGTCACCACGTAGGAAGGGACGGGGCTGTTGGTCAAACTGAAGTTCGTGCTCAGTGCGCCTGCGCCCGCAGTCGCCGTCACGTTGTAATTTCCCAAGGTGGAGTTGGCGGTTAGCGCGGGCGTCGAGGCTATGCCATTGGCCCCGGTCGTTACCTGAACCGTGATCGTTCCCCCCGCAAACACCGCGCTGGCGCCGTTCGATGGCGTCGTGAAGGTGACCGGCACGCCGGAGACAGGGTTGCCATCCGCGTCCGTCACTGTGGCTTGCAGCCCCTGAGCGAACGCCACGCCAACCACGGCGCTCTGCGGCGTGCCTGCGGTCGCCGCGATTTGCGCCGGTGCCGCCGCGACCACCGTAATGCTGCCCGAGGTCCCGGTGATCGACGAATTGCTTGCATCCCAAACGGTGATGGTTGGCGTGCCTGCCGTGTCTAGCGTGATTGAGTATGTTTGAACTCCGCTGCCCGCGAGAAAGGGATAACTGCCCAGAGCGACGCCGTGGGAATAATTTGCCCCCAGTTCAACCGGCCCCGTATAGCCGGTAGCGTTGTTGCCGCTTGCGTCCAGCGCCGTCACGGTGACGTTGAAGGGCACACCCGCCGTCGCATTCCCTGTCAGTTGCGGACTGACCGCGAAGTGCGTGGCCGAGCCAATCGCATTGAATGCGTTGCTGGGAATAGCCGCGGGTAGAATGTCTGAGCCGACAATCGTGATGGGATCGGTTGTGAGCGTGTACCCGCTTCCGTCGGCGCTCACCGTCAAGCCGCTGAAACTGGCCGCTCCG
Organism: uncultured Occallatibacter sp.; assembly: GCA_964595345.1. GTDB lineage: Bacteria > Acidobacteriota > Terriglobia > Terriglobales > Acidobacteriaceae > Telmatobacter. Next base: position 63,808 of record CAZQPY010000022.1, read on the forward strand.
TTCGAGGTTGTTTGCGTCACAGTGCCGCCCAGGGTGGTGCTTCCGGCATTATCGAGGGCGATGGTTACAGGGACGCCGTTCACCGCATTCGCATTGTTCTCCAACACCTCGACGGAGGGCGACCATGCAAAAGGCTGCCCGGTCGTTACCGTGGCCGTGGGTTGCGGGGGCTGCGTCACCCATTGAATCCCGGTGTAATTGGTCTGCACCGCGCCCGCATCCACGCAAGCAGGATTCGGCGACGTGTAGCCCGTGTAGGTCGTGTTGGTGCGCGGGTAGCCGCGCTGGTCGGTGGTCAGGCCGGCGGGAATGTTGGCGGTGAGCCCGGCGCAGATGGCCGACGTCGTATTAGACGTTCCCGGCACCGGAACCATGGTCTGCGTCGGCCCGCCGTAGTTGCCCAGCGTCGCGATATTGACCGGGTTTATGGCGGGTGCAACCAGCGCGCCGCCCGCATTGACGGAGCCGAGGATGTTTCCGCCTTGAGCGGATTGATTGGTGAAAAACGTCGCGACTGTGGTGTTCCCTGGGTTGCAATCGATGTCGTCGGCCACGCCGCTTGCCGTGTTGCCGCTGACAATGCTGTTGACCACCGAAATCGGAGTCGAAGCCTCGGTGAAGATGCCCCCGCCAGAGGATCCGTACTGGTTAACGGAGTTCCCGGCAATCGTGCTTTGGATCACCGTCAGCCCTGCTATGTTTTGAATCGCGCCGCCCAGAGCGGCGGTGTTCCCAGAGAACGTGCTGTTGGTGACCGTGAGCGGACTCTCAGCGTAAATACCCCCGCCGGAAGCGGTTGCCGCATTTGCCGTAAAGACGCTGTTGGTCACCGTCGTCAGGCTGCCTTCGTTGGCGATGCCGCCGCCACCACTGGCCGAATTCCCAGAGAAAGTGCAGTTGCTGACCGTGAGCGCGTCGAGGTTCAAAATACCGCCGCCATCTCCTGCGGCGCTCTTGCTTGATAGTGCCTGGTTACCGGAAAGGACGCAGTTGCCTACCGTGAGCCTACCGTTGTTGAAAATGCCGCCGCCGCCGTTGGTCGGGCCCTGCACAACATAGCCGTTGGCGATGGTCAGCCCGGAGATGGAGGCCGTCACCCCGCTATCGATCGTGAAAACGCTGAAGTTACTGCTCGATCCGCCTCCATTGATGGCCAGTACGTTCGCGCCCGGCCCCTGGATGTTGATATTGGAGCCGATTGTGAGTCCGCTCGATAGCTGGATCGGGCCCGTCAGCCCGGACTGGAAGCCGATGTTTCCCGCCGAGTTCAACCCGTTCACGATGCCAATGGCGTCGCGCAGAGAGCAGGAACTCCCCATGCCGCTGCTGCAATCCGGTTTGCTGTCCGTCCCTCCCTGCGTGTTGGTCACAACATAAGAGGGGATGGGGTTGTTGGTCAAATTGAAGATTGCTGGAGTGAGCTCGCCAGAGTAAGCCCTCACCGTGTAACTTCCCGCGATGGAGTTGGCGATCAGGGAAGTGGCAGCTGTGCCTTCGTAGGCCGTCGCCTGAGTCGTGATCGTGCCGTTGGGAAACACCGCGCTTGCGCCGTTCCCGTTTGGCGTCACCGTGAAAGTCACCGTGACGTTCGGATTCGAAATAGTGTTGCCATACATGTCCATCACTGTGACTTGCAGCGCCTGAGCGAAAGCTAGACTGCCGACGACGCTCTGCTCCGAACCGCCTGTCGCCACAATTTGCGAAGCTGGCAGCGCGCTGACCTCAGTGTCCGCCTCCCCTTCGAACTGGTTGGCGATATCGTCAGCTGTGATCTGTTGTTCGCCGGGCGTGGTCAGCGTGACAGAGAAGATGTGCGATCCGCTATCCGCCGGGGCGAAGCTATAGTCGGCTGGCAATCGAGTGTTGCTGTTGAGTCTCCCACCGGTGTTTCCGACCCGCCGCGCATGAAACGGAATGCGGCATCCTG
>CAZQPY010000023.1:0-63839 GCA_964595345.1 uncultured Occallatibacter sp.
GAGGAAGCGACCTGGAGGAGAGATCGAATGGCCACAACGAGGCGGGAGTTTCTGAAGACAACGGCAATCGCAGGGGCGACGGTATCCGTGGGCGGCCTGAGAGCATGGGCGGAACCACCCCAAACGCCGGCAACGGCAGCAGCAACGCAGGCCGCAGGCGCGACGCAGGCGGCAAAGTCCGTTGAGTACACGCGCGGCATCGGCGTCTATCCAGGCCTGCCGGAGCAGTGTTTCAGCCCGGAACTGGCGCCGGAGACCACGACCTATCGCAACCTGGCCCTGCTGCGTCCCGCCTACCACTCCAGCAGCTACGACTACAACCTGACGGCACAGTTGGTGACCGACGGCATCAAGGATACGCGCCAACCCGACTGGATCTCCGTTTCAGACGGGTTCCGCGGAGTTCTGCCGAAGGAAGAGCGGGAGACCATTGTCGGTCATGCTCCGATGAACACGCTGGAATTGCGGGGCTGGCGGCCGACGATCGAGATTCGTCTGGGCGGCGAGAGCCTGCCGGAAGTGGACCGCGTGGATCTGTACGTGGTGATTCCGCCCAACACTTCGCCCAAAGCGCTGAAGTTCACCGTTTCGGTTTCTGCCGACGGGCGCACGTGGGAAGAAGCCGGCAGCACGGGCGCACCGGCGCCGGCGTCGACGGCGGATTATCCTCCGAACTTTGCCGCGCCGGGACAGTTTTTCATCCCCTCCATTCCGTTGAAGCCGATGAGCGGCATCCGCCATTACCGGATTGAGTTGGCCTCGGGAGGCGGATTCAGCGGCATGATGCAGATGTTCGGCCCGACGTGGAAGCTGGGCCAGGTGGCGTTCTTCCGCGACGGCAAGCGGGTGGAAGTGGGCGGGCCGTATAGCTTCACCAGCGCGTGGATGAGCGCGGGTCTTGACGAGGAGTGGGTGTACGTCGATCTGGGCGCGCGGTGCGAGGTTGACCGGGTGAAGCTGTTCTGGATTGCGCGCGCGGCAGAGGGTTCGGTGCAAGTGTCGGACGACGCGGAAAGCTGGCGCGATATAGCGGCTCTGCCCGCGACCACCGAGCAGGTGGACGATTTCAAGCTGGCTGGGGTCCAAGGGCGTTATGTGCGCGTGCTGATGACGCGGCCTACTTCGCCCAACGGCTACATGCTGAGCGAGATCGAAGTCTACGGCAAAGGCGGATTTGTGGCGCGGCCCAAGGCTGCGCAAACGGCCGATGCGAATGGACGACTTGACTTGGCCGGCGGAGGTTGGAAATTGCAGAGGTCGAGCCTTGTCGAAGGCGCGGGCGAGGCGATGAGCAAGCCCGGCTATTCGGACTCGAACTGGGTGGTGGCGACGGTGCCCGGCACGGTGCTGACCTCGTATCTGAATGTGGGCGCGATTGCCAATCCCGATTACGACGAGAACCAGCTGTATGTTTCCGACTCGTTCTTCTATGCGGACTTCTGGTATCGCAACGAATTCACTGCGCCCGCAGTGGAGCCCGGCAAAGATGTGTGGCTCAACTTCGATGGCGTGAACTGGAAGGCCGAAGTCTATTTGAACGGCGAGAAGCTGGGCCGCATCGAAGGCGGCTTCCTGCGCGGCCGTTTCGATGTGACGGGGAAGATGATTCCGGGCAAGACCAATGCGCTTGCGGTGCGCATTGAAAAGAACGCAACGCCGGGAAGCGTCCACCAGAAGACATTTGAGAGCGCGGGGAAAAATGGCGGCGCCCTCGGCGCGGACAATGCGACTTATCACGCGTCGGTTGGCTGGGACTGGATCCCGACCATTCGCGGGCGCGACACCGGCATCTGGGGCGATGTGTTTGTCACGCAGAGTGGCGCGGTGACCATCGAAGACACATTTGTCTCTTCGAAGCTGCCGCTGCCCGACACATCGAGCGCGGATGTGAGCATCTCGCTCGACTTGGTGAATCACCAGACGAAGCCAATGAAAGGCGTTCTGCGCGGACGGTACGGCGATGTGCGGTTTGAGCAGCGGGTGGTGCTTGCTGGCTCCGCAAGACAGACCGTCAAGTTGGGAGTAGATACTCATCCGCAGTTGCGGCTCAAGAACCCGAAACTGTGGTGGCCCGCGGGTTATGGCGACGCGAATTTATACGATGTGGAACTGACGTTTGAAGCGGACCACCAAGTGCAGGACGCGAAGTCGTTCAAGGCCGGCGTGCGGCAAATGACTTATAGCGAAGCGGGTCACGATCTGAAGATGTGGATCAACGGACGTCGCTTCATCGGGAAGGGCGGTAACTGGGGATTCGGCGAGTCGATGCTGCGTTATCGCGCGCGTGAGTACGATGCTGCGGTGCGCTATCACCGCGAGATGAACTTCAACCTGATCCGCAACTGGGTTGGCCAAATCGGCGACGACGCATTCTATGAAGCTTGCGACCGGCACGGTGTGATGGTGTGGCAAGACTTCTGGCTCGCCAATCCGTGGGACGGTCCGATTCCCGATGACAACGCAATGTTCTTGAGGAACGCGAAGGACCTGGTTCTGCGCATTCGCAATCACGCGTCGATAGGCATTTATTGCGGACGCAACGAAGGGTTCCCACCCAAGCCGCTGGAAGAGGGCCTTCGCAAGATCCTCGGCGAGTTGCATCCGGATCTGCACTACATTCCGAGCTCCGCGGACGATGTGGTGAGCGGACACGGTCCTTACTCGGCGATGCCGCCCAGCTTCTACTTCCGCAGCGCAGATCCGAAGCTGCATAGCGAAATTGGCGCGCCAACAATCCCCCCAATGGAAAGCGTGCGCCGAATGATGCGCGAGAAATCGGTGTGGCCACAGGGGCTTGTATGGGGACTGCACGACTTCTGTTTGAGCGGTGCGCAAGGCGGCGCGGGATTCCGCGCGCTTGTCGAGAACAGTTATGGTGGCGCAAACAACGCGGAAGAATGGGTGGCGCTGGCGCAGTATGTGCAATACGAAAGCTACCGCGCGATGTTTGAAGCGGAGAGCGTGCACCGCATGGGCTTGCTGCTGTGGATGAGTCATCCATGCTGGCCGTCGTTTGTGTGGCAGACCTATGACTACTACTTCGAGCCGACCTCGGTGTACTTCGCGTGCAAGAAGGGATGCGAGCCGATTCACATTCAGTGGAACCGCGTCAGCGAAACCATTGAAGTGGTGAACTACAGCGCGGGCGATTTGACCGGACTGACAGCGAAGGCCGAGATCCTGAACCTGGACGGAAGCGTGCAGGCGCAAAAGTCCGCGAATCTTGATAGCAAGGAAGACAGCACCGGTTCGCCTATCTCGATGCAGTATCCGTCGGGTTTGACGGCTGTGCATTTCTTGCGGCTTACGCTCACGCGCGGGACAGAGACGCTTTCAACAAACTTCTATCTGCGCGGCACGGAAGAGGACAATTATCGTGCGATTCGCGAGTTGCCCAAAGCGAAGATCGAGGCGGCAACCACCGTCGCTCGCCAGGGAGATATCTGGAAGCTGACGACGGAACTGCGCAATACCACGGCCTCGCCTGCTTTAATGGTTCGCATCAAGGCTGTGCGCGAAAAGAGCGGCGACAGCATTCTTCCTGCAATCTACAATGACAACTACATCGCGCTGATGCCCGGCGAAAGTCGCACGCTGACGACGGAAGTCAACGAGCGAGATACGCGCGGCGAGAAGCCGGCAATTGTGTTGGCGGGGTGAGGTCGGGCGTATCGAAATGAAAGCAAAGAAAGCGGGGCTGAGAGGTTTCTCTCAGCCCCGTTCTTCTGTGCCGAGCCAATTGTGCGGCCAGGAAGATTCGTACCATTCCTGGATCATAGGGCCGAGGGGAGCCGACCGCCCGCCAAAGAGCACGTCCCCCAGGGGCTAAAGCGCCCAAAGTACATTGGGCATCTTGCGGCACGACTCAACAGGCTGCGGAAAAATCCCCGAAATTGAGTGAAGTGTTGGAACATGCCTTAGCAGGGGCTAAAGCCCCGTCCATTTTGTTGGCTTTGTCGGCACGACTAAAGTCGTGCCCTGTTACAAAGCGTGACCAATTAGAGTTTTTCCGCAGCCTCTAAAGCCGTGCCCTTTTAAAACGAATCACGGGATGCCATTCGGCATCAGCCCATGATGACTTGAACGTGATTGACCGTTCCGGCTGGCTGCGGTGCGATCGGGCCATCGACCGGCACGCCGTTGAGCGTTACAGATGCAACGCCTTTCTGCATGCCGCGCGGATTGCTGACGGATATTTCAAAAGTTGCTCCGCGCCAATCACGGGTGACGTGGAATTCGCGCCAGTCCGCGGGGATGCAGGGGTCCACAATCAGACCTTCGAAGCTCAAGCGAACACCAAGAAGCCATCGCGTAATGGCGGTGTAATTCCAACCACCGCTGCCAGTAAGCCACGGATGACGCGCGCGGCCATGCGCGGTGTGGTCCTTGCCCATCACGAACTGGCAATAAGAATACGGCTCCGCCTCGCGCACTTCGATCTTGTCGTTCTGGTTATAAGGCAGCAGCGAATCGTAGAACTTCATCGCCCGATCGCCGCGTCCCAGTTTGCACTCGGCAATGATGGCCCACGGATTCGGATGGCTGAAGATCGCGCCGTTCTCCTTGACGCCGCGATAGACACGGCCCATGAAGCCAATGTCGTCGTTGGGTTTGGAGAACGAGGGCCAGAGGAGATGAATGCCCCACTCGCTGAAAAGGTATTTGTCCACCGCATCCATGGATGCGCGCGCCCGTTCGGGCGATGCGGCATCGGAGACCACTGCCCAAGTGTTGCTCTCCAGGAAGACGCGGCCTTCTTCGCATTCCTGTGAGCCAACCTTGAGACCCTTTGCGGTGAGGCCGCGCAGATACCATTCGCCGTCCCACAGTTCCCTTTCGCATGCGGCTTGCACCTTGTCTGCGAGTGCGCTGTATGCGGCTGCATCTTGAGAGCGTCCCAGGTGCTGTGCGGCTTCAACGAAGGCGCGCAACGCCCAGTGATGCATGAACGAAACCATCGCGCTTTCGCCGCCGCCGAGATTGAGACAGTCGTTCCAATCGGCGCGCAGGCCTTTGCAGATGCCGGTGGGACCAACCTGCCGGGCTGAGAAATCGAGCGACCGCTTCAGGTGCTCATAGACTGTTGCTTCGCCCTCATCGGCAAAGGAAACAACTTGATCGAAGAGCGCGGTGTCGCCGGTTTCCTTCACGTACTCGCAAACGGTGACCACGATCCAAAGCGCATCGTCGGAGCACACGTGCTCGATGCCGTGAATCATGCTCTTGACACTGGGCGCGTGCGCGATGGTGGGTGATTTGAACTCGGGCGCCTTCTGCTTTTCCGGATCGAACCAGTCGGGGTCGAAGAGATGGAGTCCGTATCCCTCGCTGACCTGCGCTTTGAGTAATTCGACAATGCGCTGGCGGCATTTGACGGGATTGGTGTGCACCACACTCATTACATCCTGCGAGGTATCGCGGAAGCCCAGGCCGGTGCGGCCGCCCACTTCAATAAACGACGCAAAGCGCGACCACACGACGCACGTCTCGGCCTGGTAGAGCGTCCAGATGTTCACCATAGTGTCCAAGCCTTCATGCGGCGTCTTGCACTGGAAGGCATTCAGCTTCTTCTTCCAATACTCCTTGAGCGCAGAGAATTCGCGGTCGACGTTGGTGAAGTCGGAGTACTTCGCGCGCATCTGCTGGCCATTGGCGCGTGGGCCTACACCGAGCAAGAAGACGAGGCGCGCATCCTGGCCGGGTTCGATGACGATTTTCTTCTGCAACGCGCCACAGTGGTTTCCGCCGAGTTCGGTGCTGCCGCTGCATGCGCCGCGTTCAACAGCGAGCGGATTGGTCTCGGTGCGATAACTGCCGAGAAAGCTGTCGCGCATGGAGTCGAAGCCGTCGGGGTCGAAGCTTCCGGCAAAGTAGTGGAAGGTGGACGGCTCGTAATAGAAGTCGTATTCGATGACGCCGTCCTTGTAGCTTGTGCCGCTGGCGTAGAGGCTCATCTGCAGATTCTGATTGTCGATCTCGATGTGGTGATAGGAGAACTCGACATATCCGAAGACGCTCAGGCGACGTGGCTTGTTACCGTTATTCGCGATCTTGACGTCCCACAGTTCAACGTCATCGTCGACGGGAATGAAGACGGTCTGTTCGGCGCGAAGGCCCTTATAGTCGCAACTGAATTTCGAATAGGAGAGTCCGTGGCGGCATTCGTATTTCGCTTCGTCGAGGCTCTTGCCTACGGGCTGCCAGGAGATGGACCAATATTCGCCGGTGTCGTCGTCGCGCAGATAGACGTAGTGGCCGGGGCGGTCCAGCGGAACGCCGTTGGCGCGGAAGCGCGTGATGCGGGAGTGCTCTGCGTTCTTATAGAACGAGTAGCCGCCCGCATTGTGCGAGAGGACCGTGCAGAGATTCTTCACGCCGATGTAGTTGGTCCATGAGACCGGTACATCCACACGGTCAATCACGTACTCCCGGTTTTCATTGTCAAAGTAACCGTAACGCACGGAAAACCTCCAGTAAAGAACCTTTCGAGAATGGGTTTTGTGGTCTCCCACCCTTTCCGCAAACTACGCGGAAAGGATGGGGCACCCGCATTTTATGAAAGCCCTGATCAAGAGCCAGCCCGAAAAACGCATTCCCTCAGGGGCTAAAGCCCACCTTCATCTTATGGGCTTTGCGGCACGGCTGAAGCCGTGCCCTTTCAAAACATCGACTTAGTCGGAGGTTCCTTGGTTGAACATGCTCGCGCGAACGCGATGCACGGTCATAGATCTTCTATTCCGCGGTGACGAACTGGCGCAGCCAATGCATCAGTTTCTCTGCTTTCTCATTTGTGTCGGCCTGCACGGAGAGGCGCAGGATCGGCTCGGTGCCCGAGAAGCGTAAGGATGCCCAGTTTTCGTTTTCGAGGAAGAACTTGATGCCGTCGTCGTGCGTGATGCGCGTGACCGGATAGCCGCCGACATCGCTGCAGGGCGCTTCCTTCACCCGCTTGGGCACGGCGATGCGCATCTCAGGTGTTGCTGGAATGCCCTCTTCGAGATCGTAGAGCGCGCCGGTGAGTTGATAGACGTGGTCGCGCAATTCGCTGATCTTCTTGCCGGTGCGGGCCAGCATCTCCACGACCAATGCACAGGCGAAGATGCCGTCTTTGCCGAGGATGTGGCCGCGAATGGTGAGGCCGCCGGAGGACTCTCCACCGAGCAGTGCGTTGTGCTGCTGCATGATGTTGACGATGTGCTTGAATCCGACCGGGACTTCGTAGCACTCTTCGCCCATGGAGCGCGCCAGGCGGTCGAGCAAGTGCGTGGTGACCAAGTTACGGACCACGCCGCCGCGCTCGCCGCGCACTTCGTGCAGATACCAGTAGAGGAGCAGCAGGAGGTCGTTGACCGAGATGTAGCGGCCCTTCTCGTCGAGGATAGCGATGCGGTCGGCGTCGCCGTCCATGGCCAATCCGACGTGATAGCCGTCTTCTTCCATCTGCGAACTCAACGAGCGCAGCGCTTCGAGACTGGGCGCGGGCGAGCGGCCGCCGAAGAGTGGATTGTGGCGCTCATGGATAAATGTGACACGGCAGCGCGCCTCAGTGAGCACGGTTCCGAGAGTAAGCTGGCCAACGCCATACATCGGGTCGACGATGACCTTGAGGCCGGCCTTGCGAATGGCGTCCATGTCGATGAGTCTCTCGACAGCGTCGACGTATTGGTTTGTGTAGTCCTTGCGCACAACGATGCCGGCTTCGAGCGCGATGTCGAGTTCGAGCTTGATGACTTCGTTAGGGGTGAGGGCGTTTGTTTCCGCTTCGATGGCGCGCGTTTCATCATCGAGCAGAAGAGACCCGTCGCTGTGGAAGACCTTGAGGCCGTTCCACTCGGGAGGGTTGTGGCTGGCGGTGAAGACGAGGCCGTATGCGGAGCCTTCAAGGGCGGTGGCATAGGTGATAAGCGGCGTGGGCGCATCTTCGCTGAGGAGGATGGCCAAGATGTTGTTTCCGGCAAAGACTTCGGAGGAGGCTTCGGCCGCTTGTTTACTGAGGAAGCGGCGATCATAGCCGATGATGACGCCGGATTTCTCGCGTCCGCGACGGGCGATTTCGTTACTCAATGCCTGGCTGAGGCGGCGGACGTTGTGCATGGTGAAGCCTTCGCCGATGATGGCGCGCCATCCGCCGGTTCCGAAGGCTACCAAGTTCTGCTCTTCCTGGCGGCGGGGTCGGAAAAGGCGCTTCTGCAGAATGAATTCGGCGTGTTCGAGATCTTGCTGTGTGTTGATCCCCTGCACTTCGTCCTGATCGTAGAGTTGATAGTTGGCCACGCGCAGGCCGGTGCGAATCAACTGGTGCACACAATCGGTGAGGCGATAATCTCCATCGCGCGGCGAGGGTGTGAGTCTTTCGAGGGTCGCGGAGATGGCGGCGGCGTTGACCACGTATGCGCCCACGTTTAGCTCGTGAATCTGGCGCACCTCGGGAGTTGCTTCGAGGTCTTCAATGATGTCGATGATCTGACCGGCGGCGTCGCGAATGATGCGTCCATAGGGAAGATCGCGGTCCACGTCGGCGGTAAGCAGTGTGAGGTGAGCCTGGCGCAGATGATGGCGATTGAGGAGGCCGCGAATGGAATCGGGACGGAAGAGCGGCGTGTCGCCATAAAGGATGAGTAGATTCCCGGTGTAGCCCGCGAGCAGGCGCGTGACCTGAAGGACCGCATGGCCGGTGCCGAGGGCTTCTTCCTGCACAACATAGTTGTAACTGTCGCCGAGATGCGCGCGAACTTCCTCCTGGCGATAGCCGACGACGACGTAGATATCTTCAGGGCGCACGGACTGCAACGCATTTTGGACGACGCACTGCAGAATGCTGCGGTCTCCGAGTGTCTTCAGGACCAGGGGTTGGCCGTCGGGCGTGATGGCCTGGCTGCCTGCGGCCAAGACAACCGCCTTGAGAGCCGATTGATTTTCGACGGCCGCGGAATCCTGCGCTTTGCTTCGTGCCGCTTTTACCATTGCGATGCCTCCGTATAAAGGTAAGAATGCGTTGTTGATTCGGTCCTTGAATAGTCTGATTGGTTCCCACCGAAACCACGAAAACACAAGACGCAGGTCCTTCGACTTCGCTGCGCTTCGCTCAGGATGACATGCGAGGATGAAGCACTCGCATGAGAGTATTTACGAACCGGAACATTAGTCCTGCGCTTCGGCAGGCAATTGCGCTGTTCGCTGCGCGTCTCCGTGCACCGGGATGAAGCGTGAGATCGCCAGCGCCGGCAGAGCCGCGATGATGACCCAGATGAAAAAGTGAGTGTAACCGAGCTTGGATTGGATCCAGCCGCTGACCGCGCCGGGAAGAATGATGCCGAGGTTCATGAGGGAGTTAGCAAATGCGTAGTGAGCAGTGAGGTATTTGCCGGGCGCGATTTCCTGCATCATGAGCAGAATGACGCCGACGAATCCGAAGCCGTATCCGAACATCTCGGTGCTCATGGCGACGGTGATCTGCACAGGATTGGTGGGCAGCGCAACGCTTAGATACCAGTAGGCGAGCATGGGCAGATTGAGAATGAGAATTAGCCAGGGTAGGGCGCGCTTGAGGCCGAGTTTGGCGACGAAATATCCGCCCAGGATGCTGCCGACAACGAAGGATATGCTGCCGAAGATTCCATAGATCGTTCCGACTTCCTTTGCGGTGAGACCGAGGCCGCCGGTGCTCCGCGCAGCCTGCAGAAAGAGCGGACCGACCTTGACCACCTGGCCTTCGCCGGCGCGATAGAGGAAGATGAAGAGCAAAAGAAAATACACATTGCGTTTTTTGAAGAAGGTGACTACGACGTCCCAGAAAGTGAAGGCCATCGCGCGGACCGATTCGGATTCCTTTTCCTCGCCGCCGGTGGGCAGGAAGTGCGCATGATAGAGACTGAGCGCAACCAGCAGAAGGCCCGCGCCGCCGAAGACGACCATCCACGCGTGGACGACGGGCGCGGTCTGGTGCGCCAGCGTGAATCTCTCCGTGAGGACTCCCACCAGCCAAAGCAGAACGCCGGTGGCAAAGACACGCGCGAGGTTATAGAAGCTTCCCTGCCAGCCGATCCATGCGGCCTGCTGCTTGGGAGTGAGCGCGGCAATATAGATGCCGTCGGTGGCAATGTCGTGGGTGGCGGAGCAGAAACCCAGCACGGCGAAGAGAGCCACACAGTAATGGAAGTAGCCGGGCAGGTTCAGTGAAAGCGCGATCAAAACCAGGCTGAGGCCGCCAGCGAGCTGGGTGAGGACAACGAAGAATTTCTTCGTCTTGTACATCTCCAGCATCGGGCTCCAGATGGGCTTGAGGGTCCAGGGAAGCGCGAGCAGGCTGATGACGAGGGTATTGATGGTGTTGCTGACGCCCATCTTTTGAAAGAAGAAGAGCGCCAGAATGTTGACCGCGTAGAAGGGAAGGCCCTCGGCGAAGTATACGGTGGGAACCCAGGTGGCCGGAGGCCGTTGCGCGGATATATCTTCGCTGGTGGTGCGGTTGCCTGTGGTGCCGAGCATGAAGATCCTTATCAAATTACGCGGAGGTGGTTAGGTACGAGATTTTGGCCAGACCAGCATACCGCATAGCTTGAAACCGCCGCGATTGCCAATGAAGCGCTGCGCATCGTCCGGGCGCTCGCTGGCGTCCACGTTCTTGCGACGCGCCGTATGGCCCACGCCGGCGTTAGCCGACACAGAACGCAACTCTGCCTGCAAGATCCGTTACTGGAAACGATAGGACATTTGAGTACCGGTTTTCAAGCAAATTATGAACATTTATAGACAATATGATCAAAATGGTGGAGATTTGTGGCGGAAGGGGAATAGTTTTGACTATGGAAGGCGGATGAAACTGGCGGGTGCGAAGAATTGAGTGATTTGGGGCCGATTTCGCGAGTTGGCGGCTGACTTGCCGGACGCGATTTCATCTTCTGCCAAACAGGAACCCGGGTGGCTTCGCTCGATCAGACCGGGCCGTATCGTAAGGTTGCTTTCCCACCCTTTCCGCAGAAGCGCGGAAAGGATGAGGCACGGTCACTTGTGCTTGCGGGATGGACTAACTGCACAGCGGGCGCGGCACTCGAGCAAAATCAGACGCGGATGACGTGCGTTCCCTGGCGCTCGAAGGGGGCTACCATTTCGGCGGTTGCGCCGGAATCTGTGATAAGCGTGTGAATCTCGCTGGCCGGGCAGATAAAGGCCGGGCTGACCTTGCCGAGTTTGCTGGAATCGGCGGCTACGATCACCTGCTTGGCCTGTTTGAGCATCTTGCGGTAGACGAGGGCCTCATCGGCTTCAAGCGAGGTCGCGCCGCGTTCCGTGTCGAGCCCGGTGACGCTCAGAAAGACCTTGTCCATATAGATGTTGTCGAGGAAGGTGAGCGCGGCATTGCCAGTGAGTGAAAAGGACCAGGCCCAGGGGACGACGCCGCCGGTGAGATAGGTGCGGATGCCTGGCTGGTTGCAGAGCTCCATTCCGATGTTGATCGCGTTGGTGACCACCTGAATCTTGTCACGATGGCGAAGGCTGCGGCCGATATGGGTAGTGGTGGTTCCCGCCGTCAATCCAACGGTTTCGCCAGCCTGCACCAATTCGGCGGCTGCCAGGCCGATGCGGCGCTTTTCGGCGGCATGGCGCTGTTCGCGGGCAAGGAACGAGCTGTCGTAGCGGAAGGGCTCATAGAGCAGCGGTTCAACCAGTTCCGCGCCGCCGTGGGTGCGGCGAATGAGTCCGCGGGCTTCCAGGCGGGCGAGATCGCGGCGGATGCTGGGCGCCGAGGAACCCGCCACGGCGAGCAGTTCCTCGATAGTGGCAGAACCGGTGCGAAGGAGGAACTTGACGATCTGTTCAGAACGGCGAGTAATGGACTCGGACATATCACAGCGATTCTACGCTGCCAGACGGGAAGGTTGGGGTTGGGTGAGTGATTTTGCTGTGCATTTTTCACCAATTCGGATGTTTTTTTCATTCAACTGATCATTCTAACGGTATATGATCGTTTTATACCGAAATCATGCCTGCGAAAGCGGAGCGCCGGAGCCGAGATATGCCGAAGTTTGCACATGAGATGTTGCGCGAGATCTACGAGCAGCCTGAAGCGCTGCGCCGCACGCTGGACCTGTATTTGAGCGGCGATGGTCTGGTGGCGGAGATGGCGGAGCGTCTGGCAAAGTGGGCGAGCCCTACGGGGGAGATCCTGATTGCCGCCTCGGGATCGAGCCGCCACAGTGGTTTGGCCGCCGAGATCCTGCTGGAGGACCTGTGCGGGCTGGCTGTGGATGTGGAGTACGCCAGCGAATACAGCTGCCGGGGCGGGAACGGGCAGAGCGAGTCGCGGCATCCGAGCGTGCTGGTGCTTTCGCAATCAGGAGAGACCTCGGACACCCTGGCGGCATTGCGCGAGGCGGTGCGGCACGGTCAGAAGACCCTGGCCATCACCAACGCGACCGGCTCGACCATGGCCCACGAAGCCGTGGTTTCCATGCCCCTCGCGGCAGGAGTGGAGCGGGCGATTCCTGCGACCAAGAGCTTTACCTGCCAGTTGGCGGCGCTGTATTTGCTGGCGCTGTATGAGGGCGCGCGGACAGGCCGGATGAATGCCGCCGAACTGGACACGCACATTTCCGGACTGCGCGCGCAGTGCGACGGCATTGCCGCCCAGTTGGACGGCTGGCGCGAACAAATGGCGGCGCTGGCAGCGAAGTACAAGGACGCGTCAACGTTCCTTTTCCTGGGGCGCGGCATTCACTATGCGATTGCGCGCGAAGGCGCATTGAAGCTGAAAGAGGCTTCGTATGTACACGCCGAAGGCTATCCAACGGGCGAGCTGAAGCATGGGCCGAACGCCCTGGTCAGCGACCGGGTGCCACTGGTGGTGATTGCAACGGTCGATCGGGCGCTGGAGTCGTCTGTTCAGCGCTACGAAAAGACTCTGCAGCTGCTGCGCGAAATGAAGGCGCAGGGCGCCAAGGTAATCGCCCTGGCCAACACGGGCGATGAGGAAGTGGCCAGCCTGGTGAGCGATTGCGTGTGGGTCGATCCGGCACCTGAGTATCTGCTGCCAATCTCCGAAGTGGCGCCGCTGCAACTGTTCTCCTATTTCATGGCCATCGAGCACGGAGTGGACGTGGACCGGCCGCGGAACCTTTCCAAGGCTGTGGTGGAGACGGTCTAGGCACCTGGCACCTGCGGTGCGGCGGATGCCTTCGGCGGGGCCGCGCACGAGAGACGCGCGGCTGCTGCGCGCAGGGCGGATCTATCCCGGTTGAATTTCGTGCTTTCCCACCCCTTCCGCGAAAGCGCGAAAAGGGGCATGGATAGTCTACGCGGGAATGGAACCGATCACAGGCTGCGGCGACGGCGAGCGGCTATGATCGTGTCGTGCATTCTGAATTCAAACTGGGCGACATTCTGGCCAATGCCATCACCCACGGCATCGGGGCGGCATTCGCGATTGCGGGCGCGGTCTACCTGATTGCGGCTTCGACGCGGGGCACGGCAGTTTGCGTGGTGAGCTGCGCGATCTTCGCCACGACGCTGGTGCTGGTGTATATCTGCTCGACGCTCTACCACTCGCTGGTGCGAACGCGGGCGCGGCATGTGTTTCATGTGCTGGATCACGCCGCGATTTATTTGCTGATCGCCGGCACCTACACGCCCTTCACGCTGATCTCGCTGCGCGGGCCGACCGGTTGGTGGCTGTTCGGAATTGTTTGGGGGCTGGCGCTGGCCGGCGTGCTGTTCAAGAGCTTCGCGGTGGGCCGCTTCCAGGTGGCCTCGGCGCTGGTTTATCTGTTTCAGGGCTGGGTGATCGTATTCGCGGCGCGGCAGGTTGTGGGGGCCATCGGCTGGGATGGCGTGCTTTGGCTGGGGGCGGGCGGAATGGCCTATACGCTGGGGATTGCGTTTTTTGCCTTTGACCGAGTGAAGTATTTCCACGCCTTGTGGCACCTGTTTGTGCTAGCCGGCAGCGTGGCCCACTACTTCGCCATTCTGTTTTTCGTCGTGCCGCGGGGATAGGTCGCTTCATGCTCCTCGATCGGTGAGCCGGGGCAAGAAAGCCGCGAAAAAGCCCGGATTCGAAGGAATCGCTGGAATACGCATGAGCAGGGGCTAAAGCCCGGTTCGTGTGATTGGCTTTATCGGCACGACTGAAGTCGTGCCTTGACGCTTTTTGCCCGCCAGATAGAGATCTTCCGCAACCAGCAAATCCCGCCCGATTTCAGTAGATGTGTCGCGGCAAGGCTGAAGCTGTGGCGTTTCAAAGCCTCTGGCTGCCGGAGAGAAACCAGCCGAGGGCGCGAAGTTTACTGGTTCTGACGGTTGGAGGGGTTGGCGCTGGTGAACCTGCCGCGCAGATGCCCGACGGTGACGATCCAGGGTACGGCGCAAGAAAAGGCGAAGCGGGCAAGAATGACGCGGACTCCGGCCTTTTGCAGGAGGGGCCAGTCGGGGCTGAAGGCAAGCCAGGCCTGAAGGGCGAGCACAACCAAGAGGGCGACCGAGGTCCAGGGCAGGCAAAGCAGGGCGAGCACTCCCAGCAGGCAGCGGGCGGCGTTGCGGATCAGCCTGCTGCGGCGCACGCCCAGCAGGCCGTCGCTGATGGCATACATGGCGAGCTGGCGGCTGGCAGAGCGGAAGGTGTTGCGGGGATGGTAGAGGGCCTTGGCGCCATCGACGAAGACCGTGCGGCTCTTGCTGCGCGCGTTCAGGTCGAAAAGGGTGTCTTCGCCGAAAAAGACGGATTCCGGGAAGCCGCCGACGTCGTGCCACAGTTCCTTGGTGAAGGCCATGGAACGGGCGGTGCAGGACTTGCTGCGCTCCGTTGGGTCGAGCTTGACGCCGAGAAAGGGGGCCGAAGCGAGGTCCCAGAGGGTGGGCCGGTCGGGGTCGAGGCAGGAACCGCCCAGGGCATAGCTGGACGTACCGTCAGCGAGGGGGGCGGTGATGCGGGCCATCCAGTCCGGGGCATAGGTGCAGCCTGCATCGACGCAGGCGATCAGGCCGGAGGTTGCGGCGGAGATGGCCATGTTGCGGCCGCGCGAGATGGGCCCCGGACAGCGCTTCAGATTACAGGTTTCGTCGCGAAGAGGGCGAAGATTCGGATGGCCGCGGGCAGCTTGGCAGAGCCATTCCCAGGTGCCGTCGGTGGAACCGCCGTCGACAATGATGACCTCGTCCGCAGGAGGGTTCTGCGCGAGCAGACTGGGAACGAGCAGTGCGATTTCCTCCACTTCGTTGAGGACGGTGGCAATGATGGCGACAGCGGGCATGGAGGAAGTATAGCGAGGCAGGGGGCTCCGAATGAGGCAGAGTCCAAACGGCGGGAGTGGGGCGGATTTAATCTGGCGAGTTGGCCCCCGCCGACGCGGGGATCGCGGGTTGGCAGGTTGGCGGCTGCGTCGACTTACGCGGTTTCATTCTCCTTGAGTCGATAAAGCAAGTGGGTGACTGAAACGCGGCATGGGCCGAGCGTTTGCAACACTTTTGGTGCACTCGCTTGTTTCCTTCCCCTGGGCGGAAATGCAAAGCTGGAGTGCAGGCGAGCTCAAATTGACCTGCCCCCAGCTTTAACGATAGAATTGTTAAGTTTGGCGATGCACCCCGTTGCGGGTGTGCGGGATAGATTTGGGTTCACCGCCAGTTCCGGCATCTTTAGCTGGTTTGGCGTGTGTGCGGCCCCTGTCCCGATGCAGTCACTGTCTGTATGCGCCCCAATGAAGCACACGGTTTTGATTTTGGAATGCGTCCGATTGTGAAATCGGGACGCTGGAGGGTTATTTATGTACGCA
This sequence comes from uncultured Occallatibacter sp., assembly GCA_964595345.1. Lineage (GTDB taxonomy): Bacteria > Acidobacteriota > Terriglobia > Terriglobales > Acidobacteriaceae > Telmatobacter. The sequence goes on from CAZQPY010000023.1 coordinate 15,762, forward strand.
GTGATTCGCACCGGTGGTAAGCAGTATCGCGTGGCTCCCGGGGACGTGGTGAAGATTGAAAGCGTGGAGTCGGAGAACCAGACCATCGAGTTCAGCGATGTGCTTGCGGTAAGCGGCGAGCCAGGAACAGTAGCCAAGCCTTCGACGGCGAAGGTGACGGCCGAGGTGCTGGGCGAAGGCCGCGGCGCGAAGATTCTGGTCTTCCACTTGAAGCGGAAGAAGCAGTACAAGAAGCTGCAGGGTCACCGGCAGAACTTTACCGAGGTTCGCATCAAGGCCATCGAGGCCGACGGCGTGACCTACACCGCCGCGAGCTAACTCGCGGCAGCTTCAGCCTCTAGCTTCTAGCTCCTAGCTTGTTTGTGGCGCGGAAGGGAACAGGGGCGGAGGAAGCTAGCAGCTAGAAGCTGGCAGCTAGCAGCTCAGTTTTTCGGAAGGGGATTCGGCAATGGCACATAAGAAGGGTGGAGGCAGCTCCACAAATGGACGCGACTCGAATGCACAGCGCCTGGGCGTGAAGGCATTCGGCGGCGAACTGGTAACCGGCGGATCGATCATCATCCGTCAGCGCGGCACCCGCATCAAGCCGGGCGTCAATGTTGGTATCGGCTCCGACGACACACTCTTCGCCAAGGTGAGCGGGCGCGTGAAGTTTGCCGATCGCGGCAAGCTCGGACGGTTTGCCTCGATCGAGCCTATTGCCGCCGAGTAAGCAGGGGCATCTTTCCTCCGAACGGCCACGGCGATGCCGTGGCCGTTTGCTGCTTCCGTGAAGGTTGAGAAAACTCAGGGACTTACTGCAAAACAGCGGGCCGGACTCCTGAGGAGTCCGGCCCGCTGTTTTGCAAAAGGCGATGGATCAGGGCTGGGACTCGTTGCCACTCATATTGCGGGCAAGCACCCTCTCGACCACCCGCTCGACATCGCTGAGGAAGAAGCCGTTGGCCGGCTGAGGCGTGGCTACCCGAGTGCCGGGGTGGCCGAGGGCGGAAGCAACCTCGTTCCAGCGATAGACGGTGGAGTTGGCCGGCAACACAACCAATTTGCGAACCGGCTCGGGAAGTGCAAAGTAGATCGCCCAGACTGCTAGGACGCCCAGAATCACCGTCTCATAGACGAACTCCAAGGGAGTTGCCAAAGCTGACTTTTGCGGAATCACGGCAGTCATCACAAAGTCGTTCGCGGCCATGATTCCGAAACCCAGAGAGATTCCGAAGCCCATATCGCGGATCGAAAGACGCAGCGCCTGCATGCTCAGGCAGAGGAAAGCCAACAAACAAAGTTCAAGCACACTGACGGAGCGGAACAGGCTGCTTGAGATTGCCGGGATCACATCCAAGCCAAAGTGCCGGAAGGAGACCGTTGACAGGCTAACAATCACCGAGACCAACGCCGCCCAGCGAAAAACAACAGTCCCCAGCCGCTGCAACCCGGAAAATGCAAGGAGCGCGGTACGAAATACCTCCAAGCAAATGAAAAAGAGCAAAACCGCGCTGGCGATATAGACAGCCCAAAACAGAAAGAAATATGGATATGCAAGGGCCCTGCCCCAAGGCCGCATCGAACCATAAAGCAGGCAAGCTAGAACGGGAGCCGCGAAGGCGCGCAAGGCCAAATAAGAGCCCATTACCGGAAACCGGCGATGCAGATTTTTGCGAAAAAACAGCGCTCCCGCTGCAACCGTCAGGATGAACTCGACCGCGGCCATCATCGACATTGCGAAGCTTGAGGACATAGAGAGACCGTCGCTTTTCGGAGAGCGATCTCAGAATAGCGCCGATCTCACAGACCTACAAGAGGAATAGTCAACTCCACATAGCACTTTTGTGCTGTACTCAACCCCCTACCGTGCCAAATTGGCTTGCGCGCCAGGCCAAGTCGGCATGGGGAATTTGGCACTTGGGCCGGGCCATGTTGGCATGGGGAATTTGGCACTTGGGCCGGGCCAGGTCGGCATTGGAAATGCCGCACTTGCCGACTGATGACTGGGGAGGGCCTGCGCGGTGCTCAGGCTAAAGGTGGCAGCGATGGCGCCGGCGAAGACTAAGAGGAGGGCGAAAACGCGAATGGCAGACTTCATGATTGGCTTCCTATGTTTGAATTTGGCACAAAAATGCGCGGCCCAGAATTACGAAGCAATAGTACATCAGTTTTGCACGCAAGTACATAATTTTCTTTGATTTATGACCTTCATAACGGTCCGATATTACCATCGTCATGTGCGGCGAAATGAATCATTCTTCTGCGTGGCAAGACTTTTGTAATATGCGCCTGACGAAGGCTCGCTCCCTGCCGTGATTTTCTGCGGCGCCGTCCGGTCTCGGAAGCATGGGTTGTGGCCGTCAGGAGGGCAAAGACGGCGCTCAATTCCACGGCTTCAGAGGCATTTGCCGAAGGCGACACGAGATCGAAAGGCAAACCGGGGGTACAAATGGCTCAACGGCCGAGGCTGTAGCGGCGTGGGAGGGCATTGTCCCTGGATGCACCGGGCGGCAACAGCGCCAGCTGTCCAAGGCAGTGTCCCGAACCAAGGCGCGTGGGGTGCTCGCGCTCCGGCCAGGAGCGCAAGCGGGCCCTAAGCACTGCAATTTGAGGAGATGGGATCCCGGCCGAACGAGGGTTGCGGGCAGCGCGCCGCGCCGCGGATGCGGCCCTTCCTGGCGGGGTCCGGAGGCCCACGAAGGACCATGTTTCATCCTTCTTCCGAGGCCCTCAACATGCTAAAATTGAGCCAGGCAGATCTGCCTGAAAGCCCTTGTTTTTCAAGCGGTTCTTCTTCAAACTCTCCGCCCCAGAGCTTGCTCCGGAAAGCGTCCCACCGATTTGCGTGAAGCAAAGAAAGGGTGGGCGCGAAGCAAAGACGAGGTAGGCGCGAAGCAAAGGCATTGCGAACGGAATCTTATGGCGACTGAAAATCCGAACGGCATCCCGCAGCACGGCGATAACGACAGCTATACCAGCGAAAACATCAAAATCCTGGAAGGGTTGGAGGCGGTTCGCCTTCGTCCGGCCATGTACATCGGCTCAACCGGTGAGATGGGTTTGCATCACCTGGTATACGAGGTGGTGGACAACTCGGTGGACGAAGCCCTGGCCGGTTATGCCACCAAGATCGACGTCGTTGTGCACGTGGACAACTCCGTGACAGTGGTTGACGATGGCCGCGGCATTCCGGTGGACATGAAGACCCTGCCCAATGGCGAACAGATGCCCGCGGTGCAGGTGGTTTTGACGATTTTGCATGCGGGCGGCAAGTTCGACGCCTCCACCTACAAGGTCTCCGGCGGACTGCACGGGGTCGGCGTGAGCTGCGTAAACGCGCTCAGCCAGGAGTTCAACGTCGAGATCTGGCGCGACGGCTTCACGTGGGAGATGGATTTCAGTTGCGGCGCGCCGACCAGCGAACTGCGCCAGGCGGGCACGTCGAAGCGGCGGGGCACCAAGGTTCACTTTTTGCCCGACAAGAGCATCTTCACGGTCACCGAGTACAGCTGGGACACGCTGTCCCAGCGCCTGCGTGAAATGGCGTTTCTCAACAAGGGCCTGGAGATCACGCTTACCGACGAGCGCACGGCAGATCCCAAGACCGGCGAGCCGCGCAGCGTGGAGTTCAAGTACGCGGGCGGAATCGCCGAGTTTGTGAAGCATCTTAACCGCGGCAAGCAGGTGTTGCACGAGAAGCCGATCATGATGGAAGCGGCGCGCGACGGGGTAGAGATCGAGATCGCGCTGCAGTACAACGACAGCTACTCGGAGACGGTGTTCAGCTTCGCCAACAACATCAACACGGTGGATGGCGGGACGCACCTTTCCGGCTTCCGCACCGCGCTGACGCGCACAGTGAACGCCATCGGGCAATCGCTGGGCCTCTTCAAGGACATGAAGGAAAACCTGAGCGGCGACGATGTGCGCGAAGGCCTGGTGGCGGTGGTCAGCGTCAAGCTGCCGCAGCCGCAGTTTGAGGGACAGACCAAGGGCAAGCTGAACTCCGACATCGCCGGCACCGTGCAGGCATTCGTCAATGAGCGGCTGGGCGGCTTTCTGGAGCAGAATCCGCAGGTGGCCAAGCGGATTATCAACAAGGCCGTGGAGGCATCGCGCGCGCGTGAGGCTGCCCGCAAAGCCCGCGACCTGACGCGGCGCAAAGGCGCGTTGGATGGCGCTGGGCTGCCCGGCAAGCTGGCCGATTGCAGTGAGCGCAACCCGGAACGCTGCGAAGTTTACCTCGTCGAGGGTGAGAGCGCAGGTGGAACCGCGAAGCAGGGCCGCGACCGGCGCTTCCAGGCGATTCTGCCGTTGCGCGGCAAGATTCTGAACGTGGAGAAGGCCCGCTACGACAAGATGCTGGGCCACGAAGAAATCCGCGCCATGATTACCGCCTTTGGCTGCGGCATCGGCAAGGACGACTTCGACGTGTCCAAGCTGCGCTACCACAAGATCATCCTGATGACCGACGCCGACGTCGACGGCTCGCACATTCGCACGTTGCTGCTGACCTTCTTCTTCCGGCACATGACGGAGCTGGTGAAGCGGGGCAACATCTACATCGCGCAGCCGCCGCTTTTCAAAATCAAGAAGGGCCGGCGCGAGGAGTACATCAAGAACGAAGTGGAGTTTGTGAAGGTGATGGTGAGCCGCGCCGCGGACGGCATGATTGTTCGCCACGGCGAGGACGCCAACCGCATCGAAGGCGCCGACCTGACCCGCTTCGTGAGCACGCTGAACGAATACCTGGGCTTTGTGGAGAAGGTGGACCGGCGCGTCCGCAACGAGAAGCTGACGGAGATCCTGGCGCGACTGGAACTGGTGCATCGCTCCGACTTCGCTTCGAAGGAAGGCAGCGAGGTTCCACCCAAGCTGGCCGAGTTGGCGGAGAAGCTGGTTGCCATCGCGGAGGAAGCGCAGTACAAGCAGGTGGGCGAGCCTGTAGAGGACGAAGAACACCGCACCTGGTCGATCAGTTTTATCGACACACAAGGCTCGGAACGGCGCATCGACTGGACGCTGGCATCCAGCCCCGAGTTCCGGCAGATGATGGCCAAGTACAACCTGATCAAGATGTTCCTGGAGCCTCCGTTCTTGATCGAGTTCGCCCCCAAGGCAAGCGCCGTGGTGGAAGCGAGCAACGAGGAAACGGAAGGAGCCGAAGTGAGCGAGGCCGAAGCGCAGGCGGAAGCCAAGCAGACCCGGCGCGCGTCGCGCCTGCTGCAGGAACCGGTGGAGAAACAGACAGCGCGCGAACTCTATAACTACATCGTGGAGCAGGGCAAAAAAGGCTACGATGTGCAGCGTTACAAAGGGCTGGGCGAAATGACTTCCGGACAGTTGTGGGAGACCACCATGGACCCGGAACACCGGACGCTGTTGCAGGTAAAGCTCGAGGACATTGCGGAGTGCGAAACCATCTTCACGACCCTGATGGGAGAAGATGTGGAGGCGCGCCGCAAGTTCATCGAAGACAATGCGCTGGATGTGAAGAACCTCGACATCTAACTCATTGCACGTTACGAAGGCCACCCTGCACGACCACTTGCTGCATCGCGCCGAAGTGACCGCAATCGAAGGCTCCAGCTATCGCGTGCACGCAGGCGAACAGGAAGCTGTGTTTGTGGATGGACAGATCGTCTCGATCAAGCGCATTACCGAGCGGGTGTTGGGAAGGCTTCTTGCGCCGGCCGGGATGAACAGTGCTCTTTGCGTTCAGTACGACAAAATGAGGAGTCGCATCGAGTTGAGTCGTCACAGACATATTTACTTCCGGTCGTTCAGAATTGATTCCATCTCAATGGCTCGTGGGAACAGGAGATCGTTTTCGAGATGCACATGATCTTTGAGGTCAGCCGCAAAGGCGCAAAGACCATCGAGGAGTGCGATATGGGTTGCGCAAGCCCAGGATGGGGGCGCGAATTCGCCGGTGAGATGGCGGAGGTCGAGAACTATATTGTCCGCGGCTTCATGTTGCTCAATCATTCTTGAAACAGGGTGCGCGACGGAGCGAAAGCAGGGATGGCCGGCGGGGTATGCAACGACCGAGTCCCGATCCATCTGAGAGATGAACGGAAAAAGGACTTCCTCTTCCTTCTCGATATGCGCGAACATGTCGTCGCGAAGCTGCTCAAGCAACTCGGCAACCCGTTCCAGTTCTGGGGATTCGTCCCTCCGCTTGATTGCCAGCTTGCGAGCCATCTCTGCAAGCCGTGGAAGTTCCTGGCGTATGCGCCGATGATGGACACGAACGATGTGCTCAATCAGCTTTCACAACGTCAGGGTTGATGGATCGAAGCGCACGGCCCCTGCTTCGTCTGCTTCCGCATCCGCAAGCTTCTCCAGAACTTGATCGAGCGAGAGCTGCTGGTTCGCACACGCCTCTGCGAGCGATCTGTTGGCTTCCGAGCAGAGGTCAATGTCGAAGCGATGAAAGATTCCCGCTGCCGATGGATGCGTCCTCACGATTTCGCCGATGGACTGTGTCGAGGTAGACATGCGCACTCTCCACCATCCACGGTAGCGATCGAAAGCTTGAGGCGCAGTAACTTATGTCACTCGCGGCTTGAATTGGCTACGTCGTCGCCTCCAGAAGCGCGGTCAGGCCCTTGATGTCCTTGATCACAATCTGCCGCGCATCCACGTCCAGAAGTCCTTCGGCGTGGAGCCGCGCCAGGTTGCGCGAGATCAGCTCGCGCACGGTTCCCAGCTGATTGGCAAGTTCCTGATGACTTCCCGGCAAAAGAACTTCGATGCCTCGCGCTGTTGCTGTGCCATCGTTTTGAGCAAGCTTGAGCAGCGCAGAGATAAGGCGCTGGCGAATGGTGGTAAACGACAACTCCTCAATAATGCCAACCAGGCGTCGCAGGCGGGCACCAACCACTTCAAGCACCTTGAGCGCGACTTCCGGGTGTTCCCTGCAGAATCCTTGGAAATCGCGCCGGGAGATGAAGACAATTTCAGCGTCTTCAATGGCCACGGATGAAGCGGGATAAGGCCCGCCGTCGAAGACAGGCAGTTCGGCAATGGACTCGCCCGGAACGTTGACGGAAAGCACCTGTTCTCGGCCGTTCACCGACGTCTTGAAGATCCGCACCTTGCCCCGCGCAATGATATGAAGCCCTCGGCATGGCTCTCCTTCGGAGAACAACAACTCTCCTGTGCTGAATAGCTTGCGCACTGTTCGTGAGGCGAGCAACTGCAACTCGGACGGCGAAAGGCTCGACAGTAATGTGGTCTTCCCTAGAACCTCAGCGAGATTGGTACGCTCAGAACTCATGAAACAAATTTTAGCAGCGAGCGACTTTGGTCACTGCGCATCCGTCGCGAAGCGCTGTCATATAGGGCTATGAATCCGCAAATCAACGCGATCGACTTCAACGAGCGTCCATTCATTGCCATTTGGGAAGTGACCCAGGCGTGCGACTTGCCATGCGTCCATTGCCGTGCCGCGGCACAACCCGAGCGGCACACTCTGGAACTGAGCACAGAAGAGGGCAAAGGGCTGATCGATCAAATCGCGGCCCTACAGGTGCCGGTTTTTGTTCTCACCGGCGGAGATCCCATCAAGCGGCCTGATTTGTTCGAGTTGATTGAGCATGCTCGCTGCAAAGGGGTTCGCGTCTCCTTGACGCCGAGCGCGACGCCTTTGCTGACGCGAGAGATCGTCACTCGGCTGAAGGAAGCTGGTCTGGCTCGACTTGCGGTCAGCATGGATCGGGCGAGCGCGGAAACGCATGATGCATTTCGCGGGCTCTCCGGATCATTCGCGCGCACTCTGGATGCGGTTCGCTGGGCCAACGACATTGGCCTTCCGGTACAGATCAATACCACTTTCAGCAGCAGAAACATTGGCGAAATCGATGCCATCGTTGCGCTGATGGAGTCGTTGAGAATTACTCTCTGGAGCGTCTTCTTCCTCGTTCCCATAGGCCGCGGCAAGCTCGACGACCTGCTGAACGCCGAAGAATTCGAAGCCGCATTTGAAAAAGTTTATGGCCTGTCGAAAACGGCCAGCTTCGACATCAAGACCACCGAGGCGCAGCATTATCGGCGCTTCCTGTTGCAGAAAAAGGTTGCCGAACGCAAGGCTGGCAACACTTCAGCGGAGGTTCCGGAAAGAGCCGAAGATGCAATCGGCCGCGCACCGCGCGGGTTGAACGACGGCAAGGGTTTCGCATTCATTTCCCATACCGGCGAGGTTTTCCCAAGCGGATTTCTGCCGCTCTCGGCGGGGAACATACGCCAGCAAGGTTTGAAGGAAATCTACTGCGAATCGGATTTGTTTCGAAGCTTGAGAGACACATCGAAGTTGGAAGGCAAGTGCGGTGCCTGCGAGTTCAAAGAGATTTGCGGTGGGTCGCGCTCCCGCTCCTACGCGCTGACCGGTAACGTCCACGGCAAAGAGCCGTGTTGCTCTTATATTCCGAAGGGATACGTTGCAGCCGCGAAGACAAGGGAAGCAGGCCTGCACGTTTTGCAAGGTGTTTGAAATCGGCGAATCCGTAAGAAGGTTGAAGACAGGCAGATTTCGATTCTGTATATTCAACAGGCGCGGGAGGAGATTTGGAATGGCGGTGCAAATAGGGGCGAAACCGGACTGCGGATTCGACGATCCCATCGGCATGCTCAAGGACTGCCATCGCAGGATCGAAAGGTTCCTGCATGTCCTCGTTGTGGTTGCAGATCGCGCTTCAGGCAGGGCTCTGACGGCGGAAGAGAAGTCGGCCGTGCTGTCTGCCATGAGCTATTTTCAACAAGGTGGGAAGCGGCACACGGCCGATGAAGAAGAGTCGCTGTTTCCCAGGCTGCGCTCCAAGTTGCGCGCGGAGATTTCTGCCGGTGATTTCGATCGGATCGAACACTTGGAAGATGATCACCGCCTGGCCGATCATTTGCACGTAACAGTGGATGCGTTGTATTCCGCATGGATTGCGGCGGATCTACTGAACCCGGAAGAGGAACTCACACTTCGTTCCGCCACAGGCGAGATGAAAGGACTTTACGAGGCGCACATTCAGATCGAAGAGGGAGTTGTTTTCCCCCGTGCGGCGCAGGTTCTCGATAAGGAGAGCATTTCGGCCATGGGGGAAGAGATTCGGTTACGGCGGGAATAGACTTCGTATCTGGAGGACACTCGCCATGCTCAAGATCAAACGCGTTTACGACTCAGTCGAGGAAGACGACGGCCAGCGATTTCTCGTGGACCGATTGTGGCCGAGGGGCATCAAGAAGTCGGCGTTGACGATCGATGGTTGGATCAAGGATGCGGCTCCGAGCACAGAGTTGCGCCAATGGTTCCACCACGATCCATCCAGGTGGAATGAATTTCGTCTTCGCTATTTTGCAGAGTTCGAGAGCAAACCCGAAGTGTTGGAGCCTCTCGCCGAACTCCAACGTGATGGAACTGTAACCCTGCTGTGCAGCGCAAAGAATACGAATCGCAATCATGCCATCGCGCTCATGGAATTCTTGAAAGCTCATTGAATCGCAACGGGACCACACGGGAGATCAAATACATGAAGCAGCAACCGCCTGAGGCACGACTGCAATTGGCGCTCGGTACCGGGGCATTTGCCTTGTGCTTTGCCGTCTTTGGATCGCTCTCGGCGATGATGCCGATGCTCAGCAAGCAGATGCACTTGACGTCGGTCGAGAAGAGCCTCGCCGTAGCATTGCCCGTTTTGCTTGGCAGCCTCGGCCGCATTCCGCTGGGCATGCTGACAGACCGCTTTGGCGGCCGCTCGGTTTTCACTGTGGTCATGGCGCTCTCGCTGATTCCTGCATTCCTGATGGGCGGGGTGCAGGACTACGCGCATCTTTTGCTCTATGGCTTTTTCATCGGCATCGGGCTGGCCAGCTTTTCCGTCGGCGTCGGGTTTGTCAGCGGCTGGTACGCGGCTGAAAGGCAGGGATTTGCGCTTGGGGTCTATGGGGCCGGCAATATTGGCCAGTCGCTTGCTGCCTTCGGCGCTCCGATGATTGCCGCGGCATGCGGGTTCCGCTGGGGCTTCTGGACCTTTGGTCTTCTGCTGGCGGTTTGGTTGGCGATCTTCGCATTTGCAGCACGCAATGCGCCGCGTCGCGGAGCAGTCAAGAGCATTGCCGACACGGTTCGTCCGCTGAAGGATTCGCGCAGTTGGGTTCTCAGCCTCTATTACTTCCTGACCTTTGGCGGATTTGTCGCCATGGCTATTTACCTTCCCATTTTCCTCACCGAGATGTTCCAGCTGACTCCGCAGGATGCGGGGCTACGCACTGCCGGATTCGTTCTCCTGGCAACCGCAATGCGCCCCTTCGGCGGCGTGCTTGCCGATAAGGTTGGCGGACGAACCATTCTCAAATGGGTCTTTCCCGCAGCCGGCATCATGGCGATTTTTCTGGCGTGCCCGTTGATGATTACGTTCACGGTCGGTGCTCTGGGTATGGCGGCGGCCATCGGCCTGGGCAACGGAGCAGTCTTCAAACTGGTGCCTGAATATTTCCCCGGATCGGTGGGCAGCGTAACCGGGCTGGTCGGCGCAGCAGGAGGCCTGGGTGGATTCTTCCCGCCGTTGGTGCTAGGCTTCGTGAAGCAGCAGACGGGCACCTTCCTCCCCGGATTCTTGATGCTCAGTCTCTTCTGCTTTCTTTGCCTGATCGTGCTCTTGACACGGCGAAGCGCGCAATTCGCCTTGGCCTCTGTGGGGTAACTGCTTTGAAGCCGCCGGTCCTTTCAAGAAAAGGCTCAGACACTTTTCATGCCATGGCATGGGGAGCGGCGGTCGCCGTTACTCTGATTGCGGGCATCTTGATCGGCAGCCGCGGACTGCGCGACTTCGATCCCGCGCTGGTTTCCTATGCGGGAGCGACGGTGCTGGCAGGCTTCGGCCTGGGCTATCGTTATGCAATGTGGCTGCGGCGGCCACCGACACGGCTTTACTGGTATCGCGGCTGGCAGATCTTTTTGACGCCGCGACAATTGCCTGCGAATATGCTTCACCTGGCGCGCATCGTATGGAACAACGTCGTGCTGCAGCGCTTCATCGACCGCCGCTCGCACATGCGCTGGACCGCGCACTGGTTTCTAGCGTGGGGATGTCTTCTCGCTGCGGCCATCACCTTTCCGCTCTCCTTCGGATGGGTGCGATTCGAGTCCGCGCAAGATAACCAGGAGATTTATCGCGCCTTCATGTTCGGCATTCCTGTCGGCAGCTTTCATCTGGGCACAGTCATTGCCGAATTGACCTTCAACATTCTCGACATTGCCGCGGTGATGGTGCTGATCGGCGTGTTCTTTGTGTTCTGGCGCAGGGGACGCGACCACGGCGCATTGAGCGTTCAGCAATTCTCCAACGACATGCTGCCACTGATCTTTCTGTTTGCCATCTCGATCACCGGATTGTTTCTGACCGTTTCAACGCATTTGATGGGAGGAATTTACTACGGTTTTCTTTCGCAACTGCATGCGATCACGGTGATTCTCACGCTGCTCTACTTGCCCTTCGGCAAATTCTTCCATATCTTTCAAAGGCCAGCGCAACTGGGCATTGATTTTTACAAGAAGGCAGGCGCGGAAGGCGAACAGGCGGCGTGCAACCGTTGCGGACAGGCGTTCGCCAGCAGAGTGCACATCGAAGATTTGAAGGCAGTGCAGGCCGCGCTTGGAATTCGCTATCAGCTGGCCGACGGCACACACTATCAGGATGTGTGTCCCGCGTGCCGCCGCAAGAATCTGGCACTTACGCAAGACGGTCTTTGGAAATCGCAAGCGTCCGAACCGCGAGGTTATTGAAGATGGCAAAGCTCCCCCTCGATATTCCCGATCTCGTTCGCCAGTTCGGTCCGACGTTGCACACCATTCCTTCGGGTGGATGGACGCGCAATGCGCAGGACGAGACGCTGGTGAAGACACATTGCTGCTTCTGCGGTCAGCAATGCGGCATTCAGTTGCGCGTGAGCAACAACAAGGTGGTTGGCTTCGAGCCTTGGGAGAGTTTTCCATTCAACAAAGGAAAGCTCTGCCCCAAGGGCGTGAAGCGTTACATGCAGGACGAACATCCCGACAGGCTGAAGACACCGCTGCAACGCGTGGAAGGACGCGGCTTTGAGCCCGTTACCTGGGAGACCGCAATGCAGCGCACGGTGAGCGAGATTCAGCGCATTCAGAAGAACTATGGCAAGGATGCATTTGCCATGCTGACCGGCGCTTCGCTGACCAATGAAAAAGCTTACCTGATGGGCAAATTCGCGCGCGTGGCGTTGCAGACGGCCAACATCGATTACAACGGACGGCTTTGCATGGTATCGGCAGGCGCAGCTTCGAAGAAGATCTTCGGCATCGATCGCAGCGCGAATCCATGGAGCGATATCCCCAAGGCCAAGGTGATTCTTGTAGCCGGCGCGAATGTGGCGGAGTGCGCGCCGATCACCACGGACTACCTGTGGCAGGCTCGCGAGAACGGGGCCAAGCTCATCATTCTCGATCCACGCATGACGCCCATCGCGCGCAACGCAGATTTGTTTATCCCCGTGAAATCGGGCGGAGATATCGGCATCTTCAACGGCATGATGCACATCCTGATCGAGCGCGGCTGGATTGACAAAGAGTTCATTGAGGCGCACACCACGGGCTTCGATGCGGTAGCTCAAGCCGTGGAGAAATACACGCCCGAATATTCCGCGAAGATTGCTGGAGTTCCTGCAGCGATGATTATCAAGGCTGCAGAGATGTGGGGACCGGCTCCGACCAGTTTCCTGCTGCATGCGCGTGGAATCGAACATCACTCCAAGGGCGTGGACAACTGCATGGCGGCGATCAACCTGGTGGTAGCCACTGGGCGCATTGGCCGCGAGGGATGCGGCTACGCGATGATTACCGGTCAGGGCAACGGTCAGGGCGCGCGCGAACAAGGGCAGAAGTGCGATCAACTTCCCGGCAGTCGCGACATCGGCAACCCCGAGCACCGCAAATATATTGCCGGCGTATGGGGTGTACCGGAAGAGTCGATTCCGCGAAAGGGACTTTCGGCGGTTCCCCTTGTGGAAGCCATTCACGAGGGCAAGATCAAAGGCTTGATTTCGCTCTGCTTCAATCCCGCGGTATCGCTGCCCGATGGCAACTATGTGCGCGAGGCGCTCTGCAAGCTGGAGTTTTTTGTCAATATCGACTTCTTTCTTGCCGAGACCAGCCGCTATGCAAATATTGTGCTTCCCGGCTCTTTGATGGAGGAAGACGAAGGGACTACGACCAATGTGGAAGGCCGCGTGATTCTGCATCGCAGGGCGGTTACACCACCCGGAGAGGCGCGTGAAGACTGGCGAATCATTTGCGACATGGCCAGTCGCCTGGGCCACAAGGACAAATTCAGTTACTCAGGGCCGAAGGAAATCTTTGAAGAACTGCGTGTTGCGTCCAAGGGCGGGACTTCGGATTATTTCGGAATGAGTTGGGACCGGATCGACAAAGAGAATGGCGTCTTCTGGCCATGCCCGGAGCTAGGTCATCCGGGAACTCCACGACTTTATGAGGGCGGAAAGTTCGGTCATGCCGACGGCAAGGCGCATTTCATGCCGGTGGAGTGGCGGCCTTCCGCAGAAATGCCCGATGCGGAATATCCCATCATCCTGACCACAGGCAGAGTGGTCTCGCACTTCTTGTCGGGCACGCAGACGCGGCGCATTGGCGCGCTGATGGATCAGTGTCCGCAGCCGAAATGCGAGATGCATCCGCGCCTGGCAGAGCGGTTGGGAATCGTCGATGGCGATTGCGTGAAAGTGGAGAGCCGGCGCGGCCAGATCGTCGTGCGCGCGCTTCTTGTGAAGACCATTCGCCCCGACACAGTATTTGTGCCGTACCACTGGCCGCACGATCGCTCCGCGAATAACATGACGATTCGCGCCATCGATCCGGTGTCGAACATTCCCGAATTCAAGATCTGCGCGGTGCGCGTGAGCAAGACTGAAATGCCTGTGGATGATCTTGCTCAACTGGGCCTCGAGGCGGGAGGCATTCGATGAACGACCGGCAGTTCTTCATCGACTACTCGCGCTGCATCGGATGCCAGTCGTGCGTGCAGGCGTGCGGCGAGTGCGATACGCATCGCGGCACCAGCATGATTCATCTGGAGACCATCGAGCGCGTGGACAGCGTGCAGACGGCTCCGCAGGTCTGCATGCATTGCGAAGATCCGGTCTGTGCCCGGGTGTGTCCGGCAGACGCAATCAAGAAGACACCGGATGGCGTGGTGCAAAGTTCTCTGAAGCCGCGTTGCATCGCGTGTTCCAACTGCGTCGTGTCGTGTCCGTTCGGAGTGCCGAAGTACATGGCCGAGTTCGAACAGATGATGAAGTGCGATATGTGCTACGACCGCAGCAGCGTGGGCAAGAAACCCATGTGCGCGACGGTCTGCCCATCGGGCGCGCTCACGTTTACCACGATGGAAGATATTCAGCGGACACGCATGGGCATCCCTGTGAACTCGTGGAAGTTCGGTCAGGAAGAAGTCAAGACCAAGGTCTTCGTGATGGTTCCGCGTGCGGTGGAACGAGTGAATATCGACCTGGTTCAGATCAAGCCGACGCCCGCTTCCCTGCCCGTCGACCCCTACGATGTAGCCCTCATGCTGGAGGTTTTGCAGTGAATTCGGAAGTTGAAAAGAGCAACGAAATCGCAGGTTGCGCAAGTTGCGCCAGAACGCCCCAATACCAACAGGATTTTCCGATCGAGTGGGAAGGAGATCATTACGTAAGCCGGCGCGAGATGGTGAAGTTTTTGACGCTCGGTTCGTTCCTGCTGGCGGCGGCCAACTGGGCCACAGCGTTTGCAAAGAACATGATCCGCAAAGACTCAAGCACCGTTCTGCGTCTCGGTTCGGCCAGCGACCTCGCGCAGAATGGAGCGATGCTCTTCCGCTATCCGACGCCGCAGGATCCGTGCATTGCGGTGCGCACGGCGGAAGGCGCGCTGGTTGCGTATTCGCAGGTGTGTACGCACCTTTCCTGCGCTGTGGTGTACGACAAGAGCGCGGACCAACTGGTGTGCCCCTGCCATCGCGGCGTCTTCAGCGTGGAGCAGGGCGCACCGATTGCGGGACCTCCGACGCGGCCGTTGGCCAGAGTCAAAATTGAACAGCGCGGAGACCACATTTTCGCCACTGGGCTGGAGGTCTAGATGAGCACACGCAAGCAAGGAACTACGCTGTTCAGCGCCATTCTGATTCTGGTTGCAACGACGGTGGTGGTTCAGTTGTGGCTGCTGAGTTTTTCAATGGAGGCTCTGCTGCGCCATCAGTTCAAGCCGCTCATTCCGGCCGCGGTTGCCTCGACTGTGTTGCTGTCGATCAACGGCGGGCTACTGCGCTATGTGTTTCGGTTTGACCGGGAAGTGCAGAGGAACTCGGTAGGGTGATCCCTTTCGGCGAGCTTCATCGCGTTTATCGAAGTGCGCGAAGCACTCCATCGCTGAGAATGCGCGCCCGCAAGCCGCCGCGTCCCTTGAGCAGCATTTCCGCACCGGGCGCAATGGCAAGATCCATCCAATAGCAAGGGCTGCATTCGCATACACCTGCGAAGCGCACACCCTGCACCTCAAACTCCTCGCCGATCAGCGAATTCAAGTCCACGCCGACCGAGATGACATTGCGCCTTGTGACGCCGGGCAATTTGTCTTCCACGTTTAGAGCGAAACCAGAGTTCCTGTGGCCCGGTGAGTTTCGTGCAAGGTCGCCGCTCCCCGATGGTCGCGTCAACTTTGGAGTAGTGCTTCCGGGATACACCTACTCTGGTTTCGCTGTAGCTGCGCGCAAACCTCTGCGAATACCTCGGAAGAAAAGAAGGTGATTTGACCTTTGTATTGCTCTTTGTAGTCGAAGAAGCGGTCCCCCGAATGCCACGGCCGGCCACGCACTCAAGTTCCACCTGCTCGATCTGCGGAAGCTCGCCGGGAGGCTGTTGGTGGCGCCCGAAGAAGTTGCGCCCGGGCGATAGGTACAGTTGTTCAATCTTCATTGCATGCGCCCTGATCCAATTGTAATGAGGCCAAGGTCTATTTGCCGATGCCTTTGGGCGCCACTGAGCGGATAGCGCGGGCATTGAGGGCGCCATCTTTCAGGTCTTGAATAGCCATGGTTGGGTCGACTCAGTCCTCACGCAGGGCGACCATCGGTTCGACGGTCATGGCGCGACGCGCCGGCAAATAGCAGGATCCGAGCGCCGAAAACGCCAACACCGCGCCAACAAGCACGAATGTTTCCGGATCCCAGACGCTGACGACAACCAGACTGCCAACTGCTTTGGCGGCTAGCAAGGCAAGAGCCAGTCCAACCCCCAGGCCCGCGGCAACAACGAGGATGGACTGGCGATAGATCATTCTGAAAACCGAGCCGCGGGATGCGCCCAGAGCCATGCGCAAGCCTATCTCGTGTACGCGGCGGCTTACGGCATAAGAAACGACGCCGTAGAGGCCGATGACCGCCAGCGTCAACCCCAGACCTCCCATGATCGCGGCAAGCGATGCTCCGATTTGGAAGAGCAAAAGTCCATTGAGGGTATAGAGCGCCTGGCGCATGGTCTGCACCTGGAAGATGGGCAGTTGCGGAGCAAGATCGTGAATGGTCTTCTCGACGATCGGCATGAGAACCGCGGGGTTCATTGGCGTCCTCACCTGGAAAACCATCAAGGTGTTCCCCGTGGAGTGCTGCGCAAAGGGGATGTAGAAATAGGGCTGCTGCTTGGCCCCGCCAAAGAGCTGGAACTCCGCATCCTGGGCGATTCCAATCACCTCCATCTTGCGATCTTTCTCGATCCCCATGCGGAAGGTGTGGCCGATGGCATCTTGCCCGGGCCAGAACTTTTTGGCGGTGCTTTGGCTGATGACGGCCACATCTCTGCCTTGCTCGTTATCCGCGTCGGCAATGGCGCGGCCTTCGAGAAGATCGATGCCCATCACGCTGAAATACTCGGGCGAAACCACGTTGAAACTGGCATTCGAGTCGGAGGGATTGGCGGGCGCCGGAGCACCGTCCACGATCATTCGATCGCCGCCATTCCCGAAGTATCCCAGCGGAATGGAGCCTGCGTGGCTCACATACTCGACGCCGGCGACCTGATGGAGACGAGTGCGGATGTTGCTGGCCAACACGCGTGTTTGCGCATCGTTCATGCCGATCTCGTTGGCATCGATCACAAAATTCATCACGTGGTCCGGCTTGAAACCGAAGTCCGTGGTCTGCATCGCCGAAAGGCTGCGCACGAAGAGTCCGGCGATCACCAGCAAGACAAGCGAGCTGGCGATCTGCAAGGCAACCAGACCATCGCGGAGCCAGTGACGCCCACCCGTCACGCCGCGGCTGCCTTCGTGCAAGACGGCGTTGATGTTGCCCTTGGCAATGCGCAATGCGGGAACCAGGCCGACAATCACGCCCGCGAGCAACGCAACGGTAAACGAGTACATAAAGATGCGCCAGTCGAATCCGAACGATAGCAGCACGGGCAGGTCGGCGTGCACGTTGAGGTGACTGAGAGCGGAGCTTCCCCACATGCCGAGCGCTACTCCCGCGAGGCCGCCGATCAGTGCGAGGGTCACGCTCTCCGTAATCATCTGACGGATAAGACGGGAACGCTGGGCGCCGAGAGCGGTGCGAATGGCCATCTCACGCTCCCGCGTTGTCGCGCGCACCAAGACCAGATTCGCGACATTGACGCAGGCCAGCAGAAGCACCATGACGGCAAGCGACAAAAAGAGGCCGGAGACGATGTACATGGTCTTGGGATCACCGGCATTGATGCGGAGACTCGGCTCCGTAAAGACCTCAATACCGAGTTTCTTCTCAAATTCGGGTTGCTGACGCATCAGGTCTTTTGCAATCACGCTCAGTTCGGCGCCTGCCTGCTTGAGGCTAACTTCGGGACGAATGCGCGCGTTGACGACGAAGCTTCGATTTTGCCAGTTACTCAGGATATCCGCGTGAACGCCGGTGATGATGATCTCGGACATGGGCAGAAAGGCCGCTGTGCCGACAAAACTCTGCACACCATGAAAGCCCTTCGGCGCAACGCCGACGATGGTGAACGGATGTCCATCCACCGTAACCGGCCGCCCCACCACATTCGGATCGCCGCTGAATTTCGTCTGCCAGTAGTCGTAGCTGAGAACGACGATCGGGTCCTGGCCGAGCACCTCGCCTTCACCGCGCAGAAAGAGGCGTCCCGCCGCCGGTTTCAGTTCCAGCCCCTCAAAGAAGTTCCCGCTGACGAAGGCGGTCAAGATTCGATCGGGCTGCTGGCCGGGCGCGGCGAATCCGTCGAGCCCGATGCCGTAAGCGAAGACATCGCTGAAGGAGTTACCGCTCTGCGCGCGAATTTCCTTGTACTCGGGCCATGAGAAGGCCTGCTGCAAGGGTCCGTTGTTCTCGCGGGGAACCACGGTCATGATCTGTTGGGCATTGGGAACCGGGAGGGGCTTCAGCAGCAGGGAGTTCACGAGGCTAAAGATGGCGGTGTTTGCGCCGATTCCAAGGGCCAGTGTGAGGACGGCGGTAACGGCAAAGCTTGGCGCCTTCCTGAGCTGACGAAAAGCAAAACGAAGATCCTGAAGCAAAGTTCCCATGGAAGCCTCCGCGACACTGCTGCGCGATCTGGAGGTTGCACGTGAACGGCCAATCGCCGAAGCCGTAAGTGCTTTAATTTGTGGACAGTATTTTACGCGGGTGACCCGCGGCAGTACGGAGGCTGTCCGAAACTGGATTTGACTGTCCGAATGCGAACGGCGCGAGGCGGAAGATTCGCTGCTTTGCCAGCTTGTCTGAACATGAGATCGGTCTCGAAATGTCGCCTCCCCACTGCCTTCCGCGCTTTCTGTCAACGGCGGCCAGGGCAAACGCACGGGCAATCGCATTTGAAATTGCAATCGTGAACCGCAGTGACTTTGAAAGGGTGCGGCTTTAGCCGTGCCGCAAGAATTCGCAAAATCGACGGGGCTTTAGCCCCTCGTGGAGGCATGTTGCTGCGTTCTAAAACCATCCCTCGGGGGCTGAAGTCCTAATCTTTCTTTTTCGCCTGCCTTGGCACGGCTAAAGCCGTGCCCTTTCAAGACATAATCGTCCCGCACCTTGAAGTGCGATTGCCCTGCGGCAAACGATCTTCGCTGCAACCTGCGATCGTCCAGACCGGCGTGGACAGTTTATGCGCCGACGATGGAAAGTCTTTCCGCCAACCTGCAGTGGATTTCGGTCGTATTCGCAAAGCGAAAACAAGCGACGCAACGCGACAGGGCGCCCAGCCCGAACAGCCCGTCTGCGTTTGGAGCTGGGCGCGCAGACCGTTTCCAACCAGCCGCAAGGAAGCTGCCGAGGCGCGCAGCTATAATTGTGCCGCGGCACGACCAGTACACGGCGCGCAGCTGACAGGACAAGACTCCAGTGTCTCCGCCTTCATTTTCGCTGGTGAAATGGTATATGGACTGTGTCACAGGTGAAGGCGACACAGTGATTTTGTATTGCGCGGAGCTGCACTGGCGCGGGCTTCATGCGGCATACAGCAACTTGCTTTCGGCCATCGATTCGCAAGCGACATCGCGCAGTTCGATGGGCCGCTACCGGATCGAGTGTGAAGACGGCCGGATTGCTGTCGAGCTGCCACGGCTGCAGGTCGAAGGAGAATGGAAATCCGCGGCTGCGGCTGTTCAGGAGACGGTCTTTCCTGGTCCAGATGGGACGAGCCCGGATGGGAGTGCGCTCTGGGAGTGTCTGCAGCCGCAGGCGACCGTGCGGGTTCAACTGGGCCAACGCGAGCTGACCGGTCTGGGCTATCTTGAGCGGCTGACTCTGACATTGCCGCCATGGCAGCTCCCCCTGCGCGAGTTGCGATGGGGGCGATTTGTTTCGCCCACCGATCACGTGATCTGGATCGACTGGCAAGGACCGTATTCGACTGCATTCGCAATTCACAACGGCTGCAAGCGCAGGCTGGAACTGGTCACAGAAACAGAAGTGGCGATCGAGAGCGGGACGCTGCGCATGAGCGATTCCCTGCCCTTGCGCGCGGGCCGGCTGGGCGCGACTGTTCTGCCGGGAGCGCCCATGCTGCGAAGACTGCTGCCCCGTTCTCTGGGCAACATTGAAGAACATAAATGGAGAAGCCGCGGAGTGCTGGAAACGGCGAGCGGACAGAGCGAAGGATGGGTGATTCACGAGGTGGTGCATTGGAAGGTATGAAGCGTTCGATGCTGGGAGAGATACTTTACGGCACCCTTTTTGTTGTTCTTGTTCCCGGCTTGCTGGGCCTTTGGGCCGCGGGCACGCGCGATACCGTGCATCTGCCGGTGCTGCAGTTCAAAGAATACGGGCTGTTTCTGATCACATTTGCTGTTACCGGGATGATTGGAGGCATGAGCGAGCTGTGGCAAACCGGCGGAGGGTTGCCGATGAACGCTTTTCCGCCGCCGCGCTTTGTGGCAACCGGCATGTACGGACTGGTACCGCATCCGATTTACGGAGATTTTGTGCTGATCTGCGCCGGGGTGGCTCTCTATACAGGCTCGGCGAGCGGTCTGTGGCTGGTGACGCCAAGCGTGGCGATGGGCTGCGCGGCGCTGGTGCTGGGCTACGAGTTGCCGGATCTGCGCAGGCGCTTCGGTACGCGCGACGGATCAGTATGGCTTCCACGCGAACAGCCGGGCTCGCCTTCGCTCATCGAGCGAATTCGCATCTATCCGGTGATCCTGCTGCCGTGGCTGGCGCTCTACGAGGGGATCGGTGAGCTTGAAATACATCTGCATTCGATGAGCACTTACCTGCCCTTCGAGAAGAATCTGCCGGTCATCGAACAGGCCGAGCCGATCTATGCCAGCACATATCTCGTCGTCATCCTCGCGCCTTTGCTCATCGGAAGCGGAACGGCGCTGCGCCGCTTCGCGAAGCTGGGTCTGCGCGCCATGGCGTTGATGTTTCCGCTCTATCTGGTATTTCCCTTCTTTGTTCCGCCGCGACCGTTTCATGCGGCTGCGCCGATGGGATGGATGCTGGCCTGGGAACGGACTCCGATCTCCGGCACCTGCGCCTTCCCTTCCTATCACCTGGTGTGGGCGTGCATCGCCGCGTCGGCGCTTGGATCGGGAGGGCGCTGGAAGAAGGCGCTTTGGTGGACCTGGGCGGTTCTGGTTGGTGCGAGCTGCATTGCGACAGGCATGCATTCGATTCTCGATATGGTGGCCGGAGCCGTCGCCTACCTGGTGATTGCGCGCATGGACCGCATCTGGAAGTGGATGCTGCGCGGTGCGGAACGGATCGCCAATTCGTGGCGGGAGTGGCGGATCGGCCCCATGCGGATCATCAACCACGGGGGCTATGCCGCCGCCGCGACCCTGGTCGGCATGGCGACGATCGACACGCTGCTCGGCCCCGGACATGGGGCGGTCACAGTAATCATCTATCTGAGTTGCACAGTCGGAGCGGCGTTGTGGGCGCAATGGGTGGAAGGGTCGCCGGCGCTGCTGCGGCCGCTCGGGTTTTACGGCGCGGTGCTGGGCGCGGTGGCCGGCTGCGGGCTGGCGGTGGCCATGGGCTCGAACGCCTGGGTGGTGTGCGCGGCCATCGCCGTTGCGGCACCGTGGATTCAGGGCATCGGCAGACTGCGCTGCCTGGTGCAGGGATGCTGCCACGGTCGCGCCGTCGAAGCGCTTCCGGGAATCAGCTACACGCATCCGCGCTCAAGAGTGTGCCGGCTGGCGCATCTGGCGGGTGTGCCGGTACATGCGACGCAGGTGTATTCCATCCTGTGCAATGCCGCGATTGCGGCTGCGCTGCTGCGCCTGGTGCAGGCAGAGGCTTCGTGCAGCACGATCATCGGGATCTATCTTCTGCTTTCCAGCGCTGGACGGTTTGTGGAAGAAGCTTATCGCGGCGAACCGCAGACGAAGAGTCTCTTCGGCCTTCATCTCTATCAGTGGATCTCAATTGCGACAGGAGTTGCGGGGGCGATCGTCACCACATTCCGCACGATTCCGCTGCCGGCGGTTGGGGCGGTGCGCGTCAGTTCGATTCTGATTGGCGTTGGATGCGGCGCTGCGGCGTGGTTTGTAACGGGGATCGACTTTCCCGAATCCTCGCGGCGGTTTGCGCGGCTGACTTGAGAAAAACACCAGAGTTCGATTGCGCATCGAGCTGAACAATCCAAGCGGAGACTGTGTGTTTGTTCCGGTCTAGCGCGGGATCCAACGCCGCACACGTCTGTCCCGCAGCGGAAACCTGAATGGGCCGCTGATAGCGGAAATAGCGCATTTCCGGAGAGGCCAACAACAACAGCAGCAAGACCGCGCTCAGCTTCATGCGGTCCGTTCTCCCGCGCCGCGCAGCTTAAGCAAGTCGCGCTGATAGACAAAGCTGACTCCGAGCAGCAGCGCGCCGAGGCCGAGGAAGCTGAGAATGCGATAGCCCTCGGCGAGTTCGCTTATATCCATCAGAAAAACCTTGCCGATGGTGGCGGCAAGAAGCACCAGCGCCTGCCAGCGCAGAAAAGCAGAGCGCCGCCAGAAGCCGACAGCGAGCAGCAATGCGCCGAAGAGCATGAAGAACGCCGAATAGGTGAATTGTGCGTACATCCGGTGGAGATGCCGCAGGGCCCCGTCGTCGCTCCACTTGAGCAGCCACCAGTAGTAGTGAATCTCCCAGCCGATAGCCACCAGGATGAGCAGATTGACGACCAGCACCGAAGCCGCGGCCAGCGCGGGCCAGCGCAGAATCGGCTCGATATTCTCGTCGTGCTCATCGACGGAACCGTCCAGCGCAAGCCAGGCGACGAAAGTAAAGGCGCCAATCGCAAAGCAGTAGGTGGCGAAGCGCTGATTGAATACGACGACTGCTGCGGCCGCTTGGTCTTGGAGCATCAGCGAGATCAGACCCAGGATCAGACAGAGCGGCGACAAGACCCGCAGCAGAACGGAGCGGACACGGCTCGCCACCCAGAGCAAAGCCGCGCCTTCCGTCAGCCATCCGATGGTCAGCCAGCGGCCATGCGCCTTGAGAGGAATCGCGATGGTGAGAAAGACAACCGCGGCGGCGAGATGAAGGCCCGTGAGTACCGCAGGACTGGCGTGCAGACGGCCACGCTCGGGGAGCCGAAGCAGAAGCAGATAGAAGGCGGCAAAGACGACGGCTAGCCATGGCTTGGCCCACTCCGCGCCCAAGGAATCGAGGATGAAATAGAAGGCAAGAAAACCGAGCGCAGCGTTGGCAATGGGCAGCAGCACCAGGACGAGATTGTCCCACGCGGAGCGGCGACCGGGGTCGTCCTTGTCGATTTCCACAAGGCGGACAAGGCGGGGCGCGAAGGCGAAGATAAGAAAGAACAGGCCCATGAAAATTGCTGTGCGCGCGGCCTGGTCATCGGCATAGAAGCTGAACCACCAACCAGCCACGAACAGGGCCGTGCCCACGGACGCACCGAAGAGCAGGCGCGACCAGGGGCGCAGCGCGACCAGAACCAGCACCGCGACATCCATCACCAGCAGATAGGTAAACAGGGTGACTTCGTGGTTCCCGCCGGTGGAAACCAGCAGCGGTGTGCTGAATCCGCCGACGATGGCATAGAGCGCCAGCAGTTCGGCGTCCTCAATCCATGCCGTGAAGCCGTTGAAGGCGGTTACGAGGATCATCGCGGCGAAGGCGACACCGGCCGGAACCAGTTGGAAGAGCGAAAAAGCGGCCCAGAGCGAGAGGTAAAGAATGCCGCTGCCCAGCGCCTTGAGCGAATAGGAGAAAGCCTTGTAGCCGCGGTCGCGGAAGCGCTCCGCCCAGGCGATGAGCCCTGCGCCGGAGATGAGCCCGATCAGAACCCGGCCAAGCGGTCCGATCCAGTGATTGTCGATGGCCATCTTAAGGAACCAGGCCATGGCGATGAGCACGGCCAGAATGCCGATGCGATTGAACCACTGCGAACCGATGCGGCTTTCGAGCGAGGGCTGATCGTCGAGGGGGCGTAGCGGGGTTAGCGGAGCTGGCGGAGTTGGCGGGTTTAGCGGAGCGTTTGAGGAATACGGCGTTTGGAAATACGGCAACTGCGGCGGCGGCTCGGGAGTCCGGACGACAGCGGATTCGGGCTCTGCCAGAGCTGCGGCGGCGGGCTTCGGGGCTGCTGCGCGCGGTGCAACGATGCCGTGGCTGCGCAGCGCTTCTTCCAACTGCAGCACGCGGGTACGCAGTTCGAGAACCTGATCTTCAAGGCTTGCAGGAGAGCTCGGATCCATCGCATTCCACTTTACAGGACAAATGGAGGATCTTCCATGCACCGCATGCAAAGAATGATGGAATTCTGCGCAGGGCTTTGCAGTCTGTAGAAAAAGGCCAAATTTCGGCCAGGTTGCTCTAAAAACATGCCAGAGGAGCTAAAGCCTCGCCGATTCCATCGACTTTGTGCCGGGGATAAATCCTGGCCTACCCCACGAATGGGCTTTTCCGCGGCCTATCTAGTTGAGCGTTCGCTGCAGCCAGTAATGGAAGCCGTCGATGATGGCCATGAGAGCCGCCTGGTTCATGTCGCTGCTGACTCCCGCCGTTACCCAGGGGTCGTGGCCGTCGGCGTGGAAGCTGACGGTGACGCGAACATAGGCTGCCGAATCATGCGCGGAGACGTCCACTGCGGTGACGCTGAAGGTGCCCAGGCGCATCTGCGCCAGTGAGGGATACCATTTCCCCAACTCGCGGCGCATGGCGCGAGTCATGGCATCCACCGGGCCGGCGCCCTCGGCGCGGGTGGTAACCAGCGTTCCCTCGCCCACTGTCATGGTCATGAAAGCCTGCACAAAGCGGGTTCCCGCTTCGTCCGACTCGTCGAAGACACGCCAGCTCCGGACACTGAAGCGGTTGGGGAGAGTTTTCAGCACCTTCATACAGGCCAGGCGGAAAGAGACTTCGCTGGTGGTGAAGCCGCCGCTTTCAATCATCGGCTGGTTTTCGTCCATCAGGGTCTGCGCCTGCGCGGCGTCGAGAGCTACTCCCAGCGACTCCGAGAGCAGCATGATGTTGGCCCGTCCCGATTGGCCATTGACGCCAATGGCCGGAACCGCGCCGACCTTGGCGGGATCGCACCAGAGATATGCGCCGGGATTCTTGCGTTCGCTGCTGCCGTGCATGCCGGCCCAGGTGCCAAATGCGCCGGTGCCCACAATCGGGGCCCCGTGCGGAACTTCAATGCCGAAAGCACCATAAGCGGAATAGGCCAGACCCACCAGGCCGGAGAGCGATTCGGGGGGCACAAACTCGGCCTCGCCGCGCACCTGCATGCTGCCGACGACGGTGGTGAGATTGACGTTGCCGCAACGCTCGCCGGTACCCAGCAGGGTGCCCTGAATCTGCGCCGCGCCAGCCAACACAGCAGCGCGCGCATTGGCGACGCCGAGACCCCGGTCGGTGTGGCCATGGAATCCTATCTTGATCTCGGGAAAATCGCGCGCGAGGCCGCCAACCACGTTGGCGACTTCTTCCGGGCTGGCCCCTCCGGTGGTATCGCAGACCACGATGCGGCTTACGCGCTGACCGGCGCATTGGGCGACCATTTGGTGGAAGTAGTCCACACTGCGGCGGTTGAATTCCGGATCGCAGGGGATGCCGTTCTCACGGCGTCCACAGCAGGCATCCAAGGCATGCTCAAGATCGACAAAGACTTCGAGGCCGTTGTCGTGCAAGCACTGGATGGTTTCAAAGGCCATCAGCAGGTTTTCTTCGGGGGTGGTTTCGAGGGAGCGGGTCACGTCGAGCAGGCGGGATTTGACGACGATGACGGCGACCGGAACGTGCGCCTTGTGGCTAATCATGAATTGCACGTCGGGCCATTCCTGGACCCTGGTTCCGCGACCGCGCGAACGGCCAAAGAGAGCCAGGCGCATGGATCCGATCTCTACGCCGGATAGAGCGCCGGTGATATCGCCGACAAACTGGTTGGCGCCGGCAAAGCCGATCTCCGCGTAGCGAACGCCAAAGCCGGCCATCCGCTGGAGCAGCGCAACGGCGTTGGGCACAGAGATTTCCAGGTTGGGCTGCTGCATTCCGTCGCGAAGACTGGTGTCAAACAGCTCTACTTTTCTCGTTCCAGTTTCCTGCATGTGTCCCTGCACCCGTGGCAAATGCGTCGCGCGGATTGCCTGCGATTGAATTTCCGATTCCCCATCATACCTCTCCGGCTGCATGCTCGGGCTGATGGTCCTGGCGGGCAGAGCGAGGCACCCTCTTTTTGGGTACGGTTCCAAAGCTATCCATTCAGTGAGAGTGGGTGA
This sequence comes from uncultured Occallatibacter sp., assembly GCA_964595345.1. Taxonomy (GTDB): domain Bacteria; phylum Acidobacteriota; class Terriglobia; order Terriglobales; family Acidobacteriaceae; genus Telmatobacter. The sequence continues at coordinate 41,992 of CAZQPY010000023.1, forward strand.
AAATCTCGCGCAGCAGGTCAACTGTCTCGGGAATAGCTGCGCGTACGGCAGCAGTTAGCGTCGCTTCTGTCGCGGATTCCTGAAAGCGGCGCGAGAGGTCGAAAGACTCGCCTCCCACCGTAACCGCAAAGGCTCGCCCGGGAATGCGTCCGTACAAGTATTCGGTGAGCGCCAGCAGACAGGCGGGCGGCAGGTGATGCGACAGAGCCTGGGGCACCTCCGACGCGGCTTCGACATCGATGGAGTTGACCTCGCCGGGAATGGCCGAGGCCGAAGCATCCACGAAAGCCACAATGTCGGCATAGCGCAACAGATCGGTCAATTCCGGGCCAAACTGTTGGGCAACGACAATCTTGACATCGGCAAACATCGGATCTTGGCGGATGGATTCGGCGATTGTCCAGCCTACTCCATCATCTCCGCGCAGGGGGTTGCCGCAGGCCAGGATCAGTTTGTTGGGGGGCAATGGTTCCAAAAACGGACCTCCTGGGCGGGAATGCGGAAAGGCGATCAAAACATCTACGTTTCGCTGAAAACAACCGTTGAGGTCTGAGGTTTCCCAGGTCCCCAAAAGCGAGGGAGCTCCACCCCACGGACGAAGACCTGTCCGTGGGGACCCCGGTCCTCCACCCCACGGACGAAGACCTGTCCGTGGGGACCCCGGTCCTGGGGCGCCCAAACTCCAAGTCGGAACCACGAAAACGCATGGTTACAGTCCTAGCGATGCACCTCCGCGAGAATTTCGCCGTCTGCGGACTTCATCTCGATGGATAGGGGCATCTGCCCGAGGGCGTGGGTTGAACAGCTAAGGCACGGATCGAAGGTGCGCACCACCGCTTCGACGCGGTTGAGAATGCCCTCGGTGAACTTGGCGTCCTTGATGTAATGCTTGGCTGCCTGCAGGATTCCTTGTTCCATGGCGTTGTTGTTCTGGCCGGTGGCGATGATGAGGTTGGCCCAGGTGATGAGGCCATTTTCGTCGACCTTGTAGTGATGCATCAGGACGCCGCGCGGGGCCTCGCTGATGCCGGCTCCCTCAAAGCGGTTGACGCCGGCCGCGGCGCGAACGTGGGTGTCGAGGATCTGCGGATCGGCGAGGATCTGCTCGATTTTTTCTATTCCATAAATCATTTCGACCAGGCGCGCGTGGTGGTAATGGAAGGAGCTTTGCACCGGGCCCTTGGCAAGGTGCTTGAACTCCGCCAGCGCCTTGTCGGCCTTGGGCGTGCCCATGGATTTGGCGATGTTGAGGCGGGCCAGCGGACCGACGCGGTAACTGCCCTGCGGATAACCGAGCGGCTTGTAGTAGGCGAATTTGGTGAAGCTGTAGGGCTCGACAGCCTCGCCGATGACCTCGGTGAAGCGCTGTGCGGTGATGCCGTCTTCCACGGTTGCGCCGGTGGCGTCGATCAGCCGCAACGCGCCGTCGGTGAATTCAATCGAGTCGTCTTCGTTGACCAGGCTCATGTAGTTGGAGGGGAAGTTGGCGAAGACCTCGATCTCCTGAGTGAAGCTGTCGGCGATGGTCTTGTAGGCGGCGAGCGCCAGCTTCAGATTCTTGTGAGCATCGGGAATCATGGCGAGAATCTGGTCGCGCTTGGCGGCGGTGAGCGGTTCGGTGACGCCGCCGGGAATGACCCAGCCGGGATGAATGCGCTTGTTGCCGAGCAGCTCGATGATGTGCTGCCCGAAACGGCGTAGCGCGACACCGGCTCGGCCCAGCTCAGGCTTGGCGGCGACCACGCCAAAGATGTGGCGCATCTTGGGATCGGACTCCATGCCCAGCAGCAGATCCGGCGAAGCCAGGTAGAAGAAGCTGAGGGCGTGCGACTGGACCATCTGGGCGAGATTCAATACCCGGCGCAGTTGCGCGGCGGTGTGGGGAATCCTGACCGACATGACGGCTTCGCAGGCCTTGGCTGAGGCAATGAGATGGGAGACCGGGCAGATGCCACAGACGCGCGCCATCAGACTGGGCATTTCGTAGAAGGGACGACCCTGCACAAAGCGCTCGAAACCGCGCACCTGGGTGACGTGAAAATGCGCGCCCTCGACCTCTCCCTGGTCGTTGAGCTGGATAGTGATCTTACCGTGCCCTTCCAGGCGGGTGACGGGATCGATGGTGATCGTTTGACTCATGATGAAAGCTCCAAATGAAGAGGCTCAGGCTCCAAAACGTGTGAGGGCAGAGATGTCGAGCGCCGCAACGGTGACCAAGGCGGTCAATGCCGAATTGAAGGTTGCTGCCGAAGGCGGACATCCAGGCAAAAAGACATCGACCTTGACGTACTCGTGGATGGGGCGCACGACCGGAAGCAACTTTGGAACGACGACGCAAGGAATCTGCGGCTGCGCACTGACGTTCTCGATGTAGGCGCGATTCAGGATTGCATCGGGCCCCACCGGGTTGCGCATGGAGGGGACGTTGCCGGTGATGGCGCAGTCTCCCATGCCGATCAGGAGCTTGGTGTGGGCGCGGATCTTGCGGATCTTCTTCTCGTCGTCCACCGAAGCTACCGCGCCTTCCACCAGCGCGATGTCCACTTCATCGGGATAGTCCTTGGCGTCGACCAATGGGCTATAGACAAGGTCCACCAACTCCGCGAGTTCGAGAAGCCGTTCGTCCATGTCGAGGAACGACATGTGGCAGCCCGAGCATCCATCCAGCCAGACTGTTGCCAATTTCAGTTTGCTCATTGCGCTTCCCTCATCAGGTTCAGGTAAGGCAGAAATTCGGGATGTTTGGGATGATCGGTACCCACCTTGCTCTTTTCGAAGAGAGCACCGGTCGGACAGACCTGGACGCACTTGCCGCAGCGCGTGCAGGTGGAATCTCCCCAAGGCTCATGCAGGTCGGTGACCACCAGCGAGTCAATGCCGCGTCCCGCCACATCCCATACATGCGCGCCTTCGATCTCCGCGCAGACGCGCACGCAGCGCGTGCAAAGAATGCAGCGGTTGTGGTCGGCGGTGAAACGCTCGTTGGAGGCATCCACGGTGAGCAGCGGATTGCGGTAAGGCAGGCGCACATGGGTCAGTCCCTGCTCCTGCCCGAGCGTCTGCAATTCGCACTGGCCGTTGGCGACGCAGACCGAGCAGATGTGGTTGCGCTCGGCGAAGAGCAGCTCAAGAATCGTGCGACGATGTTTTTTGAGACGCTCGCTGGTGGTGCTGACTTCCATGCCTTCTTCCACGGTGGTGACGCAGGCAGGAAAGAGCTTGCGGCTGCCCTTGACTTCGATGAGGCAGAGCCGGCACGCGCCCACGGCGCTCAGCCCGTCGAGGTGGCAGAGCGTAGGGATCTTGATACCATTTTCGCGAGCCACGTCGAGGATGGTTTCACCGGCGCGGGCGCTGACTTCGCGGCCGTCGATGACCAGGGTTTTAACGTCCACTGCTACGCTCATGCCAACACCTCCTCGGGCGCCTGGATGGTGCAAACACCGGCCGGACAGCGCTTGTTCGCAATATGCTCGATGTACTCATTGCGGAAATAGCGCAGCGTGCTGAGCACCGGATTCGGCGCAGTCTGCCCGAGCCCGCAGAGGCTGGTCTCCTTGACCGTGACGCAGAGATCTTCGAGCAGCTCCAGGTCCGACATGCTTCCCGCGCCATCGCAGATGCGCGTGAGAAGCGTGTGCATCTGGGCTGTGCCGGCGCGGCATGGAATGCACTTGCCGCAGGACTCGGTCATGCAGAACTCGATGAAGAAGCGCGCCACATTGACCATGCACGACGTGTCGTCCATGACGATCATGCCGCCCGAGCCCATGATGGAGCCGACTTGCACCAGCGATTCGTAGGTAACCTGCAGGTCGAGATGTTCGTTGGGAATGCATCCGCCCGATGGCCCGCCGGTTTGGACCGCCTTGAAGGTGTGGCCGTTGGGAACGCCGCCGCCGATGTCTTCGATGATCTGGCGCAGAGTGATCCCCATGGGCACTTCGACGAGGCCGGAGTTGACGATCTTGCCGGTGAGGGCAAAGACCTTGGTGCCTTTGCTGCGGCCAACGCCCATGCTGGAGAACCACTCGCCGCCCTTGCGCAGAATGGGCGCGATGTTGGCGAAGGTCTCGACGTTGTTGATGAGGGTGGGCTTGCCCCATAAGCCGCTGACGGCCGGATAGGGCGGCCTGGGCTTGGGGTTGCCGCGGCGGCCTTCAATGGAGGCGATCAGCGCGGTCTCTTCGCCGCAGACGAATGCGCCAGCGCCGAGGCGGATCTCGACATCGAAGCAGAACGGAGTATTGCAGATGTTGTTGCCCAGAAGACCGCGCCGACGCGCTTCGCGCAGTCCGGTGGTGAGCCGGGCCACGGCTAGCGGATACTCGGCGCGCACGTAAATGAATCCCTTGCTCGCACCCACGGCATAAGCGGCAATGGCCATGCCTTCGATGACCCTGTGCGGATCGCCTTCCATCACGCTGCGATCCATGAATGCGCCGGGGTCGCCTTCGTCGCCGTTGCAGATGACGTATTTGAGATCCCCGCCGGCTTTGGCCACGGTGCCCCATTTAAGGCCGGTGGGATAGCCGCCGCCGCCGCGCCCGCGCAACTCGCTCTCGGTCAATAGCAGCGTTACATCGCTGGGCGTCATCTCGGTGAGGGCCTTGACCAGTGCCTGGTAGCCTTCGCGGGCGATGTAATCGTCAATCTTTTCGGGATCGATGTGGCCGGCATTCTCCAGCACCACGCGCATCTGCTGGTCGAAGTGCTCGCGCAGATCGCATTGCAGGGAAGGCACCGGCTCGCCGCCCAGGCTGTTGACGATGGCTTCCGCGTCGGAGGGCTTTACATGGCGATAGAGAGTATCTTCGGGATCGACCGCGACCAGCGGACCGGCCGAGCAGGGGCCCATGCAACTGGTGCGGCGAACCAGAACCTTTTTGCCGGAAACCGCAACGACTTTCGCAATCTCATCCTTCAACTGGCTCGCGCCCTGGCTGAAGCAGGCCAGATCCATGCAAACGTTGATCTCGTGATCGTATTTCGCGTTTTCCTGGCGAACACTTTCCGCAATCTGTTCGAGCTCTTCGATGTTCATTCCACAGCCCACCTTTCCAGTTGCTCGATCAGCAATGCTCCGGTCATCTCGCCCGCGACATCGCCATCCGCCATCACCACGGGGGCGCGGCTGCAGGCGCCCACGCAGCGGGCCTTGACGAGGCCGATCAACATATCTTTGGTGGTTTCGCCCGCGCGGATGCCGAGGTGCTTTTCCGCCGTTTCCAGCAGCATGTCGCTGCCCTTGATGTAGCAGGCGGTTCCAGCGCAGATGGTGACGGTGTGCTTGCCCGGCGGCTTGAGGCTGAAGTAATGGTAGAAAGTGGCCACTCCATAGGCCTGGCTCAAGGGCACGCGCAGCGACCGCGCAACAAAACGGATCGAGTCGTCGTCCAGATAGCCAAACGAAGATTGCACGGTATGAAGTGTTTCAATCAGCGCGTGACGGGCATAGCCGTTCTTGCGCATCGCGCCGCTCACGATCTTCCATCGCTTGTCATCGGAAGGAAGTGACGGCATCGGGTAGAGAGCCATAGAATCCTCCTGCACTACTGGGACAGAAACGCGCGCCGGCGCTGCCAGGAGGGGGTTCTTGCGACTACGCCACGCTATCGGCGGCGACGGAACGCGCACACTCCGAGGGCACAGCTACGGTGAAATAGCCCTCAGGAGCGCGCCAGAACTATAGTGCTCCGACCCCCGTTTTGTCATCCCTGGATTGGAGGCGGGGGCGAGAAAGCTTCACGTGCATCCAAAAAAGGGTCGACACCTAAATAGAATCAACATCTTAATCGCATGCTAGCGCGGGTCAATCGGGGCGCATGGCGGGGAGGCGGGACGGCTTTCCGAGACCGATCCGCAATCCTGAAGGATTCCAGCGTCGGACCAGTTGCACTCAGCAAGATACGGGCGTATCTTTTTCGATAGTTTGGAGCCCGCTATGCGCCCGTCCGATTCCCCCATCAGGGACGCCGCGCCTTTAGCCGAGCAAGAACCGGCCGAAGCCGCTCATTCGCCGCTGGAGAAGCTGTTCGATATCTCCCCCGACGCGATTTTTGTCACGGATGCTCAAGGAGTGATTCGTGGCGCAAACCCGCGCGCCGCGGAGTTGTTTGGTCACACCCAGGTGGAACTATTCGGCATGCCGGTGGAGAACCTGATGCCGCAGCGGTTTCGCTCCCGGCACACTCACTATCGCGAGAACTACTCCGCCAGTCCGAGAACCCGCCAGATGGGTGTCTCGATGAACACGCTCGGCTTGCACAAGGACGGGAGCGAGTTCCCGGTGGACGTCATGCTCAAGCCGGTGGAGACCTCTTCCGGGCCGGTGGTTTTGACGTTTTTACGGGATATGAGCGAACAGCGCATGGCTCAGGATGCCCTGCGGCGCAGCGATATCGAGCTAAGGTCGATTCTCGAGGTCATTCAGGACTACGCCATCTTTCTGCTCGACGCGGAGGGATGCGTGGCCACCTGGAGCCCCGGTGCGGAGCGCATCGAGGGCTATCCCTCGGATGAGATCCTGGGTTTGAATTACGCGCGGTTTTTTACCCAGGAAGATATCGATCGCGGCAGGCCCGCGGAGTTGCTGCGCCTGGCCGCCGCCCGGGGCAGGGTTGAAGAAGAGGGCTGGCGGGTGCGCAAGGACGGCACGCGTTTTTGGGCCAACAGCGTCCTCGCCGCAATCCGGGACGATACGGGCGCGATTACCGGGTATGCCAAGGTGTCGCGCGACTTCAGCGACCGCATGCATGCATCGGAAGCGGTGATGCAGCAGTTGACCAGCGCGGTAATGGCCAATCTGGATGTGCGCAAGCTTCTGAGCGCCATCTCGGCCAGCGTGGCCGACCTTATCCCCCACGAGTGCGCAACGCTGGGGCTCTTCGATGCAACGGCGAACGGACTGATGTTCCAGTTTCTGGGAGGCAACCAGGGTGGCATGCGACGCGGAGACCGGCGTCTGCCTTTGGTGGGATCTCCGGACGGCGAGGCCTTCAGCACCCGCATGCCGGTGCTGCTGGATCGCATCGACGGATCGCAAATTGGGGGGTCGCGTTTTGACCCGGAGAACCTGCATCACCTGAGCGCGCTTGGGATGCAGTCCGGATGCTGGGTGCCACTTATCTACAGCGGGAACGCGATCGGCACGCTGGCCGTGGCCAGCCGCCGCGAAGCAGCGTTTTCGCACCGCGATCAGGAGATGCTGGCGCAGGTGGCCAGCCCGGTGGCGATGGCCGTCAACAATGCAAATGTCTTCCGCCAGATATCGGAACTGCGGGACCGTCTGCGCGAAGAGAAGCAATACCTGGAAGATGAGATCAACATTGCCAACCACTTCGACGAGATCGTGGGCGAAAGCACGGGCCTGCGCCAAGTGCTGTCGGAGATCGAGACGGTGGCCCCGACCGATGCCACGGTTCTCATCCAGGGCGAAACGGGAACAGGCAAGGAGTTGCTGGCGCGCGCGATTCATCGCCTGAGTCCGCGCAACGATCGGACTTTCATCAAGCTCAATTGCGCCGCGATTCCGGCTGGGCTGCTGGAGAGCGAGTTGTTCGGTCACGAAAAGGGAGCGTTTACCGGCGCCATTGCGCGCAAGCTGGGCAGGTTGGAATTGGCCCACGAGGGGACGCTTTTTCTCGATGAAGTGGGCGAGATGCCGCTCGACCTGCAACCGAAGCTGCTGCGCGCGCTGCAGGAGCGCGAGGTTGAACGGGTGGGCGGCAACCGGCCCATCCCGGTGAACATCCGGTTGATCGCGGCCACCAATCGCGACCTGGCCAAGATGGTGGCGGAAAAGACATTTCGCGACGACCTCTTCTACCGGCTGAAGGTCTTTCCGATCTTCGCTCCGCCGCTGCGCGAGCGGACGGAAGATATTCCGGCGCTGGTTCGCCATTTTGTGTCCGCGCACAGCCGGAGGATGGGCAAGCCGATCGAGACAATTCCCGAAGAGACGATGCAGGCTCTGGTGAGGTGGCCGTGGCCGGGCAACATCCGCGAGCTGGAGAACTTTCTGGAACGCGCGGTGATTCTGACCCGCGGACCGGTTCTGTATGTTCCTCTTGCGGAGTTGCAGACCGAAGCGGAGCACGTGAGCGCGGAACTCGAGGATCCTACCTTGCATGCGGCCGAGCGGGAGCACATCCTGCGCTTGCTGCGCGAGGCCGGGGGACAGATTGGTGGTCCCGATGGCGCTGCCGCACGGCTGGGACTCAAGCGAACTACCCTGAATTCCAAGCTGAAGAAGCTGGGCATCGAGCGAAGTGACTACATGTAGTCTTGGTGACTGCATTTCGTCATCGTCTCTTCGTCACGCCTGCTTCGTATCCCGGTCCGGACGCAGCCAGCTCCGGCCAACCCCTTTCTTTGCAACCCGCGCACATATCGTCAGACCGTGACCGAATTGGCACGCCCCGTGCTATCCATCAGGGTGGCGCGGGATGGGCCGATCAATGCTGCGAATCACAATTCACGAAACCGACGATGCAATGGTGATCCAACTGGAAGGGCGCATTGCAGGCCCATGGGCAGACGAGCTCAGCCGAACCTGGCAGGAAACCGCACCGCGCCTGCCTAAAACCAATCTTTCTCTCGACCTGTGCAACGTCACGTACGCGGACGCGAACGGCATCCGAGTGCTCAGGGAAATCTACCAGCAGTCGGGCGCGAAGCTCTTCGGCAGGACGCCGTGGAACCAGTATCTCGTCGAGGAAGTGAAAACCACCTCCGCAGAGTGAACCAGTCAGGCAGTGAACCTGTCAGGTTGTGAACCCGTCGCGATCCATCCGGATCCAGGAGATACCAGCGATGATTGACTCATACGGCAACAAGGAAACGAAGGCTCGCGGCGGCGAAATGCTCGACCGGTTGCCGCCGGCGGTTGCGCAGGAGTTGCAGTCCTTGGCACATGCGGTGTCTTATCCGCAAGGCGTCGTGATCTTCTCCGAGATGGATGCGGCGGAGAGCGTATTTGTGGTGCTGAGCGGGGACATCAAGCTCTCCATGAATTCACGCGACGGGCGGCGGCTCATTCTTCACATTGCCGGGAAAGGTGAGATCGTTGGCCTCGCCTCGGCTCTTTCCGGCGCTCCCTATGAGACGACGGCTGAGACGCTGTATCCGTCAAGGCTGGGCATTATCAGTCGCTCTGAGTTTCTCGCGGTCCTGCTGCGCCACCCGGAGGCCTATCAGACTTTGATCGAGGAGATGAGCCGCCAATTCACCAAGGCCTGCGACCAATTGCGCACATTAGGCCTGTCTTCCAGTGCTCCACAGAAGCTTGCCCGCCTGCTGCTGGACTGGAGCGAGAACGGGCAAGTCAGCGAAGCCGGAGCGCGCTTCCATTTTTCACTTACCCACCAGGAAGTTGGCGAATTCATCGGCGCCACTCGCGAGACGGTGACGCGCACCTTGAGCGAATTCAAAAGCCGCCGCCTGATCGCCTTTCATGGCTCAACCCTCACCATACCCAACAAGATCGCTCTGGAAAGTTACGCGCACTGTTAGAGCGATCTCCCATTTCAGTTTTCCAATGACGCACGGATGCCTCGCGGCATTCGCACGAGGCCCCATGTCTTCGTCTGTAGCTCACATCGTCCAGGCAACTCTGCTGATTCGAAAACTGCGCGGCGGCTCCGATCCAGTGCTGGTCGCGGCAAGCGACGGGTTGCAGTATGTGCTCAAGTTCGGCAACAACCTGCAGGGACCCAACGTTCTCTTCAATGAGAGCGCAGGCACCGAGTTGTACCGCGGCTGCGGCCTGGCTGCTCCCGCGTGGAAGCCGCTGCTGGTTACCGATTCGTTTGTCGACCACAACCCGGGCGCATGGCTGGAATCGGACCAAGGCCGACTGCGCCCTGCGGCGGGACTGTGCTTCGGATCTCTCTTCATGGGCGGCGAACCGGACAGAATCTCCGAGATCCTTTCCGGCCCAAGTTTTTCGCGCATCGGCAACCGGATGAGCTTCTGGCGGGCATGGCTGGTGGACGCCTGCGCCGACCATATCGACAACCGGCAGGCAATCTTCAAGGAAGATGCGCGTGGCGCACTGCAGGCGTTCTTCATCGATCACGGGCATCTGTTCGGCGGGCCCGACGGACGGCATCGGCTTCCCATCGTCGCTTCGCGGTATCTGGATCCGCGCATTTATCCGCAGATCGGCCGGCATGAAATTTCGAGCTTGCTCAAGGCTCTGCTCTCGGCCGATACCGACCGGATCTGGCGGCGCGTGCAGGCCCTCCCCGAAGAGTGGAGGAGCTCGGTAGCGCTGGACCGAGTGCGCCAATCCCTGGACTCACTGGCCGATGCAAGCCGCTTGCGCGCCCTTCTGGACGCAATGTTCTTCGACGTTGAAAGCAGCACCGGCCGGACCACCGCTCCGGGACGCTTCGGCCCTCTCCCGCAACCTGCGGGCGGCTATCCGCACTTCGGACGCATGGCTCCGGAAATGCGCACAGCAGCCTGCTGAGAAGCGGGTTCTGCCCGCGTTGGGCGGCCTTTCTGAATGATTCGGCCGCGCATTTGCGGCAGCCAGCAGGAAACCATCGGCGTCCGGAAAGCCATCCGGCTGAGGATCAAGGGGAAAAGCGGCACAAAAAGTGATCCGAATCCTATGCGCCCGGCACTGGCTCCGCCTATTCCGGTTTTGGATTTCCGAGTTTTGAAGCTCCGGCGGCTTCCCAGCAGGACCAGTGTTTCGGTAGGATAGAGCGCACTGTCTCAAAAGAACCGGACAGACTCATACCAGACTCGTATTACTCTCGTATGAATGGAAACGGAGCAAATCATGCGCATCGCAATCATAGGTGGAGGCATTGCCGGGTTGGCAGCTGCCTATGAACTGGAACAGGCGCGGGCGAGCGGCTCCGAGGTCGAGTACACGCTGTTTGAGGCGCGCGAGCGGCTGGGCGGGGTGCTGTCAACGGAGATTGTGGACGGCACGGTGCTGGAGCGCGGGCCCGATTCCTTCATTTCCGAGAAGCCTGCGGCGGCGGCGCTTTGCCGGGAGCTGGGGATTGGCGCGCAGCTGACGCCGTCCAACGATGAAGCACGCAAGACCTTCATCGTGGTGAAAAACCGGCTGGTTCCGCTTCCGGACGGGCTGATGTTCCTGGTACCGACCAAGCTGATTCCGACGGCGCTGACGCGGCTGTTCAGCCTGCCGACCAAGATTCGCATGGGGATGGAGTTGCTGTTGCCCCCGCGCCCCAGCGGCGTGGAAGACGAGACCGTGGCCTCGCTGGTGGAACGGCACTTCGGAATCGAAGCTGTCGAACGGCTGGCCGACCCGCTCTTGAGTGGGATCTATGGCGGCGATGCCACGCAACTGAGCGCCCGCGCCGTGCTGCCGCGCATGGTGGAGATGGAAACCAAACATGGCTCCCTGGTCCGCGGCATGCTGGCCGGACACCGCAAAATGCAGGAGATGGCCAGGGCCGCGAGGTTGGCGGGCGGGCCGCAGAGGACGCCGGGAGCGATCTTTACCACTCTGCGCGGCGGAATGCAGCAGCTGGTGGATGCGCTGACGGCGCGGATCGATGCCGGCGCGGTGCGGCTGAATACCAAGGTGAGCGGGCTGCAAAGAGACGCGCAGGGTTGGAAGCTGACAGCCGACGGCGCAGAGAAGAGATTCGACGCGGTGATCATGGCCAGCTCGGCCTGGGCGGTCGGCGCGTTGCTCGGGGGCGTGGACGCCGCGCTGGCCGAGGACTTGGGTGGGATTCCCTACTCGTCGTCGATCACCGTGAACCTGGTGTATGACGAGGCGCGGCTGGGCAATTTGCCCGAGGGCTTCGGCTTCCTGGTTCCGGCCTGCGAGGGGCGTGCAATGCTGGCCTGCACCTTTGTGCACCGCAAGTTTCTGGGCCGGACAGCGCCCGGCAAGGCGGTGCTGCGAGCCTTCCTGGGTGGAATGCGGAACGAGGCGCTGCTCGAAGAATCGGACGAAGCGCTGGTGGCGACCGTGCGCCGCGACCTGAACGAGATCCTGGGCAAGCGGGTTGCAGGGATGGGCATCGAGCCGGAGCACACGCAAGTGTCGCGCTGGCGGCGGGCCATGGCGCAGTACGCCCCCGGGCATGGCGAGCGTATCAAACGGATCGCCGAGCGGGTGGGGCTGCTTCCAGGTTTGAGGCTGGCGGGCAACGCGTACGACGGCATTGGGATTCCGGACTGCATCCGGCTGGGGCGCAAGGCGGCGAAAGAGCTGGCGGCGGAGAGCCGCGCGGTGGTGGCTTCGAGTCACAATTAATCCGGGCCTTGAATGGGGTCAGTGCTTTCCCACCCTTCGCGCGATGGAGCTGCGCGAAGGATGGGGCACCCGGCAATCGCCCACGGGCCCCACGAAGCGTCCGCAGCAAGGCGCGGGCAGCGTCCTTGGAACTCCCCTTCGCGGCCATCGCTTATTCTTGGGCATGGCCCCCCCGACCAATCCCGAGAGCAATCCAGAAGACAGAATGGAGCGGCGTGCGCCTGGCGGATGGGCAGTTGCTGCCGTAACGCTGTGCGGCGTGTGCGCCTTTCTGGAGCTGTATTGTACGCAGCCGCTGCTGCCGATGCTGACCCGGCTCTTTCATGCGTCGAAGACCGGCGTGGGGATGACCGTTTCCGCGGCGACGCTCGGAGTGGCCTTGAGCGCTCCGTTCGTGGGCGCGCTGACGGAGAGAATGGCGCGCAAAAAGGTGATTGTGGCGTCGCTGGTGGGCATCAGCCTGCCGACGTTGCTGGCTGCGACTTCAACGTCTTTGGCGCAGCTGATCTTGTGGCGATTTCTGCAGGGGCTTATGGTTCCGGGCATTATCGCGGTGGTGGTGACCTATATCGGCGAGGAATGGGCGGCGGAGCGCGTGGCGCTGGTGATGAGTTTGTACGTCAGCGGCACGGCGCTGGGCGGATTCATCGGGCGAGTGTCGACCGGCATTCTGGCCGACTGGTTCAACTGGCGCATCGGTTTTCTGAGTGTGGGAGTGCTGGCCCTGGCTGGCGCAGCGCTGGTGGCCCTGTGGCTGCCGGCAGGCAAGCGGACGCACCGAGGCGCCGCATCCAAGCGGTTGTCACCGGCCGCGCAGATGTACCAGGTGCAGGGGCTTTTCCGCAGCCGGAGGCTGGTGGCCACCTTTGCGGTGGGATTCAATGTGCTGTTCTCGCTGGTGGGCGTGTTCACCTGGATCACCTTCCACCTGAGCGCTGCGCCTTTCGACCTGGGGACCACGGCGTTGAGCTCGCTGTTTTTTGTGTACCTGATCGGCCTGGCGGTGACCCCGGCGGCGGGGTTTCTGATCACGCGCGTGGGGCTGCGGGCGGGCATTGGCGGAGCCATCTGCTGCTCGATCTGCGGAGTACTGCTGACCCTGGTGGGGTCACTTCCGGTGGTGATCCTGGGACTGACCATGCTTTCGAGCGGCGTGTTTGTGGCGCAGACAGCTTCCCAGAGCCATCTGCGCGTGGCAGCGCCGGCGGGAGCGCGGGTTACGGCAGCCGGGCTCTACCTGACCTTCTACTATCTTGGAGGAACGGCGGCCGGGGTGGTGCCGGGGATTTTCTGGCGAATGGGAAAGTGGCCGGCATGCGTGGGCTTTATCGTGGCCATGCAACTGGTTGCTCTGAGCTTTGCGCTGGTCGGCTGGCGAACCCCGCAAGCGCCAGACCGGCTGGCAACGTCGCATTGAGCATCCGACGAGGCTTCTTTCGGATGTGTTTCGCAATGGGGGACGTTCGTCTTGAATGCAGCGCGGATTCGATGAGCCGGAAACCACAGTCTGGAATCTAAAAGGGAGTCCGGCTCGTCTACAGAAAGGACCGGCAAACAACCAGGGGCGCTTTTGCAACGCGCGGTGGGAAAACGCACCCTATGCGCTCAGGTGAGAGCTTTATCCGCGGCTCCGATTACAGGCGGGTAAAAAGGGTTTGCAATCGAGTGCGGTTCTGGAATCGGCCTTCGCAGGGGCTAAAGCCCCACTCATTTTATTGACTTTATCGGCACGACTGAAGTCATGCCCTGATACAAAGCCGGGCCAAGCGGAGTTCTTTCCCCAGCCTTTTCCGCCTTGTCCTATCGAAGCGATCACCAGGAACCAGGAGATAAGTTTTGCCAGATTTGCAATCCCCGGCGGGGTCCGAAGCCGGAACGAGAACACTCAATAATCCCCAGCCTGCGCTGTTAGCCGCGGCGTGGAAGCCGCGCGTGAACCCGTGGCTGATCGCGGCGACCGTGGCGCTGGCCGCGTTCATGGAGGTGCTGGACACCTCGATTGCCAACGTGGCTTTGCCGCACATAGCCGGCAGCCTGGGGGCGAGCACGAACCAGGGGACCTGGGTACTGACCAGCTACCTGGTTTCGAACGCTATCGTGCTGCCCATCGGCGCATGGGCCTCGAGCCTGATGGGACGCCGCAATTTCTTTCTCTTTTGCATCATCTTGTTTACCGTGGCCAGCTTCCTGTGCGGGGCCGCTCCCTCTCTGCCCATGCTGCTGGTGTTCCGCGTGATCCAGGGCGCGGGCGGAGGAGGCATGCAGCCGATGGCACAGGCCATCATGGCCGACTCGTTTGAGCCGCACAAGCGCGGACAGGCGTTCGCGCTCTATGGCCTGGTGGCGGTTCTGGCGCCCTCGATCGGGCCGACGCTGGGCGGGTGGATTACCGACAACTTCAGCTGGCGATGGATCTTCTTCATCAACATTCCGGTGGGTATTCTGGCCTGGGCACTGGTGAGCCGGCTGGTGGAGGATCCTCCGTGGATCAAGGCCGACCGCTCCCGCATACGCAACATGGACTACGTGGGACTGAGCTTCCTGGTGATTGCCATGGGCGGTTTGCAGATCATGCTCGACAAGGGCGAAGAAAACGACTGGTTCTCCTCGAACCTGATCTGCATCTTCGGCGGGTTGTTCATTTTTGGCATGATCGGGCTGGTGGCATGGGAATGGAATCACAAGAATCCGATCATCAATCTGAAGCTATTCCGCTTCAGGAATTTCGCCATCTGCTGCTTTCTGATGATGCTGGTGGGCGGCGTTCTGAACGCGAATACCGTGCTGCAGCCCCAGTTCATGCAGCAACTGCTGGGGTATAACGCAACCACCGCGGGCATGGCGTTAACCGCCGGCGGTTTCGTGCTGCTGTTCGTAATGCCCATGGCGGGGTATGCAACGGGAAAGATATCGGCGCGTTGGCTGGCCGTGGTCGGCTTCAGTCTGTTCGTGATTACCTTCCGGTTCGCGGCCTACGCCACCACCCTGGACATGACCTTCGGGGCCGCGTCGTGGCTGCGCGTGATCCAGATGATGCCGATTCCGTTCTGCTTCATCTCCATCACCAACGCGGCTTATGTGGGAATGCCGAAGGAGCAGAGCAACCAGGTTGCGGGTCTGATCAACTTTGTGCGCAACATCGGCGGCAGCATCCTGATCGCGATCACCAACGCGCAGGTCACCAGCCGGGCGATGTGGCACGAATCGCACCTGCAAAATGCGATGAATTCGGCGAATCCCGCCTATCAGCAGCATCTTCAGGCAATGGGCGGCTTTCTGGGTGGAGTATTTGGAGGCCCGAATGGCGGCGGCATGGCGCTCGCGTCGATTTATAGCGAACTGAATCGGCAAGCAATGACGCAGGGCTACCAGGATGTGTACATGGAGCTGTCGTGGATGTCGGTGGTGCTGGTGCTGCTGGCATTTTTGCTGAGCAGGAACCGGCCGGGCGAAGGGCCGGGAGCGTCGGCGGCGCACTGAGCAGCGTAAGCCGGCGCGGCGCTTCGCTTGTTCTGGGCTGTTTTCCCAGCACTCTCTGGAAGGCGGAACTTCATTTCGAGGCGGCCACGCCCTTTTACGGGCGCTCCCAGACCATCGCGTCGAATCGGTGCGAGCAGGTATATCCTTCGGCGTTGTACAGAGCGATGGCGTCGATATTGGCTTCGGTCACGGTGAGGGAAATCTCCGTGACGCCCTGACGCATGAAGCGGTGCGCGGCGATGGAGAGCAGTAAACGCGCCAGACCCTTGCGGCGGAATTCCGGGTGAACACAGATCTGGGTGATGTGGCCGCTCTCCGAGCTGACCCGCGACCCGAGCACCAGGGCCACCAGTTCGCGGCTGGTCCTATCGACCACCACGTGGGAAACCTGCGCGGAGAATGCTCCGCAGCCGGAATAGCGCACAATGTTGTTGAGAAAGCGGAGCGAGCCGTGCACGGTGCGGTACTGGTCGTTGATCAGGCTGTCCGGGTGTCCGCGATAGGCCTCGCAAATAAGCCGGCCGGCGGGATTGAGGTCCTCGTCGCGCCAGGGGCGCAGTTCCAGATTATCCCACAAGGCGGTGCTGGGTTCGCGCCAGTATCCTTCCAGTTTCTGCACCATGAACAGGCGGCAAAAGCTTTGGAAGCCCTCCTGCTGAAAGGCCTCTCTCTGAAAGCCGGCCGGCTGCAGCAGCAGTTGCGACTCAATCCGGTCCACCTGGGGAGAATTGAGCAGCGTTTCGAGCAGGTGCTTGAGCAGAGTGTGCTCGACTTCGTTGGACGCCGCAAAATGCCCGGGGGTTTCTGGATCGGCCTCGAGCGAAGCGGGCAAGGCGAAGACGTCGCCGATAACCGCCTTGGTTTCCTCGTAGACGCAGAAGGTGTAGCCGGTGACGATGCCGTCTTCGACCGCCGCGTAGCCGGGCAGCATATGGCCATCGAGGTATTGCATCAGGAGCCGGGCGCTGGCGCGGTAGTCCCAGTGCAGCCGATGCCGCCACAGATCTCCCTCGACCTCGAGCACAGGGCGCAAGAGCGGCGCCGTGAAGTGGCGCAGGTCGAGGATTTCAATCGAAACGCTCGAGGTCATGCTTCTCCCTGTGGCTGATCCGTTGCGCAAGAGGTAGTCAGTTCTCCGTTCGGAGAACTCTCAGGAGACGCAAATCTCGTATTTCGCCCCTTGGTCACTTTGCCACGAGTTGAAGCCATGTGCAACTAAAGCATGGATTATCTGTATTGCCTATTTAGCGACTTCCAACCAGATAGACAATCAGCCCCTGCTCCGGCCAGGCGAAGAGCTGCTCGTAGGGACGACCCTCCAAGTACTCTTCCAGAGCGGCGGGAGTGTGCAGATCGACGCCGTTGCGCCCGGTAACGCGCGCCACCAGTACGTGCTGTTCGTCCGGCACACCCGTATCTTCGTAGTTGACAACCTCGTGGTTCCGATAGAACGAAAGCCCATACTCCACGTCGCGGCGCACGCGGAAGACAGCCACCGTCACTCCCGGTGCAGTGGACTGGAGTCTCTCGGCCAGCGGGCGGGCGGAATAAGAGCGATCGAGAAGGTGAATGACTTGCTTGGAGGGATTCAGCGCAGGAATACCGAAGAATGGCCCCACTCCATACATATAGACGACCAACACCATCAGCACGGCGCTGGTAACCAGACGAAGACGCGCCACTCCAAAGCCTTTGACCACCACCAGAATCAATAAAGTGGCGCCCGCTGCTGCCATCACAGAGGCTGCCAGCTTCGGCCAAGGCGGCATTTGTGCTCCATGGGGAGCCACATACCAGGGCAGAAGCAGCGCAAAGAGAGTCATGACCCCGCACAGGACGGCATGTCCAATGAGCACATAGCGGTTCAGCGTCCGCTGCCGGCAGCGGAACAGGAAATCCCCCGTGAGGATGGTGATGGGCGGGATGGAAGGAAGAATGTAGCCCGGCAGCTTGGACTTGGAAAAGGAGAAGAAAAGGATGGGAATCAGCGCCCAGAGGACCAGAAACTCCGGAAAGGCGTCGCCAGGGCGGCCGGCACAGGGCTTGCTCGCGCTGGAGCGGCGTGCCTTCCACTCGCAGAGCGAGGTCACGGCGCCGTCGAAGAAGGCGCGCACCGCAATCACCGTCCAGGGCATGGTAGCCAGCAGGATCACCACCAGGTAATACCAGAATGGCTGGGAGTGCTGGTAGCGGTCGGTAGCAAAGCGCTCCAGATTGTGTTCGAGGAAGAATTCCCGGAAGAAGGTCGGGTTCTGATGCTGCACGGCGATAAACCAGGGCAACACCATGGCCAGATAGAGCGCAATTCCCGGCCACCAGATGGAGCGGCGAAGGATCGACCAGTCCCGGCGGAGCGCGGCAAAGGCGGCCACGATGGTGAGAGCCAGGAAAGGCGCGACCGGCCCCTTGGCCAGGGTTCCCACACCGGTGAAGAAGTAGATGTCGAAGAGCCAGAACTTGGAGTCGGTCTCGTACCAGGCGTACCAGCCCAGCAGGCCAATTGCCAGAGGAGCGGCCAACTGCATATCGGTGGATGCGCCGCGGGCAAATCCGATAATACCGGCGCATGCGGCGGTGATCAGCGCAGCGTCCAGATGTCCGCCGGGGCGGAATCGTCGCATATGCAGGTAAATGAGCGCGACCATGATGAAAGCAAAGCTGGCCGAGGGCAGGCGGGCGCTCCAGTCGTGGACGCCGAACTCCTGGAAGACGAACATCGCGCGCCAGTAGTAGAGAGCCGGCTTTTCCAGCCAAGGGTGCCCGTAGAGGTAGGGGGTGACGCAGGCGCTGAGGCGGTCCTTGACGGTGTGGGCGTTGTCGAAGCGGCCCAGCATCTCGTGGGCAATCTGGGCATAGCGGGGCTCGTCGGCGCCCACCAGTCCGAGACCGTCCCCACCCATCCAAGGGGTCAGACCGTAAAAAAGGAAGAAGACGGAAAAGAGAAGAAACACCGACGCTTCGCAGACAGTGGCCCAGCAAGGCAGCCGCTTGCGCCAACTCTTGGCCGAATCGGGGGCAGAAGGTTCCAGCGTAATTTCCACTTTCAGCTATTCTCCAGCGGGTGGTCTTCGCCTGCACCGCAAAAAACTGAATCGTCTGGCTTCGGTCCCACTCCAGGGGAAAGGCAGGGCAGGCCGCTGCTCCCCTTCTGGCCGATTTGAAAGCGACCGCAGGGCAGTCTATTTTCAACTGCGACAAGGCTAACAGATTCGGTCAGAATCTCAAGGACATCCGGTTTCCCAGTCCATCGTTTTATACGGGGCCCGAGATATGCAGGAATCGCACCGGACTCGACGAATAGAACGCGGAGAAGGTCAACCTGGCTGCAACTTCCATGCTCTCTTACTCCGCGGCTTCCGCCGGAGCCGGTTCAGGCAGGGATGCCGCTGCTTCCAGCTCTCCGGTTGCAGGGGCCAGCGACGCATACTTGTTCCGCTTGCGGGAGCGGGTCATCAGCTCATCGATGCGCGCCTGAAAGCGGCCTGAACGATCGGCCAGGAAGCTCAGATCCGGCACGTGGCGCACGCCCATGCGCTCCTTCAATGCAACGCGGATGTAGCCTTTGGCCGCTTCGAGCCCGGCTACGGTATCGATTTCGGCCTTTTCGATGTCTTTGGTCGCGCTATCCAGGGCAACATAGACCCGCGCCGACTTGGCGCCAGGGTTGAGGGACACTTCGCTCACATAACAGAGACCGATCCGCGGATCGGAGAGCTCGCCGTCGATCATAATGCCGATTTCTTCCCGCAGCGTTTCCGCCACCCGGTTCTGATGATGTTTGCGCGCTCTGTTCTCCGGCATCTTTTGCTCCTCGTGCTTCTGAATCCCACCGAGAGGGGTGATTCCTTCATGGTACGCCGTGACGCTCGGGGCCTGCACGCTGGCCACCTCCGGCGAATGCACCCACCGCGTGACGCGCGCCTCCGGTCCAGTGCTCAGGTCTCGATGTAATCCCAGAAGGTATCGGCGAGTTCCGCGCCCAGTTCATTGGTCATGCGGCGAGCCGCCCGCTCCACCTCTTCGATAAGGCCATGCAGGTAATCGCGCGAGCGGGAGATGGCAACAATGCTCAAGGTGGCGGACTGCCAGGTGACCGCCTCGTCCATCTCGGCGATCGAAACATTGAACCCCTGGCGAAGCTGATCCTTGAGCGAGCGCACGACGTGGCGACGGTCCTTCAGGGACTGTGCGTGCTCAATGCGGATTTCGAGATTCAATTGCGCCACCGGCATGGCATCTCCGCGATTAGAGCGGTTGCAGAGTTTTCGTGCCCTTGCTGGAATCGTGCAGGGTGTCATTTTTTCGATAAAAATGACACTTCAGAGCATCGCTTCCTGAATACAGCAACTCTGGAACCGCTATACCCCGCCAGTGTAAGTCCAATTACCATTGCAAGGTAGTGATTTCGTCAAGCCGGTTCCCGAGTCGGCAACCCAAGAATCGAAAGCCCCAGCTACTCAGCAAACTGGGCCAACTGCTCCTCTTTGGGCTTTGCGGTAAAGAAACTGACCACGACCATAGCTACAATGGACGCGGCGAGCGCCGGGAAGATGGCGTCGCGCTGCGCCAGGATGGTCGGAAACAGCGCGGTGATCTCGGGACGATCCCAGGCCAGCGTTACCACCGTGCCGCTGCCGATGGCGGCAACCGCACCCCATGCCGTGACCCGTTTGGAATAGAAGGCCGCCAGCACTACCGGAGTCAGCGCGGCGGAATAGATGGTGTAAGCCCACAGCATCTTGCGCAGAATGCTTTCCGCATAGACCGCCTGGTAGAGCGCCCAGCAGCCCAGCAGAACCACCGCCAGCCGCGAGACAATCAGCACCCGCTTGTTGGAGGCGTCCGGCGCGATATAGCGCACAAAGACATCGTTGACCAGGTTCGTCGCGGGCGAAAACAGGTAATTCGAAGCAGTCGAGATCACCTTGGCGAAGACCGCGCCCAGCAAAAGCGCGCCCATCACCGCAGGCAGTCCGTGGCGCGCCGTGTAGGGAATGATCTCGCGCGGGTGCAGGGCGACTTCGCCGGTGGGGTAGAGGGCCCGTCCGAAGACGGCGATGGCCACAATCAGGGTTTCCAGCACCACGGTACCGAGAATCCAGCCGACGACCGAAACACGCGCGTCCTTTTCGCTCTTTGCGGAAAAGAACTTCTGATACATCACCTGGTTGCCCAGCATGAGCAGCATTGTAGGGACGAGGAACTCCAGGGCGCGGATCAGGCCCATGCCAACGCCCTGGCGCACATGATCGGGACCGAGCCTGTAGTTGCCCAGCACCTGAAAGTACTCCGCGGGCAGCGTCTGGTGCAGCCCCGCCCAGCCCCCGGCATGCAGAAAGAGCATGGGCGCAGCGATGATGCAGATGACGGTCACCAGCGACCCGATGGCCACGTCCATATACGCCACCGACGACATGCCGGCCATGGCGGTGGTGACAATCACAAACGCTGCAATGATGTACGTGCCCAATTCGGGGGTAATGGTGTCGGGAAAGATCAGGTGCAGAACGTCGCCGCCGCCTTTGAATTGGTAGCTGGTAATGCCCACGTAAGCAAAAAGGATGGCAAAGGTTCCCAGCACGCGCGCGGTCTGGTTGTAGCGGGCTTCCAGCAGATCCGGCAGCGTGAACTGGGCAAACTTCCGCGCCCGGGGCGCGATGAAGTAGATCAGCAGCAGTCCCAGCCATCCACCGGCCGGCTGCCAAAGTGCCGCAAAGCCGTTCCTATAGGCATTCTCCGCCCCGGCAAAGAGCGACCCTGCGCCAATCCATGAGGTCAGAAGGGTCAGCACCAGGACGAACGCCGGCAGCGAGCGCCCAGCCAACAGATAGTCGGCCTTGGTTTTGACCAGCGAGGTGCGGAACGCTGCTACGGCCAGCAAGGCAACCACAATGACTGCCAGTACAACGACATATAAATGGGACATCGGATAGGACAAGGGAGGGGCACCTCGCGCAGAGTACGGGTCCCCGTCAGTGTACCGGATGGGGCGCGGAAGCGGTCACGGTCACTTACCCCGAGGTTGACCGAGGGCCCAAAGCCTTGATAGACTCTATTTGCGGGGTGGAGCAGCCCGGTAGCTCGTTGGGCTCATAACCCAAAGGTCGCTGGT
>CAZQPY010000024.1:0-63239 GCA_964595345.1 uncultured Occallatibacter sp.
GGGCCGCCTATAGGAAAAAAGCATGCTCAGTGTCAGCAACGTTACCATGCGCTACGGCTCGAAGGTGCTCTTCGAGGAAGTCAGCGTCACCTTCGTTCCCGGCCGCCGCTACGGTCTCACCGGTCCCAACGGATCCGGCAAGTCGACCTTTATGAAGATCCTTACCGGCGAACTGGATGCCCAGAAGGGCTCTGTCGTTCGCCCCCGCAAGTTCGGCGTCCTCCGGCAAGACCAGTTCGCCTTCGACGCCTACCGCGTCATCGATACCGTCATCATGGGCAACAAGCCCCTCTGGGCCGCCATGGAAGAGCGCGACCGCATCTACGAAAAGCCCGAAATGTCCGACGCCGACGGCATGCGCCTCGGAGAGCTCGAAGGCGTCATCGGCGACGAAGACGGATACGAAGCCGAAAGCGACGCCGCCGTGCTCCTCCAGGGGCTCGACATCCCCGACGATATCCACGAGCGCAAGATGAGCGAAATCCAGGGCGGCCAGAAGATCCGCGTCCTCCTCGCTCAAGCCCTCTTTGGCAAGCCCCAGGCCCTGCTCCTCGACGAGCCCACCAACTACCTCGATCTGGAATCCATCCACTGGCTGCAGGACTTCCTCAACGGCTACAACGGCACGGTCATCGTCATCAGCCACGACCGTCACTTCCTCAACAGCGTCACCACCCACACCGCCGACATCGATTACCAGACCATCATTGTCTACACCGGCGGCTACGACGACATGGTGATGCAGAAGACCCAGATCCGCTCCACGCTCGAATCCCAGAACGCCCAGCGCGAAAAAAAGATCGATCAGCTCAACGACTTCATCGCCCGTTTTGCCGCCGGCACCCGCTCCACCCAGGTCACCAGTCGCCGCAAGGAAGTCGAGCGCCTGCAGACCAACGAACTGGCCCGTTCCAACATCCAGCGCCCCTACATCAAATTCGACCAGATGCGCCCCAGCGGCAAGCATCTGCTTGAGCTCAAGCACCTCTCCAAGGCCTATGGCGGCCATCAAGTCATCGACGGTTTCACCGCGAACGTGATGCGTGGCGAGAAGATCTGCCTCATGGGCCGCAACGGCGCAGGCAAAACCACCATGATCAAGAGCCTGCTTTCCAACTATCCCGGACTCGCCGACAAGGACTTCTCTCTCGACAACGGCACCGTCTTCTGGGGCCACGAGGCGCAGGTCGGCTACTTCCCGCAGGACGTTTCCGCCCTCATCGAGCACGGCCTCACCGTCGCCGAGTGGCTGCACCGCTGGAACCCGCAGTCGCACGTGGAAGAAATTCGCGGCATTCTCGGCCAGATGCTCTTCCGCGGCGAAGAAGGCGGCAAGCAGACCAAGGCCCTCAGCGGTGGCGAGCAGGCCCGTCTCATCTTCTGCAAGCTCATCCTCACCAAGCCCAACATTCTCATCTTCGACGAGCCCACCAACCACCTCGACCTCGAGGCCATCAACGCCCTCAACATCGCCCTCCAGCGTTACGAGGGAACGGTCCTGCTGGTCACCCACGATCACGACCTGATCGACGAAGTCGCCACCCGCCTGTGGAACTTCAAGGCGGACGGCATCGAAGACTTCCAGGGTCCCTACGCCGAGTGGAAGGGCAAGCACAACTAAGGACGTTTGAACGATCCGGCAGTATTGATTTCGGTACCGCCGGATCGCAAGTCCCATAGAACACAAGATCAATTTATGAATTTGGAACGTGAAACTGCAAGGGGCAGAACTCCGTCAAGCGCTCAAAATCCCTGACATTTGCCGTAATCACTTTGATCCCACTGCGAGCCGCGCTCACGGCAATCAGCGCATCGTTCGTCAGACGCGACTTACCGATACTCTCAAAACCGTATTTTTCGCCTATTCGGTTGAGAATCCTGCCGCTCTTTGCCCAATCCCCTTGATTCGGAACCAGAATCCTCCGCATATTCGAAAAGTCCCGCTCCATCCTCTCGACGAGAGGATGCTGGCTTGGAGTCATTCCGGCATAGAGCTCTTCAAGCACGACGGCATGCAGCCAAAGCGGAGAATCTTCCTTCCAGCGCAGCAGGGGCACCCCTTGCGCGCCACCACTGCGCAACGCTCCGATATAAACGGACGAATCGAATAGGACGGGCATCGCCTAATCGCCCAGCGCGCCGAACACGTTGCGGACCTCAACGCCGCTGTTCAGGAAACTCATCGTAGCTTCCCAGGTGACCCGGTCCCGCTCCTCTTCCGATATCACCAGTTCAAGCGCTCTTTCCACGGTTTCTGTTTCCGTGGAAGCCCCCAGTGCCTTCTGTGCCCGTTTCAGCTTCCCTGCATCCAACCGAAAATGCTTGCGCACCACCTGACCGCCCGCCTCCCCCATCGTCTGCACCTCATCTCGGCGCAAGTCTACCACCAATGTTCCCCGCGTCCAATTCGATAAATATCAGCTTCGGACGCCGGGTGCCGGGTGCCCCACCCTTGCCGCAGTTCCATCGCGGCAAGGGTGGGAAAGCAGGAACGCAAATCAGCCGCCCTTGCGAATCCTCCTCTCAATTGCAGCCTCAAATCGAACTACCTGCACTCAAAGTTCTCCGCCTTCTCCGAATCCCCCGCCCCCTTGTACTGCGCATGTTTTGGGTAGGCGCACAACGGCCGCGTCCGTCCAGGGAACGCCCTTCCGCTCGCCACCACCTGCTCCGGCGCAATTCCATTCTCCACCCAGTCGACGATAGGCCCTAGCATGTCAAACTCATCCAGTGCCGCCGGACCACCACCGCAGTGCCCCATCCCCGGCACAAAGAAGAACCGGCTCCAACCCTCCACCTTGTCCAGCCCGCCGTTCGCCGCCGCCATCTCCTTGTAGTAGCCCAGAGTGTCCAGTGCGCTGAACCACGGATCGCTACCGCCGTGATAGAAGATCTGCTTGCCGCCGTTCCCGGCAAAAGTGGACAAATTCGTCGAGACAGCATCGACCAGAGGCTGTTCCGCGGTCTTAGCCTGTTGATCCACGTCAATCGTCATATCCGTACTAAGCGACCCGAAGAGGCTTGGTCCCGTGCCCACCGACAGCAATCCCGGAATCCCCTGGGTCACTGCAATGCCCGTGTCATACAGATATCCTGGATAAACGTTGTCCCCGTGCATGTTTTTCGGACCGCCGAACGCCGTCTCGATGGCCTTCACCTGCGCCGCCGTCAGGCAGCTATCGTTCTTCTCGCCGCTGCATTGCAGCTGTTTCGGATCGAAATCGCAGCCCAGCGGATCGAAAACCATCCCGTCGACCACTCCGTCGCGCGCGTCGCAGCGCTTCAGGAACCCATCGATCACCAGCTTGCGGTCGCTGGCTGAAAAGGCCTGTCCGGTCAGCGGCTTGCCGTCTGCCCCCTTGGGTGCGGCCTGGTTATAGGCCACCGCTGTCCATGGTCCCGAGGCCAGGTTCGAGTAGCCCGTCCTCCGCGCCGGCGCGCCGGTCACAATCCCGTTGAACTCCCCTGGATACCGCTGCGAAAGCACCATCCCCTCTCGCCCGCCCGTGGAGCAGCCTGCGAAATACGAGTAGGCCGCCGGCTTTCCGTAGAAGGCGGCAATGAATTGCTTCGCCACGTCAGCCACTTGGTGCCTCGCGTCAAAAGCAAAATCCAGTGCCGCCTGTTCGTCCTTCATGAAGCTGAAGTCGAAGACCGCGCCCTCGTGTCCTGTGTCCGTGCTGGCCACTGCAAAGCCGCGCTGCAAGCCGACTTTCTTGCCGGCCGCAATCGCTCCCAGCGGGAATCCCACCGAGCCGTTCGCTCCGCCGCCTCCTTGCATCAAAAAGTCGTGGTTCCACTCCGTCGGCAGCGCCAGGCCAAAGCGGATTCCGTACTCCCGGCCGTCCACCCCTTTGCGCTTGTTCAAAACGCCTTCCACACGACAGAATTCGGGCAGAATGCCCTCCACCTTTGCATACGGAATCTGCGGAGCCGGGCCGGCGGGAACCAGTTCCGCCTTGGTCACTTCCATCTTTGCCCCGGGAATCGTCAGTTGCAGCAAGGCAGAACACTTCGCCGCCGTCTGTGCCTGAGCCTGCAGCGCCAGTCCCGCCACTGCGCAAACCGCCAACATCCTTAATCCTGTCTTTATCATTTCTTTCGCATCCCCCTTTCACGTACGAGATCCCTCTGGGCGATGTTCCGCTTCGCCGAATATCGTTTGCTGGATTCCTCCGCACGGAGAATACCCGCTCCACCCACTTCGTTGGCCACCGTCCTCAACATGCCATGAACCGCTTTAATCCCCGTGCCGCTCCCAGAAGGCTGCGGGAGTAACGATGGGGTATTGCTCGCCTAACGCCAGCAAATCCTTGTCGCCCGTAATAAGGTAGTCCGCACCGGCCGCGCGCAGCGTTCCCAGAATCATCTGGTCGTTCTCGTCGCGCAGACGCGCTTCTTTATCCTCGGACGGCTCGACGATCTCAGCCTTAAACAAGAAGCTGTCTGCAAGATCGCGAATCTCGGCGGGTGTCATCGTTATACGGGGTAAGCGCGGCAGCACCCGAACCAGCTCATCCAGAATGTATCGCGAGAGCACGAGTTCGATGCCGCCCTGCCGCCAGGCGACCAGAATGCGCCCAGGATTGCTCTGCGGATAAGCCAGCCCCGAGACCAGGACGTTGGTGTCCAGAACCACTCGGAAGCCGGCCATCAGCCGTGCCGTTCCTTCGCGACTGCGGCATCAATCTCCGCCAAGCCCTGGTCGATCGGCACATCCGCATAGGCAGTGGCAATCCGGTCTGTCAGTTGGTCGAATCGATCCTGCATCGCGCGAATGCGTGCAAAGAGATCGGCGCCCACCAAGGCGGCGACCGGCTTGCCGTCCTTGCTTACCACGATGCTGTCCTTGCGATACTGCACCTGGTTGAGCATCTCGCCCAGATTTTGGCGGAAAACCACAGCACTCACTTCGCTCACCATGACAATCTCCTGTCAACGTTCGTTATGATCATTATGATCCATATGCATCGTACGGTCCATCTGAAAGACAAAGCTGAGGCGTAAGTCAATGTCTCGGGCCTGGAGCGAGTTTGACACCGCCCCCAATCTGCCTTTCTAATCAAATCTGCGTGGTGATGGAGTTCACCCTGAACCGCTGCCCCTCCGTCAGGTCCGGCAGATGATGACTCCTGACAGGTTTCCTGTCGGTGAGCCATGCCCGGCGCGATCCCTGCACAACTTCATAAGCTGAGTCTGCGTGCCCCGCCTGCGCGGATTCGTGTCATACCGAAAAGGTGGGAGGCTAGGAGAGTCGCCGTGCAAAAATACCTGCTCATCGCCTTCGGAGGAGCCCTCGGATCGGTGGCCCGCTACTGGGTTGGGTCCACCATTGCCAGCCGCGCCGGCATCCGCTTTCCCTACGGAACCCTGGTCGTCAACCTCTCCGCCTGTCTGGTCATCGGATTCACCCTCACCTACATGGGCAAGCGCGCCGACCTCAGCCCCGCCTGGCGATTCCTCGTCCCCATCGGCTTCATTGGCGCCTACAGCACCTTCTCCACTTACGAGTGGGAAACCCTCTCCTCCATGCGCTCCGGAGCCTTTGCGTTGGCATCTCTCTACGCCATCGGCAGCCTCATCCTCGGCCTTGCCGCCACCTGGTGCGGAGCGGCCATCGCTGAAGTGCTTTAACCCATCTGTCCAAATGCTCCGCAGAGCTGCGGAGAATTAGCCCCGCCTGGTGCACAATCCTTAAGTAGCGGCTATTTCGCTCGCATAACCGATGCTCCGCAGAAGCGGCCCATAAAGGCGCTTAAAGTACGCTTTAAAGCCACATAATTGTCGATCATCTTATTTTATTTGAACAACTTACGTTGTTTTTACGTCTCCTGTGATTTTCACCTGGACGCAACGATCTCTTTAAGTTTTGTCCGTAAATGAAAGATAAAAATCATCTTAATGGTTCACGGCCTGCTCGCGCCTAGCTGTTTTTTGCACCAATGAAGGTGCAAACTGGTTGCTTTTCGGATCTGAAAACCGCCCGCTTCGCTGTCTGAAACACCATCTTCCGTCCCTCGTCGCCAGCCCTTGACCCTTCACCCTTAAAGGTGCTTCAATCCTTCCTTGTTCCTCCAGCACGATAAGGAGAGCCCATGCTGACCACAGGCAAGGCCGTGAAAGTGACTGTCTATTTGAGCGACGGAGCCAAGCTCCACGGAGTTCCGGTCTACACTAGCGTTCTCGATTTCCTCTTTCACAGCGGCATTGCCGGCGCAACGGTCATCAAGGGAGTCGCGGGCTTCGGAGCAAAGCACCGTCTGCATTCCGCCCACATTCTCGAGATCAGCGACCACCTGCCGATCCTGGTCCAGTTCATCGAAACCCGCGAAAAAGTCGATGCCATCCTGCCCGAGTTGCAGAAACGCACCGGCACCGGCCTGATCGAGATCTTTGAAACCACCATCGTGGTCCCGCAACACGGATAAGGCAGGGATCAGGGAACAGGGAGTAGAAATCAACGACGGATTAGGCTCCGTGGCGCCCCCAACCGGCTACTCCCTATTCCCTATTCCCTGCCTTGCGTTCTCTGACCCCTGTTCCCTGTTCCCTGATCCCTATTCCCTGGAAACAAACGGCGACGCCGGCAGTCCTTCGCTGTTGTACAAGTGACACTCCGGGCTGTTTGCCCATCCGTAGCGCACGGCAACCGGCTCGGCTATATCCGGGCTTGATACCACCAGCGAGGTGCCGTCGATCTTCGCCGTAGCCGCAGCCCACTTTCCGTCAACTCCGGCAACCTCAAATCCAGTCGCAGCGCCGTTCTTGAAGTTCAACCCTCTTGCGTGATCGAACCATACACGGAGGGAACTGCCTTCCGGCGTCGCCTGCCGGAAAACCGGTCCCTGGTACTCCACCGCCTCGCCGTAGCTCACCGCTCGCGCCGTGCGGGCAAGCCGATCGCCCACGTCCACCTTGTCAGTCGGATGTACGTTGTCTGGATCGCCGAGATCGATGGTCACGGCCATCGCTGTATTCCGCAGTTCCAACGTCTTCACCTGCTGCTCGCGCAGCGCTGCCCAATCCTCGCCCGGGCCGGACTTGAAGTTCGAAATCTGCACGAACAGGAACGGAAAATCGCCTTCGCCCCACTGCTTCCGCCAGTCCTCAATCATGGTGCGGAAGATCCGGTGATACAACGGCGCTCTTTCCAGTGCGCTGTTGCTTTCACCCTGGTACCAGATCACTCCGCGGATCGGCATCTTGGTCAGCGGCGCAATCATCCCGTTGTACAACTGTCCCGGCGCCCACATCTCAAGCAAAGGGTGCCACGGAAAGGACGGAATCGGCTTGCCCGCCGCCTTTGCGGTCGCAATCTCCTTTGCTTGCTCAGCTTCCTCCAGCAAGTTATCCGCCTGGCGCTCAATCATTTTGCCGCGCGAAACGAACAACGGAGCGAGGGCCGCATCTTCGCCGAGAGCGGTCAAACGCGTCCAGGATTCCACCACCGTGCCGCCCCATGTAGAGTCGATCACTCCGACCGGCACATGCTCCTTCTGCTCGATATCCCGCGCAAAGTACCAGGCCACGGCTGAGAAGTTTTTCGCGGTCTCCGGCGTCGAGGCAGTCCACCCGTCCAACGTCACGCCAGCCAAATCCTCCAGCGGGTATTCCGATGCCCTATTCTTCACTTCCAGCAGCCGAATATGGTCAATCCCGGCGTGCGGCAAGTCGGCTGCCGCAGTGGCTGCCTGGGACATCCTGAACTGCATGTTCGATTGCCCCGAGGCCACCCAAACATCGCCCACCAGCACATCGTCGAGGGTGATGGTCTGTTCCGGCGCTGCACTCCCGTCCATAGCCGTCGGAACTCCCTTGATCACCATCTGGAACGGGCCGCCCGCCCCGCCAGGTCCCAAGAAAACACTCCACCGTCCTAGTGCTCCCGCCTTCACCGTGCGGGTTTCACCTCTGAAGCTCACACTCACCGGCTCGCCTGGCGCTGCGGACCCCCAAACATGCACCGGCATCTCCCGTTGCACCACCATATGGCTGGTCAGGATTTTGGGTAGGCTCACCTGCGCGGAGACAGCGGCAGCAGGCAACAAGGCAAACAAGAAAAACGATCGTAAATTCACGCGGAACCTCTCACATCGGTTGCGCTCCCCGGCTGATCAGCAGCACGCTCTGCCGGGTTGGTCGCACTGAGAACGTTACCAGACTTGGCGATCTGTTGTCAGCCGTCATGGCGTCGACTCATTCGCCACCTCACCATTCCCACAGAGGCAAGACAACTTTCCCTGGATCGCCGGGTTTGACAAAAAGATTGCAAATCAAGGGGCTTTTCAGAAATCTGAATGTCCGCCCAGGAGGGGACAAGATCTTGCAACGCTGTCTTCGAACCTGCATTTCTTCGAATCAGGAGGACCGATGCACACGAATTGCATCTTTCGCAGTTCCGCCTTTGCACTCGCAACGCTGGCAGTACTTTCCTTTGGCTCATTGCACGCCAGTGCACTGGCGGCGCTCCTCGTCGAGGAGCCGTACGGCGTCTTTGGCGCTCTCAATCCTACCGGGCACAACGCTCTTTACTTCGATCGTATTTGCGCGGAGACGCCGGTTACGTTGCGTCGCTGCCACCCCGGAGAGTTGGGCGCTGTTCTCTCCCGGTACGAGGGCATCGACGGATACGACTGGGTGGCCATTCCGCTCCTACCCTATCTTTATTCGGTTGAAAACGCTTCGGATGTTCCCGACCGTGTGGACCGTCGAACGGTGACCGAGTTGAGCAACCGCTATCATGAGGCCCGTCTGTTGAGCCTGGGAAATGTTCCACCCGGCAACCTTTACCATGGCGGCTGGACCCAACTTGTAGGCGCAGCCTATGACCGCCGCATCTACGCTTTCCGTTTCGACACAACAGAAGAGCAAGATGATGCCCTCATCGCCCGCTTGAATGGCGTTCCCAACCGCTCCCACTTCGACCTGATCTACAACAACTGTGCCGACTTCGCGCGCAAAGTCCTCAATACTTATTTTCCCGGCGCATTTCCGCGCAGCTTCTTCCCAGACGCCGGAATGACAACTCCCAAGCAAATCGCCTACAAACTGGTCCACTATTCGCGCGAGAATCGCGGAGTCCAGTTGACCGTCTTCGAGATTCCCCAGGTCCCCGGCTACCGCCGCTTCAGCCGTTCGAACAAGAACGTGGCGGAATCTCTGGCTACCACGTCGTATGCAATACCGATTGCCCTGACCAATCCCTATATTGCTCTCGGAATCGTCGTAGATTATGGGTTGCGCGGCCGTGTCCATTTCATTCCCAAAGATCCCCAGAAGCTCTCTCCGCAAACTCTCGCTGCGCTGGGTCGCCCCGCGCCTGTTGTGACAGAGCTGCCCGAACCGGCATTGACAGCCGCCTCCTCCCCCAAGGAGAATCCTGTCAGCGCGAGTTCGCAGGCCCCCGGCGCTGCCGAATTCAATTCATCAGAATCTGAATTCACCACGGCAACCAACTTCGGCCTGCAGAAAAGCAAGGTGTCTCATGAGTGAAAAAGTCCCTCAGAATCTCAAGAATCATGGAAGGTTGGATCCCTCCTTCCATTTCGTTCTGTTTGCTGTTCTGGTTCTCAACCTTATCTATTCAATTTGTCACCTGTATCACGTGATTCGGACTGACAGTTTCCACTTCGCCTCCGCATGGGCTGTGGTTCTTTCGCTGGCGGTCTTTATCCTCTGGGCGAGGGTTCGCACCTACCCGCTGAAGGTGCAAGACCGCGTCATCCGCCTCGAAGAGCGACTGCGACTGCAAGCCCTGGCGCCGGTCGGTTTTCAGAAGGACCTTCTCCGCCTGAGTGAAGACCAGTTGATCGGACTCCGTTTCGCCTCCGATGACGAAGTCGTCGAACTGGCCAGGCGCGCGCTGGAAGAGAATCTCAGTCGCAAGCAAATCAAAGAACAGATCAAGAACTGGCGCGCCGACAACTGGCGGATTTGAGCGCTTGAATAGATAGGATGCTCTGCCAAGTGTTTTGAAAGGGCACGGCTTCAGCCCCTGAGGGATGTATTTCGAGTAAGTCTGCGGAATGCCGTCTTTTCCATATCCCGTTTGGCGCCGTGAGGAATTGATTCTAAATAGATTCAATTCCCTCCGGGCCTGAGGGCCATGTTCATTCTGTTGCACATGTGGCACGGCTAAATCCGCGCCCTTTCAAAGCCGGCTTCAACTGGCCCTCAGAAACCAAACAGAACAGCCGGCGGTGTAGTAAACCGTCGGCTGTTCTGTTTGTTCGGGATCGTTGCGCCTTACTCTTTCTCGCCAGACTCCGCTTCATCTTCCGCAGCCGCCTTGGCATTCGCGTCTGCTTCGGCCAGGGCCTCGGTGTCCAGTTCATGCTCGTGGCGATATTGTTCCACGGGCATCTTGCCGTCCCACCATGCCCAGTTCATCGGATAAACATCCGGGTCCAGGAAGACCTGGTAGAAGTGCCAGACAATGATCGCCAGAGTCGCCAGGATTGCCTCGTAGTAATGGACCGTGGTAGCCACGTCGACCCACCAACGCGCCAGCAGATTGCCTACCGATACCTTCGCCCACAGCATGACGCCGGTCAGCGCCATCAGCGCAGTGCCCCAGACCAGAGCCCAGTATTCGGCTTTCTCCCCGTAGGTGAAGCGGCCAAATCGTGGTTTCTCGGTGCTCAAGTGCAGGTAATAGCGCATAGCCTTGAACGCATCGACAGCATCCTTTGGCCTGGGCGCCAGATCCCAGATCAGGCGGCGTCCTTCACGGGCCACCATCAGGTAGAAGACGTGGTACACACCCGCACCCATCAGGATCACGCCTGCGATGCGATGAATGATGCTGCGCAGTTTCTCGCTGTCTCCTAGCAAGGAAGCCAGTGTGGAGTTGGGGAACTTGAGCGCGAATCCGGTGATCACCAACACGATGAAACTGGTGAGGAGGATCAGATGCTGCCAGCGCTGGTTGGTCGTCATGCGGACCATCATGGGATTTTGCATCCCCCGACGACGCACGGCCTTGCTGCGCCAGATGATCGCGTTATGCAGGAACATGCCGCCAATCACCGCGAAGATCAGCAGCAGGTAAAACCACCTCACCCAGCGCGTGGCAATAATGCCCATATCCTTGGACGCGCCATCCATGTGCACCTTGTTTTGCGTAAACTTCTGCGTCACGCCCTTGTGGCACTTGCCGCAGGTCTCGTCCAAGTTTGCCTTGTTGATGGTGGAGCGCGGATCGCTCGAAGGCAGGATGTTATGCACGCCATGGCAACTGGCGCAGTTGGCCACCACCGCGGAGCCGTTCTTGGAAGCCAGTCCGTGGTAGCTGTCCATGTAAGTCGACACCCTATTACCGGCTACGCCATACTCCTGAGACAGCCGTACACCCTCGTGGCACCGCGCGCAGGTGGTACGCGCAATATTTTGCTCCGAGACGGATGAATTTGGATCGATGTGGGCCTTGATCGAGTGAATGCCGTGACAATCCGTGCAGACAGGGGCCATTCCGTTACCCTTGGCAATTCCCTGCCCGTGGATGCTCTGCATGAATGTATCCGCGACCTTTGTATGGCATTTTCCGCAGGTCTGCGGGACGTTGAACTTGTAGATTGGCGACTTGGAATCGTTGGCGGGAAGAATCTCGTGCGCACCATGGCAATCAGTACAAACCGCGGCCTTGGTCGAGCCTTTCTCAATGGCCCGTCCGTGCACGCTCTCCTGATACGACGTAAACGACTGAGCGCCCTCGCCGTCCGACGCCATCAGGAACTTCTGCCCGTGGCACCTTCCGCAGGTGACTGGAATATTACCGTGACTGACTGGCGATTTGGGGTCATCTGCGGCCAGAATCTCGTGGGCGCCGCCGTGGCAGTCGTTGCAGTTGGCAATCGACGCAGCGCCGTCCTTCCCGGGTTTCGCATGCAGGCTGTGAGAATAGGCTGCCTGCGCATCGGCGTGGCAGTCCGCGCATAGCACCTTTTTGGGAGTGCTGGTATGGGCGGCCTCGGTCACATCCTTGTGGCAATCGACACAGGCGAACATGGATCCGTGAATGGATCCGGCAAGCTTCTTCTGGTCGACGCACAGGCTGACCGTTTTGCCGTTCACTTCCTTTGTCAGCGTCGAATCGGAATGGCAAGAGAGGCAGTCGCTGTCCTTCGGCTTGTGTTCCGCATAGGCAGTAAAGGACCCGGCAAGAAAAACCAGCGAAACCGTAGAAAGCAGAATCTTGGACGTTTTTTTCACCAGATGATGTGATTTCATACTGTCGCTTCCCGCCGTGACAAGAGTCACACTGAACTGTATCGGCGCGCAGGATGCGGTGATTCGACCGTCCGAAATAGATACATATTCCTCCGGGCCCTGATGTGAAGGCCCGGAAGAATACGCTCCATCTCGATATCGATATACCTACCGTTGAATCGTCTAGATAAAGTAGGCGCTCAAGGTAAGTACTAGGAGCAAAAGCCCAATGAAGATCGCCGTGAATCCAACAATCTTCGAAATGTGCACCTGCCAGGTTTGCGGCGCAGCCGCCAGCTTCGCTTCGAGCTTGCCCGTCTTCGCCAGTCGGGCATATTCGAGCGACCGCTTATGCTTGAATTCCTCTTCGCTTTCCACGCCGGTAAAGACAACCATATCCATCGGAAAGCTGTCCGGGCGCAGGTGAGTGTTGACGAAATGAATGGAGAAGATGAACAGAATCGCCAGCAGCCCCTCTTCGCTATGAATCACCAACGCGGCGTTCAATGCCCAGCCGGGAAGGAATCGCGCGAAGAATGGGGCAAACCACATCGCATACCCCGAAAAGCCGATTACGATCATTCCCCAGAAGACCGCCCAATAATCGAACTTCTCCCAGTACGCATAGCGCTCAAACTGCGGCTTCGGTCCCAGTCCGACAAACCAGCGAAGGTGTCCGAACAGATCCTTGGCGTCCTTCCAGTTCGCCACCATGGAAGTATTACCCCAGAAGATGCCCTTTTCGTGGCGAATGAACGCACGGGTGAAAAGGTCCTTCAGGTGAATCAGGAACGCCAGGCTCAGGACAATGGCGCAAAGCTTGTGAAAGAAGAGAATGGAACCGAATCCGCCCACCGCAGCCGCAAAATGCCTGGCCCAGATGCTCTCGCTAAAACGCATCGGCAGCCCGGTCGCGGCCAACCCTAGAAACGTACTGAACAGAGTAAAGTGAAGATAACGCTGCTCGGCCGTGAACCGCATATAGAAGCGTTCCTTACTTCCGGATTGCTCCGCGGCTCCCGATTGCCCCTCCGCTGCTGTCGTGTGCTCCAAATCAGGCATGCTTGTCTCCTTCTGCCGATCTCTTCTTGATCTGGTCGTAGCGCGCACGGATCAGCCACAGAATGGTGTGGATCATAAAGAACGTCAGCGTACCGACCAGCAGCAGGTTCATGAACAGCCGGATAAAGTACAGGGCCGGGTTCATCTTGCGAACATGCGCATTGGCGTGCGGCTGATATTGAACAAAGCTCTTGTTTGCCTGGGCGTGGCACTTGCCGCAAGTGGCAACCAGATTCCCGGCGGCAATCGGGGACATTGGATCCGACGCAGGACGAACATCGTGGGCCCCGTGGCAGTCCCAGCATCGCGCCGTCTGCACGTAGCCGCCCAGCGAACCCAGCTGCGAGTGGAAGGTATCCCGGTAAGTTGAGAACTTGTCCTTGTGGCACGACCCGCAGATAGGCGTGGATTGCATGCGGAATGCATCTGCGGTCGGCTGGAGAATGGCGTGGGCTGTATGGCAGTCCGAGCAAACCGGCACGGTTGTCTTGCCGGCCGCCAAGGCCTTGCCGTGCGCGCCAGCCATGTACTGGTCGGCGATTTTTGCGTGGCAGGTGCCGCAGGTATTTGGGATATTCGTCTTGAAGGTCGGGCTTGCTGGATCCTTGCGACTCAAAATATGGTGCGATCCGTGGCAGCTCGTGCAATTCGCAGCTACCAGCAGGCCTTCCTTGCTCAGCGCGAATCCATGGATCGAATCCATATACAGCGGATAAACACTCGGCAGCCCATGCTTCTTCGCCATTCCCTCGGTGCCGTGGCAATTGCCGCAGGTGCGGGGAATATTCAGCGGATAAACCGCCGACCTGGGATCCGTCTTGGGGAAGATGCTGTGCGCATCCCCATGGCAACTGGTGCAGGGATGATCCGCTTTATCGGCGTGCACGCTTCCAGCCAAACCGGAAGCCTGGTCGGCGTGACACGTGCTGCATTGCACCTTCTTAAGAGGCTCTGGGTGCGGGTAGTCTTTGATGTCCGTGTGGCAATCGCCGCATTTCAGTGAGCCATGAATACTCTTGCCAAACTTGGCCCCATCCACCGAGATGCTATGCCCCGCGGCATCCTGCATCGACTGGTCTGCATGGCAGGTCAGGCAATCCGCTTCCGCGTAGAGCTTGCCTGAAGCTGCGGCAGACACCAGAAAGATGTAGCCCACAGCCGTCAGAACCGCGCGCGTTATCCTTGTTGCATGTCTCAAGAAGTGTCGAGCGTCCGGACGCGTAGCACGCCCCATCGGTCCAGTGATTGAGTGTTCTGTTACACTTGCGGCTTCGGCCATCCTGCCGTCTTCTTTCTCCGTGAGGCAAGCAGCTTCCGCTTCCTCTCCGGGCTCGCGTATTGCCGACACACACCTTCCCCTTGTCCCGTGGACGGGGCAGTTGTGAATCTTGCACACCAAGCCGTGATCTACTTACGCTCTTCAGATGATTCCATCCCACCCTCTGCCCGCAGTGATAGGTGTCACAGCGCGCGAATGGGGATAAACGCCCGGTTTTGTAAGCAGGATGAGCGAACCCAGCGCACATGCGCTATCCGGAGCAAGCAAAACAAGTGTCTCGACGCTGCTTTGGCGGCAATGCGCGAGACCGCCTCTCCTCCTGTAGCGGAGCCCTCGTAGTTATCGAGCCAGACCCGGCTTCGGCGAGTCGGAAGTGATGCGTGTCACTTGCCGTTGTGACCTGCGTCTTGGACAATATCTGCGCTACTTGAGGAATTCCGAATGGCCACTCCTGCGGTACTTGAATCCCAGATAATGCGCACTCTCCCCGGAGATGCGGTCCGTCAGATCCAATGGCGCTTCGCCGACCGCTTCGATTTGCAGATGTTCGTTCAGTCGGCCCGCGGCGTCGCGCGTGGAATAATCGCCCGCCTGGTGGCCGCCGGCGAGCGCAACAACCACGAATGGACTCCGGCCAAGAATGCCATGCTCGAGGAATTCGACAACTCCGGAATCACCGCCGCATTCATGGAGCCGGAAGAAGGCGGATTCATCTCCGGACCCAAGAATCTTGCGCTCTCTTTGGCTGCATTCGAACTGGCCTGGGTAGACGGTGGGGCTGCGACGGGCAGCCTGGCGGGCTTCCTCGCCCTGGCTCCCATTCATGAGCGCGGAACAGCAGAACAGGTGTTGCGCTACAAGAGCCTTTGTGCCCCGCCCCAACCTGGCGAAGATCGTAAGCCATGGCGCGGCGCATTTGTGCTTACCGAGCCCATCCCCTATGTCGGTGTTGACACGGGCATTCTCAGCGGCAAGGTCCGGGTCGCGGACTGGACCGAAGGCGAAGAGCCCTGGCTGCAGGTTGACAAGCGTGGCCGTTTCATCACCAACATCGCCTTTGCCAACTTTGTCACCGCGGCGGTGAACACCGACGACGAGCGCATCAAGGGAAGCTGCGTCATCATTCTCGAAGAAGGTGACGAGGGCACTTTTGATCACGGAACGCCGACCAAGAAGCTTGTCCATCAGCTCTCCTCCACCGGGGACCCGATCTTCAACCTGAAGGTTCCCGCCAGCCGCATTGTCGGCGGCTACACCGTCAAGGACGGAGTGATTGTCCCGAACTACAACCACAGCGAAATTCTCGAAGCTGTCTTCAAGCGCACCCGAGTAACCGTCGGCCTGATGACCGCCGCAAAACTGCTCTCGGCGGTCGAGCCAGTGATTCGCTACCAGCGCGAGCGCTTCCGCGGCGCAGAAGGCGCCAGGCCCGGCAGCATCCGCTACGAGCAAGGAATCCAGCAGCGCGAAGATGCTCTTCACCGTCTGGTCGATATCTGGGCCACGGGCGAGGCTGCGGCCTCTCTGGGCTTTGCCACTTCCCGCGCGTTTGACGATCTGGATCCGGTCGAGAAACAGAAGAATGCCATCCTTCTCGAGCGCGGCATCGCGGGTGGCCGCGCGGAAATGAAAGCGCTCAAAGAGTCCGAGAAACTCGCCGTGGAAATGTTCTCTCTCCGTCCCGACGATCCGCGCCGCACCGAGCTTGCCGCCGACCCGCTGGTGGACTTCCTGGTGCGCGACACGGAAGCCAATGTCCTTTGCCCCGCCACCAAACTATGGAACACCGGACATGGCACCAACGTGCTGCGCGAGGCGGTCAGTTTGATGGGAGGCTACGGGATCACAGAGGACTGCCCCGGATTCATCCCCAACAAATGGATGGATGCCCAACTGGAAGCAACCTATGAAGGCCCGGAGGCCGTGCAACGCCGCCAGTTGACCGTCACCATGACTTCCGAAGTCTTCCTTGCCCAGTTCCGCGCCTGGACCCTGGAGATGCGCCGCATCGCCAGCGAACATCCCGGGACCGGGGCATGCACCCTGGCTTCTGCCATGAATATCTGGCTGTGGACGCTGAATCACCTGCAAAAAGCCACCGACCCCGCTGGCGCCAAGCTCTACCATGGGCAGCGCCAAGGCGTGACCTTCCCACTTGCGGATGCGCTTTGCTGGCTGCTCGCTTCGCGCTGGCAGATCCTCGACGTACTTGAACTCGAAGCCAAGGGAGCCTACGACGCGGTCGTCTCGGAAGGCTTGACGGGCACCATTCAGTTCTTCAGCGACCTGTGCCATGTGCAAGCCGCACAGGCTGCCGGGGAAATCTCCCGCATCTGCGCGGAACTGGTCTTCGGATACAACTGCCATCCCTCCTGGGACGAAGAAGAGCATCGCGCTTGCTTCCTTGCCAGCGAACTGGAAGAGTACGAGGAAACCATGCCGGGAATCTCCGCAATGGCCTTCGACGTCCTCGCTGCCGACGGAACTCATCCGCAGAAGGCGGGCCCATGCGCCGGTTGCGCGGGATCGGCCGAGTTCCTGCGGCTGCAAAACAAACTGACCACTTGCCTGAGCGGCTCGCGCCTTGCCAAGGATCGCGCTGCAAATACCGTGAGCAAGGTGATGATCCCCGAGGCGTTGGACTATCCCATGGCTGGGCCTGCGTAAATCGACCGAATACATTGGTGCTTTCCGGGCGCATAAGTACTCTCTGGGTGCCCCAGGTGCCTCGCTTTTGGGCACCTGGGAAAGCACAAGCTTCCGGTGCACGGTACTAGGATGGGAAACTGCATTTCCACTTTGAAGGCAGCTCCGCCCTAGCGGAACGCCTCATTCTTCTGGAGACTTGCACGATGATGGATGAAACGGCTTCCTCGGATTTACTCCCCGCCCCGGATCCGGCAACGGATTTCGAGCGCCAATCGATGGAAGTGGATATCGCCTGTGCGGGCTTCGGTCCGGCCATGGGCGGCTTCCTGACCACCCTCAATCAGGCCTGGACCGCCAACCCCGCCGACCCTGCCTTCGAAAGCAAGGTCATGCCCGGAATGCCCCTGCAGATCCTCTGCTATGAGCGCGCCGACGACATCTCCTCCGGCGTCAGCGGGGTCGTCACTCGCGCTCGCGGCATTCGAGCGAGCTTTCCCGACCTGAATCTCTCCGATATTCCCATGGCTGCCGCTGTGGACCAGGAACGTGTCTTCTATCTTCTGGATCCCATCGGCGCCAGCCGGCGCTCCGCGCTCTTGCGTTTTGGGGACGCATTGCTGAAGACGTCAGGCAGCCTCGCCGGCGTCAAAGACCACGCATTCGAACTCCCCTGGACGCCTGCATTCCTGCACAAGCAAGGCGGCATCGTCTTATCCATGGGCCAGTTCAATCAGTGGGTAGGTTCGCAACTGATGGCCAGCGGCCTGGTCCAGATATGGCCCGGCAGCCCGGTGGCCGGTCCCATTTTCTCCGGCGGCAAAGTCGAAGGTTTGCGGCTTGCCGATCAGGGCGTAGAGAAATCAGGTGCGCCCACCGATGGGTTCATGGCCGGAATGGACGTGCGTGCCCAGTTGACCGTCGTCGGAGATGGTCCGGTCGGAGCGGTCGGCCAGGCACTCGACCGCAAGCTGGGGTTGCCAAAGGGACACGCCAAAAGCGAATGGGCCATGGGCATGAAGATGGTCATCGAGTTGCCAGAGGGCTCCGAGTTGAAGCCCGGAATCGTCTGGCACACCTTTGGCTATCCTGAACCGGAGATCTTTGGCTTCCTTTATGTTCATCCTGATCGCCTGGTATCGGTCGGCATCTTCGTCCCCTCCTGGATGAGCGATCCGTCGCGCACTGCTTATCGCTATTTGCAGCACTACATCCAGCACCCCGTTCTGTGGAAGGTTCTCAAGGACGGGACCCTGCGCAGTTGGGGCGCCAAATCGCTGGAGGAGTCCGGCCGCCACGGAGAACCGTTTCTCAGCGGCGATGGCTTTGCCCGCATCGGCGAGGGCTCCGGCTCCACCAACATGCTTACCGGATCCGGCGTGGACGAAGCATGGACGACGGGTATTCAACTGGGAGAGTCCGTCATTGAGCTGCTTCGTGCCGGCAAGCCTTTCACTCACGAGAATCTCGCCTCCACCTACGAAGCGCGGCGGCGTGCCAGTTGGATCGAGGCCGAATCTCGCGAAGCGCAAAATGCCCGTAACGGCTTCCAGTCCGGGATGGTCAAGGGCATGATCGGCATGGCCCTCGCCGGCCTTACCGGCGGAAAACTCTCTCTTGCTGCGCATATCCCTCCTGCACACAAGCAGATCCGCCCATTTCCCTCGAAATCTCCTGAAAGATTGAAACGCAATAAGGCCGCCGGGATCGCGCTTGCCGATGGCCGCCCTCTCCACGATGCCCTGCTCAGCGCCCGCGGATGGCCTGAAATCGAATTCGATGGTCGCCTCCTCGTCACCCAGCAGGATGCCCTGCTGATGGGTGGCAAGGTGCAGGCTATGCCCGGCTTTGCAGACCATGTGACTTTCCGTGATCGCGATCTTTGTATTGTTTGCCCGGAGAAGACCTGTGTGGCCATGTGCTCCGGCCAGGCCATCACCGAAGGCGAAGATGGTCTTCCCGCCTTTGAACGGGAAAAATGCGTCCACTGCGGCGGTTGCCTATGGAACTGCGGACAATCCCCCGACGGCATCCACACCAACATTGAATTCCGCGCCGGTTCGGGCGGATTGCATTCCGCGGAGAACTAGACCTTTCGCAGCCGGCAACCCTTGGCGATAAACTAGTACAGCGGTTGAAGACAGAATTCTGCGGAGTGAACAGAGGCCACCACAGGCTGGGGAAAAACGCAAATCCGGGTGGCTTTGTAACAGGGCATGACTTTAGTCGTGCCGATAAAGCCATTAGAATGAGTCGTGGGCTTTAGCCCCTGCTAGGCTCATTCCAGCGATTCACTCGATTTCGGGCCTTTTTCCGCAGCCTGTTTAGCCGTGCCGCTAAAGGCCACGGAATGATTCTGGGGCTTTAGCCCTCGAGGAAAAGCGACATCAGGGCGAAACTTTGTTCGAAGGCTCCCTATAAGGCATCATCTGAGTGCCCGAATCACAAAGCGCACACCGGGCCAAACAACTTTGGGCACGCAAGAGATTTTTGCAACAACAGAGGATAAGAAGCCACAATGGCACAACCACTGCACATCGTCGTCTGCGCGGGAATCGTTCCCGATCCGCTACAAACCCTGGAGCCCGTCGCGACCCCCAACGGTCCCGGAATCAAGAACGAAACGGTTCTCCCCGCGGTCCTCGATCCCTGGGCAGCCAGCGCGCTCTATGAAGCGGGCGCATTGGCCGCCAAGAATCCCGGCAGCAAGGTCTGGTTGGTCTCGCTCGGCCCCAAAGCCAAGTTGCAACAGGTCATGATGACCGTGGCGCAGAAGGTTGCATTCGAGTTGGTTCCGATCGATGGCCCCATCGGCGGATTTCCGGACGCGCATTCAACCGCTGCAGTATTGGCCGAAACCATCGCCGCCCTTCCCGGCCTCGACCGCAGCCGCATGCTCCTCTTCGGCGGCTGGGAGTCCGCGTCGCGCGGAGCAGGCGTCACCCTGCAACTCGTTGGCGAACGACTGGGCATTACCGAGCAGTTCCAGGGTGTGGACGAGATCAGCTTCCGCGAGGACGGGTCCTTTGAAGTTCTCGAGCGCGTTGAGGGCGGCAAGCATCAGGTCTCCGTCTGCGCAGATACGCCGGCGGTCCTGGGATGGGCTACTGGCAACCTCGCCGAGCCTCGCAACAACCCGCAAGTTGGCATGGCCAACATGCGCACCATCATGCCGGCCTTGCAAAAAGCCAAGCCAACCGCGCTGGCGTCGAACAGCCTTCGCTATCTCTCCACCGCTCTGCCCAAACAGCAGAGAACGACGCGAGTGGTCAAAGACATGAGCCCCGACGCAATCGCCGCCGAGCTTGTTGAATGGATCGGCGGAGAATAATTCGCCCGATAGAAATCTCAGCTCTCCGGATCAAACTGAACCCCATCGGCCTGTGCGCGAGCGCCGATGGGGTTTACTCTTGGGCTCGTGTCGTCACCGATAGAATCGAAGCCACCTTCCAGGCGTTTGATCGGCATCGGCAACTGTAAAGGGTGCAAACGAGCCGCTCAACCA
This sequence comes from uncultured Occallatibacter sp., assembly GCA_964595345.1. GTDB lineage: Bacteria > Acidobacteriota > Terriglobia > Terriglobales > Acidobacteriaceae > Telmatobacter. The sequence goes on from CAZQPY010000024.1 coordinate 20,700, forward strand.
ATTGTTTGTATAAGTTAGCCGGATTCCATCTTTGAAATTGTCCCGAAATGAAATGGATGTATACATTTGCGTACAGTATTTTCACAAAAGTGTAGCTGGCAGGATATATCCGCAGGCCATCCCGATTGCAAGCCCATGCAGGACAACAACTTGCCCACTCTTTTGAGTAGGCCGCGCAATGGACAGCGCCCCGAGGCGGAATGCCCATTGCACCCGCAATCCTGCGGCACGGGGCTGAACGAGCTGCAGCACGGAACTCCGTTTCCACCACGAATGTACGTAACCTATTGATTATATTGAGGTACATTCATCAGATTACAACCTGAGTTTCCAGCCTTTAGTAATATGACGCGCGGTGACTTTCGTTAGCCTCTTCGTTGACACATGGAGAATGGAAAACCATAATACTCGCATAAGCCCGATTAAAGCCACGAACGATTTTGGCTCCGGATCCATCGAGCGGAGCTCGGATAGTTGCGTGTTTTATCAGGTTCGTGGACATTTGGGCCCAGAAGTGCGGGGAACATTCTAATGCGCATCGGCGTGTATTCCGAAGACAGCACTCTCCAATCGCTCCTCTCTTCTTCTCTCCCGAAGGATCTGAGAGTTCAACTTGAGCCCGAGGAAGACTGTAACTCCGACCTCATCTCCGCAGCGAAATTCGACCTGGTTCTTCTCGATTTGAGATCGAATAGAGAGCCCCTTCCTCAACGCATTGACTGCTTCAAGCGGATCATTGCATCCGGAATGAACACGGTCATCATCGCCGACGAAGGCCTGCGGACTGTCGCCATCGAGCTGGTGGAGGGTGGTGCGCTGGACTTTTTCAACCGTCGATCCTCTCTTCAGCACATAGAGACCATTTTGCGCAGGGCATATGCGAATGCCGGCAGCCGACTCATCGAGCAGGATGCGGACGTGCCTGAAAACGAAACCAACCGCTGCGACCAGCTGGTGGGCTCGAGCCCCCAAATGCAGCAGGTTTTTCGCCTTATTAATTCCGTGGCAAATCTCAATGCCTCGGTGCTAATTACTGGGGAAAGCGGAACGGGCAAGGAGCTGATTGCCCGGGCCATTCACCGGCTGGGAAGCCGGTCCCACGCCCCGTTCGTGGCTGTCTCAGCCGGCGCAATTCCCGAGACGCTGCTGGAAGCAGAGATGTTCGGGCACGAGAAAGGTGCCTTTACAGGCACCATTGGGGCACGCAAAGGCTACTTTGAAGAGGCCGGCAGCGGTACCCTGTTTCTTGATGAGATTGGCGATCTCACCATGCACGCCCAGGTAATGCTTTTGCGGGTCTTGCAGGAGCGGGAGTTCTGCCGTCTCGGAAGCAGCCGTCTCATCCCGATGCGCGCGCGAGTGATCTTCGCAACCCACAAGAATCTGGAGAAAATGGTCGCCAGCGGCGAGTTTCGCGAAGATCTCTACTATCGCATCAATGTCGTTCGCGTAAGTGCTCCAGCCTTGCGCGAGCATCCGGAGGACATCCCGGCCATCGCCGGGCACTACGTTCGTCAATATGCGCAAATGTTCAAGAAGCCTGTCTCCCGCATTGAACCGAACGCGATTCGCCTGCTCCAGCGTCAGCCATGGAATGGCAACGTCCGCGAGCTGGAAAACGTCATTCAGACTGCCACCATTCTCGCTACCGGGATAGCGATTCGCGTGGAAGATCTGCCCTTCCGCGCGCCGGCAGCGAACGTTGTCAGCATTCGCGATTACGATTCAAACGGCTCTTTCGAAGACCTGATTCGCGACTACAAGGTAAAGTTGGCCGAGACCGCGATTCGCGAAAATAATGGCAACAAGAGCCAGGCGGCCCGCAGTCTCAGCATTTCCAGGGCCTACCTGCACCGTCTGATCCGGCTGGCAGATGGGGTCGATGGCAGCGATCTGGGCGATGCCGAGGCTGAAGTCGTGTAATGACTGCCTTGCGCGACGCGCGTGGGCATCCCATGCGTGCGCTCTTCAACCTTTCTTTCTTCAGACTTTCATCCGGAACGAGAAATTTCTGTGTCCAAGGAAGCCGACAAGCACGGTCACGCACGTCATGATGGCAGCCGCAAGATAAGGTGCCTGCGGGGGGCTGCTTAGAACTCGGCGCAGAATCGGCACCAGCACAGACAAACCGGCCAGGCCGATCAGCATGGTACTCGAATAAACGCCCATGCATCGAATCCATTCAGTCAGGTAGTTACCTCGCGTGCGGAAGACAAACCACTTGTATCCCAGAAACGCCACCGTGATGGCAATCGGATTCGCGAGTACGGCCGCATACAAATAGCTATAAGGGCCCATCCCCGTAAAAGCCCAGTTGAGCAGCGCAAATAAGCCATATCCGAAGACGGTATTGAATCCGCCAATCAGAAGATAGCGCAGGAATTCCATTGCCGACTTTGGAGGTTTCTGTATCACTTGGAATCGTGCGCCTTGAAATTGATCCTTTCCTTTTCGAGCACCAATGGGCGGTTGAGCACGTGCGTATGGATCGAACCGACATACTCTCCGATGATGCCCAGCGCGATCAACTGCACAGACCCCAGAAAGAACAGCCCCAGAACCACGGGCGCCTGGCCAACCGTAAAGCTATTCCAAAACGCCAGCTTGTACGCCAGATAGAAGATACCCACCACAAAGCTGATCAACGAGCAGACAAAACCGCACAGGACCACCAGCCGCAGCGGAACCTTGGACAGATTTGTGATACCCAGCATGGCGATGTCGTAGAGCGAGTAAAAATTGTTCTTCGTTATCCCATGCTCGCGGCGCTTCTGGTTATAAAAGACCTTCGTATGCGGCAATCCCAACTCGGCAATCATCCCGCGAAAGTAAGGATATGGATCGTGGAAGTTCGCGCGGATTTTCTCGACCACTGAGCGGTCATAAAGGCCAAAGCCCGTAAAATGCTCGATCACCTCGACATTGGTGAGCCTGGCAACAAGATGATAGTAGGCCGTGCGCAGCCGATACATCAGTCCGCTCTCGTCGCTCGAGCTTTTGATTGCGGCGACGATCGGAATTCCCTTTTCCCACTCGCGAACCATCTCGATAAACAGCTCCGGTGGATCCTGAAGATCGGCAAAAAGACTGCCGACTGCGTCTCCCTCGGCCTGTAGAAAACCGTGAAACGGCGAGCGCTGAGGTCCGAAATTGCGCATGTTGAGAATCACCTTCACGCCTGGATCCTCTGCCGCCATTTCGCGCAACACTTCCGCCGTTCCGTCGGTCGAGGCGTTATCGATAAACAGATGCTCGATGCGATATTCAGGCAGCCCCGTTGCCATTTCCAGCACGCGCCGATGCAGCTCCCGCACGTTCAGCACTTCGTTGTAGCAGGGGGTCATGATGGTGATCAGCTTCTTGGTCATTCAGTACCTCCTGAGCGCAGACAAGCTCGTGACTCCTGAGATTACAAGGTCCAGCTCAATCACCAGTATATTGTCGTCAAACGCCAGCCGAACGTTGCAACTTGCAGGCTCAAACGCGGAGAGCTTTGCTGATGAAACTGAGCTACTGTTTTGCCGCCAGGCACCACGCCATATCTGCTTTGCCGCCTCGTCCAGACGAACCATAACTTCCTGAGCTGACCACTGCGCCGCCCGCGACGCGCACAAGAGCTATCAGCGATGCTTCGGTGAAATAGTTCACGTGCTCATGCATCATGTAAAGACTCGATGGCCGCAGAACATACCGCAGCAGCCTAGGACGTGTGAACGCCGTCAGGATCATCTGCGCCGTGCGCCGCATGAGCCTTTGTGATCCGAACGGCTGTTCGCAGGGCACTTCAATAAAAAGGAGTCCGCCTATGGGCGCGGCATCAAGAAGCTCGCTCATCAGGACGCGCGGGAATCCCACATGCTCCAGGACGTTGCTATTGACGATAAGGTCGGCCTGGCAACTGGCCGGGTCCATCGTAGCGGTCACACCTTGGGCGCCGGGCTTACCGGAAATATCATAAACAAATGCCTCCGCGCCCTCAATTAGACCAGCTACCAGATCACCGCTGTCGCCGCCGTAGTCCAAAACGCGACTGATCTTCTTGCCGAATAGAACCCGATCCAGGATCGGGGCCAGTTTCATCTGACGAACGGCATACGAACTCGCCGAAGCCAGGTCGGCGTTGAACTTCTCGGTGTACCACGGCTCAGCGCTATGACGCATGCGCTGGTAATCCGATGAGCGATAGTCACGATAGAGGCGGAGCAGTTCATCGTCCTCCAGCCGCGGGTTATAGAACAGGAATCCGCAACTGCAACAACTGACCAGATCAACGCAAAAGGGCGCCCGACGCCAAATGCGCTCCGCAAGGAATGGCGCGACTAGGGCTCGCTTCACCCGGCGAATCGAACCGTCGCAGACCACGCATTTGGAACATTCAAGAATTGGCTCGTCCCTTTCCCTTCCCGATCCTCTACTCAAACAATTCTTCTCATGGTTTAGATCCGGCCAGACAGGCGCTTCTCATCGAATTTGCTTTTGCAACCGGCAGTCAAGTGCACGAAACTCCTCGTCTGATACCACGGGATTGAGCATCCACACCCAGCCGTGCAAGTCCTTCCAAGCCGGGTCGGACGCTCGAACAATGAGATACTGAATTCCGAACTGTGCGCAAGTCGTCTGTGCCTGATCCGTCGATGCACCCTTGAAAAGGGCATCGATCGAAGAGGACATTTCCGGGCACCCGCTCGGATCGCCTCCCAGTTCGGAGCCACACATGCCACGGTCGGTACTGATGGCGACCTGATGGCCCACCCCAAGCAGATCCGGACTTTCCCAGAAGATGGTCGGAACGTGCGGATTGAATTGGACAATAGCATCGCGCGGTATAGCTGCGCTCAATTGCGAGTATCCGATCGCGGAGATGTATGCATTGTGGGCTAACCCATTCACCGCGGGGTCGTGCCGGGAGTGTTCGGCGGCAGCGGCCAGAGGCAGAGCAAAGCGAAACATCAGCGCTTGGTAAATGGTGCCTCCCACCCCGAAACCCAGTGCGATTGCAGCGATCTGTCGCACCCAGATTGGAGTTCCATGCGTCAAACTCGAACCATCCGTTTGAGCAAGGATCTGGTTGCCCGGCATCTTCCAGGCTGTGATCAACTCCGAGCCCAGCAGAAGCAACGGAAACTGGAGTAGCAGCGCGGATCTCATCCCGAAATCATTGATCGAGATCACCGAAGAGCGCAAGAAAGTGATCAATGGAATAGTGGCGATTGCGATGAACACCAGGGAGCGCTCCGCGTGCGTCAGCCGCCGCCGGCCACGCCAGCAAGGAGGCAGATAGATCAGCAGGACGGCCAGATAAACGCCCAGTTCAAGAGCATATCCCGGCAACAGCAGAAGAAGCTTGGCAAAGGTGAGCGCAACTTGGAGATGGCTTGCTCCAAGATTCTGAAACAGACTGGATGTCCACACAACATCGGCTGGAATCATCTCGCGTACGGAAAACTCGAAGGTCGAGCCTCCTCCCGCCATTCCCGTCGAACTATGCGTCAAATCCCACAGATATGGAATCAGCAGAACTGCCGCGACAACTCCACCCGCAGCCAGCAAAATCACGGGCCGGCCAGATCTCTCGATGGTTACTTGCCATATAGCCCAGGGAACCATCACCAGAAAGAACGCGAAAGTGACGTAAATCGACAGACCAAACCCGCTGGCCAATGCGAGCCCGATAAACAACACGCTTGTATATGAATGCCCCAATCGCTCCTTTCGCCCCATCCACGCAAGAAGAAATGCGAAGACGCAGCAGACCAGGCTGGCAATGTGATGTGGAGACCACAAAAGTGTATCGAACCAGCTGATAATCGGATTCTTTGACCAACCCTCCGGATTGGGACTGAGCGGAAGATGCGCAAATAGTGCGTCCCAGAAAATGACGCAGAGATCGAGGCCAGTGACCATCAGCAAGCCGACCGAGTTCATGAACTGGCGACGCAATCGATGCCCGACTTCCAGGAAATACTTCAGGCAAAGCCCATTCAAAGCCGCCAACGCAAATCCCGCCCACACGCAACCGGCGGTCAGGACGGCGCGCGCCGGAAGATGTGCCATTTTTGCTACCACCGCGCACAGGGCATACCAGAAATAATAGTTGCGCATCGGCGCTGCTTGCTTGTACCAGTAAAGCGGGTTTGCAGGTGGAATCCCGGTGCGCAAAATGCTCTCAGTCCAATTCACTCGAAACGATTGGTCGAGCATTGGAACACTCATGAAAAGTTGATGATTGCTTTCGAAATCCACCAGGGACAGAACCACCACGACCGTCCACAGCAGCGCCAAACCCAGGGCGGCTCCTCCTATGGGCTGCAGGCCGATAGACATACATTTTCCCTGCTGTCGCAGCCTAATTTGTTCCCATACAAACGAAACCAGGCACAAGGCCGCGCACACCCAAAGGAAAAGGACCGCCGCATTCAAGCTAAGCCTGCCCAGAAGCGCAACGGCGCTGGTGGATACGGCCAAGGACAATGGCAGACTCCAGAAGATTCGCTCCACCAGCGTACGCTCGCGGAAGCGATTGAAGTTGGCGACCCATGCAACGAGGTAACCGGAACACACCATCGCAGGCAGAAACGCCGGCATTGCCAGGACGGCGGTTGCAATCTGTTCCGCAGGGATGGATGCCACGTTAGGACTCTCGCTTTCTCACCCGGCCATCGGCGCTCTTCGCCCTGTTCATCCTCGGCGCAGTGACTCTCTTCACATTATAGGGAGCTTAATCTGAATAACTGCAATCGCTCTGGCCTTATCACACCAACTCATCCGCGTATTGACATCGGTCACCGCCATGGATGGATTACGCTACGCCGCGTCAACGGCGCGATCAAGGCGCGCTGTCGGCTCCCTTGCGTTCCAGGATGCGGATCCCATTTGCTTCGTTTACGGTTCGGTAATGAGAGGACAGATAATCCTCCATCAGAAATCCGTAGGATGGCCTGCGAGCAGCTTCGGAGAAGACGATTGGCGCTGTCTTCGCCAGAAAGTTCGTATCCCAAAGAACAAACCGGACTCTGTGTCCTTCCAGGGTTCGAATCGCATCCTTGAATTCGCCTTCCGTATTGTAGTTATAAGTCAGAGTCAGGTACCGCGTGGGGTTCGACGTCGCGGAAAGAAAATAATAGATCGGACAGTAAGGATAAGCGAAGATCTCTTCTCCTGGAACTGTGTGCGCTTCAAGAAACTCCAATGAAGGATTGTCCTTGTATAAAGCGATTGTGCCAACGCGCGTCGGCACTGAATGCGCCGTAAGCACCAGAAGCAGATTGAAAACCACCAGGCAACTTGAGGTCGTTGCAAGCACAGCCAGCGCTATTCTCGATGCCTTCATCCTGCTTTCAAGCAGCACGCTGCACAACAGAATCAGAAGCAGCGGCGATCCAAAGACAAGATGATAGATGTCCCTGCGGTGGAACTCGGAAAGCCATATCGCGATTCCGCAAAACAGGAAGAGAAGAGCCGGTTCTGGCGCGGACTTCCACTTGTATCGCAGGCTCGCGATAAACAGAAGCAACGGCAGTCCGGCAATTATAAGAAAGGGCGTGATCAGAATGGACGCGATTGCAATCGATCCAGCGGAGTTCCCTCCCGCAGACGCGAACTGCCGCCAATACTCATGGAAAATCCCGAGCGCGTAAGAAACCCGGTTGACGGCTTCATAGTGCTGAGATGGCCATTCGAGATTCGCATAGATGAGACTCTTCAGCGCGCCCTGCGACCAAAAGTACGACAGCACCAGAATGCCGACGCTGAAGTAGGCACACACCAGTGCAATCAACGCGGGAACCGGCGACTCCTGCCGTTTCTTTAGAATCAATAGCCAGCAGGCAAGGCCAATCAAGAGAAAGAGTCCCTTGGGCTGGTGAATGCAGGTAGTCAATCCTGCAAAGGTGCCCGCGGCCAGGGCCAGTCCAATCCAACGCTTCTCTCGCCACAGGACCATGCAAGCCACCGACAAAAGAGCAAAGAAGTTGCTGTCCACATGATGGCTGATGCCCGGCCACTGCAGGCCATAGCATGTACCCGCGAAAAGAACGCAGGGAAGAAATCTGAACTCACTGCATAGTCTGCTTGCCAGAAAATACATCAGCAGGCCTGTTCCGAGGGAAGTAACGAACAGGCAAATACGCATCGCGAGGAATGTCGTTCCAAATGCCTTGAAGAATGCCGCCAGCCAATAAAAGGTGCCGGGCCCCATTACTTCGAAAAAATCGCGGGCGAACACCTGCCCGTGCAAAATCCTCACCGCTCCGGAAGCGAGCGTGCCTTCGTTGGTCCACGGCAGAAGGATCCGCATGAACGGAAGCAGATAAAGGCTGGCGAGGAGTATGAAAGACAGCCAGCGTAAATATGAGGAAGTTGAAGACGGGTTCGCACCCTGATGCAACTCGGTATCAAGTCGGGCAACAGTAATTGCACGCCTCCCGCGAGGGCCTATGTAAGGTCTTTTCATTATTATTGTTCTTTAATCGAGTCGAAGGCAATCATGCTAGCAGCCACGGCATTCCATGTATGGTGCCTTCAGACGCTGGAAAGAGCGGAAGCTCCATTCGAGAGCAATGCATCAATCGCGGTCGCCAAAGGACAAATTGCCGCAATTACAACAACCGGTAATCGGCAGTCCGGAGAACAGTCCGAAGGGCCAGCGAAGCTCAAGTAGCTAGAAGAACAGTCCAACCCTGGACGATGAAGAGCAAACCAATTCCGCGGGATGCAAACAAACTACACCGCGCGCCGAACCCAGCCACTTTTCGCACATTATCAGGAGCATGACTCAACATCGCGCTCCCAATATCTGCATGCGCTACCCGAACGCATTTCGGACACTGTTTGCTGCCAGAGGGACGCGATGCGTAACCGTGATTCCGCAACGCGTCTCTCGAAGAGCAACCAATTGTCAGATTTGCGCTGGCCTCTCTGACCTTTGCGGGAACTAGGCAGTGCCGAGCTGAGTATTGATGTTCGTGAAAATTGCGGCGATTTTGGTGCCGATGGGCCCTATCGTGGCTACGGCAGCTAAGGAAATCAGGCTGGCGACTAGCGCGTACTCAATGAGATCCTGACCTTCTTCGTTCATTGCTGCAATCTGGATCTTGACAAACAATTTGAGGAGAGCATTGTTCATGTGTGGGCCTATCCTTTCGGGTTGTTCTTCCAGCCTTTGGCTGGGCTACCTCTCTTATAGCACGCGAAATGCCACTTCAACTTCCCCAATGCCGCCATTGTGAATCAACATTTTAACTAGCGGCGCGGCGAACACCTGTATACATCTGTACGCATACGGCAGGACATTGGCGGAAATCGTATACGGTACAAACAAACTTCTATCCCTAGATTCTTCGCGAATCAGCACCTTCCGGGCAAACTTGTCCAATCGAGCACGACTTTCCCGGTCTGTCCGGAGACCATCGCTGCAAAGCCTTGCTCGAAATCGTCGTACGCGAACCGGTGCGTGATGACCGGAGAAATATCCACCCCCATCTCCAGCAGCACCGACATTTTGTACCAGGTTTCATACATCTCGCGCCCGTAGATCCCTTTGATCGTCAGCATGTTGAAGATCACCTGGCGCCAATCCATGGTGCTCTCCCTGGATGGAATGCCCAGGATTGCAATCTTCCCGCCGTGGCTCATGTTGGCAATCATTTCGCGCAGAGCCGCCGAGTTGCCCGACATTTCCAGCCCGACGTCGAAACCTTCCATCATTCCCAGGTGCTTCACAACTTCAGGCAACGGCTGTTCGATTGTGTTGACAGCCAGGGTCGCTCCCATGGTGCGTGCAAGTTCCAGCCGGAACGGATTCACGTCCGTCACAACCACGTGCCGCGCTCCGGCCTGGCGTAAAACTGGAATGGCCATCACCCCGATCGGACCAGCTCCAGTAATCAGTACATCTTCACCAAGCACCGGGAAGGAAAGCGCCGTATGCACTGCATTGCCGAAGGGATCGAAGATTGCCGCCACGGCACGATCGATGCCCGGGCTGTGCCGCCATATGTTGGTCATTGGCAAGGAAATCAATTCAGCAAACGCGCCGGCTCGATTCACGCCAACGCCCTGAGTGGAAGCGCACAGGTGCCGACGTCCGGCGAGGCAGTTGCGGCAACGCCCGCAAACAACGTGTCCCTCGCCGCTGACGATATCGCCGGCAAAGAAGCCGCTGACGTTGGAGCCAACCGCAACAATCTCGCCCACAAACTCGTGTCCGATCGTCATCGGAACCCGGATGGTCTTCTGCGCCCATTCGTCCCACTGGTAAATGTGAACGTCGGTGCCGCATATACCGGTTTGAGTCACGCGCACCAGTACATCGTTGATGCCGATCACAGGCTCGGGAACATCTTCCAGCCACAGTCCCTTCTCTGCCCTGCTCTTGACCAATGCCTTCATCGGGATTCTCCGTGATGCGCGGTTTTCTACGGCCTGCGGCTTGCAACTTCCTGATAGACAGCGGCGTACTCCCTAGCCGGCTGCTCCCAGCTGAAGTTGCGCGCCATGCCGTTTCTCATCAGGCGCTTCCACGCTTCCTTATACTGGAACGCCATCAGCGCCCGGTCGATCGCGCCCAACAGCTTTTCCGCGCTATACCCATCGAATTTGAAACCAGTTCCGGTCCCCAGTGCGGGCTTGAACTCTTCGACCGTGTCGTCCAGCCCCCCGGTCGCATGAACCACAGGGACCGTACCGTATTTGAGTGAATAGATCTGGTTCAATCCGCATGGCTCATAGCGCGAAGGCATCAGGAAAATGTCTGAGCCTGCCTCCACCTTGTGTGCCAGTGCATCGTCATAGCGAATCTGAACTCCGACTTGTGCCGGGTGCCTGAATGCCCACTCGCGGAAGAATTTCTCGAAATGCGGCTCCCCTGTGCCCAGGGCCACCACCGCCACTTCACGCTCCGCCAGTCGGTCCGCGATCTGTTCCACCAGATCGAAACCCTTCTGACTTGCGAATCTTGAAACAATCCCAATCACCGGGACCGATTCCGGCACGTTTTCCAGCCCAAACGTATGAAGAAGCTCTATGCGGCACGCCTTCTTGCCATCCAAATGGTCCGGTGTGTAATGCGCCGCCAGGTTCCCGTCCTTTGCCGGGTCCCAGTGCCCATAGTCAACGCCATTTAGGATTCCTCGCAGATCCGCTGCTCGTCCCCGGAGAACCCCATCCAGTTTGTAGCCGAACTCCTCAGTCTGTATCTCTTCCGCATACTTTCGACTCACCGTCGTCAGAATGTCGGAGTAAACCATCCCTCCCTTGAGAAAGTTGAAGGTATCGAAATGCTCCACATGATCCTTGGTGAACACGTCCCACGGGAAAAGCAGGCGCTGCGTTGTTGGCGGCGGAAACCAGCCTTGGTAGCCGGCATTGTGAATGGTCATCACGGTGCCACAGCGGCCCAGTTGGGGATCATGCGCATAGGTTGTGCGCAGGTAAACCGGAATCAGCGATGCCTGCCAGTCGTGCACATGGAATACCTCCGGCACGCCTAGTTGCTTGCATGCCTCGAGCACCGCCCTGCAATAGAGCCCAAATCTCTCCCAGTTATTGGGAAACTCTCCGCCCTTGGGGCCATAGAGTTCTTTGCGGTCGAACAATTCCGGGCAGTCCACAAAGAAGTACTGCACACCAGCGCGTTTGCCCCCGTCCACGATCCCCACAAATCGGTTGTAGTACTCAAACGGAATCGTGATCGACCGCACCACATACTTCAACTCATCGTGAATGTGACGCCGAACGCCAGCGTACAGCGGCAAATAGACAGTGACCTTGTGCCCCTGTTTCACTAACTCTGGCGGAAGCGCGCCTACAACGTCCGCCAACCCGCCGGTTTTTGCGAATGGTACACACTCCGAGGCAGCAAATACGATATGCATGTGTCGGTCTCCATGCCCCGCGCCTTCGCTGACCAGAATTCATCGGGCACGCGGCCATGGCAGAGCCAGAGCAAATGTATCCCGGAGGCACGCCCGTCAAGTGCCGTTTTCCTCAACCGGGATCTCCGCGGACAGGTCTACGTCCGCGCGATGGAAGAAAAGGGCACCCTTAAGATCATGTCGAGGTCTCGGTTACTCTGGTCCCGCCGTAAAGGGCAAGTCTACTACGTGACCGCCATGAAATGTGAGGATTGAGTCTGTTCGGCTACCATCAAGCAAGAGAGATCATGACAGCTAAACCGAAGCTCGGCCAGAATTTCCTCAACGACTCCCAAGCGATTCAACGCATCGCCGCCTCAATCGGCGACCTTGCCGGCCGCACGGTCGTGGAAATCGGTCCAGGTCGAGGCGCAATCACTGGGGCGCTCGCCGCACGTGCCCGCCATGTCGTCGCCGTTGAGTTGGATCCGGATATGGCATCAATCATCCGCGAGCAGTTCCCCCCCGAGCGGGTCACCGTGATCGGTCGCGATGTGCTCGATTTCGACTTCGCGACAACGGCCGAAAACTTCCCGAACGCTCCGGAAATCGGATCCAATCGCCTCTTGGTCGTAGGGAATCTGCCCTACTACATCACTTCGCCGATTTTGCTCAAGCTGGCGGCAAATCACGCGTTCATCGACCGTGCAGTGCTCATGGTCCAACGCGAAGTCGCCGACCGGGTCACTGCGGAACCCGGCTCCCGCGATTATGGCCTTCTCTCGGTCATAGCGCAGATGTACGGCCCGGCTCAAAACCTGTTCACACTTCCGCCCTCCGCCTTCATTCCCCCGCCGAAAGTATTCTCCACCGTCTTCCGCTGGCGCTTTGCGCCTCGATTCGTCGAGCTCGGGGTGGAGGAAGGCGCCTTTACTCGCTTCCTGCGTCAAGCTTTCTCCCAGAAGCGCAAGACGCTCGCCAACAATCTGCGCGCGGCCCACTTCCCTGCCCCGGCCGTCCCTGCCGCTCTGTCCAAAGCCGAGATCGCCCCCCAGGCACGCGCGGAAGCCATTTCCATTGAAACCTTCGCGGCCCTTTGGCATTGCCTCCAAACAGAGACGGCTGCATCTCCCGGCGAGACAGCCGTCAATTAATCATTGAGCGTCAGCGGCCTACTTGTGCGAACCGCCACCACCGCCTCCACTGCTGTGGCCGCCCCCGCCTCCGCCACTAGAACCGCCGCTGCTGGACCCGCCACTGCTATGTGAGCTGCTACTGCCGCTGCTATGCGCACTTCCGCCGGAACCACTGCGCGAACCGCTGCTGGTTGAGCTTCCGCCAAAGGAAGAACGGCCGCTCGTCGGGCCACTTCCGAAGGAGGCTCGGCTGCCCGTCGATCCGTTGCCGGAATTTCCGTAGCTGGAACGCGCGCCGCTCCCTCCGAACACATTTCTCGAACGATCGGGAGCCGAGTAAACCGGCCTCGGAGCGCTCATGAAACCGGATCGCCCAGTGCCGCTTTGGGGACGCTGAGGGAGTTGCGCGAGCGGCAGAATCCTGTTTCCCCCGATCAGAATCGGGGCGTCCTTTTCCCGTTGCGCCAACAACCGGCTTCCTCCCCCCGGCAGCCGGTTCACCGCAATCATCGGGTGCGGCCCAGGCCTTCCTCCCCGCCCCGGAGGCCAAACAGGGCTGCGCGGACGGCGGGGAGGCAAATATCCGCTCGGCGCATAACCTATATTGGTGCCGTAGTAACCTGTATTCCACCAGGGGGAGCAGCCGCCCATCCCGGGCGCCCAGCCCCAGCCAAACCCGAAATAGAAGTTCCATGCCCCGCATTGGTACGGCAAATAGCCCCAGGAAGAGCCTGAAACCCAGACATAGCCAAAACGTGGCGTCCACACCCAGCTGCCATTCCCGTAAGGATCCCATCCAGGGCTGGCGGATTCACTGGGGGACCACACGTAACCCTGTCCTGGCAGGTCATACCAGCTTCCACTCGCGTCAAGGTCGCTCCATTCTGGATTTGGGCTGCTTCCCGCCAGGTCGGTCGTCGCTGAAGTCTGTGCCATGCTCTCTGACGCAAGCGCCTGATCCCGGTCGGCGTTCCAGCTATCCCACGAATCAGGATCAATAGATTCCGCCAGGCGGTAGCGCGATGAATCGGCCCCATTCAGCGAAACGCTCTCCCCTTCATGCAGATCAAGCGTTATCCCCCCAACCGCGGCGTTCCCAATTTCGAGGTGGGCGTTTCCAGCAAATACCGCCAACTCGCCCGGAGGATTGTCCAGATTGATGCGAAGGATTGTATAGCCCGATGCGGTCACAAGGTTGTCTCCAAAGCGCACGCGGAAACTCCCAGGCTGACCGGCGCCCTCCAACTCGAAGTAGCCGAGTCCACTGTCCAATGCGACTTCAGCCTCGGTTCCTCTGCCCGATTTCCGCAACATATTCAAAGCCATCGAACTGTCGGGCGAGATGCGCGCCAGGCTCCCGTCGTCGAACTGGACCTCAGCTCGGCCGTCATCGGAGGTCTCCAACTGGGTTCCCTCAAACAGCGGCGTATTCACCAATGCCGAGTCGGCCAGCATCTGATCACCTTGCAGGAGGCGAACTTTTCCGTCCACGCTGCTCAAACGCGCAGCCTGTCCGGCAACCTGCGCCTGTAGCCCCATCGACATAAGGGCACATATTGCAGCAACTGCTACCGCCCAATGCCTGCACCATCCTTCGGGTTTCATGGATTTCCTGCTTTCCGGCGCGCTGTGGCGAATCATCCCCGGCTTCACTGCAGCCCGACACCTTGTTGACACCCGTTCGACCGGAAAAGTCGCGCAAAGGTCCCCAAAATATTCCGGCTATTCGTCGTCAATCCGCGCCAGCAGCATCCTTGCCCGCTTCTTCACCCGTTCCAGGACCCGCGGATCACTGCACAGTCGATCCAGAATATCTCGGATCGATCCGAACTGCTCCGCACGGGAATCCTCGGCGGCAGCCCAAAGGCCTTCCATCTCCGTGTCGAGACCAAGCCGGTCATACTGCAGATACAGCTTCAGCCGCTCACCGAAGATGATGGTTTCCTCGACCGAAAGAAGCGAATCGGACAGCGCATTGATCTCCTTGTCCGCGCCATAGTTGAACCGACAGGAGCCGGAGCCGTCTTGTCCCTGGTAGCTGAGCTTCTTCCAGCCCGAAAAGGCAACCTTCTGCCGGCTCTCACATTCTTCGTTGAAGTATTTGTGCCGCTGCGCCACATCGAAGACGCGCCGAGCGTAACGTTCGCTCAGGTTGACGTCGCGATCGATTTCACCAAGATCCGGGATCCGCCGATTCTCAGTGTTTTCGAACTGCTGCGGAGGGTTTCTAGGCAGGGCATGAAAATGTCCACTTCCATCGGGATGAATAATCATGGTCCAGTGGGCCGGGGACATTCCGGGATGCTCAAATTCAATCTGGATTTCTGCGCCGGCCGGGGGAGCAGCCTGTCCGCAAGCCTGCAAAGCCCACATCGTCAGCGCGCTGGCAAGGAACATCGCTCTCATCGGATCGCACCTTGCAGGATCAACGTTTGCATCGTATGAATATGACAAATGGCCACTGCCAACGCGTCTGCGGCATCGGCAGGCTCTGGAACCTCGGCCAATCCCAGCAGCCGGGCCACCATGAACTGCACCTGCTCCTTTTTCGCCAAGCCGTATCCCACCACGCTCGACTTGATTTTGAGCGGCGCATACTCGGCTACCGGAAGCCCTTGCACCGCCGCTGAAAGCAACGCAACCCCCCGGACCTGCCCCAGCTTCAAAGCCGACTTCGCGTTGACAGAATAGAAGACCTCTTCAATCGCCACCGCATCCGGCTTCCAACGCTCCAATTCGCTAGAGAGTTCCCGAAACACCTGCTCCAATCGCACCGGCAGCGTCTTGGTTTTCGCCAACCGGATCGCACCCATCGCAATCATCGTCAAGCGCGGCTGCCGGCTGAGTTCATCCGATTCCACCACGCCAAAGCCCGTGATCTCAGTGCCGCAATCAATCCCAAAGACCCGCATAGGCAAAAGTGTACCCCAGGCAAGTCTCCGGCGGGTCCTCTATTGCGCAAGCCCCTTGCGCGATTGGCCTCGGTTAGTCCTGACCTGGCTCGCTGCAAAGCTGTTTCCGGCCTGTCAGGCAGTTGGTTGAGCCGCACATTCCACGCCCGTGCGCAAGGTATTCAGAAACTGAGTGAATAGGACTCTTCGCTTCGCAAATGCAAAAACGCCGCGCTTTTTCAGCTTTCCGCTCTTGACCGATTAGGTCGACCGAATGATCTGTGCGGCATCCATTTCATGTGCGACTCGATGTCCTTTTCAGCTTTGCTTGTCTTTCACAAATCTGAAGCCAAAGCGCAAGGAGAATTCTGATGGGAGAAACGGAAAAGAAGGCTCCCGGAATGAAACTTGCAGTGATACTCTGCTTGCAGCGAATTTCTGTTGCCACGGTTCCCATGAAAAAATAACCGTCCAGTCAGGCTAGAAAACCGGCTTTGCCTGCTGGGTTGGGAAAGGCCTCTCGGCCCTTCGCAACGATTGAGAGCGCACCTTCGAGAGAACAAGGATCAGTCATGGAAATTGAGATTATCGTGATAGGCGAGTCATCGCGGTGGGTGTTGAATCAACCCAGAATCCGCATCGGGCGGGATGCAAGATGCGAAGTTAGCCTTTCTGGGGGGCGGTATCCATCCGTTGCCAGCGAACATGTCACGCTCGATGTAACCAATGGCTCCGTTAAGTTGTTCGCCATTGGCGGCGGACCGACCTTTCTGAACGATAACCCCGCTGGCGAGGGCTTTGTGGTTCGCTCTGGCGATGTACTCCGCCTGGGTAATGGCGGACCGGAATTGCGCATTCGGCTTTCGGAGTCGTCGCGACCCTCGCCCTCCGGATATGAAGCGACCCGCGTCATGCAGGAACCTGGCTCGATTCCGCACGATGCGACGCGCATCATGTCCGCCGAGGCTACGCGCGTCATCCCTGAGGCGACCCGCGTGATGTCCCCGGCGACAGTACCGGTCGCTTCTCCCGTCTCGCCAGCAGGTTCGATTGGACGGCAGGGATACTCCGCGGAGTCCGTTTCTCGGATCCCGGTCAATAGCGCGACTTCTCCGCGAAACCCGCAGATTCCTACGCAGCGCCACCCCGATTTCTCCGCCAACGCTCCCGGAGCGCCTGCCGCCACCACGCCCGCCCGCATACAGGATCTTCGCCCGCAGG
Source organism: uncultured Occallatibacter sp. (assembly GCA_964595345.1). Classification (GTDB taxonomy): domain Bacteria; phylum Acidobacteriota; class Terriglobia; order Terriglobales; family Acidobacteriaceae; genus Telmatobacter. Next base: position 37,800 of record CAZQPY010000024.1, read on the forward strand.
CGACTCCCCAGACCCACATGTCCCCCTTGGGACGTAGCGCCGATGAAGAGGACATGCAAATGCTCGAAAGCAAGCTAAAGGGAATGCGCGTAATACTGCTGGCCAACACTGCCATCCTGGTTGCCCTTATCGCGTGGATCTTCCAACTCAATACGCAGCTGACACAGACACGGCAGGATCTGCGCGAGTTGCGCAGTCAGGCGCAGACGGCGGTCTCGCAGTTCACCCCCTCGCTGGATGCGCGCCTGGGTGTCTTTGAAAAGCGCATGGATGGCATCGATGTCAAAATGCGAGCGGCCCAGGAACAGATGGTTGCCGGGATGGATGCCAAGATGAAATCGACCGAAGATCGCTTGGTGGAGCGCATGAACGCGGAGATCCCCGCCATGCTGGACAAATACATCAACAAGAAACTCGCCGACGTAAAGCATTAAAAATCCTTCGTGGCGAACTCTCCCATCTTTGCCCAGCTCTCTTCGAGGCAGGGGTGGGGGTCTCCGTCTTTCCTGGTCCAGGCCACAGGTGAGTGCCGAGTCGGTTGCTCAGTTAGGAAGACGGCCAGGATGGCGGCGCAAAGATCCTCCGCTTGGCCTGCCAGCTCACACGGATAGGATTTGGGTCTGTGCCGTCGAGCGATTCAGTCGGACCATCTCGACACCGATGTTGTCGTGTCCTCCCGCCGCCATCGCCAGTTCGAACAGCCCTTGGGCGACCTCTTCGAGCGATCCATTCGAATTCACCGCGATGCTTTCAATCTGCAGTTCGGGAACATAGCCCCAAAGTCCATCGGAACAGAGCAGAAGAGTGTCGCCCGGGATCATTGAAACTATGGAAATCTCGATTTCCACCTCAGGCCGATGCCCGAGACTTCGCGTCAGCACAGATGCATCGGGATGAGTAGATGCTTGCTCCGGCGTGATGACATGGCTGTCGAGTAATGCCTGTACCGCCGAATGGTCATTGGTGACACGGCTCATCCGGCCGTCGCGAATCAGGTAAGCCCGGCTATCGCCGATGTGGCCAATCCATGCGCTGGTTCCGGTTTCCTTTTGGATCAGCAGGGCGAGTACTACGGTAGAGCCCATACGCCTGTAGATCGAGTCCGGTGCGTTCGCAGCTTCGTAAATGTTCCTGTTCGTGTGCGCCGCAGCTTCGCGTATCGCCTGCTCGGGAGAGTCGTCCGCCGAATTGGCAGCCATCGACTCCGTAAACCCCTCAATCACCATGCGCGACGCTGTCGCGCCGCCAACATAGCCGCCAATACCGTCGGCCACAAGCAGAAGTTCGCCCAACGCCAAGCGAACATGACGAACTGAATCCTGGTTTTCTTCGCGTTCCTTGCCCCGGTCACATACTTCGGCAAAACTCATGACGGGCACTTCAAGGGACCGAATGTCGTTCATGCTCCAACCTCACTCAAGAATCGAACCCGCCTCAGCGGAGTATTTGTTAATGGCTTCATGATCTCTCTAAAGCTCCCATCCTCGCCAACTCGCAGCATCGTCAGGATGCGCTGTGGTGCATCCCTCACATCATTCGTGCACAAAGCATCGGGCACGCTCGCCAGCGCGAACCGGTTATTGCGGATCGTTGTCCCGCTTACGCAGAATGCCAATGACCGAACTGACAAGGATCACGAGCATCGCAAGCAAAACAGAGAATGAGGTGCCGAAGCTGTGGCGATTCTTTTCCGCGTTCACTATCGGGGCTCCCAATGGGAAACCCTCCTCCGCTGTGGCACGGCAAAGGTGTTGCTTGTTGTGCGCATCGGTGAATTCGATCACGTAGGCGGGAACACTCATCTCAGCCGCGTCGCCTTGAATCGCAAGAGAGGGATTCAGCGCCAGCGGACCAGCTACCGAGGGTGGAAGGCTTCCCACGGGAAGATCGTCCAGGTTCAGCGAGCAGGTAAGATCCGGGATCGGCTTTGGCCCTCCCCACTGCTTCGCAGACGCCTCGTTCAAAAGATTCGCCTCGAACGACCACCGCGACGGGATCACCATACTCAGAACCTGGCCGACCTTCGGCATCAGATAGATCGGACGCATTCCGCCACCAAGGGCAATAATCGGCAGCAGCACCAGCGGGAGCATTGCAATCGCGCTTTCGTTGGTCTCGGAAACAGCGGATATGCAAAGCCCGAGCGCTGCGCCAATCATGGAAGCAGTAAGTAGCACTGCAAACTCCGCCAGAAAATTGGAGTGCAATCCGCAAGAGAGATACACAATCCCCAGCAAAGAGCCACATTGGAAGACGCACAGCGCCAGAAGTACCGCCAGTTTGGAGAACACATAGGAGCCAAGTTTGAGCGTGATCATGCGCTCGCGCTTGTAAATGCTCCATTCGCCCACAATGTCGCGCGCGGCATTGTTACAGCCGAACCAGATAGCTGCTACCACCATCAAAAAATGGACAATCGGCAGCTTCGCCGAAAGTTCATCAAAATGGTCCGCGCTCAGCGGGTAGTTGATCAACCAGACCAGCAGGGCGAATACCGGTGCCTGCGCAATTAGAATTGCCGTCTGCGTCCGGTCCTGAATCTTGACGAAGACGTTGCGTTTTACCAGCGCGATCCACTGATCTACACCAAATTGGCGTCGCGGACTTTCCTCTCCCGTCTTGCCGTCCGATGCAGGCTGCTTGCCCGAACGATTGGTGACGAACTCCTGACGGTAGCGCGATGCTTCGTAACGACGTCTCCATACCTCGGTGCGCGTGTCCTTGGGCGCAGTGTTCATCCCGGTAAAAAGCATCTCCGGATTCAGTTCCTGCGGCGTCGCTACGGCGTGCGCTCCCGGCGTTGCGGCATTGAAGAACTGAATCGAATCCGGAAATGCCGGCCCGAAAAACACCATCGCTCCCGGCGACCCTTTGTCGCGCGAAATCATGATCAGGTCGTCGAATTGCTTGTAAACCTTGAGACTCGGCTGATGGATGGTGGTGATGATGGTCTTGCCTGTCTTCGAGAGATTCTTGAGCAGATCGACAACCGACTCGGCGTCATAGGACGAAAGGCCGGAAGTCGGCTCGTCGAGAAACAGAACCGGTGTATCTGTGATAAGTTCCAGGCCGATGTTGACGCGCTTGCGCTGCCCGCCGCTGAGTGTCTTGCGCTCCGGCGAACCAATCACAAGATCTATCTTGTCGTAAATATCCAAATCCCTCAGCACCTTTTCCGTACGCGTCTCGATCTCCGCCTCTGAAAGGTCGGTACGCAGACGTGCAGAAAAGTAGAGCGCCTGGCGGACGGTCAACTGGGGATGAACAATATCGTCCTGCGGAACATAGCCCATTTGCTGGCGGAAGCGATCGTAGTACTTGTAAAGATTGGCGCCGTTGAAGAGCACCGTGCCTTCGGTCGGCTTGGTGTAGCCGTTGAGGGCCTTCAAAAGCGTGGTTTTCCCCGCGCCAGCAGGCCCCATCAGGGCCACCAGTTCCGAGGGGAAGACAGTAAGCGAAACAGGATTCAAGAGGCGCTGCTTGTGGTTGGGTGTGCAAACCACAATGTCCTTGGCTTCGATGGTGACGTTGCCGCTGTATTCCCGCTTGGCGAGTTCACCGTCCGCAAGTAGCTGGAACCTGAAAGTGCCGAGTCCAATATCCTGGCCCGGCCTGACCAGGATCGTACCGCTGACGCGAACACCGTCAACATAGGTCCCATTGCGCGAACCCAGGTCTTCAACCAGAATGCCATTCTCTGTGCGGGTAAGTCGGGCATGACGCCACGACACCATGGGGAAATCCAGAGGAATGTCGCACTGGGGATCGCGCCCGATCTCCATCGAATTGCCCTGAAACGAGACTTTGTGAAAGGCGGCCTCACCGATCTCCACCTTGGTTTCTTTGGAGATCAGTTGCGACGCTGAAATCTTGTAAGAACCGAAATAGACTTCATCCGTGGGCTGCAGAACCGCGCGCTGAATTCGGTTGCTGAGCTCGCCAATGGCGGTTCCATTCGTAGAGCCCTGGTCGGTCAGAATATACTGGCCGTTCTCCAGCGTAATTTCGGCATGTTTCCAGCTTATGATCGGCAGATCGATCTGGACATCCGACTCCGGGGAACGCCCAATGGTGATCGGCTTCGGTCCGCTAACTGGAGCCACCACGCTGCGCGCAGTCCCGCCTGAAGATACCCTGGCGTTCACGACGGTGGCCCCGCGCCCTGACGGCCGGTCCTTCGGGCCGGGCCACGGCATCTCCACCTCGCCCCCCAGGGTGATCCGCGTCCCATGGGCCACCCTAACCGGATCATGTGGTGCGATTCTTGCGCCATTTACATAGGTACCGTTCGTCGATCCAAGATCTTCGACCGTGTAACCGTTCGCAAATTGCGAGAGCCGGCAATGACGGCTCGATACCGAGGGGAAAGGGACAACCAGGTCACAGCCCTCTGTGCGCCCGATCACCCAGGAAGATTTCGGTGCTGTATCGTCTTGGCTCATGCGGAAAGGATATTCTCGGAGTGCTCATACTCTACCATACGAACGTCATGCCGCAAGGGATCGGAGGTAGGATGACACATGGAGTCCATTCTCCACCGGGCATCACTGCGCGGACGCGCTGCCAGGCTGCATGGCTATCTTCCCTCCCGAGGCGGCAATGGGACCTGGACGAGGTCGAGCATCTTCAGAAAGGGCAAGGGCAAAGATGATTGGAAAGCTTCTCAGATACCTCAACTCCTTGATGCTTTTCGTGGCCATGGGGACGATACTGACGTCCACGGTATCCAAGGCACAAGAATCGACCGCGCTCTACGGAAAATTGGGAGTGACTTCGCCTGCGGTTCGTCAGGGAGCATTGGGGAGTTGCTATTTTCACGCCACCATTGCGGCCCTGGCCAGAACCACCCCTGAGGTCTTGCAGAACGCCATTGGCCGTGCCCCCGACGGCAGCTACCGGGTTCGTTTCATAGACGGCCCGGAGGAGAGTGTCTACTCCGCGGACATCGAATTCGGACGCCAGCACAATTTTGATCATTCCGACGGCGACTGGGTTTTGGTTCTCATGCGCGGCTATGCGCAGCGCGCACTCAGGCAGAGCCTCGTGGATAGCATTCAAAAATCGACCTTCGTCCCGTTCTTTGCCCGGCCGCTTCTTTTGTCCATGCTCAATCAATCCGGATCGCTGCTGGTGGCTTATGATCGCGCCATTCGCGAAGTAGTCAATCAGCAGGGGATGTTGGACAAGGCCGCGCTCAAACTAAAACTCGCCTCCCAGCTAAGTCTGCTCGGAATACCTTCGACACAATCGGAAATGCTGAGCGGATTCCTCGATGAAAAGGGCTTCTTCGATCAACTCGCGCAGACTGTCGAACAAAACGGCGAGGTCTTCGGGGCTTATCGAAGCATGAGCCAAGGCGGACTACCCATGCGGGTTCTGGACGCATTTACGGGTAACTCCAAGGCAGGGCTGATCGACGATCCGAAGGCTCTGGCAGACCAGTTGCGCCAGCTGCACGACGGCAGAGTCGCCATGGTGGTGGGAACTTTCGCAACTCCGTCCAATGCGGCGTTTCCCGGCGAGCATGTGGACTGGTTCGTGCCCGGTCACTGCTACACCGCAATCGATTACGACGATGCGACTCGATCGATCATTCTTCGCAATCCATGGGGAAAGCACCCCGATCCGGATGGCACATTCACCCTCCCGTTACCAGTCTTTGAGCAGGGATTCCAGTTCTTTGCTTCCTCCAAAGTTGCTCCCCGATAGAGCTTCGCATTTCCTCAGGGAACCTCAGAGATCAAGAGCATTACGGATGCTGAACTTGCGTTGCAGGCGCAGCACTCGGGTTGGGAGCATGCGCGGGATCGGATGCAGGCGACTGGGCTGGCGGCTGGGCTGGCGACGGGGAAGGAATCTGGGCTGGCAAAGCGGCAGCTGCCGCCAATAGATCCGCAGGCAGAAACGTCCCTGCTTGTTCGTCCTGCACCAGGCCGATTACGCCATCCGCTGTAACGATCGGCGAGCCAAAGACCGCCGAATCGACTGGATCGCTGAGTTGAATTCCCTTCCCGTCCCGGCGAGCCGAGAGTTGCAGGACCTCGACACTTCGCATTTGTGTAGAAGGATCCAGGCGCAGGCGAAAAACAGCAACACGGCTCCAAGCATCCTGCGCCATAATCGCCGCTGGAGCAGGCGCCAAGCCCGGTGCGGCAGCCGCGCTATGAGTCTTCAAAAGAGTGATTGCCGAAGGAGACGCCCGCCGCAACACCTGGATCTGGTTCTTGTTGCTGGTGACGGAAGAGATCTCCTCGGGATTCCCTCTCGCCTCGAGGTCAAAGTCCTTCGCCCCCAATTTGAGAGCGGTTGCAGGGGCGTTGATGGGAAGCAACTGCATATCGAGACTTTGCTTCACCAACTTTGCGGTGCCACCCTTGAGAGCGTCGAGCACCTCCAGATCGTAGCGCCAGGGCTCCCGTGCCTCAGCGGTGGTCAAAACCGCTGCCGAAGTCAGCCTGAATCCAAGTTGATTCGAAACAAGCGCCGAATCCCCGCTCTCCTTCGAATTCAGGGAGTAGCTCGTTTGCACATCGAAAAGGCTCGCTGCTCCATGTTCATCAAGGCTGCGAACCCAGTCCGGCTCCGCGCCGGGAATCATCTTGTCGGCCCTTGCTTTTGCTTCCAGTCCTGAGTCGATCACCGACAGCATGGCCAGTTCCATCGCCCGTTGAATCGGAGACCCGCCCACCTCGGCAGGCACATCCTGGCTGATCGCGAATTGAACGGTTGGGTGCTGCGTGTGCAGCGCCAATTTCTCAGCAAAATTCAGGCGCACAGCGGCCTCGAGATCCCCCTGCACATGCACGTTCTGTTCGGCAATAATCTTGCGAAGGGGCTCAACGGCGTACAGATCGCGGAACATCACCGTCACGCTAATCGACGGTATCGTCGTCGGAACGCCTTTCTTCAATACGATCTCCTGGTCGACGGGCGCGGCAAAGACGGGGAGTCCATTCAATCGAAGCGAGCAAAGGCGAAGATCGTTGAGGGTCACCGACTGAGAAGGAATCAGCGTCAGATCTACGGCGATCTTCACGTGTGCAGTATCAATTTCCGCCACGCTGACCGATTTCACCTGCAGATTTCCGAGGGGAGCGGGCTGCTCCCCTCCAGCAATTGCAACAAACATCGATGGCAGCGACAGAAGCACGGCAACAATGGCAGCACTGAAAAACACCTTCATCGCACAATCCCCCTTTTTCATAGTGGGCATCATCATCATGAAAGAAGCAAAAGCCATTGTAAGCGAATATTGACCTCATGGCGTCAATTGAACTTCCAGGCCCAAAGCATATTGTCCTGAATTTGCAGGACTTCGCCCATCGCCTCTCCACAATTCCACCCACTTTGGGTCTTCGGTCTGTCAGCACCCTTTCGGAAGTATCGAACCGGGAACCGATTCCGTCCTCGCCGCGCGGCCTCCGTGACATGCCACCCCTATAAGAGGTACCCTGTTCTGTATTCGTATTCGGTGAATTTAAGGAGTGTTTCGTCCCCCATGCCTATTCAAACCACCTCCAAGATTTGGCATAATGGCAATCTGATCCCTTGGGAACAGGCCAACATTCATGTCATGAGTCATGTGATTCACTACGGGTCCAGCGTTTTCGAAGGCATTCGTTGCTATGGACAGCCGCACGGCTCAGCGGTATTCCGCTTGCCTGAACACATGCAAAGGCTATTGGATTCGGCCAAGATTTATCGGATGGGGTTGGATTTTACTCTCGACGAGCTTTGCGCTGGCGTGGTGGATCTTATTGAGGCCAATGGTGTTACTCCGTGCTACATCCGCCCGATCGCGCTGCGCGGTTATGGCGAAATCGGCGTCAGCCCGAAGGGCTCGCCGGTCGAGGTGTACATCGCCAATTTCCCATGGGGCAAGTACATGCCTGGGGGCGACGGCGCGGATGTTTGCATCTCCAGTTGGAACCGCATGGCGCCCAACACCCTGCCCGCTCTCGCCAAGGCCGGTGCGAATTATATGAACTCCCAGCTGATTCGCATGGAAGCCGATATCAACGGCTACGCCGAAGGAATCGCCCTCGATGTGAATGGACTGGTGAGCGAAGGCTCGGGTGAAAACATTTTTGTGGTGCGCAACGGGGTTCTCTTCACACCCCCACTGGCCAACTCCGCTCTCTCCGGCATCACCCGCGACAGCGTGTTGACCATCGCGCGTCATCTCGGGCTGACCGTCACTGAGCAGGCATTCCCGCGCGAATTGCTTTACATCGCGGATGAGGTCTTCTTCTCTGGCACCGCCGCCGAAGTCTCTCCCATCCGCTCCATCGACCGCATCTTGATTGGCGATGGCAAACCCGGCGAAATCACCCAGAAGATCGCCGACGAGTTCTTCGGAATCGCCAACGGCCTCAAACCCGACCGTTTTGGCTGGCTTACGCCGGTCAAGGTGAATACCAGCGAACCGGTTCCGGCATAATTTTCCGGCAGCCGCACATGCAAAAGACGGGCTTCCTGTTCAGGAGACTCGTCTCTTTGCGCCCGAAAAGTGCTTCCAGGGGGAAGATTTTCGACGTGCGTTTCAATCGCCGGCCAAATCGAAATGAATCGTGAAATTCACTTGTCATCCGAAAAGGAAAGCGATAATTTCAAGGCGCATCAAATTCCCGGAACAAGAGGTTTTTCAATGCCTGCGATTGATTGGACAACAGCCATACACTACGCCTCTCTGGTCAATATCGCTGAAGAGGTGCAACCTACCGCCGAATATTCTGCCCAGAATATTGCCGATATTCTGGGACTCGGATACACCTTTCTACAGACTCTCTACGGCAACGAACTGGCCACCGATTTCGATCCCCATGCCGGTCAAACCGTGACCTACGGATTCTTGGCCGTCTCGGCCGCCGCCGAACTGGTGGCTATCCTGCGCGGCACCGACACCATTTTCGAGTGGATTCATGATGCCGCCTTTCTGATGGTTCCCAACCCGATTCACAGCGGTTCGGGGTTGATCGAAGATGGTTTCACTGCGATCTATAAGTCCCTGCGCGTCGGTCGCGATCCACAATCGGTGACCGCAGTGGGCTCGGTGGGCGCTTATGTTCATGCCGGTACCGCAAAAAACGTGACCGTCTCCGGACACAGCCTCGGCGGGGCTCTCGCTACCCTGCTGACGCTCGATGTCGCACTCAACACCGAATGCAGAACCCCAGTGCTGTATACCTTCGCCAGCCCCAGAACCGGCGATCATTTCTTCGCCGGTTCCTTCAACTCCGTCATCGCTCAAAGCTATCGCGTTTTCAACCGTTCCGACCTGGTGCCAAACCTGCCCCCTTTCCTGCCGCTTCCTTACGAGCACACCAATACCCCGTTCGAACTGGTTGAACCGATGAACGCGATTCAGCAAACGATCGCCTGCGCGCACCACCTCACGACCTATCTCTGGTTGATGGGGCAGCTGGCTGTGCCGCCGAACACCAATCCGGTGGACAAGGATTGTCAAGGGTCTGCTTATCCCGGACCTCCAGCTGTATGAGTGCGAGTTCAGAAAGAATTCTTTCGGAGGCCTAAAAACAACAGTTCGTGAAAATCTCCGGGTGACGATTGGTTTTTTTCCGAATGCGCCACCCGGATCGTAGTTGATTTCTATAATCGAATCATGAGCCGTCGCCAAAATTTATCTCGTTCCCTTCTCGCCTTTTGCTGCACTCTCCTTTTTGCCTCGCTTTTTTCGGCTTCGACCTCGGCTCAGGTCTTCCAAGGCCGCCCTAAGTTGATTGTCATCGTGGTCATCGATCAGTTCCGGGGCGATTATCTCAACCGCGATCATGACAAATTCAAGGGGCACGGCTTCCGGCTCTTCACGGACGAAGGCGCATGGTTCACTGACTGCTATTACGACTACGGCAACACCAAGACTGCGCCCGGCCATGCGACTATAGGAACCGGCGCTTATACCGATGGCCACGGAATCGAGTCCAACGACTTCTGGGATGCTTCCCGCTCCAGCGAGCACAAGGTGAGTTCGGTTGAGGACGAGCGCTATCAGCTGGTTGATCTGCCGGCTTCCTCGATCCCTGCCAACCAGCCCGGAGCGTCTGCCGATGCGCCGAAGTTTCTGATCGGCAGTTCTCCCCGGAACCTGCGCGCCACCACACTTGGAGACGAACTGAGGCTGGCCACGAATGGCCGCGCCCGCGTCTTTGGCGTCTCTCTCAAGGACCGCGCGGCGATCCTGCCCGCCGGGCAGAGCGCAAATGCCGCTTACTGGATTGACCAGTCGAGCGGGCAGTTCACAACTTCCACATACTATATGGAGCATCTTCCGGAGTGGGCCCGAGCGTTCAACGCCAGCGACCGCCCCGCGGAGGCAGCACGCGACGCTCTGGTCGAGGGAACGAAGCAGTTCTATGAGTTGGTCGGCCGCATGCCCGCTGCAAACCGCTATGAACTCGACTTCGCTAAGGCCCTGATCTCTGGCGAAAAGCTCGGTCAGAATGGTGTCACCGACCTCCTCGTCGTCTCGCTTTCGCCCAACGACATTCAAGGTCATCAGTTCGGTCCCGACTCGGATTCGGAAGAACAGATGATCATGAGTTTGGATCGCGATCTCGACGACTTCTTCAACGCGCTGGATCAGTCGATTGGGCTGAAGAACGTTTGGCTGGCGCTCACTGCCGACCACGGAATTGCGCCTATCCCCGCGGAGGCGGCTAAGCTCGGCATCCATTCGGGAACCTTGGACATGAAGCTGCTTTACGACGACCTGAACACCCGGCTCAATACTCGCTATTCGCCCGGCAAGCAGGCGAATTATCTCATGTCTGGCCCGGATCTGCCCTATATCGTTCTAAATAAAGAAGCATTTCAAAAGGTCGGAGTGGATGAAAAAACCGCCGAGGACTCCGTCGACGCCTTGCTGCCTGCCGCTGTGGCCAGTCAGGACCCCACGCCCGACGGCCCGCTTCCCTTGCAGCACAGGCTTGCTCCCGGACCGCAGTTCGTTGGAGCCTACTCCCGTCTGCAACTGGCGCAAGGTCAGCTGCCGCCTTCCGAGTGGGGCCGTCTGCTGGCGCATAGTTATTCCGAACACGGCAACTGGTACGTCATGCTGGTTCTCGGCGCATATCAGATGGCCAATTTCCACGACGGGACAGGGACCACGCATTTTGCTCCCTGGTCCTACGACCGCCATGTGCCGCTGGCCTTCTACGGCGCGCCATTCGTCACCGGACAATACCACGAGCGCGTAGAGCCCGTGGATCTCGCCGCAACATTTGCTTCCCTGGCAGGAGTCAACCAGCCATCCGCTGCTGTCGGCCGCATTCTCACCGAGGCGCTCAAGCCCACCGCCGCTGAATCAGCACATTAGGCTTCTTCTCTATCTTGATGATCTTGCCTGGTTTCTCATCTACCCAAAGATTGGCACAGAAAAAGCAGAACAGTTCAAACTCATCTGGCCGTCACTCCATGGCGGCCGGTTCTTTCTCGACGAGCGGTATCCAGAACACAAAACTCGCTCCTTTTCCCGGCGTGCTGCTTGCCTCGATTCCACCTCCATGAGCAGCCAGGATGGCTCGCACAATCGCCAGGCCCATCCCGGTTCCTTTCTTCTTCCTGGCGTTCGCACCTTTCTTGCCGCGGTAAAACTTCTCGAAGATCAGCGGCAAATCGACGGGGTCAATCCCCTGGCCACTGTCTTCCACCTCAAATTCGAGGCGGTTTCCCTGGCGGCGGCTACGCAAAGTGATTCGGCCGCCTGTGGGAGTATGGACGGCGGCATTCTCCAGCAGATGGCGTAGCACCCGGCTCAGCAAATGTGGGTCAAACCACGCGGGATCATCCGCACCCGCCATTTCAACTGAGATTCGATGGCCAGCCAATACCTTCCGCGATTCCTCAAGCGCCTGGTCGAAAAGAGCCCGCGCGTGTTGCGGCACAGCGCGCACTTGCACCACATTTGCGTCGATCTCCGCCATTTCAACAGCCTCGCCGATCAGCGCATCCAGCCGGGAAGCCTCTTCGTCGACGATGGCGGCCAGGTCCTGACGCGAGACTTCATCCAGCCCCTCCCCTTGCAGCAAAGTGGTCGCGGCGGCGCGGATCGATGTCAAAGGCGTCCGAAGCTCATGGGTCAGCGAGTCGATGAGCGCAGCACGAAGCCGCTCCCCTTCGCGCGCGGCTTCCAAACGAGCAGAAGCCTCAATAGCAGTGGCGCGGGTCAATGCAATGGCCACCTGTGCGCTGACCGCCGTAGCTACCTCCCGCGAAAGCCGGGCCGGCTGCCATCCCAGCGCGCCAACCGGTCTCAATCCCAGCGTCAGGGCCATGGCTGTCCCTCCTCCCGACCCAACCAGCGTCGGGTTCATCCCTTGGGTCAGGGCGCGCAGGTTCGCTTCTATGCTTGGCATCAGCTCCGGGCCGGAAGTGTAGAACTGGTCCTGATCGTGGACGTAGATGACCACCTCGTCCAAGACAAAAATGCGGTGGATCAACCGCGGCAAATCGCGAATCAGGCCGGCTGCATCCTCGTGGAGCATCATTTCCTGGCTCAGCGCATAGAGCCGCTCAACATCCTCGCGCCGCTGCTCGGCCTGCCGGGTCTGGCGGCGGGCCATTTCGGCCACCCGCCCGACCACGATGCAGCACACGATGAAGCTGATGAGCGCCACCCACTCCTGTCCGCTTGCCAGCCGCAAGGTCCGGAATGGCGGCAGGAAATAATAGTCAAAAAACAGCGCGCAGAGGATCGCGATCGACAGCGAAAGGCCAATCCCGGCCTGGGTCGCCGACCACACCACCAGCACCAGAAATACCAGCGCGGCTGCCGTCGCATTGGCCCCCAGCCATACCAGCAGAAAGGTGGTCGCAACCGCAACGGATGTGACTCCCAGCCAACGAAACATCTCGCGAGACCACTTCCAAATTCCCATTTTTCTCACTTCCGCATCATACTTCGGGTGCCGCACCCTCCAAGCTTCGAATCGCAGTCTTCGCCTCATTTTCTATTTCCAGAAAATGCAATCGAGCGCCCGCCAAACGTCCTACCCGCAAGAATGATGTAATCTTCCCTAGAAAGAAGAACGATATGCCCGGCCGAATTCTGATTATTGATGATGAACCACAGATTACGCGCGTCCTGCGTGCGGCACTCTCCGCACAGGGATACGATGTGCGCACCGCAAATGACCCTGAGGAGGGGTTGCTAACCTTCAGCGAATGGCACCCGGATCTTGTGGTGACAGACTTGATGATGCCCGGAATGAGTGGTATCGAGGTCTGCCGATCCATTCGCGCACAGGGCTCAATCCCAGTGCTGATCCTCTCCGTACGGGATCACGAACGCTCCAAGGTCGAAGCTCTCGACGCCGGAGCCGATGATTACGTGACCAAACCCTTTGGCATTCAGGAGTTGCTGGCCCGGGTGCGCGCCCATATGCGCCGCGCTCCCGAAAGAACCACAGCCGCTATCGAGGCCGGCGATTTCGTCGTGGACTCGGAATCTCATTCGATCGCCGTCAAGGGGAACCCGATTCACCTCACTCCCAAAGAATTCGAATTGCTCCTCCACTTTGCTCGCCATGCCGGCAAGGTGATGACCCACCGCGCCTTGCTGACCGCGGTTTGGGGCTCGCAGTCGGCACATCAGCCGGAATACCTACGGGTCTTTGTTGGCCAATTGCGCAAAAAGCTCGAAGGCGAGACCGGCAAGCAGTACATCCAAACGGAGCCGTGGGTCGGTTACAGGTTCATCCCGGAAGGCTGGAGCGGCAACGAAGAGTAGCCACCCCAAGGTTCTGCCGGTCCAAACCGAAAAGAGTGGCGAGTCTCTTCAAAGGAACCACCACTCTTTTGCGCAATTCGATCCCTCACTCTGCGCGTGTCTCTTGCCGATTCACGCTGTCCTTACAACTTATTTAGGAAACCTTTTCGATACTCGTACATGACAGACGAAACAATGGTTCCTGTAGCAAAACGGCTACCGGGAAATGCGCCGCCTGCGAATCAGTCTGCGGCGGCTGTTAAGCGATTTTCAAACGAACCGTACCGGCTCTTTGCCGGCTGGAACTGCGAGACCTGCAATGCAAGATTTGACGATGCTGCTGTTCACGGTAGTTTTCTTCGGCCTGGCGTTTCTCTACGTCAAGGCGTGTCAGAAACTGAGGTAACCCATGCAAATCGACTTCATCACCGTGGTCGCTCTGGTTTCTTCCGTCCTTTTGCTGGGCTATCTCACCCTCACTCTGCTCTTCCCGGAGAAGTTCTGACATGTCCGCCAACGGTTGGTTGCAGTTTGCTCTTTTCTGCCTGATTCTTCTGGCATGCGTTCGTCCGGTGGGCATCTACCTTGCCCGCGTTCTGGAAGGAGAGCGCACCTGGCTCGACCCGGTTCTGCGTCCCTTCGAACGGCTCATCTACAAACTCTGTGGCGTCAATGCCCAAGAGGAGATGAACTGGCGCGAATATGCCTTTGCGATGCTGGGCTTCTCGGCCGTCAGCATGCTCCTCACGTACGGGATTGAACGGCTGCAGAATCTCCTCCCTTTCAATCCGCAGGGACTGCCCGCAGTTGGGCCTGATCTGGCCTGGAATACCGCCGCCAGCTTTACCACCAACACCAACTGGCAGTCATATACCCCCGAAACCACGATGAGCTATCTCACCGAGATGGCTGCCCTCGCGACGCACAACTTTTTCTCGGCGGCGATCGGCATCGTGGTGGCCATCGCTCTCATTCGCGGCATCAAGCGGACCTCGACCGCCACCCTCGGGAACTTCTGGGTCGACACCACGCGCACGCTGCTCTATGTGCTTCTGCCCGGCTCGTTGATCTATGCGCTACTGCTTGTGGCGCAAGGCGTTCCGCAGAACTTCAAGGCTTACACGCAGGCGCACACGCTGGAACAGTCTTCCCAGATCCAGACCATCGGACAAGGACCTGTGGCCTCCCAGGAAGCCATCAAGATGCTGGGTACAAACGGAGGCGGCTTCTTCAACGCCAACAGCGCTCATCCGTTTGAGAATCCCACCCCATTTTCCAACTTCCTGCAGATCCTATCCATCTTCATTATCCCGGCCGGACTTACCTATACGCTGGGCAGAATGACCGGCTCTCCAGGTCACGGTTGGGCGGTGCTGGGCGCAATGTATGTGCTCTTCGCTGCTGGATTCGTCACCGTCTACTGGGCGGAATCGCAGCCGCACCCCATGCTGCATGGCGTTCAACAGGCGCACACGTTGACCGCGCCCGGCGGCAATATGGAAGGCAAGGAAGTCCGCAACGGAATCACCGAAAGTGCGCTCTTCGCCACCGTCACCACCGACGCCAGTTGCGGCGCGGTCAACGGCATGCACGACAGCTTTACTCCCCTCGGCGGCATGGTCGTTCTCACCAATATCATGCTCGGCGAAGTGATCTTCGGCGGTGTCGGCTCCGGGCTCTACGGCATCCTCATCTTTGTGGTGCAAGCGGTTTTCATCGCCGGTCTTATGGTCGGTCGAACGCCAGAATACCTGGGCAAGAAGATCGAAGCATATGACGTGAAGATGACCATGCTCTACGTGCTCATCTTCCCGCTGATCATTCTTTCGCTCACTGCCGCATTTGTGATGATGCCAACCATTGGTCTGAGCAGCCTGGCCAACCAGGGTCCGCACGGGCTGACTGAGATCCTGTATGCGTTCACTTCCGGCGCAGGCAACAACGGTTCGGCGTTTGCCGGACTCAATGCCAACACCTGGTGGTACAACGTCACGCTCGGCTGGGATATGCTCTGCGGCCGAATCCTGATGATGATTCCGGTGCTGGCTCTGGCCGGCAATCTGGCCGGGAAAAAGAGCGTCCCGCCTTCCCCGGGCACATTCCCTGTGAATTCGGTTCTGTTTGGGGTGCTTCTGGTGGGCGTCATCTTGATTCTTGGAGCACTTACCTTCTTCCCGGCACTGAGCCTCGGGCCGATCCTTGAACACCTGGTTCTCAAGGCTGGTCAGTTGTTCTAGTGTGTCAGCTTTCAGCTTTTAGCTACTAGCCTCTAGCTGGTGGTTATCGAGATTTGAATTGAGGTTTTTCAAGCAATGGCGGCTAGAAGCTAGAAGCTAAAAGCTAGCCGCTGAGGCACGAAACGGACTGTCATGGATCATAAGAAGAAAAGTCTTTGGAATACCGAAATTCTCGGACAGGCGCTGCTCGACTCGGTGCGAAAGCTCGATCCCCGCGGCATGGTGAAGAACCCGGTGATGTTTGTGGTCGAAGTGGGCAGCGTGCTGACCACCCTGATCCTCATCGACAACACAGTACACCACCGCCCCGGCTTCGGCTTCAACTTGCAGATCACCCTGTGGCTCTGGTTCACGGTGCTGTTTGCAAACTTTGCTGAGGCCATGGCGGAGGGCCGCGGCAAGGCGCAGGCGGATACCCTGCGCAAGGCCAAGGGCGAAACCATCGCCCGGCGTTACCGGGAAGACAATACTCTGGAGGAAATTGCTAGTGGATTACTGCGCTCCGGTGACATTATCTTTGTCGAGGCCAATCAATATATCGCCGGCGACGGCGAAGTGATTGAAGGCGTGGCCTCCGTAGACGAGTCGGCCATTACCGGCGAGTCGGCCCCGGTGATCCGCGAGGCGGGCGGCGACCGTTCGGCGGTGACCGGCGGCACCAAAGTGCTTTCCGACTGGATCCGCGTGCGCATCACCTCGAATCCCGGTGAGACCTTCCTGGACCGCATGATTGCATTGGTCGAGGGAGCGAGCCGTCAGAAAACGCCCAACGAGATCGCGCTCAGCATTTTGCTTAGCGGACTCACCATCGTCTTCCTGCTGGCAGTTGTCACGCTGCAGCCTTTCGCCATCTACTCCAAGGCGCCGCAGACGATCTTCGTCCTGGTTTCGCTGCTGGTCTGCCTGATTCCAACCACCATCGGCGGACTCTTGTCGGCCATTGGCATCGCGGGTATGGACCGCCTGGTCCAGTACAATGTCCTCGCCATGAGCGGTCGCGCTGTCGAGGCAGCCGGAGACGTCAACACGCTGCTTCTCGACAAGACAGGCACCATCACCCTGGGCAATCGTCAGGCCTCCGAATTCATCCCTGCTCCCGATGTGAGCTCAGAGCGCCTTGCCGACGCGGCACAACTCTCTTCCCTCTCCGACGAGACCCCTGAAGGCCGTTCCATCGTGGTTCTGGCCAAGGAGCAGTACAACCTGCGCGGACGGGATCTGGGCGGCATCCATGCCGAGTTCGTCCCTTTCACGGCGCAAACCCGCATGAGCGGCGTCAATCTGCCCGGCTCCCGCATTCGCAAGGGCTCTGTCGACGCCATCGCCCGCTTCCTCGAAGAGCAGGGCTCCCAACTGCCCAAGAAGGTCCGCGACGCCGTCGAAGAAGTTGCGCGCCAGGGCGGAACTCCGCTGGTGGTTGCAGAGAACGCCACCGCGCTCGGCGTGATTCACCTCAAGGACATCGTCAAGGGTGGTCTGAAGGAGCGCTTGGCTCGCCTGCGCGCCATGGGCATCCGTACCATCATGATCACCGGCGACAACCCGTTGACCGCCGCTGTGATTGCCCGTGAAGCGGGCGTCGACGACTTCCTTGCCGAAGCCAAACCCAAGGACAAGATGGACCTGATCAAGCGCGAGCAGGCCAAGGGAAAACTCGTCGCCATGACCGGCGACGGCACCAACGACGCCCCGGCACTGGCCCAGGCGGACGTGGGCGTGGCCATGAACTCGGGCACCCAGGCGGCCAAAGAAGCGGGCAACATGGTCGATCTGGACTCCAATCCCACCAAGCTGATCGAGATTGTCGAAATCGGCAAGCAATTGCTGATGACCCGTGGCGCATTGACCACCTTCAGCATCTCCAACGACGTGGCCAAGTACTTCGCGATCATTCCCGCCATGTTCGCCAAAGCGTTCCCGGTGCTCAACGCGCTCAACATCATGCGACTGGCTTCGCCGCACTCGGCCATCCTGTCCGCGGTCATCTTCAACGCGCTGATCATCGTGGCCCTGATTCCGCTGGCGCTCAAGGGCGTCAAATACGAGCCCAAGGCAGCAGATGTTTTGTTGCGTCAAAACCTGCTGGTCTACGGTGTGGGTGGAATCATCGTGCCGTTTTTCGGAATCAAGGCAATCGACATGCTTCTGGTAGCAATGCACCTGGCCTAAGCACCTGAGGTGGGTGGACGCCTCATGAAAATCCGCGATTCGAGTGCGCGGATTGAGATTCAGGCGCAGCGCAAAGATTCAGATCGGGGGCTTCGGCCCCGCAAGGAGATTCAAAGTGCATTCAGTTTGGAAGACTTCCATTCGCTTCACTCTCGTCGCTACCGTGCTGTTCGGCCTCGGCTACCCGTTGCTGGTCACCGGCATCGCAAGCGTCCTCTTCCCACACAAGGCAGGGGGCAGCCTCATCCTCAAGGATGGGAATGTAATCGGTTCGGAACTTCTGGCACAAAGCTTCACGAGCGACCGCTATTTCCATCCGCGGCCATCTGTCGCAGGCAACGGATACGACGCCACCGCTTCGGGCGGATCCAACCTTGCCCAATCGAACAAGGCCCTTGTGGACCGCATTCAGGCGTCCATCAAGCAGCTCTCCGCCGAGAATCCCGGCAAGCCGGTCCCTATCGATATGGTCACCACTTCAGGCTCTGGGCTTGACCCAGACATCACACCCGACTCTGCAGCTTTCCAGGCTCCACGTGTCGCCAAGGCCCGCAATCTGAGTGAAGACGCCGTCAACAAACTCATCGCGCAGCACATCACTCCGCGCCAGTTGGGCGTCCTGGGTGAGCCGCGCGTAAACGTCCTCGCGCTCAACCTGGATCTCGACAAGATTTCAAAATAAGCTTGTGATCGCGGCTCCCCGACTGCAAGCAAAAGGGTGAAAGGCAGTTGCCTTTCACCCTTTTGTTTGACTTGAGAAGCGCTTGGAGGAAAGCTCGCAGGGTGCGCCTTACGCATAGACGCTGACGTTGCCGCTCTGCCCGGAATTCCAGTTGCTCGGCAAATAGCCGGACTGATAACCACTGGCGATCAAGGCACTCACCGACGCGTAGGACTCCGAGCCGGTTCCCAGACCAGAGTTCGCGTTAACCGCGACAATTGCCACCGACGCGGCGGATTGCGCGCCGTCCGTTGTATTGTCGCAAGCCGCATTCACCTGCACACTCACCCATTGCATCGTGCGTGCCGAATCCGATTGCGTTGCAACACCAACACTTGCATAGGCGCTGATCTCCGCGCTCTGGCTGTTGCTCGCATCTGAACCTGCGCTGACGCTGAAACCAGCGCTGGCAGCAGTCGTGGCGTCATCGCTGGTGGTAACGCTTCCCTGTCCTTCTGCCGTCACTTGCCCATCCGCACCTACGAACGCCACCGAGCTTGTTTCCGCACTCCCACCCGAGTTCGCACTGTCGCTGGCGATGGCAGCGACGTTTCCAGCCCCGCTGCTGGCTGTAATCACGATGGACTCTGAGGAACTTGCATCCCCCTGCGCGGATCCCGACGCCGACTGGTTCGCGGCGTTCTCTTTCATCAGTTCGGAGAGAGACGCCATATCTTGTGAGAGTTGGCTGAAAGCAGCCTTCGAACCGTCTGGATTATTCTGCGCCGCCAGTGCCGCCGCATCCGCATCCTTCTGCGCTGTCGCAACCGCGGCGGCCATGGCATCTGCGGAACTGGCCTTCTGAGAGTATGGGTTTTGAATGGACGCATCAATCGCCGTGCTCTGAGAAGAATTGAGCAAGCTGGGCGTATAGGTATCCGCGGCGGTTCGTGGAGAAGCTTGGCTTGATCCAGCGAGGTTGGACAATAACGACTGTTCAGACTTCTGCGAAGACGCTGTCGGACTCGACGATGACGCGAGCAGCAGATTCGCTGAGCTCAAAAGCGCGGAAATGACCAACCTGCACCTCGCCGAGAAGTCGTGGGGATTTCCTCTCCACACTCCGCTTGTCGGCAAGGCTGAACTAAACTTCAGATCTCATTCGTACTTAGCAGAATCTAACTATGCGACTGCTCTTTGTTTCGTTGTCGATCCAGCATTGGCAAATCGAAAACCATAAAAGACAATGCCCTTGGCGCGCAAACCGATGTCGGCTCAAATCACTCGGGGATGATCAAACTCTTCAAGGTTGTCCGACTTCCGGGCAGCCCGATTCAGGAAGATACATCCACACTCTGAGCTCCACTTGCGACCTCACCCTGTACCACATCTGCCAACATCTGCGCATCCGCAAAGCGGTACCCGACGTATACATCGGTCAAAAGATAGATCGGATTGGACGGATCGTCTTCAATCTTCTTGCGAAGCTGGCGAACGAAGGTGCGCAGATATTCCACCTCCTCGCGGCAATCTGCCCCCCAGACAGCGGTCAGCAGTTTTGCATAGGTCACCACGCGCCCCGCACGGCTCATCAGACAATGCAGAATATCGAACTCCTTGCGGGTCAGATGCACCGCCTGCGCGCGTTTTGTCACCGCGTGCTTGACTACGTCGAGCCGGATTTCCCCAATCTCAATGGGCGCATCCTCAGGACGCGCGGGTGCCGCAACACGGCGCACCGCGGTACGAATGCGAGCGATCAGTTCACGAGTACTGAACGGCTTGGTGATGTAATCGTCAGCGCCAAGTTCCAGCGCCTCCACTTTTTCTTCTTCACCATCACGTACAGTCAACATCAGGATCGGCAAGCGCGGCGCGAAGGCGCGAATCCTCCGCAATGTCTCGATTCCCCCTATGCCGGGCATATTGATATCCAGAAGCACCACGTCGTATGTGACCGCCCTGAGCGCCTGCAGCGCCTCTTCTCCTCGCGATGCTTCGCCCACATTGAATCCCAGTTCGAGCAGCGGCGCGCGCAGTGCCCTGCGAATTGCCGGTTCATCGTCCACTACTAAAATGCGAATCTGGGGCTGGCTCATTGTCCCTTCCTTTTCTGTGTCGGAGCGGGAATTGCCGCAAAGAATGTAGTTCCCTCCAACTCGTCACTTGTCACCCACACGTACCCCCCGTGAAGAGTAGCGGCACGCTTTGCCACCGATAGACCAATTCCGGTCCCGGCAGCGCGATTCGCGTTGGTCGAAGAACGATAATAGCGATCGAAAATACGCTCGCGGTCCGCCATGGGAATCACCGGCCCTCTACTGTGCACTGAAAGAATCACTTCGTTATTTCCCGCCACCGCTCGGATGGTCACCGGCGTTCCAAAGATCGAGTATTTGCAGGCGTTGTCAATGTACTGTGTCAGCATCATGATCATCAGCGGGCGATCGCAGAACAGTTCCAGGTCGTCGTCTGGCAGATCGATCAGAACCTTCATGCTTGCCAGCCGCTCTCTCAAACTTGCAGTCACCTCGTCGATCATGGCCCCCACTCCCACCGATTTGGCGTGAATGGTAACTTTGTCCGCGTCCAGTCTGGCGGTAGTCAGCAGACGCGTCGTCAACTCGTTCAGAAGGTCAGCCTGCTCATCAATCAGCGCCACCAGGTCCGCCTGCCCCGCAGACAGTTTCCCCATCTCGCTCAGTCCCGTGCTGGCCGCGCGAATCGCCGTAAGTGGCGTCTTGTACTCGTGCGCCAGGCTATCCAATACAGTCGACCTGAGTTGCTCGGTCCTTCTCTCGGTCTCAATGCGGCTTTCGTTGGCAAAGGCCCTGTACCGGTCGAAAGTGATTGCGATCAGCGAAGCGATTGCATTATTGGTAAGCGGGCTTGTCTCCCCGCGAACCACCAGACTCCCGATCGGAACCGTACCCAGCCGAACGACACGGCGCGCGAGTCCGGTAGCGGGGTCATCGTCCGATGTTTCAAAATAGTAGACGTTTTGTGCCATCTCCTGAGGATCCACGCTCCAGATTCCGGCCTGGTAAACGTCGTGCAGGTCGGCGTCAAAAACGGCTACCGCCTCCAGGGCAAAGATTTCGTGAACCAGTTCGACCAGTTGGGGGCCCGGCTCAACATGGAGGTTCATTTGCAAAGTGCGGCGTGTGAATTCGTAGAGATCGTGCATCTGGCCGCCCCAGGATTCGGACTCTTGGGCATGCCCTGTGATGCGCGCCGAGAGCCTGCTCACCACCAGCGCGACTAGCACGAATACAAGCAGCGTGACGGTGTTGGCCGGGTCGGTGGCCGGGTTCAATTGCGGATTGCGCGTAGTGAACACGGAGTGGATCACCACTGCGGACAACGAGACGATCACCGCCTGCCAGAACCCGCAGAGAAGCGCGATGGGCACCACAACCAACAGATAGAGAAGTACCGCAACCGGCAGCAACCAGCCAGCCCAGTGCGCCAAAGCCGCCACCAGGAAGACGCTCAGAACGCCCAGCGCACATTCCAGACAGAACAGCAGCACAAGCGACCCCTTGCCGCGCATGCGCCTCGTGGCGAAGGACAGGCGTCCAATTGTGTAGCTCGCCGCCAAGAAGCCACCAACCTCTCTTCTCTCAACAGATACCAGAATTCTACCAGCCTTCTGAGGAGAGTCTCCCGCCGCGCCATAATCAGCTCTTTTTGTAATCTTCACGTATTCTTTATGAGATCTTTGCGTAACTAATATCAGTTCGCTGCTTGAAACGGTTCACAGCTCGGACCTTCTTGATAGGCGAGTTCTGACAGGAATACCAAACAAAACAGTCTCCCGAGGGTCGTGGAGAGTGTCCTTTTGAGGACCCGGCAGAAGTGTTGCCAAAATCCTTTCTGGATCACCTGTTAACGATCAACGTCGGCGGTCACCATGGCTGAATCTTTGGATGATCTATACGACTCATGGCAAGTCATACAACAAACTTTTTTGGAGGAAGTGCCAATGTTCATGCACCCGAATCGCATCTTGCAAACGATGGCTGGAGCCGCAATGGCAATTGCCCTGACGGCTGGCGCGCAAACCCCTGCGGCTGATCCAGCAGCAACGCCCGCTCCGGCCGCCCAGGCTCCCGCTGCGCCCGCTGCACCGGCTGCACCAGCTGCGCCCACTTGGAGTGTCGGGCCCATGGACCTGAGCGGTTTCATCGACGGTTACTATTCCTTTAACTTCAACAAACCTACCAATGCTGATAATGGTCAGGTCAACGACCTTTACAACTTCAACGATAAGACGGACCAGTTCAGCTTAAGCGCTGCCAAGCTAACCTTGAATCACGACCCCGATCCGGTCGGCGCGCATGTCGACCTTTTCTATGGGCGCACGAATACCCTTGTGAATGCCCCCTCGGCGAACTCTTCCAGCGAAGGTAACTATGTTGAACAGGCCTTTCTCAGCTTGAAACCCGCCAAGGCCAAGGGTTTTGAATTGGACTTCGGTAAGTTCGTGACTTCCGCGGGCGCGGAAGTGATTGAGTCCAAGGATAACTGGAACTACTCGCGCTCCCTGCTCTTCGCGTGGGCAATTCCCTACTTCCACTTTGGCGGGCGCTCTTCTTTGCCGGTATCCAAGACCGAGACCATTGGCGTGCAGGTGGTTAACGGATGGAACAACGTCACCAAGACCAATGGCGGCGCAACGGTAGGCCTCACGAGCGCATATGTCAAGCCCAAGTACACTTGGAATGCCAATTACTACGTTGGTCCGGAGAACGCGAACACTTCTACCGGTATGCGCAACCTGCTTGATACAACCTTATTGCTGACGCCGAACGCCAAGTTCAACGCTTATATTAACTATGACTACGGGCAGAACCGTGACGCTGTGGTTGCCGCCAACGCTGGCCAGCCTCACAACGACTCACTACTCAATCGCTGGCAGGGTGTTGCAGTAGCTGCGCGCCAGCAGGTCTCCGCAAACACTGCTTTCGCCGGCCGTTTTGAAGACCTCGAGGATTACCAGGGCTTTCAAACCGGGACCGCTCAGGAACTGAAGGAACTCACTCTCACCTATGAATACAAGTGGGCCGAAGGTCTTCTGGCTCGCTTCGAATACCGCGGAGATATGTCCTCCGAGAATGTCTTCCACAAAACCGATGGAGGCATGAGCAAAACCCAATCCACTCTGACCCTTGGCCTCGTGGCATTCTTCGGACCCAAGCGCTAACTACTCGCATCCCCGCTTGCTTTTCGACCCGGCCTCGCTGAACGAGGGACGGCCGGGTCTTTTTGCCTAAAGCCAACCAGTAATTCATGTGTCTGCTGGTTCAGGGCTCATTTTGGTTTCCTCATTTCATCTTTATCGCTGCATCCCTAGATTCAAGTTATCCGAGATGCCCCGGGGATATGTCCGGGCGCGGGTGAGATCAACAATTCCCGGACCAACCACCGGGAACAGCCATAAGAAAACTACGTAACAGGAGAATACTCATGGCAGAACAAAAAGCACCTCAAATGCAGGCCACGCTCGGGCTCACCGGGTTGACCAGCAACGCAATGGCTCTCATCGCCCCCGGCGCCTTTCTCTGGCTCACCTTCTATATTCAAGCCACAACGGGAACAACAGCTCCTGCCATGTGGCTGGGCATCTTCGGCGCGCTGCTGCTCTGCCTTGCCACGGCCGTCGCCTATGCCGAGATCTCCAAGCTCTATCCTGGAACTGGTTCGAGCTATTACTACGCTGAACAGGCCCTGCTCTCCAAGGAAGGCATCTTCAAGTACGCCCGTATTGCCAAGTTCATCGTAGGCTGGGGCTCGCACCTTTACTACTGGGTCTATCCCGGTGTGATGGTGGCTACCACGGGTATCTTCTGCGGTTATGTGGTTGGCTTCCTCTATCCGAACATCATGAGCGGATCCAATCCTGGACCGTTGTTCATGGCCCTGATCGCTGTTGTCTTCTCGTTCTTCGTGGGCTGGATCGCCTCCAAGGGCGCGGGCGCATCGACGGCAGTCAACCTGGCCATCAACATCATTCAAATTTCTGCCTTGATTGTGTTCAGCATCCTGGCAATCGGCTATCGCACCAGCCACCCCGCTGGTTCGCCTGCATTCCAATACGACGGGCAGACGCTGGCCACTTACGATTACCAGTTCGCCACCGACAAAACAGGAGCCGTCCTCCGCGACGCCAGCCAGGCGCCTCTTCCCCTGCTGGACGCTGCTGGCAAGAAGGTTCCCTTCACCATCGACTACCCGGAAAAGGACTCGACGGGCGCCTTCCTGACCCACACCTCAGCAGCGTCGGTTGTCTCGCCGCATAAATTCAGCTACCTGTTTATTCAGGCCACAGTCGCCATTCTCATCCTGGTTGGTTTCGAATCGGTTACGTCCATGGGCGGCGAGGCCAAGAACCCAACCAAACACATCCCGATAGCCGTCATCTCCTCGCTGCTGATTCAAGGTTTGGTGTGCTATCTGATCGAGTATTTCGCGGCGAACTATTTCCTGAACTCGGGGTATACGATGGCCAGCGCCTCGGCCTCCGCTGCGCCCATCGGCGACATGATGATCATTGTCGGCGACGCGTTGTTGGGGCACGGCAACGGACACTACTTCATGCTGGCTGAGGCCTTCACCGTCTTCCTGGCGCTGATCGGCACCACGCT
>CAZQPY010000025.1:0-62318 GCA_964595345.1 uncultured Occallatibacter sp.
TCAAGTCCACGCCCAAGGTGTAATTCACGTTGACGGCCTGAGCAAATTCGGCCAATGGCTCGACAGAGGGCTCAAGTTTGGCCGGTGTCGAGTTATCTCCTTCAATCCGGAAAAGCAAGGGAGCGGAGTAATACTGCGTGAGGTTGTTAACCAGCGTTCTGTATGTCTGATTCACCCCCGTCGATGCCTGTCCCATATCTGCAATGACAGTCACGTAGTCGGTGGAAAGTCCCAGGAAGTTCGGCGGAATCGTCATCTGCGGCGTTGGATTGACGGACGCCTCGGCGATTACTCCGGTTGGCAAGGTCACCGTAAAGGTTGAAGTGCTCACGGCGCTTTGCACAAAGCCGGGAGCGACCGCGAATGCTTGAAAGGTCTCTGTGGTCGTCCCTGTTGGAGACAAGGGGATGGGGCCCGTATACACGGTGGACGAGGTTGTCGGCGCGTAGCTGGCGGTGTTGTAGTAAATGGTGGCTCCTGGAACCGGAGTGGACATCGTAACCGTGACCGAATAGTCGTAAGTGCCGGCAATGGGAGTTATCGTCGGCGGAGGAACAACGATGGTGAACTGCGAGTATGCGCCTGTGCTGGGAGAGCCTGCCGGAGCGATGGCGATGGCTTGAACAAGAGTGTTTGTGGTGGCCGTGATGGCTTGTCCGGTATAGACCGCATCCGACGTTGACGGGTAATGCCCGTTGACGGTGTAGTAGATGACCGCGCCCGGAGTGGCGTCGGAGATGGTGACCGACTGAATGGCGTTGTAAGTTCCCGCAGCTGGGTAAATAACCGGAACCGCGGTGGGCAGGGTAATCGTGTAGGCTGCCTTGGCGACGGTACTGAGCGAGCCTCCGCTGGCGATTGCGGCGGCCTCTATCGTCTCCGTCACCCCAACGGGGATGGGGCCGGTGTAGAGGTTCGATGCGGTTGTGGGCGCTGTTCCATTCGTGGTGTAGTAAATGGCTGCGCCGGCCGTTGTATCCGACAAGGCGACGCTTTGGACACTGGTGTACTTTCCCGCGGCCACAGAGAAAGTTGGAGTAGCCGCCGGAAGAGTAATGGTATAAGTGGCTGACGTGACCGGGCTATCCGAACCGCCGGCGGCCAGGGCCATGGCGGTGATGGTTTCGTTGGATGCGACGGCGATCGGGCTGGAGTAGACGGCCGAGCTGGTGGTTGGGGTTGAACCGTCGGTCGTGTAATAAATGACCGCGCTCTTGTTGGAGCAGCTGATGGTGACGGACTTGGTGGTGAGATACGTACCCGCCGCGGGAGAGAAGGTTGGCACCGGAGCCGGCAGCATAATGACGTAAGCTGCACCGGCCGCGCTGCTATTCGTCATGCCGCTCTTAGCCGAAATGGCCTGAACCGTCTCATTGGCCGATACGGACAATGGGCTGCTGTAAAGACTCGACCCCGTGGTTGGACTGGATCCGTTGGTTGTGTAGTAAATGGATGCTCCCGGCGTGGAAGTACTAATGCTCACCGTCTGCGATGCCAGATAGGTGCCTGCTGCCGGAGAGATGACCGGGGTTGCGGTCGGGAAGTTATAGCTGACTGTTGCCTCGGAACTCGCCGTATTGCCCGAGGTCTGGGCGATGGCCTGAACGGTGGAGTTGGTGGAGACCGCGAAGGGCCCGCTGTACACCGTGGATGAGCTGTTGGGCATTTTTCCGTTGAGGGTGTAGTAGATGATTGCGCCTGGATTCGGGTCCGATATCGCGATCGTCTGAGCGCTCAAGTAAGTTCCACTTGCCGGGGAGATGACCGGAGTCGCGGTGCCCGGAGTGATGGAGTAGGCTGCCGACGCGACGGGGCTGAGCGATCCGCCGCTGGCAATCGCCGCGGCCTGAACGGTCTCCGTTGCACTCACTGAGATGGGGCCCGTATAGAGAGTGGATGCGGTGGTCGGATTCGTCCCGTTGGTGGTGTAGTAAACCGCAGCGCCCGAGGTGGCGTCGGAGATGGCAACCACCTGTGTCCCGATATACGTGCCTGCTGCCAGTGAGAAGGTGGGTGCAACTGCCGGGTAGGCGATCGTGTAAGCAGCCGCTGCTACCGGGCTATTGCTGCCTCCGGGCGCAAGAGCTATCGCGGAGATTGTTTCGTTCGCCGACACAGTGATCGGGCCGGAATAAACAGCGGAGCCGGTTGTCGCGGCCGAGCCGTTCGTCGTGTAGTAAATGACCGCGCCAGCGGTGGCATCGGATAAGGCAACGGTCTGAGCGCTTGTGTACAATCCCGCGGCGGGAGAGAAAGTGGGCAAAGCTGCCGGGTAGGCGATCGTGTAAGCGGCCGACGCTACCGGGCTATTGCTGCCGCCGGGCGCAAGAGCCATCGCGGAGATTGTTTCGTTCGCCGACACAGTAATTGGGCCGGAATAAACATAGGAGCTGGTCGTCGGGGCCGAGCCGTTCGTCGTGCAGTAAATGACCGCGCCAGAAGTGGCGTCGGATAAGGTGACGGTCTGAGCGCTTGTGTACTGTCCTGCGGCGAGAGAGAAAGTGGGCAAAGCTGCCGGTAAGGCGATTGTGTAAGCGACCGACGCTATCGGGCTATTGCTGCCTCCGGGCGCAAGAGCCATCGCGGAAATTGTTTCGTTCGCCGAAACAGTGATTGGGCCGGAATAAACATAGGAGCTGGTCGTCGGGGCCGAGCCGTTCGTCGTGTAGTAAATGACCGCGCCAGCGGTGGCATCGGATAAGGTGACGGTTTGAACGCTTGTGTACGTTCCAGCCGCGAGAGAAATCGTGGGGGCGGCTGCCGGGTAGGCGATTGTGTAAGCGGCCGACGCTACCGGGCTATTGCTTCCTCCGGGCGCAAGAGCTATCGCGGAAATTGTTTCGTTCGCCGAAACAGCGATTGGTCCGGAATACACAGCGGAGCTGGTCGTCGCGGCCGAGCCGTTAGTCGTGTAGTAAATGACCGCGCCATGGGTGGCGTCGGATAAGGTGACGGTCTGAGCGCTTGTGTACTGTCCCGCGGCGAGAGAGAACGTGGGGGCAGCTGCCGGGAGCGCGATTGTGTACGCGGCCGACGTTACAGGGCCATTGCTGCCTCCGGGCGCAAGAGCCATCGCGGAGATTGTTTCGTTTGCCGAAACAGTGATTGGCCCGGAATAAACATAGGAGCTTGTCGTCGGGGTTGAGCCGTTGGTGGTGCAGTAAATGACGGAGCCAGGAGTGGCATCGGATAAGGTGACGCTCTGAACGCTGGTGTATAGTCCCGCGGCGGGAGAGAAAGTGGGAGCGGCGGCCGGAAGTGTAATGGTGTACGTCACGGATTTCGAATTGCTGTTCCCATATCCCGCCGCTACCGCGACGGCAGTTACTGTCTCGTTGGTGGAAACAATAAACGGGCCGGTATAGAGATTCGATGCCGGTGTCGGAGTTGAGCCGTCCGTGGTGTAGTAGATCGACGCGCCGGTGGTGCTGGAAATGGAAACCGTTTGAGCTGCCAGATAGGTACCGGCGGCCGGCAGGATGTACGGGGTCTTGGCCATGATGATGTAGTTGGCCGTCGCGACAGAACTCGCCGAATCGCCGCTGGCCAGAGCCATGGCTTGAACGATTGTGTTGCTGGAGACAGTAATGGGTCCAGTGTAGACGGGAGAAGAAGTGCTGGGAGTGGATCCATCCAGTGTGTAATAGATCGCCGCTCCGGAAGTAGCGTCTGTAATCGTGATTTGCTTGGCTGTTGGGTACGTTCCCGCGGCTGGAGAGATTGCCGGAAGACTTGTCGGTGCAGCGTGACCGTTCGCCGTCAAGGATAGCGCCGTACCGAGCAAGGCTATCGCGGCAAACGGACTCTTCCGAAGAGCGATAAGAGCGATGCTTGCCGAGGCTGACACTATTCGTGTACAAAAATGCCGATGCATTGATGATGCTCCTTGGCAGACTGCGTTATTTAGCTGATGAGCCTTCGGGAAACTGCAATGAGCAGACTTACACGGCAAGGGGAAACTTAAGCCGAATGTACTAGCAGTTTTGTAGGAAGATCGTCAGCGCAAGGAAAGCGCACTTGACCATCGCGTCATAGTGGGACACGATGACCCGATACGAATCCAGTTTTGAATCGAGCCCAAGGAATGAATTCCCTTTAGAAGTTAGGAGCTACAATAGAGCGATTATTTCGCCAACAGATAGACTCAGTTGTGCTGCATTTTCCAAAATAGTAGGCTAAGGCGGCAGAGAATGCAAACACGAAAATTCAATTCTGCATGAATTCAAATTAATAGTCGGGGCTCAGCTCATTTTTTTCGTGAAGCTGGTGCGGCTTTCCGGTGCCAGTTTTGAACTTTACCCGTGTGAATCGAACCGGTTGAAATGCGAGGTAGGTCGTCGGGCAACATCGGTGCGTGCGGAAGGAATATCGAACCTGGTCCTCGTCGTCGCCGCTATGAAGAAATCTCGAAGGCCTCCGTGAACATCTGAAGAAAGGATTACCGACCGGATGGAGGACGGCAGAACCCGAGAGGGTACGAACGATCTGCGCGCAGCGAATGCGGCAACGCGTTCCCGGCCCCTTCCAGAAGTCCCGGGAGAGTCGGAGACAAAGTTGAGGAGCGGCAGCCATCGGCGCGATATCCGGCAGAGCCCTTGGCTCCGCCCCTGTATCCAAATCGCGGGTTTCCCGGCTACCCAACTTGTCTAAAATCGGGCCCAAAATGCGGCCCGTTCGTGTCATCCTAAGGGAACAAGAAGATGCGACCAAAATCACGCCAGAACGAGCGAGCGCCGAGCATCTGGAAGACCACTCCTCGGTGGTCCGTTGTCGTCTTCCTGCTCGCCGTCTTTTTCGTTTTTGTCAGCGTTGGATTCGTACTCGACAGCATGGACATGGGCCGTCAGCCCACTCTGCGTTTTGCTTGCACGGTAGTCCTGATTGGGTTGTTTTCCACGGCCTATGCAGTCACCGGTATCGTCCTCCGAGAGCGGTTCTGGATTCCGTTTGTGCCCATCTTCATCCTCCAGAACATCTCCATGTCGCTGTTGTACAACCGGCTGCCCGACGCTCCGCCGTTCACCCATCTCGATGCGGCTCAACTGACGCACTTCCACAACCGGCTCGTTTTTGATGGTGTGGCCATCATCGTTTCCGTCGTCCTGGGCTACGTCGGTTTTGTCGTGGTCACGGTGAGCGAGGCGCGTCGTCGCATCCGGCTTGAGTTCGACAAGGCTGCGCTGGTAACCGAGTTCGCTGCGGCCCGCGAAATCCAGCGGATCATGGTGCCGGAAGAGCTGACGCCGGCTCCCGGGTATGCCATCGAGAGTATCTATCGTCCCGCCGCTCAGGTCGGCGGAGATTTCTTCCAGGTCATCCGCCTCGGCGGCGACCAGTCCCTTGTCGTCATCGGCGACGTCAGCGGCAAAGGGCTCAGCGCCGCCATGATCGTCTCCATGCTCATCGGCATGCTCCACACCATGAGTAGAAGCAGCCAGGACCCCGGGCAGATATTAGCCGAGTTGAACAGCGTGCTCTTCGAGCGCAAGCACGGAGGATTCGTTACGTGTCTGGCAGCGCGTCTCGATCCCTCTGGCCGCGTCGTGTTGGCCAACGCCGGTCATCTGCCGCCCTGGCTCAACGGCGACGAGGTTGTGTTTGCCGGATCCTTGCCGCTTGGTTTGCTTGCCTCATCTGCTCCGGAGCAGGTCGTTCTGCAGATGCGCCAAGGCGATCGGCTCACCCTGATGACAGACGGCGTCGTCGAGGCGCGCAATGCGGAGGGAGCACTCTTCGGATTCGACCGAACTCAGGCCCTCATGCGCCGGCAAGCATCCCCGCTCACCCTCGCCGAAGCCGCAATGCATCATGGGCAAGACGATGACCTGACCGTGATCTCCATTCTCCGCACTGCTTGAGGAACCGTCATCGGCGGCGAGCGCACGATTCAGTCGGAGATTCCCGGTCGGACTCGGCCACATGGTTTCGGTGGGCGCGAATGCAATCCGCGCGAAGCCATTCGAATTACTCTACGAACTGAGTAACTCTCAAATCTAACTATAGAAACCCATTCAACCTGGTCGCTGAAAGGGCCAAAAACGAGAAATGGCGGAAGGTCAGGGATTCGAACCCTGGAGGGCCTTTCAGCCCCGCCGGTTTTCCGTACGACTATAGCTTTCGCTACCAGGCATGCGCCTGTTTGTGGTCTGGACTTTGTCTTCGCCATAGCTCAAACGAGCCTTAGGCGGGAGCCGTCAAGTCTCTACACGTTGCTGGCCTAAGCCTGCCTTCGCTCGGCGTTGCCTCGGATCTTCCCAGGGGGTTCGCCGACTTTGACTCCCTACATCTGCCGGGTTTCCACGACAGCGCTCGATTCAACAAGACCGGTGCATTCAACCGCTCTGCCAACCTTCCGTATTCCGAACAATATCACAGTGTTGATTAAAATGCAGCGGTGCTGGATCGCCCCGCCGATGAATCAAGTTGGCCCCTTTTCAGCACCCGGAACCGCGGTTCGAAGATCGTTGGCGACCGCAGCCATGGCGAATGCAACCCCGGAGGATGTGCTCGAATATCCCGGGAATCGCGCCTCTGGAATCGCGCCTCTCGAATCGCGTCTTTGCGGCTCGCCTGTCCCTGGATACCGCCATTCATCCCGCCGAATGCGGAGGTTGGCATCAGAAGCTCTCCAGATAAGAGGGAAATCCATCCAGTGGGCTGCGTCCGCGTTGGGGAAGCACAAACCAAATGACCCGGTGGCCCATGTCCGACCAGCCACAAAGCCGGGCGCCCAAGGTCTCGCGTTCGAGGCCGGACAGTCCGCGAACCTCAGTTGAGAAAAATGCCCGTCATCCCTGAAATCACAGCGCCCTTGCGGCGCAGGGTGTTAGAAAAGAAAGAGATGGCGAAGCGTTCAAAATCGGGAATCATCCCAGTCCCCGGGCAACCCATCAGCCTGCGCACGCTGGGCGAGTATCTGAATCTTTCTCCGGCAACGATCTCTCTGGTGCTGAATAACGCACCCGGCGTGCGGTCGATTCCACAGGACACACGGGATCGCGTGACCGCCGCGGCCACCAAGTTCGACTACCGGCCCAGCTTCTACGCGCGCTCGCTGCGCAAGCGCAAGACCTTCTCGGTGGGCGTGCTGGTTCCGGAACTCAGCGATAGCTATTGCGCCCAGGTGCTGGCTGGCGTGGAAGAGTACCTGATTGAAGAGGGCTACTTCTACCTGACCGCCAGCCATCGCCGCAAGCCGGACCTGATCGAAGAGTATCCGCGCCTGCTGATGGATCGCTCGGTGGAGGGATTCATCCTGATCGACACGGTGCTGGAGCATAGCTGGAATCTGCCCACCGTCGCGGTCGCCGGGCATCGCCAGTTTGAAGGCGTCACCAACGTGGTGCTGGATCAGCGGCGCGCGGCGGAACTGGCCCTTGGACACCTCTTCCGCTTGGGGCACCGCAAGATCGCCTTCATGCGCGGCGGCAGCCACAGTTCGGATGCCGACGAGCGCTGGGATTGCCTGATGGCCGTGGCAACCGAGCTGGGCATCGAGGTTCCTCCCGAACTTACGGTGCAATTGCAGTTGCGCACCTCGACGCCTGAGCTGGGTTATGGGCCGGCCAAAGAACTGCTTAGCCGCGGCGGGGAGTTCACAGCGCTGATCTGCTACGACGATCTTGCCGCGATCGGCGCGATCCGCTGCCTGATGGATCACGGGCGGCGTGTGCCCCAGGACGTTTCCGTGGTGGGCTTCGACGATATTCAGGGCGCAAGCTTTCACAACCCGAGCCTGACCACCATTCGCCAGCCGCTGGGCCAGATGGGCACAACGGCAGCGCGCATTCTTCTGCAAAGGATTCGCGGGCAGGCGGACTATCCCCAGCCTGTTCCCATGGCTCCGGAGCTGATGGTGCGCGAATCCACCTCCCCGCCCAACTCGCGCCGCGCGGCTGAAAAAAAGAGCTGAGCGGTCTGTGAAGGAACTCAATCCAAAATCAGCCTGGAAAGCGCTGACGGTGCTGCACCCGGCCTTCGCGCTCACCGGCATTCTGCAGGTGGTTCATGGCGCGTTGCTGCCCTCGCTGGCCGCGCGCTTTGGCTTCAGCGACAGCCGGTCGGGGCTGTTGCTGACCCTGTATTTCAGCGGCACCGCCATGGGAGCACTGTTGTGCCGGCCGAATTATGGGCGCAGTATCGTAGTCGGCTTTGCAGCCGTCTCCTGCTGCTGTCTGGGAATCGCGGCCGCCGCGCAGGTGGCGCTTTTTCCCCTCTTTCTGCTGATGGGTCTGGGTGTAGGCGTCTCCTGCTCGTCGGTGAGCCTGTTCGTGGGCCGCAACATGGCCTCTCGCTGCGCCCCAACGCTCACCCTTTTGAACTTCACCTGGAGCATCGGGGCGCTGGCCGCTCCCTTGCTGGCCGCAGTGCTGCTGGCATACCACGACTATCGCGCGGCCTACGCCTCGCTGGCCATTCTCAGCACGCTCGCCGCCGCAATCTGCCTTCGCCTGCCTGCCGACCGCGCGGAACCTGACCAAACCAGGTCTGAACGCGCTGGCCCGGCGCGCCAGCGGACGCTTGCCGCGAACCTGCCGGAGCTGCGGCTGCTGGCCACCTTCGGGTTCCTCGTGTTTCTTGAAACCGGCGTTGAAAATACTGCCGTGGCCTGGCTGGCCACATATTCCCTTCGCTCTTCGAGCGAGGGATTCGGCGCGGCCGCGGCCTTTTCCTCGCTCTTCTGGTGCGGATTTCTGGCTTCGCGCGGCGTCGCCTCGTTTCTGCTTCTGCGCGTGGAACCCGTGCGCGTGCTGCGCGCCGCGGTGGGGCTGGCTCTGGCTTCGGCCCTGCTGATTGCCACATTTCCGGCCGGACCGGTCCGTGGTCCGGCGCTGTTTTTTCTGGGCGCGGCGCTGGGCCCCATCTTTCCACTGCTTCTCTCGCTCTTCTTCGGCAGAGCCCGGCGCACCAGCGACACGCGCTGGATCCTGGCCCTTTCCGGCTTCGGCGGATCGGTGCTTCCCTGGGTCACCGGCTGGATTTCGACTCACTTCGGCAGCCTGCGGATGGGCCTGGTGACGGTGCCCGCGGCTCTGCTGACGCTCGCCGTCTTCGTGTACTGTCTCGAAAGAAAACAGCCCGCGCCTGCCGTCGCCCGACTGCGGTAATCTGAAAAATGTAATTATTTCCCATCCCCCTGCGGGTGACTCTTGATCGTCCAAATCGAAGCACTGACAAAGATCTACGAATCCAAGCTCCGCGTGGTTGCCGTCGACGGCATCGACCTGGAGTTGAAGCAGGGCGAGATCTTCGGCTTGCTGGGGCCCAATGGGGCAGGCAAAACCACCACCATCGGCATCTGCACCACGCGCACCCTGCCCACCGCCGGCTCGGTGCGCATCAACGGCATCGACGTGGTCAAGGACCCCGCGCATGCGCGGCGCCAGATCGGCGTGGTGCCGCAGTTCAACACGCTGGACCGCTCGCTGACGGTCTTTGAGAACCTCTATTTCCACTGCCGCTATTTCGGCATGGGCCATCGGCAGGCGCGGACCCGCACCCTGGAGCTGCTGGAGCAGTTCCTGCTCACCGAGCGCAAGGGAGTCTATCCCAACCAGCTCTCCGGTGGACTGGCACAGAGGGTGCAGATTGCCCGCGCCATCGCGCATCGCCCCAAGGTGCTTTTCCTCGACGAGCCCAGCGCCGGCCTCGATCCGCAGAGCCGCATGGCCATGTGGAAGGCGGTCGAAGGGCTGCGCAAAGAAGGAATCACTGTCCTGCTGACCACCCATTACATGGAAGAAGCTGACCAGCTCAGCGACAGGCTGGCCATCATCGACCACGGGCGCGTGCTGGCGCTCGGATCGCCCGAGAAGTTGAAGTCCACCTTCGGCAATCACACGCTTTTCGACCTCAAGCTGCGCTCCACCGAGGGTCTGGAGCCGGTGGTCGCAGCGCTCAAAAGCCGTCAGGACGTGGCGGCCGCCGACATCACTGCGGACGGACTGCGAGTCATGGGCAACTCCGCCGACGGGCTGCTGCCGGAACTGGTGCAGGCCGCCGCCGGCAACGGGCTGCGCGATCTCAAGATCACCGAACCCAGCCTGGAGACACTTTTCATTCAACTGACCGGGAGGGACCTGCGTGAATAGTCCTCATCTGAGCAAGCGGTTCTTCCTGAAGGCGTTTCTGGGCCTGTTCCTGCGCGACATGCGCGTGCTCACGCGCGAGATTGTTCCATTCCTGCTGCGTGTTGGCATGCAACCGCTGCTCTTTCTTTTCGTATTCACCTATGTTTTGCCGCACATGGCCGGCGGGGCCAACCCCATGGCGTCCGCGGGCGGAGCGAATTTCGGCGTGGTGCTGCTGCCCGGCCTGATGGCGGTGGCCATCATGTTCACCGGCATCGCCGCCGTTGCCCTGCCGCTTTCCACGGAATTTGGCATCACCCGGGAGATCGACGACCGAGTCATGTGCCCCTTGCCCCTGTGGGCCGTGGCGCTGGAAAAGGTCTGTTTCAGCGCCGTGCAGAGCATCGTGGGCGCGCTGCTGGTGATCCCCATGGCCTATTACGTGCCCGCCGTGCCGGTGCGCGCCGACGTGCACAGCTGGCCATTGCTGGCGCTGGTGATGATCCTCGCCAGTCTGCTGGCCGGTTCCATGGGCCTGGCGATCGGATCGATGGTCAGTCCGAAACAGATCGGGCTGGTTTTTTCCATTATTCTGGTGCCGATTACTTTTTTGGGATGCGTCTACTATTCCTGGGCCGGGCTGGCCGGAATTCGCTGGCTGCAGGTTTGCGTACTGGTCAATCCCATCGTATACATGAGTGAGGGATTGCGCGCTGCGGTCACCCCGGGCATTCCGCACATGCCTTGGTGGGCGATTCTCCTGGCCTTGACCTTCTTTACCGTAGCGTTGGGGCGCCTGGGTTTGCGCGGTTTTCTGCGCCGGGTTCTTTCATAACAGTCGTCCGTCGGCGCTGCGACTCGCGGAGGATGAAGCCATGTCCGGCGATGTAGCTGCGAACTTGCTAACTCGCCATCCCCGCGTGAGCGGGGGCCAACTCGCGAAACTGTGTCCGGCACGCTGTTTCCATTGGGATACGTCATCTCGCGGCGCAATCGAACTCTTGTCCACCCTTGGAAGGCAGTGGCGTCAACTTTTTGCGCCGCTCATGGTCAAAGGAACAGGTCCATTCTTGAAAAGGGGTGGACCATTTCATTGCGGGCCGGGTCCATTTACAGGAAAGCGCTCGGTACATTGAACCAAGCTGCTCCAATTGCGAAGCCGTTTCCCCGACCTGGCATGCCAGTTGACCGGGCGCGCCTGCGGGCTCTCCTTGCCGCGCCCGTCCTCCTGCTCATGGGCGGTTGCAGCCTTGGCCGGGTGGCTGCCACTTCCTCGAACGCCACCTTTTCCATTTCGCCGGGAACGGCGCAGCTCGACACCAATTGCACGGGCTGTAACTCGACCACCGCCTTGGGCGGCGCGGCTCTGCAGTTCAACGCGACGCTGGCCTCCAGCGGGCCCGCCCCTGTTTCCTGGTCCATCTACGGAGGAGACGCCGTCAGCGGCCCCGGCAAGATGACGCCCACCGGCCAGTACACGCCTCCCACCTACCTGACCGCCGACAGTGTGCAGGTGCTGGTGACCGCGACGCTGGTCGGCAATCCCGCCGTTGCGGCTACTTCCATCCTGACCATCGCCCCTGGATTCCTGCAGCCGCTTTCGCCTGAAAACGCTGCCGTTGCGGCGGGCGGCAGCGTTACCGTCACCGCCTACCTGGCCGAAGCAGGGGGAGCGGCTGGCATCAACTTCTCGCTTGCCGACAGCCCGAACGGCGCCGGCGGCGGCCTGGGGACACTTGGACCGGCCACCTGCCAAAGAGATCGCCAGAGCTTCACCAGTTGCACTGTGACGTATGCCGCGCCCGCGGTGGTGGCGGCGAACGCACCCACCTATGTAGTGGCAACGGTTGGCGCATCGGCTTCGCGCACCTCGGCCGCCTTGCTGCTGAACACGGCCGGCATCTCCAGCAACCCCGCCGCGCACCAGGGCCAGATGCCTCTTACCCTGCAACTGGGCTCGAGCGGGGGCAACCTCAACGATTACGGCGCCAGCGGCAACCAGATTGTGAATTGCTGCAGCGGCACGCTTGGCGCGCTGATCGAGGACTCGACCCACCGCCAATATCTGCTGAGCAACAATCACGTGCTGGCCCGCAGCGACCAGGCCAGCGTCGGCGAAGCGATCGTACAGCCGGGCCTCATCGACAACAATTGCACACCCAGCGGCGCAGGCATCTCCACCATCGCCACTTTGACCGGATGGCTCCCGCTCAACTCCCGCTCCACCAACGCCGACGCCGCCATTGCCGCTGTTGCCGCGCGCTCCATCGACCCCACGGGAAGCATTCTTGAGTTTGGGACGCGCCAGCCGGACGGCGTATTGGCGCCCGCGCCTCCCGGCATAAGCTCAACCAACGGAAAAGGCGAAGCCGCAACGCTGGAGATGACGGTGGCCAAAAGCGGCCGGACGACTGGACTGACCTGTGGCGGCATCACCGCGGTCGATCTCGATGTGACCGTCGATTACTTCCACGATTGCGCCGAAACCCAGCCCTACCTGACCAAGACATTTACCAGCCAGCTTGCGGTCAGCGGCAATTCCTTCAGCGATGCCGGCGATTCCGGGGCGCTGCTGGTCGATACCGCCAACGCCGAGCCGGTGGGCCTGTTCTTTGCCGGCGGAAACGACGTGGACGGAGTTAGCCAGGGAGTAGCCTCACCCGCTCCCGAGGTGCTGAGTGAGCTGGGCACGCAGCTTGCCGGGAGCGCGACGAGTTACTCCTTTGTCGGCGTGGCCGATCACCCGGTAAGCTGCCTCAGCTACGGAAGCGGCGCCGTGGCCGCGGCACAGGCGCGCAGCCTGACCGAGCAGCAAATGGCCATCGCCCGCCAGGCCGTCGTCGAAGCGCGCGCCCTGGTCAATCCCCTGACCGGAATCTTCGGCGTCGTAACCGGCAAAAGCAACGATCATCCCGGAGAGGCGGCAATCGTCTTTTATACCGACCAGGCGATGAACCCCAGCATCCCGGCCATCCTCGCCGGAGTCCGCACCATGGCGATTCCCACCACCGCCCATGCTTTCTCTGCCGGCTTGACTCCGCTGAACGCGGCCCTTGCCGGCTCCGGCGGTCAGTCTATCTCCGGGGGCATTTCCGCGGCGGCGTTGAATGCGGCCGTAGCCGTCAAGCGTCAGTTTGCGCCCGCCCTGCTCAAGCGCAATTCCAGCTACTTCGCCGTCGGAGTCGGCCAGAGCCTCGACAATCCCAGGGAGGCAGCGCTGGTTCTTTACGTGGATCGCAAGCACATCTCAGGCCAGCTGCCCCAGACCATCGGCGGCCTGCGCACGCGCTACGTGGTAATGGACCGTTTGCACGTCACCCGCTCGTATGCGACGCCTGCACCGTCCGGGCTGCATTGCCTGCCGCATCCCGCGCCCGCCGTTCCGGCCAGGCATGACCTGTCCAGTTTTTTCCACCCGCTCGCCCTGCCTCTGAATGAAGCCTTGCCGCTGCATTAACCAAGCGGAGCACTCGAAAGCGTCGCCCCTCCCGCGCCCGGCGCTGCGGCGGTAACTGGTGCGGGGTTTGCGCTGAGATTCGGATCGTCCGGGATGTAGATCTGGAAGACTGTCCCGGAACTCTTTTCTCCGCCGATGGGCCGGCTCCGCAGGTGGATCATGCCTTTGTGTTTGCGGACAATCTCTTCGCTGACCCACAAACCGAGGCCGGTTCCGGTCTCATCCTTGGTGGTGAAGAACGCCTCAAAGACCCGCTTCTGTACCGCCTGATCCATCCCCGACCCGGTGTCCGCGACGCAAAACCGCACCCCGGAATTTTCCGGGTTCTTCCAGTCCGGATTCCTCCAGTTGCGCGATCGCCGCGCCCGCACCACCAGCCGTCCGCCGATGCCCATGGCGTCGATGGCATTGCCCACCAGGTTGGCAAACACCTGCCGAATCTCTCCGCCGAAGCAGAACAGGTCCATGGTGCGGTCGAACTCCCGTTCCACCTGAATGTTCTGCGTATTCAGACGCCCCTGGTAAAGGTTGAGAACCGAGTCCACCAGCTCCGCCATATTGGCCCGCAGCGGCAGCGTCGACTGCCGGTAAAAGCGCAGCGTCTGCTGGGTAATCTCGGCGATGCGCTGGGCCTCGTGCTCGGCCATCTGCACATAGTTCATCGCCTGCTCGTCGAGCTTGCAGAAGTTATGCAGCAGGAAGAGCAGGTTGGTAATGGCTTCCAGGGGATTGTTGATCTCGTGTGCGATCGAGGTAGCCAGCCGGCCGGTGGCGGCCAGCTTTTCGCTCTTGCGCAGTGCCTCTTCGCTGCGCTTGCGCTCGCTCGCATCCAGCACGATCACGCCCACCCAGCGCACCTGCTGTGGAGTCGTCCGCACCGGATAGACGCTGGCCAGCCAGGTCCACGGCACGTTGGAGCGCGCGCTTTGTCCGCTCAGTTCCAGGTTGCGCACCGGTTCTTCCTCGCCAAAGACGCGCAACACCGTGCTTTCCAGCTCCTGCGCCACCGGCGAGGGCAGCACTTCCTGCAGCGTGCGGCCCAGATGGCGGCTCAACGGCACCCCGGTCATCCCCGCAAACACCTGGTTCACGCGCACAAAACGGTAGCGACGGTCAAGGAACGCCAGCCCGATGGGGGCATTGGCCAGCATCGAATCCAACAGCGACAAGGTATCGTTCAGCCCCGACCGCTGTTCTACGATCGAAGCGAACATGCGGTTGAAAGCCTCGATCAGGTCTCCGATTTCGTTGTGGACCACTACCGGCAAGGGGAAATTCGCATTGCTCTCCGGCGACTCCATCAGCGCCCGCGTGCCTCGGTGCAGGATCGCAAGCGGCCGCGAAATGGACCCGGCCATCAGCATCACCATCACGCCCGAGGCCACAATCCACACGATGCCGAAGATGGCCGCCGCGCCCATGGTCGACACCAGCTGTTCGCGGTCCCACAGGCGATCCGTTTGCACCCAGGCAAAGCCGCGCAGATCGTTGCCGGTGTAGATGGGCCGCACGCCCTCCCAGTAATCCGCTCCATAGGTGAAAACCCTGGCTTCGTCGTTCCGCATCAGCGGAATCTGCGCCAGCTCGCCCGGCTCCAGATGCATCTGTTCCGGAGCGCCGCTGCTTGAGAAGAGCACGTTGCCGGCCGTGTCCGTCACCTTGGCCATCGACACACCCGGCGTTTCGCCTGCCAGCTTGGCGGCAATTCCAACCCAGCCCAGACGCTCTTCCAGCAGTGCGGCGCGAGCCTCCATGGCCAGCGCCGAGACCTGGTGCGTCAATCGCTGGCCAGTGCGCAAGTAAGCCTGGTGCGCCTGCTGGCGGATCAGCAACCCGGAAAACAGCCCCAGCGAGAGCATCTCCAACAGCACCAGGCCTGCCAGCATTTGCCAGCGTATCGATCGTGGCCACCAGCGCATTCCCAAACGATCAACCTCCGTGGAATTCGTGGCCCTCAGTCTATCGGATTCTACCCGGCGATTCACTGCACGGCCCCGATTCCAACGTCGAATCGGAAACCAGGGTGCAAAAGGTTGCGACACCTGCGACTGCGCGGCGGTTCAGATGTCGGTCCGATCCGCGAACACCGGCGCCGGCTTCCCCAGCCTCGCCGCGCCTTTGTTTTTTGCGGCAGTCACTGCATGTGTGGATCGGAGATTCTGCAAGGAGGAGGAGGTTTTAATCTCCTGAACACAGGTCCAAAGGCTGGGCTTTGACGGGCTGTGGAAAAACACCATACGGCGCGCAAGAAGCGTCGGGGCCGGCAGGCAAGAAGCGTCAGGGCACGACTTCAGTCGTGTCTCCATGGGCCGGCGGCCCACCCCAGTGCATGAAAACGTCTCAAAAATGCGCATTGAATCCAAAAGGCTTACGGACGTTTTCGACCGTGCCGATAAGGCCAATAGAATGAGCCGGGGGGTTTTAAAGGCTGCGGAAAAACTCCGTCGGGTTGGCAAGAAGCGTCAGGGCACGACTTCAGTCGTGCCGCAAGTGCCGTAAAATCAGCGTGGGCTTTAGCCCCTGAGGTAGGTCTTTACGGTGTTGAGTCCAAGATGGGGCCCTTTTCCGCAGCCTGTTCAGGCCGGGATGAAGGCCTGCCGGGGCAAGTACGAAGGTGGGAGCGTGAAGGCTCGAATCGATATGCTCATCGCGCCAACGCCTTCGCGATCTGCGCCCCATGGAAGCGCCCGTTCTCAATGAAGATCTCGTTGGTCCGCGACCCGGCCACAATCACCCCGGCCAGGTAGATCCCCTGCACGTTGCTCTCCAGCGTCTCCGCATTGCACACCGGCAGACGGAACTCGCCCTCGAAGCGCACGCCCATCGCCTCCAGAAACGCGAAATCCGGGCGATAGCCGATCAGCGCGAAGACAAAGTCGTTCTTCACCGTCTCCAGCCCCTCCGGAGTCTGCACCACCACCGCATCCGGCGTAATCTCCACTGCCTGCGAATTGAACAGCGCCCGGATCTCGCCGTTCTTGATGCGATTCTCCAGATCCGGCTTGATCCAGTACTTCACATGCGGCTGCACCCCGGGCCCGCGATGGACCAGCGTCACCCGCGCCCCGCTCCGCCACAGCTCCAGCGCCGCAATCGCCGCCGAGTTCTTGCCCCCAATCACCACCACGTCCATCCCCGCGTAGGGATGAGGATCGTCGTAATAATGCAGCACCTTGCTCAGCTCCTCTCCGGGAATCTCCAGATAGTTGGGCAGATCGTAGTAGCCCGTGGAGATCGCCAGTTTGCGCGCCCGCAACTGACTGTCGCGCTCGAAACGGTCCTTCAGATGGACGGTAAAGTTGCCGTCCGCTCCCTCCACCCGTTCTACGCGCTGGTACTGCCGGACATCGAGTTTGTAGTAGCTCGCCACTTGGCGGTAATACTGAAGTGCCTCGTTGCGCGTTGGTTTCTGGTTGGGGCTGGGAAAGGGAATCCCGCCGATCTCCAGCAGTTCCGGCGTCGTGAAGAAGGTCATGTGGGCCGGGTAGTGAAACAGCGAGTTGCACAGGCAGCCCTTGTCCACCACCACCGCGCGCAGTCCAACCTTTTGCGCCTCGATGGCGCACGCCAGCCCGGTCGGCCCCGCGCCCACCACCAGCAGATCGAAATCCTCGTCCTGCAAACCCTTCACCGCAACCGCATCCATCGCCGAATCGTTCATGCCTCCAGAATAGGACAGGAGACGGGGAATCCGCCGAAATTGCATCGGTTTGTCCGAGGCGAATCGCAAAATGGTAGAATGGTAGACATCGATGGTAGAAAGGTGGAAACCGTGAGCCTGAACATCAAGAACGACGAGACCCACGCACTGGTCAGGGAACTGGCCGCTCTGAAGGGCTTCAGCCAAACCTACGCCGTCAAATTCGCCGTCCGGAATGAACTCGAACGGCAAAAGGCGGAGCACGAGAAGAGCAATCCGAAGGCCGGGCTCGCGGCCTGGCTGATGAAGATCGGCGAAGAGACCGCACCGCTCATGAACGACGGAAGGACATCGAAACAGCTCATGGACGAGCTTTACGACGACGAAACCGGATTGCCGAAATGATCGTGGACACTTCGGCACTCATCGCGATCATCAAGCGTGAACCGGAAGCTTTGGCCTTTGCGGAAGCCATCGAGGTTGCCCCGGTAGTTCGCGTCTCCGCGGCCACTTGCATGGAGGCTTTTATTGTCGCCGATGGATTCCGCAACCCGTTTTTGAGCGCCCGTCTCGACGAAATCCTGGAAAATCCCGCAATCACCGTAGAGCCCTTCACCGTCGAACAGGCCCGCATCGCCCGCCAGGCCTATCGCGACTATGGCAAAGGCAGCGGCCATCGGGCCAATCTGAACTTCGGCGACTGCTTCAGCTACGCCCTGGCCCGCGACAAGCGCGAACCGATCCTCTTCAAAGGCGACGATTTCGTGCACACCGACTTGCGCAGCGCCATTTGAACGAACCTCCATTCTGCCTTCAGCACTACAGTTGCAAATATGATTTTGCGGACATTAGCACTACAGTTGTAGATATGATCTTGCGGACATTAGCACTAAGGTTGCAGATATGATTTTGCGGACATTAGCACTACAGTTGCAGATATGATCTTGCGGAGGGAGCACGGGCTTTCACAGCTGCGGAAAAACTCCATCCAGCCGGCAAGAAGCGTCAGGGCACGACTTCAGTCGTGCCGATAAGGCCAATAGAATGAGTCAGGGGCTTTAGCCCCTGCGGCACGTTTTTAGTCCGAAATAGGTCCTTTTCCGCAACCTCTTCAGGCTCGGGTTCTTGTCCTCCTGTGGCTCCCCAGCGAAGTACAAATGCAGTACTGCCTCGCCCGTTGAAAATGAAGTCTGGCCGGAGCGAACGGCGCCTGCCGCTATAGCATTTTCGGAATTGGCGTAGACCGAAAGCACACACTCAGGTGGCTTTTTCCTCAAGAAAAAGCCACATTTCACAGATCTCAAAAAGTCTACGTGTATTCCGAAAATGCTCTCGCTATCTCCGGACCATCGCTAAATTGCCCGGAGAATGCTCCGGCCGCACTTCAGTCGTGCTTGAATCCAGGCATGGGCAGTCCCTTTCGTGGGGAGCGTGCTGCTCCCCTTTCGATCGGGAAAGAGAGGTCACTTCGCCGCCTTATTTACCACCTGCTCGACGGTGTTTGAAGTGCTGGCAAGGAAGTTTGCGTCTCCCGCGTACATTGCCGTAACGGCGTCAGTTCCCACGGCCAGAGAGGAAGTCGAAAAGCTGGCCGATCCGTCGTTCAGTGTCCCCGTTCCCAGCAATGTGGCGCCCTTCATGAACGAAACGGTCTCTCCATTCGGCGGGACTCCTACGCTGGAAGTCACCACTGCGGTAAAGGTGACCGCTTGCGCACTTTTGGAGGGATTCGCCGAAGACGCAAGCTCGGTTTCGGTCGAGGCTGCCGACGGGTTCAATTCGAAGACAAGGCCGTTAATGCCAATTTCGCCCGGTCCACCGCTCTCGGTCGTTCCGTAGAGTTTCCCTGCGCTGTCCATAACCAAGCTGGCCACAGGATTTTCTCCGTCCAGGTAGTTGAATTCGAAGAGGACCTTTTCCTGGTAGCTGCCGCCGCTCGCCGGAGCGACAAGCTCGAAAACAGTTCCGCAGTTGTATTGACAGAACGTGCTGCTCAGGCCGCCCGACGTAGTGGTGCCGTAAAGGTTTCCCGCCGCATCGAAGATGACTCCGCCCCATGGATGCGTGCCCTGTCCTTCGGGACTCTTCGAGAACGAGTAAAGGATCTTCTCCGTCCAC
This sequence comes from uncultured Occallatibacter sp., assembly GCA_964595345.1. Lineage (GTDB taxonomy): Bacteria > Acidobacteriota > Terriglobia > Terriglobales > Acidobacteriaceae > Telmatobacter. The sequence goes on from CAZQPY010000025.1 coordinate 19,286, forward strand.
GATCCGCTTGCATGGCTAAGTTCGTAGACGGTTCCCGTCGCGTTGGCGCCGCCCCACTCGGTGGTGCCGTAGAGGTTTCCAGTTTTATCCAACACCAGAGTGCCCTCCGCATCGAAGCCATCGCTGGTGCCGGAAACAAAGGTATGGATCACAGTCGGACTCCAACCGCCGCTGCCGTTGGGAGACAATTCAAATATCTCCGCGCCCGTACTGCCGTACATGTTTCCTGCGGCATCCATGGTCAAGCCGGCATACATCCCTTCGGCCGTGCTTGCATTCACGGTGTAAATTTCCTTCTCCGTCCATCCATTGGCGGACGGGCTCAACTCGAAGACGGACCCGGCTCCGCCGTCGGAATTGTATGTTGTGCCATAGAGATTCCCAGCTGAATCCATGATCGGACCGCTCTGCGGGAATCCGCCATCCGCCCCTCCGGTAAACGAGTATAGGACAGTTTCAGTCCAGCTCGTCCCCGTTGGACTCAACTCGAAGACGACGCCGGAGCAGATTTCGTCGGGGCACGACGGACTTTCACCACCGGAGACCGCGGTTCCATAGAGGTTTCCCGCGCTGTCGAAGGTCAGCGTGGAGTGTGGAAACCCTCCGTCCGCCGCCAAGGTGAATTCGTGAAGCACGGTCTCTGTCCAGCCTCCGCTCCCATTCGGCGAAAGCTCGAATACCACTCCATATCCAAGCACGCCCCCAAACTCGGTCGCCCCAAAAAAGTTGCCGTTGTGTTCGGTGAGGCTGCTGTATGACTGTCCGCCGTCGTTGCCGCCGGTGAAGCTGTAGAGCACAGTCTCTTGAGACCGCGCGGGGAGAGCGGCAACCAGAAGCAGCGCGGAAGCGCATGCAAAGGCCAGAATGCTTTTCGACGTTGAGGTTGCAAGCTTGGTTCCTCCGGGTCTTGGCCCGGCAGAGTGATTTGTCGTGAAATCCTGCGCATCTATGGCTGGCGTCGTCAGACCGGCCGCTGCAGCCGTGGCTATAGTCCTTAGCGTACAGACACTTTCCATGGGTTCACCTGTTCCTTTTGAATTTGCTTTTCGGCTGGATTCGTTGATTGGCTGGGCTGAGGGGAGAGCCCGCAAAGCGAGTGTCAGTCTGGCCGGACGCGCGGTTGTCACCGGATTGTCAGCGGAAAGTTAAATCTTGGGATTCGGCGCTGATTCGATCTCAAACGCGGAAAGCTCGGTCAAGACGCCACGCTCGTCGCATCAGGGCAATCGCACTTCAAGTTGCGGGACGATCATGTCTTGAAAGGGCACGGCTTTACAGGCTGCGGAAAAACTCGGTCTCAGCCTCAGTCTTGAAAGGGCACGGCTTCAGCCGTGCCGTAAGTGCTGCAGAATGAACGTGGCCTTTAGGCCCCGAGGGGCGTTTTGAGGGAATCGTGCCCCAACTCCGGCCTTTTTCCGCAGCCTGTTGAGCCGTGCCGAGGCAGGCGAAGCAGAAAGATTGGGGCTTTAGCCCCCGAGGGATGGTTTTAGACCGCGCCAGCATGCCTCCACGAGGGGCTAAAGCCCCGTTGATTTTGCGGACTCTTGCGGCACGGCTAAAACCGTGCCTTTTCAAAGCCACTGCGGTTCATGATTGCAATTTCAAATGCGATTGCCACGCTCGTCGCATGGCGTCCACTTGACATCCAAGTGAGAAATGTGTTCACTTGAATACCAAGTGAAGAAAATGACTATTCCGATCCTGCAAGGCACTCTCGATCTCATGATCCTCCGCACCTTGGCTACAATGGGGCCGCAGCACGCCTACGGCATCGCCAACAGACTGCAACAAGTCTCTGAGGACTTACTGAATCTCAACCAGGGTACGATCTATCCGGCTCTCGTTCGGATCGAACAACACGGTTGGGCTGACGGTTCCTGGGGCAAGACGGAGAGCAATCGCGAGGCAAAGTTCTACTCCATCACCAAGGTAGGGTTAAGGGCGCTTGAAAAAGAAACCGAACGCTGGCGTCAGATGGCCGGCATCGTTGAAAAGGTGCTGGCGGAGGAAAACTGAGGATGATCCACGTGCGAAGATTCGTTGCCCAGTTACGCAGTCTTGTCGGCAATCTGCGAGCCGAGGATGAACTTTCACGCGAAGTCGCATCCCACCTTGCGATGCTAGCGGATGATTTCGAACGCCAAGGTATGTCATCTGAAGAAGCAAGACTCGCCGCGTTGCGCGCTTTGGGCGGCTTGGAGCAGGTCAAGCAGGCGCATCGCGACGAGCGCACCCCGTTGTGGATTGAACAGACCATCCAAGACCTGCGCTATGGCGCGCGTATGTTGACCAGGAGCCCTGGCTTCACCATCGCTGCAGCGCTCACGCTTGCTCTTGGCATCGGCGCGAGCACGGCCATCTTCAGCGCTGTGAATCCGATCTTGTTTCAGCCGCTTCCTTACCCGCATTCCGATCGCCTGATGATGATCCAGGAGATGCGGAAAGACGGATCGCCCAGGCGTCCGACTTTTGGAACTTTTCTCGGGATGACCCAGGGGAACCAGAGCTTTGAAGCCATGGCGGTCGTGAAACCCTGGCAACCAACTGTGATCGGTACCATCCATCCGGAACGTCTCGATGGCCAACTCGTGAGTTCAGGCTACTTTCGCGCGCTCGGCATTCTGCCCGTTCTTGGGAGAGACTTCAATGTACAGGATGACCGATTCCGAGGTCCCAATGCGGTAATTCTGAGCGACCGGTTATGGCTGCGGTTAACCTCCAGAGATCCAGCAATTGTTGGCAAACAGATCAAGCTGGATGACACTCTTTTCACTGTCATAGGAGTAATGCCGGCGACTTTCGAGAATGTGCTGGCGCCTTCTGCGGAGCTTTGGGCGCCATTGCAATACGATCCGTCTCTTCCTGCGGACGGCAGGGAATGGGGTCATCATTTACGGATGATTGGACGCCTTCGCGCGGACCTAAGTACGAAGCAGGCGATCGACCAACTCAATTCTGTCCTGCGTCCTTTTGCTCAAATGTATACGAAAGGATACGACTGCTGCGGTGGCGTGCCCAACGGGATCGTTGTAACCCGGCTTCAGGACGAGATAACGCGCAGTGTCAAACCGGCGCTGCTGGCTATTCTCGGCGCAGTAGCGCTGGTGCTGATGATCGCATGTGTCAATGTGGCCAATCTGCTGTTGGCACGGAGCGCGCGGCGAAGCAGTGAATTCGCAATGCGCACGGCCTTGGGCGCTGGACGAATGCGTTTGATACGGCAATTGCTCACAGAAAGCATGCTCATCGCAAGTATTGGCTGCTTGCTTGGCATGGTCATCGCGGAGATTGGGGTGCGCGCGCTCGTGGCGCTGAGCCCGGCCGGTTTGCCTCGCCTGGGCGCGATCAATATGAACGGCGGTGCATTCGCGTTCGGGCTTGGAATCACAACCTTGGTTGGAATCCTCGTAGGGTTCGCGTCTGCTGTTCAGGCGTACAGGGGCGATCCTCACTGCGCGCTTCAGGGAGGCAGCCTGCGAACAACTTCAGGCGGGCTTCAGAGGACGCGCCACATGCTGGTCATCTCGGAAGTCGCGCTCTCCGTGATGCTTTTGGTCGGCGCGGGATTGCTTCTGCGCAGTCTGAAACACCTGTTCGCGGTCGACCCTGGCTTTGATAGCGGACATCTGCTGACCATGCAGGTGCAGGAGTCAGGTCGCCGATTCGGTGACGATCGTGTTCGCGCGCAGTTTTTCGAAAAGGTTTTAGAGGCTGTGCGGCAAGTCCCCGGAGTCACTGCGGCGGCGTTTACGACTCAACTGCCTTTGAGTGGAGACCTTGCCGTGTATGCGGTGCAGTTTGAGTCCGACCCAAATGACTCCTCGGAAGGCGTGTTTCAGTATGCTACAAGCCCAGGATACTTCGACGCGATGAGGATTCCATTGAAAGCCGGCCGCCTGCTCGATGAACGCGACCGGGCCGGGACGCCGGGCGCGGTTCTTATCAGCGAATCGTTAGCCAAACGGAAGTTTCCCAATCGAAACCCTGTCGGCCAGCGGGTTCGAATCGGTCTTGATGCGGGTCATTCGGACCGTCCCTGGGCCACGATTGTGGGTGTGGTGGGCGACGTCAAGCAAGCATCGCTTGAAATGAGTGAACCCGATGCTTTCTACACCTCGACAACGCAGTGGTTTTGGGTCGACACTGCGCAATCCTTGGTGGTCCGCACAAACGGCAATCCGGCCAATCTGGCTCAGACGATCAAAAACGCAATCTGGTCCATCGACAAGGACCAGCCGATCGTGCGAGTGGCCACAATGGACAGCCTTCTTGCCGAGTCGCAAGTTGAGCGCCGTTTCGCGCTGATGCTGTTTGAGGTCTTCGGAATTGCTGCGCTAGTACTCGCCGCCGTCGGAATCTACGGGGTCCTCTCCAGCTACGTTACGGAGCGAATACGGGAGATTGGGGTCCGTGCCGCACTGGGCGCATCGCGCCAAAACATTCTCCTTTGGATCTTTCGTCGCGGAATGTCGCTCACCGGCATAGGCGTCGCGATTGGCCTTGGAGGAGCCATTGCTGCTAGCCAGACGATCGCTTCGATGCTATATGGAGTCTCACGATTTGATTGGATCGCGTACGCGGGCGTGTCCGTGTTGCTCACGAGCGTATCGGGTATTGCGTGTCTTCTACCTGCATGGAGTGCCGCCAAAGTCGATCCATCAATCACCTTGCGATCGAGCTGACACCACCTATCGTGCATCGATGTTCGTGGGGTAGTCATGCTTCGGATTCTCTGGCGTCTCGTGTTGTCGAGATGCCAGAGAGTCCGCTCGGAAACTTGTCGATCGGCGGAAGGCAGCTGGAGCATTTTCGGAATTGGTGTTGACCGAAAGCACGCGCTCAAGTGGCTTTTTCCTCAAGAAATGCCACCTTTCACAGCTCTTGAAAAGTCTACGTGCATTCCGAAAATGCTCGAAGGCGCCCAGCACCCACCGATCCGTGCCAGCTCGGTTGTCAGACGGACCATAGCCCCCAAAACAATCGTCGCCTCCGCGCAAGGCCGATATGAAGAGAATTTCTTCGCGACGCCGTCCCCGTTTCGCAGGCGATTCCCCCGCATGCACAATCAATCCACTTCGTCCGTGGGACGGAACTAAAAGCCACCTTTCGAAGAACCGCGAAGCGCACATGAGAAGGGCACATGAATTGTGGAACCGCTCTCGCCGCGCCCCCGCCTCTCGAAAGTTAGGTTTGGCTGGAGCGAACTGCGTTTTTGGTACTGATTCTCCCTTTCGCATGTACACCACGCCGGATGAGAGCAACGCGCTGAATGCGTCGTCTCAACTTCTTCCCAAAATAGTGAAGCAGGCACTTGACAATCATGCTGTGCTCGCCCATACTCAAGTCCATGCTTCAGTAATAACTCGCAATCTCGGAGGTCAAAGGCGATGACAGCAGTCAAAGCGAAACCAAAGGTTGTGTATGCAACCTGCGTAATCGAGCGAAGCTTCTCCAAACCGGCAGGCGTGGTATTCGCCGCACTCAGCGATCCCAACAAGATTCGCCGATGGATGAGCGGAGAAGAGCACTCCGAACTGATCGACTTCCAATGCGAGTTCCGGGAAGGAGGAAGTCAGATCTTTAAGTACTCGATGGGGCCGGAAACGCCGATCGCCGGTGAGGTGATCACCAGCGAAGGACGATTTCAGCACATCGTGCTGGGCGAGCGAATCGTGACCGCATCGACGATGAGAATGGGAGATCGGATCTTCTCCGCATCGCAGGTAACCTTCGAGCTGGTGCCGGCTGGCATGGAAACCGACCTGATCATCACGCATCAGGGAGCGTTCTTTGAGGGATCGGATGGACCCGCCATGCGGGAACAGGGATGGAACGTGCTGGCAGACAACCTGGTCGCGGTGGTCGGCGAAGAGTAAACACAAACGGCAGGAGGATAGCCTGAAGTGAGCTGTGCGGATATTCGTGCGCGGCCTGCAGGTTTCTCCAAAAGGCGGATTGGACATCGAAGTGCAAATTGACATCGATCGGGTCTTTCATGCTCTGGGAGATAAAACGCGGCGGGCAATACTGGATCGTTTAAGTCGGGGTCCGGTATCGGTGTCGCAACTGGCTGAGCCGCTGGGCATCACGCTCACGGCGGTAGGCCAGCACCTCGAGATCCTCGAAGCATGTGGGCTCGCCTTGACAGAGAAGGTGGGGCGTGTGCGGACCTGCCGGATTGCTTCTGCCGGCCTGGATGCACTGGAGCAATGGATCCGGGAGCACCGGACCGCGTGGGAACTGCGGGCAGATCTGCTGGGAAAAATCCTGGAGGACGAGGATTAGCAGCACGCGGCAGGAAACGGAATCTGGAGAAACGATGGCAAAGACGAATGTAGTATCCCGAAGACATTTCGTTGCATCGGCAGTTGCGGCAGCAGCCGTTGCCGCATTGCCGATGCGTTCTACCGGAAGCAAGCAGATGCAGAAAATGGGAGGAGACAACATGGCGAAGTTGATGCCGTATCTGTTGTTCGATGGAAAGTGCAAAGAGGCAATGGAGTTCTATCAGTCGTGTCTCGGAGGAGAGCTGACCCTGACCAAGGTGAAGGACACTCCGGCAAAGGATCAAATGTCAGCCGCTCAGCAGGAAAAGGTGCTGAATGCGTATCTCCGTGCAAGCCAGATGGAAATCTCGGCATCGGACTGGCTGGCGCCCAACGAAACACCCGTTCGCGGCAATACCGTTTGTATATTCCTGAGCGGCGGAACATTCCAGGATTTGAAAACTGTATTCGACAAACTCGCCCAGGGAGCACACGTCGCCAATCCTTTGCAAGAAGCCTTCTTTGGGGTGTACGGAGCACTGAACGATAAGTTCGGCATGCGATGGATGTTTCAGACAAGCAAATCGAACGGATGATTTCGGCAACTACAGCGAAACCAGAGTTGGTGTATCCCGAAAGCACAGCACCAAAGTTGACGCGACCATCGGGGAGCGGCGACCTTGCACGAAACTCACCGGGTCACAGGGACTTTGGTCTCGCCTCAATCCACCGCTTCTCGATGATTGATAAATCGCGAATCCACTCACCGAGCCGGATTACTACCCTGAAGCCCAGCACCCACCGATCCGTGCCAGTTCGGTTGTCAGACGGACCATAACCCCAAAACAATCGTCGCCTCCGCGCAAAGCCACGAGAAAAAGGAGCTCTTTGCGACGCCATCCCCGTTTTGCAGATAATTTCCCCTCCTCCGTGCACAATGAAACCGCACTACCCAGGAGGAACCCGCATGGCCAGGCGCAAGGAGCTCCCATTTACCGAATTGATGGTGGCAGACCCCAACAACCCCGCTCTCGCCCACCCCGCCATCGCCCATTGCGTCGCGGCATGGAATCGCACCTATCATGCGGAAATCGACAGCGGAACGCATCATGTCGTAGCCGAATACGAGGCCCACAAGGTCTATTGCTACTCCTTGCCTCCGCTCACCACCCGCAAGAACATCAACGACTACATCGCCTGTGTCGCCTTTGGCATCGCCATTGGTGCGATGCTGCCGAGAGACACCTCAAAGCTCCTTTATGCCGCTCAGGTGGCGCTTGGATCACTGCGTAACAATAAGAAAACAAAACAGTTATAGTCTGAATTGCTCACCCCCCCTCCCCGCGCGCGTGTTGCCGCGTTTTTGGTGCATTTCGCATCTTTTCGGGGCGCATTTGCCTTGTGTATCTATTTATTTATCAATGATTTACATCATGTGATCGCCACGTTGAACCGCTTTCGAAATACTCGCGGAATGAACCATTAATTGTGCAAAAATGCGCTTTTTCTGCATCGTATTTGGTGCAATTTGCTCTGTGCCGAGTCATCCGGCGGCAAGGCCGCCACAACGCCGCGCGGCGAAGCTCCGCAGGCCACGCCCGGCGGCTACAGCATTTTTGATTCTGCTCTTCTCGTAAGCCTCAAGATCGAGTGGATTTTTCCTCCAGAAAAAGCCACCTTGCGCAATCTAAAAACGGCAACAGGTGAATCGAAAATGCTCTATTGCTGCTGTTGCTGCATCTGCTGCAATTCGACGAAGGGAATCACCGGCTCCGGAGCCTGTTGCGCGTGTTCCACCAGCACGCTCCAGTCTTCCGGGATGGGCAGCTTGCGGTCCAGCGCCGGTGGCCGTTCGCTGGCCTCCACGTGAACGGCCACATACAGCTCGCTCTCCGTCTTGCCGCGGAAGATCCCGTGCGTCGGTGGCACGTCCGCGTAGTCCCTGCCCACCGCCGTGCGGATATGTCTCCGGTGCGCCACCAGGTTGTTGGTCGGGTCGAAGCCCACCCAGCCCAGGTGCGGCATCAGCACATCCACCCACGCGTGGCTGGCGTCCGGAGTGCTGCGGTCGTGATCTTCCCGGCTGCGGTACAGGTATCCCGACACGTACCGCGCCGGAATGCCCACCAGCCGCAGCAGAGCAATCATGGTGTGCGCAAAATCCTGGCACACCCCCTTGCCGCTGACGATGGCCTCGTCGATGGGCGAATCCACGCGGGTGGAGCGCGGCTCGTATTCGAAGTAATTGAAAAGGCGCTGGTTGAGTTCCTGCACCAACATCAGCGGATCGTCGCGGCGGGTGACTTCCATCTGCTGCGCAAGCAGCTTGAGGGCTGGTGTTGCCACGGCGAAAGTGCTGGGCAGCAGCATCTCCCAGTAGTCGCCCTCGTCGATGAGCGCATCCAGCGACTCCCACGCGTCGGGAGAGAGCCAGGATGGAACCTCGGGCACTTCCTGCTGCTCCACGACTGACTCGGCCACCACCACCAGCTGCGTGTGCTCGCCGGGAATGTCGAAATGCTGCACGTTGTTGCCCTGGTGGTCGCGATAGCTGAACACCCGGCAGCGCGGGCTCACGCTCAGCGAAAACGTCAGGCAGTGCTGGCTGGAGTCCGACCGCGGATGCATCCGCGTCTCCATGATGCTCTCGCTGATCGGCCGCGAATAACGGAAGCGCGTCAAGTGCCGTATCGAATAGAAGTTCATGGTGTTTCTCCCTGACAGCCCGTGGTAAATGTCGAGTTTTGAAAGGGCACGACTTGAGTCGTGCCGCAAGACGCTGAATATTGGCGGCGGGCTTTACAGGCTGCGAAAAACCCAGTTTTGTCTGGCTGAAAAACCCAATTTCGTCTTGGTTTGTAACAGGGCACGACTTTAGTCGTGCCGAAAACGCCAATCGAATGAATCGGGCTTTAGCCCCTGCCAAGGCCCATTCCAGCGAATCACGCGAATTCGTGCCCTCTCCCGCAGCCCGCTACGACGCCAGCGCCGACTGGATCGAATACTGCACATAGTACCGGTAGATCAGCTCGTGGATGCGCAGGCACTGTTCGCGGATGGTATGCAGAAAGCCTGCCGGATCGCCTCGCAAGATCTCTCCAATGGTGGTAAAGCCCAGCATCGCGTGCAGCCGCCCGATGCCGGCCGTCAACTCGTCCGGCGCTCTCCGCCCCCCGGTGTGCGGGACCGTCTGGATCGCGTCGCGGATTGCATCCACGCAAAAGCGGATCGCGTGCGGGAAATCCCGGTTCAAAAGCAAAAATTCCAGCACCCTGTCCGGCGACACATCGGCCGTATACACCTGGCAGTACGCTTCGAACGATGTCGCGCAGCGCAGTACACCTACCAGTTCCAGGTATTGGTAGCTGGAGTCTTCGCGCTCGGGCGCGCTGAACATCTCGGCATGAAACACCTCCAGCATGGTTGCCGTGGCGTAGGCCCGCTCCAGGCACTGGCCCAGCCGGATGAACTGCCAGCCTTGACCGTGGATCATGGTCGTCTCGCTCACCCCGCTGAACAAGTGGATTCCGTCCATCACCGACGTCAGCGCATCCGTGACGCTCGAACTGAACTGCGCCTCCGCGTTTGGCGAATGGATGTAGTGATAGAGCCGGTTCAGCCGCTGCCATTGCTCGCTGGAGATCTCTTCGCGCACCTGCCGCGCATTCTCCCGCGCGCCATTGATGCAGAAGGTCACCGCCGCATGGTTCAGGTTGTCGAACACCAGCGTATGGGCCAACCCCTCGATGTCGCCGTTCCACTCCAGCCCCGGAGGCTTGCCCAGCGATCCAACCAGCCGCTGCCAGCGCAACTCGGCACTGGGACCCCCGGTGTCCACCATCAGGCCCATCGTCACATCCAGCTGGCGCGCGGTGTTTTCCGCCCGCTCCAGGTAGCGGCTCATCCAGTACAAACTGTCGGCTACGCGCGAAAGCATCGTGTCTTCTCCGAATACAGCTTCTAGCTGTTAGCTACTAGCTTTTCTTGCAACCTTTGAGCGCTTCAAGTTTTGAAAACTGTACATTCAGCACGAAACAGCTGGAAGCTAGCAGCTAAAAGCTGAAAGCTGCTTTCTCACTCCAGCACCCACGTGTCTTTCGAGCCGCCGCCCTGCGAGCTGTTCACCACCAGCGAGCCTTTTTCCAGCGCCACTCGCGTCAACCCGCCGGGCACGATATTCACCTTGTCGCCATACAAAATGTAAGGCCGCAGGTCCACGTGCCGCGGTTCCAGATGGTTGCCAATCAAACACGGCGCGCGGCTGAAGTCCAGCGTTGGCTGGGCTATGTAGTTGCGCGGATTAGCCACGATCTGCCGCGCGAACTCCTCGCGCTGCCGGGCGGTCGAGGCGGGCCCGATCAGCATCCCATAGCCGCCGCTCTCGCCCACCGCTTTCACCACCAGCTTGTCCAGATTGGCCAATACGTGCTTCCGCTCTTTCTCCTCGGTCAGCAGATAGGTCTCCACGTTGGGCAGAATCGGTTCCTCGTCCAGGTAGTACTTGATGATCCGCGGCACATACGCATACAGCGCCTTGTCGTCGGCCAGTCCGGTGCCGAAGGCGTTGGTCACCGTCACGTTTCCCGCCCGGTAGGCGTTGAATAGCCCCGCGCAACCCAGCGCCGAGTCCGCGCGGAAAACCAGCGGATCGCTGAAGTCGTCGTCCACGCGTCGATAGATCACATCCACGCGTTTCAGCCCATCCGTGGTGCGCATATAGACGATGTTGTCGTGCGTCACCAGGTCGCGCCCTTCCACCAGGTCGATGCCCATCTGGCGGGCCAGAAACGTGTGCTCGAAATAAGCGGAGTTGAATACGCCGGGTGTAAGCAGCACAATGTTGGGCTCCGGCCGCCCCTCCGGCGCAAGCGAACGCAGCGTGGCCAGCAGCAGTTGCGGATAGTGCTCGATCGGCCGCACGCCATAGCTGCGAAAGAGTTGCGGAAAGGTCCGCTTCATCACGCGCCGGTTGGTCAGCATGTAACTCACGCCCGAGGGCACGCGCAGGTTGTCTTCCAGCACCACGAATTCGCCCGTGTTCAGCCGCAGCAGGTCGGAGCCCACCACCGCGACGTAGACATTGCGCGGCACCTGCAGCCCGCGCATCTGGCGGCGATAGTGCTTGCAGCTATACACCAGATCGCGGGGAACCACCCGGTCGGCCAGAATCTTCGCCTCCGAGTACACATCGCGCAAAAACAGATTCAACGCCGTGATGCGCTGCGTAAGCCCGCGTTCAATCCGGTCCCACTCCTGCGCCGTCACCAGCCGGGGCAGCAGATCGTAAGGGAAGATGCGCTCGGTGCCTTCGTCGCGTCCGTAAACAGTAAAAGTGATGCCCTGGGTCAGAAACGATAGGTCCGCCGACTGCTTCCGCCGCTGTAGTTCCTCTTCCGGCAGCCGCGCCAGCGTCTCGGCAAGCGCGCGGTACTGCTCGCGCACATCTCCGCCCCGCTCCCGCATCTCGTCGAAGGCGCCGTCGAGCAGGTAGTCACCGAAGAGTGTATCCAGTTCGAATGGAGATCCTGCGCCCATGAGCGATCGCCAGCTTTCCGCGCCACGAATTCAGAGCGCGCAATGCGGGGAATCTGTCGGATTCCTCACCGCCTGACCCTGTATTTCAGGTGTAGCAGGCGCTGCATAAAGGAGTCGTGAGGAAAGTGGCATTGCCTGCAAACCAGGCGGGCACCAGGACAAACCAGGCTTGAATGCAAGTCGCAAGAGCGCCCTGAGAGCCGCTCCAGACTGCGGAAGATCTCAAATCCGTCTGGCTGCAGACAATCCCGGATTCGTCTGGCTGCGGAAGAACTCGAATCCGTCTGGCTGCAGACAATCGCGGATTCGTCTGGCTGCAGAAGATCTCGAATCCGTCTGGCTTTGTAACAGGGCATGACTTTAGTCGTGCCGATGGAGGCCAATAAAATGAGGAGGGCTTTAGCCCCTGCTCAGGCCCATTCCGGCAATTCACTCGGGTTCGAGCATCTTTCCACCACCAGCGGATCAGCAAGGCGGTAACATCGTCGTCACGTGGAGGAGCAATGCTCACGACCAAATCGTCGATGGGGGAACTCGCAGGGCGTTCTGATTCCAAAGCCTTTGCTGCAATAGGCTGGATTGGTGGACCAGGCGGAGATGCTGGTAGAGGGCGATGCGCTTGTGCTCCGCCGCCCCAAAGCGAAGCCGCGCAAGGGGTGGGCCGCTGCCAGTCAACTGATTGCCATACTGGGCGATGACGCTTTGGTGCAGCCGGAGTTCAGCAGCGAAGGCAATGAAAAGTTGGCGTGGTGAGTTCCGGGGCTGAAAAGTCTATGCCGGCGAAGCGCGATCAGGTGTCCGGTTCAAAAGACAACGGCGGCAGATCCTTACGGATCTGCCGCCGTTGTCTTTCCTGCGAGTTTCGAGCAGTTGTTTAGAACATGTTCCAGAGCGACTGGTTGTAGACTTCGTGGTGGAACTGAACTTCCGAGGCCTTGACGAAGGTGCCCAGTTCGCGCGCGCTGCGGTTGGCGGCGGCCTGTTTCAGGTCCACAAAGCGGCCTTGCACGTCGGCGCCCAGCATCTCTTCCACCCACTTCGAGGCCTTGAAGTCCTCGATCGCGGTCAGGATGTTGTCGGGAAGATAGCGCTCGGCCTGGCGAAGGTTATCGATCGACGCGATCTCGCCGTCGATGCCCGTCTTGAAGATCGAGTACAGGGTAAGGTACGGATTCGCATCCGGACCTACCGAGCGGACTTCAACGCGAGCCGACTTGTGGTTTGCCAGCGGAATGCGGATGCAGCTGCCACGATCCACGGCCGAAGCCTTGATCTGGTTCGGCGCTTCAAAGTGCGGATCCAGACGACGATAAGCATTTACGCTCGAGTTCCAGATCAGGCAAACGTCCAGGGCGTTGCTGAGGATCTTGTCGGTGAAGCTCCAAGCCAGCGGCGAGACCTTCTCCACGCCGTTCTCGTCCCAGAACAGGTTGGTCTTGCCCTGCGAGATCGAAACGTTGGTGTGCATGCCGCTGCCGTTCACGCCTACAACCGGCTTCGGCAAATAGCTCGCCGTGTAACCCATGTTGTTTGCGATCTGGCGGGTTAGCAGCTTGTACAACTGGATCTGGTCGGCTGCGGCCACCACCTCGGCGTAGCCATAGTTGATCTCAAACTGGCTCGGCGCAACTTCCGGGTGGTCCTTTTCGTTCTGGAAGCCCATCGCGCGCTGCACTTCGGCGGCGGTGTCGATGAACTGGCGCAGCGGGTCGAGAGGCATCGAGTGGTAGTAGCCACCGGTGGAGATGAACTCGAACTTGCCGGTCTCGCAATACTTCTGCTCCGCATCCTTGCCGGCGAAGAGGAAGCCCTCGATCTCCGTGGCCGCGTTGAGCGTGTAGCCGTTCTTCTTGAACTGATCGTCGCTATAGGTCTTGAGTACGCCGCGAAGATCGCCGGAGTAGGCAGTGCCGTCCTTGTCCAGCACGGTGCCGAATACGACAACCTTGCCGGTGCCGAAGACATCGGCGGGAACCCAGTAGAAGGCGCTCCAGTCAATCCCGAGGCGCAGGTCCGACTCTTTCTGAGCCGTAAAGCCCCGGATCGACGAGCCGTCGAAGGTCAGGTTCTCATAGGAGCCAAGCAGAAACTTCTTGTCGTAATCGAGCAGATGCAGACGGCCTTCAAGATCCGAAAACAACACGGTCACGGCCTTGATGCGCTTTTCATCGGCCAGGTACTTCAGTCGCTTCTCGCGGATCTCATCGGCAGAGACGCGGTTGAGACGATCAGCCTTGGCTGCCAGGTTCAGTTCTTCGAGCTCTGCATAGGGCAGCGCAAGAAAATTGCGATAGTCGGTGGACATGGATCTCCTTTTTGACTGGATGCTTGTCTGAATACTTGTCTGGATGCTTTTTTGGATGAAGGCCCAGCTCTGGCCTGCAAAGCCGCCCGCGCTGGTTGTTGGACTATGCAGATAGGTTAAACCGGCGTCATGGGGCATTCATAAGGAAATCGTATGGATTGGTGAAGGAGTGCTGCGGAAACAGTGCAAAAGTCCGCACGCAAATCCTAAGCCACGCTTCCGCCCGTCGCAGGGGTGCTGTAGTCTGAACCTTTCGGAGGTTACATCCACCATGCGGAACGCGCTTCGCCCTTTGATCTTGCTGGTCCTGCTCTCCTCTTTTCTTGCCGCCGCTCCTGCGAATGCGCAAAAGACGCCGATCCAGATCACCGCCGACCTTTCCGACACGCCGCGCAAGCTCTATCACGCCGAAATCGACCTTCCCGTGCAGGCCGGGCCGCTGACCCTGACCACCCCGCAGTGGATCCCCGGCGATCACCGCCCCACCGGTCCGGTCGACTCCATTACAGGCGTCGTCTTCACCGCCAATGGCCAACCCCTCCCCTGGCGTCGCGACGATGTGGATCTCTTTCAGTTCCACCTCACCATTCCCAAGGGTGTAACCACCCTCCACGCACACCTCGACTGCATCGTCACCGCCCGCATCAGTCAAAAAATCGCCGTCCTCGAGTGGGAGAAGCTTCTGCTCTATCCGGCCCACACACCGGTACGCGACATCCCTGTTCAGGCCTCGCTGATTGTCCCCGCCGGCTGGGGTATCGGCACCGCTCTTGAACCACTCGGCCCCGGCGCCTATCCGGTGCCCGCCAATGGCAGCGTCACTCATTTCGCCGCCACCAACGTCGAGCAACTCCAGGATTCACCGGTGATCGCCGGTCAGTACTTCCGTGAGTATCCCCTCGCGCCCACAGTTACACCCAAGCACTATCTCGACGTGGTCTCCGACGAGCCGCAGGACGCCAACCTCCGGCCGGCCTTTCTGGTCGCCATCAACAATCTGGTTCGCGAGGCGGACGCGCTCTATGCTTCGCACCACTACAACGCCTATCACTTCCTGCTCACGCTCTCCGACGTGGCAGGCATCGAGGGCCTTGAGCACGGTCAGTCCTCCGACAACGGAGATACCGAAAAGGGATACTCCGACGACTCCCACCAGCTCGCCATGGCAGATCTTCTCGCCCACGAGTTCACCCACTCCTGGAACGGCAAATACCGCCGTCCGGTGGGCCTCTATCAGCCCGATTTCGCAACCCCCCAGCAGGGCGCGCTCTTGTGGGTTTACGAGGGCATGACGCAGTATCTCGGCAATGTCCTTGCCGCCCGCTCCGGCCTCGTCACACAGGCCCAATATCGAGATCTGCTGGCCCTCTCGGCCGCCAACCTCGACAACCGTCCCGGCCGTCAATGGCGCACCACCGAAGACACCGCCATCGCCGCCAGCATCCTGCGCGATGGCGCACCGGCCTGGTCCAACTGGAAGCGCGGGCAGGATTACTACTTCGAGGGCGAGCTCCTCTGGCTCGACGCCGACACCCTCATCCGCAAGCTCTCCGGCAACAAGAAGTCCCTCGACGATTTCCAGAAGATCTTCCTCGGCAAGGGCGGAAATACTGGCCCGCTCATCCTGACCTATAACTTTGACGAGATCGTCCAGGACCTCAACGCAATCGTTCCCTACGACTGGGCCGCCTTCCTCCACGACCGCGTCGACAAGCTCAACCCCCATGCCGATCTGGCCGGCATTGAGCAGGGTGGTTACAAGCTTGTTTACAAGGGAAAGCCCAGCCCAGGAGAAAAGACTCTCTCCGCCTCCGAAGGTCCCCGCGGGGCCGGCTTGGATTGCTGGTTTTCTCTCGGTATCGAGGTTGGCGCGGACGGAGCAATCGGCGACGTCCGCTGGAACGGCCCCTCCGATAAAGCGCGCCTCGTTCCCGGAGAAAAGATCCTTGCCGTCAACGGCCGCGTCTTCTCCAACGATGCCCTGCGCGACGCCATCCGAGCCGCCAAGGGAACCAGCCAGGCCATCAGCTTGATCGTGCAGGCCGAGTCCTTCGTCTCCACCACCCAAATCGACTACCACGACGGCGAACGCTATCCCGTCCTCGAGCGCGTCGACGCCACTCCGGCCCTGCTCGACGACATCACCAAGCCGCTCACCACCCCAGAAAAGGCCCCCGTCGACAACACCAAAGACGCCGACTGAGTCGCTTTCTATCTGAGCGGGAAGTACATAGTGGGTGCCCCATCCTTGAATCGTTCTTTGATTCAAGGGTGGGATACCACGAAGTCCCTCCCCGCCAACTCCGCTAACCCCGCCAACTCCGACCGTTCGGTTACTCTTGAATCTCAGGAGACTTCAGCGTTCCATGACCAATCCCTGCCGCGTTGCCCTTTTTGCCGTTTCTCTTCTTGCCCTTCCCCTCGTTCGCGCCCAGCAACCCGCGCCCGCCGCCCCGGCCGAGGACTACGTCCGCTCCCATTACACGAAATACGAGTTCCGCATCCCCATGCGCGACGGCAAGCGGCTCTTCACCGCCGTTTACGTGCCCAAGACTTCAGCCTTTTCTGGCGATCCCGGCCCTTATCCCTTCCTGCTCAATCGCACTCCCTACAACGTCGGGCCGTATGGCGAAGATCAGTATCCCAAGCGCCTCGGCCCCTCCGACGAGTTCGAGAAGAGCGGCTACATCTTCGTCAATCAGGATGTGCGCGGCCGCTGGATGAGCGAAGGCGACTTCGTCGAGATGCATCCCCACATCGACGTCAAAAAGACGCCGCAGGACGTGGACGATTCTTCGGATACGTACGACACCCTCGAGTTCCTGCTCAAGCACGTGCCCAATAACAACGGAAAGGCCGGCATCTGGGGAATCTCCTATCCCGGTTTCTATACCTCCGCCTCCATCATCGACTCCCATCCGGCTCTCGTCGCGGCTAGCCCTCAGGCGCCCATGACCGATCTCTTCCTCGGCGACGACAGCTACCACGGCGGCGCATTCATGCTGTCCGCCAACTTCGGCTTCTATGCCCCCTTCTTTCATCCCCAGGAAGGCCCGCAGACCCCCAAGCCGATGCTCGATTTCGACTTTGGCACGCCCGACAGCTACAAGTTCTATCTCAATGCGGGCAACGTCATGAACCTCGACAAGCTTTATCTCAAAGGCTCCAACTGGCTCTTCAACGATCAGGCCAAACACGACACCTATGACAGCTACTGGCAGCAGCGCGACCTCTCCCGCCACATGAAGAATGTGAAGTGCGCCGTGCTCGTTGTAGGTGGATGGTACGACGCCGAAGACCTTAGCGGCCCTTTCAAGACCTTCAATGCCATCGGCCGGTTCAACCCCGATACGCCCACCACGCTGGTCGAAGGACCCTGGGTCCACGGCGGATGGGCGCGTAGCGACGGCAGCCATCTCGGCGAAGTTCAGTTCAACGCCAAAACCAGCGAGTACTTCCGCACCTACGTCCAGTTCCCCTTCTTTGAGCACTACCTCAAGGGCAAGGGCAAGGCCCAGCCCAAGGCAGTGGTCTTCGAAACCGGAACCAACGTCTGGCGCAACTTTGAAACCTGGCCTCCCAAAGCCGCATCCGCGAAGACGCTCTATTTTCAGGCCGGCGGCAAACTCAGCTTCGATCCGCCCACCGAGGCGAATAGCAGCGACGAGTACCTGAGCGATCCCAATCATCCAGTGCCGTTCGTGGGCTACACCACCGACACGGTTCCCCAGCGCTACATGGTCGACGATCAACGGTTCGCCAGCTATCGCCCGGATGTCGTCGTCTACCAGACCGACCCGCTTGAGGAAGACGTCACCATCGCCGGCCCCATCTCACCCAAGCTCAAGATCGCCAGTTCCGCCACCGATTCGGATTTCGTGGTCAAGCTCATCGATGTCTACCCCGACAACTACCCCGACGCCGAGGACACTTCGCACGGGACCAAGCACGTGATGGAAGCGCCCCCGCTGCACATGGGCGGCTATCAGCAACTGCTGCGCGGCGAGCCTTTCCGCGCCAAGTTCCGCAACAGCTGGGAAAAGCCCGAGCCACTAGCCCCCGGCAAGCAGACCGCTCTAGATTTCACCATGCCCGACCTCTTCCACACCTTCCGCCGCGGTCACCGCATCATGGTGCAGGTGCAGAGTTCGTGGTTCCCGCTGGTGGACCGCAATCCGCAAACCTTCACCGACATTCCCAATGCGAAGCCCGAGGAATTTCAAAAGGCCACTGAGCAGATCTTCCACCAGAAAGACGCCGCGTCCGGAGTTGAAGTGCTGGTCATGCCCCACGCGAACTAACCCGCACCATGGAGCCGGCCGAAAAATCGTAGTGCTGGCCCCCCGGCCGGCTGTCCTGAGGGCCTCCAGGCCCTCAGTACCCTCGTCAGCCCATAAACTCTGGAGCGTCTCGGATCTGTGAGAAACAAAGGCCAGGGTGGGAAGCGCAAAAAAACGCCCCGCACCGCGCAATCGCGGGCAGGGCGTTTCTTCCGATTCAGGTCTGCGAATGAGAACTATAGAGTCTTGTGGCTTCCGTCACACAGCACGCCATTGCCGCTGTGTTTGCAACCGCAGAAGAAGACCTTCTTCGACTCGGTGGCTTCATATTTCACCGGCGTAAACTCGCTGCCTTTATGGCTGCCGTCGCAAAAGGGCTGGCTTGCGCTCTTGCCGCACGCACACCAGAAGTAGGCCTTGCCTGCTTCCACTTCCACTCCGTAGGGGCTCTTCTGGGCAATCGTAGGATCGGACATCGGGGAATCTCCTGATTGAACTGATGTAGCTGCGTTGATTATGGTCTCTCGCCCCGCCTCTTGTCGAAGAAAAGCCGCCAGGGCGATTGCTTGAAACAAGGCAGTAGACCTGCCCGAATCTGAATAGCAGAGCGGGCCGGTCCCGAGCAGTTGCCTCGAACTGGGTTTGAGTCTAAGGCCAGACCGGTTCCAATTCTTATCGCGCCGAAGGCGCAGCGTTTGCTAGCCCAGCGCTTCAGCGTTGGGAGACCGTCCCACATGCCCCGGAGTCCCGTAGGGACGGTGCAACTGCGAATCTGCTTCTCGTCGAAATGCAAGGGTGCCCCATCCTTCCGCAGCCTCATCGCGGAAGGGTGGGAAGCGATACTCCCGGCCGGAAGAGCTTCGTGCTTTTTCAGCCCTCCAGCGACAGGCAACAGACTACTGCCAACCCGAGCGCAGCAAGAAGCAGTAACTGACGATTACTCGACTGGAATCTGAAGCGAGTGACTGAGAACTGTTTTCTATCTTTGTGTCAACGGAACGCCTGTCAACGGAGTATAGTGGACGCACAAATAGCTGTTTAACTTATTCGTGGCATTTAAGTTACGAATGCGACGAAATGAAGGTCGAAATGAATGTTATGTCAACCTATCTCGATCGTCTCCTGAAAATGGCGATAGGCGCAGCTGGCCGGGATTCCTGTGCGCGCAGCCTGCATGGAAATACAAACGATGCAGGACAACCCAGAAAGGGCAATGCCGAATGACTTCCGGACCGCCGAGACAGCGCGCCTCGCGCCATCTGATAGCAGTGGTTTCCTTAGCCGTCGTCGCCTCGCTTATTAGTTTTTATGGCAACGCCCAAGAAATCTCAACTCATCGCACCTGGCAAATCGGCGTCTTCGCCGCGGGCGGCTTTCCACCGAACTATGAGATATATTTGGGGACTTCGCCTGATTTGTACGCCAGCATGCAACTCAACTTGCTGGACGCTGGTGCGCAAATCGGGAAAGTGCTGTCAGTTCCGCGCGGGCCCGGATTCCTGCGCGGGCAAGGGGAGGCGGTTGTCGAGGTTATGCCATTCTGGCTTGCCAATTATCCATCGCAAAAGATCTACTTTCACATCGTTGGTTCGAGTGGTGAGACCGGGTACTTCCTCTATGGCCCCCATGACATACCTGGGGCTTCGATTACCCCATTGCTTTACCGCTGGAACTTCACCGGGCGAGCCTCACGACGTTCCGTCCCATGGTCACAGTTGGGAAGCGGTCTCCTGTGGACGAACCACAAATTTCCAGTGCCAGAGCCACTAGTAGGGGATAACACATCCGTCATCAATTTCACTCCGCAGGTGGGCATCGGCGAGAACATTTTCATCAAGAAAAACCGAAGCCTCGATTTTGCGGTGAAAGCCGTTCATATTTCAAATGCAAGCCTGGGAGATAATAATCCTGGCCTCAACGTTACCCTTCAATTCAGCGCCGGGTACTCTTGGTGGAAGTAATGGATTCTCGCGTTTTGACACAGGTAATACGCATCTTCAGTGAGGTCGTAGCGTCGTTTTAGTCAGATCGCCGCCAAATCGCCAATTACCAGCAGGGTCTCTGCCTTTAGAGATAGCTGCATGGCTGAAAGGTCGCGGATCAGTCGGTCCCGCACGCCTTCCCATCCCAGCCCGGTCCACGCCCGCCTTTCTCACCCCCCGCCCAGCGCGCAGCTGCGCGCAGCTGCGCGAAGCTGCTAAACCGCTTTTGCACACACCTTCAGCCGTCCTGTACCATTGCCCGGATGGATTTTCCCCCGCATCTCTCGTCCTCTGGTGGCTCTCACCTCGTCGCTTCGGCACGGAGCGCGGCAGGAGTGTGCCTCTGATGGCGGAAACCAGCTTCCTCGCCGTCGATCTCGGCGCTTCCAACGGCCGCGTAATGGATTGCGCGTGGGATGGAAACGCTTTCTTCCTCCGCGAAGTCCACCGCTTCTCCAACAACGGCGTCCGCGCCGCCAACAGCCTTTACTGGGACGCCCTCGGCATCTGGTCCGGCATCCTCGACGGCCTAAAGAAGTACCGAGGCCAATCGAACAAACTGCCCACGGCAGTCGGCGTCGACGCCTGGGGCGTCGATTACGCCCTCCTCGACCAGCGCGGACGCCTCATCGGCAATCCCTACCACTACCGCGACGCCCGCACCGGCAACATGCCCGAGCGCGTCAGCGCCAGCATCGACGCCCTCCGCCTCTTCAAGGCAACCGGCGTCCAGTCCATGGCCATCAACACCTCGTTCCAACTGGCATCCATGGCCCTTTCCGCCGATCCCCAATTGGCCGCCGCGCACACCCTGCTGCCCATTCCCGATCTCTTCCAGTACTTCCTCTGCGGCCAAAAATCTGCCGAATACACCGAGGCCACCACCACCCAGCTCTACAATCCTGTTGCGCGCTCCTGGTCGAGCGAGGTCCTGACCGCGCTACAAATTCCGCCGGCCATCTTTCCCTCCGTCCGCATGCCCGGAACGGTGCTCGGTCCCGTCCTGCCTCAGGTGCTTGCCGACTGCGGCTACTCAGGTTCCTTCCCGGCCATCGCCGTAGCCTCGCACGACACCGCCAGCGCCGTCGCCGTCCTTCCTCTCGACGACCGCAGCGCCTTCCTCAGCTCCGGGACATGGAGTTTAATGGGCGTCACCGTTCCCGAGCCGCTGCTCGGCGAAGACGCCTTCCGCTCCGGCTGCACCAACGAGGGCTCCGCCGACGGCGGAATGCTGCTCATCCGCAACCTCACCGGCCTGTGGATTCTGCAGGAATGCATGCGCCTCTGGGCTGCTGCCGGAAGCGCGCTCAACTGGCAGGAAACTGAGCGCGCCGCTTCCGCCGCCGCCCCTTTCCGCTCCCTCATCGATCCCAACGCGCCGGAGTTCCAGGCCCCGCAGGACATGCCCGCCGCCATTGCCGGCTACTGCGCCCGCACCGGCCAGCCCGCTCCGCAGACCCCCGGCGAAACCGCCCGCTGCATCTTCGAGAGCCTCAGCCTTTCTTACCGCGCCACCCTCGACGACCTCGAACGCTTAACAGGCCGCGTGATCCAAACCATCCGTCTCGTCGGCGGCGGCGCAAAAAATCACTCTCTCTGCCAAATGACCGCCGACGCCTGTCATCGCCCCGTGATCGCTGGCCCCGTGGAAGCAGCGGCCCTCGGCAATGCGCTGGTGCAAGCCGTCGCCACTGGACACTTTTCCACCCTCGACGAGGGGCGCGCCGCGCTCCTTCACTCCTGCGAATACCGGACCTTCGAGCCACGCCCAAACAACGGCTGGCAAGAGGCCGCATCTCATTTCGACAAGATCCGCAAGTCGCTTCAAGATCAAAAGAATCAAGGTCAAAAAAATCAAGATCAAAAAAATCAAGACCAGGCCGCGCTGTCCTCGGCCCAATAGAAAAAGGCGCGCACTGCGCCGGGAGAAATCGATGCTCGAATATGCCGTACCCGTGCTCAAGGAAATCACTCCGGTCCCAGCCGGCGAAGTGCTGCTGGTGGCCAATGGCGATCTGCGCCTCTCCGCCAACAAGACGTGCTGGGCCGCACAGGCAAAGATGGAAGAGATGCTGACCAACGCGTTCCGCCAGGAAGGCATTACCGTCCGCCGCGCCCATTCCTACGACCCCAAGCTCGAACATGGATTCATCTACAGCCAGCGCATGGGCATGCAGGTCTTCGAGAACATCGATCCCGACGCGCCCATCGTTGTTGCCGAGTCGGTGTGGCAATACAGCAGCCACCTGCTCGCCGGGCTCATCTCTCATCGCGGTCCAATTCTTACTGTCGCCAATTGGTCTGGCCAGTGGCCCGGACTGGTTGGCATGCTGAACCTCAATGCCTGCCTGCGCAAGGCCGGCGTACGCTTCAGTACCTTGTGGAGCAAGGACTTCACCGACGACTTCTTCCGCAACGGCTTGCGCCAGTGGATTCGCGAGAAGACGGTAACTCAAGACGCGTCGCAGGTCCGCGCCTTCGATCCCTCCGCGGTCGCGAAGCCCGAGACCGATCTCGGCGTCGCGCTCGCTCGCCAGTTGCAGCGCCGCAAGGCTCTGATGGGCATCTTCGACGAAGGCTGCATGGGCATGTTCAACGCCATCATCGAAGACAGCCTGCTCAATCCCACCGGCATCTACAAGGAGCGCCTCAGCCAGTCCGCGCTCTTGGCCGCAATGCAGCAGGTTACCGATGCCGAAGCGCAGAAAGTGCGCGACTGGCTCGATGCCAAGGGCCTTCGCTTCCTCACCGGTCCCGACGAAATCACCGACCTCACCGACGGCCAGATCCTCAACCAATGCCGCATGTACATCGCCGCGCTGCGCATCGCCGATGAATTCGGCTGCGATGCCATCGGCATTCAATATCAGCAGGGCCTCAAGGATCTTGCTCCCGCCTCCGATCTCGTCGAAGGCCTCCTCAACAACGTAGATCGCCCGCCTGCCTTCAGTTCCGATGGCCGCGAACTCTACCCTGGCCGCCCGCTTCCGCACTTCAACGAAGTCGACGAGTGCGTCGGCGTCGATTCCATCATCACCAATCGCATCTGGACCGCCATGGGCCTCGATCCCGCGACCACTCTGCACGATGTCCGCTGGGGCGAACACTACACCGGCGAAGGCATCGACGAGTTTGTCTGGCTCTTCCAGATCTCCGGCGCTGTGCCGGCTTCGCATCTTGTCGGTGGCTATGCAGGCGCGGTCAGCGAACGCCAGCCCTCCATGTATTTCCGTCTCGGCGGCGGGACGCTGAAGGGAATCTGCAAGCCCGGCGAAATCGTCTGGAGCCGCGTATTTGTTGAGGATGGAGCCCTGCACGTGGACATCGGCCGCGCCTCCGCCATCGCGTTGCCTGAAGAGGAGACCATGCGTCGCTGGCGCGAAGTCACCCAGCAGTGGCCGGTCATGCATGTTGTCCTGCATGGAGTCACGCAGAATCAGTTCATGGCGCGCCACGCTTCCAACCACGTCAACGTCGCTTATGCGTCTACCGCCGAAGAAGCCGATCGCGCGCTGAACGCCAAGGCCGCCATGTTCCACGAACTCGGCATCCAGGTTCATCTCTGCGGTGTGTAACCGGGAAGCATCTACTGAGAAGGATTTACAGACTGCGGAAAACTCAAATTTACCGGGCTT
The DNA here is from genome assembly GCA_964595345.1 of uncultured Occallatibacter sp. Lineage (GTDB taxonomy): Bacteria > Acidobacteriota > Terriglobia > Terriglobales > Acidobacteriaceae > Telmatobacter. The sequence continues at coordinate 43,289 of CAZQPY010000025.1, forward strand.
TGTAACAGGGCACGACTTTCGTCGTGCCGCTAAGACCAATAAGACAGATCGGGCTTGATTGAGTACCGCATAAGTAATGTCCGCGTAAACGCGCCGCAGGCACAGTGCTGATTAGCCCCGCGCTTCAGCGCGGGGAAACGGATTCCACAAGTTCAACCCGGAGTCCCGTAGGGACGGAGCAAGGACGTTATTTGTGCACAAACCAACCGCCCCTGCTAAAGCCCGCTTCAATGTCTCACTCGAATGCACGGATCAATTTCTCGCCTCTTCGGCCATCAAAGACTAGGAGACTCATTTTGGCGCACACGGTAAGCAACCCCAATGCAAGGCTTTCAGCCCGTCTCATCCCCGCGGGAGCCATGGTTCCCTTCATCCTGGTGACCTCTCTGTTTTTCTTGTGGGCCATGCCCAACAACCTCAACGACGTGCTGATCCGTCAGTTCATGAAGTCCTTTGAGGTTTCGCGCTTTCAGGCCGGGCTGGTGCAGTCCGCCTTCTATTTTGGCTACTTCCTGCTCGCCGCTCCTGCCGCTCTTTTGATGCGCAGGTTCGGTTACAAATCCGGAATCATCGCCGGACTCGCCCTCATGGGATGCGGATGTTTTCTCTTCTGGCCCGCTGCGCTCATCGGCCGTTATTCGTTCTTTCTCGGCGCGCTCTTCGTCATCGCCAGCGGCCTCTCTTTTCTTGAAACAGCGGCCAATCCTTTCATCGCCCAACTCGGCGATCCGGAAGACTCCGCGCGCCGCCTCAACATCGCACAAGCCTTCAACCCGCTGGGCGCAATCACCGGCGCATTGATCGGCACCAGGTTCATCTTCTCCGGCATTGAGCTAAAGCCGGACCAGGTGGCCGCCATGCAGGCTGCGCACACCTACGCGCCCTATCTCCGTGCTGAAACGCTGCGCGTTGTCACGCCCTATCTGGCCATCGGAACGATTGTATTTGCACTTGCGCTGGTCATCTGGCGCGTGCCCTTTCCCGCGGTCGCAGTCGAAAGCATTGAAGGCGTACCCGGCAAGGGAGGCTATCTCGAACTGCTCCGCTATCCGCACTATCTCACGGCAATCGCCGCGCAATTCATGTATGTGGGCGCGCAGGTCGGCACCTGGAGCTACTTCATTCAATACGTGCAAGACAGCGTTCACCGGCCCGAGAAGATAGCCGGTTATTTCCTCACCGGAACCCTCGCGGCCTTTGGCATTGGCCGCTTTGCCTCTGCGGCGCTGATGCGCTTCATCCATCCCGGCAAGCTGATGGGCATTTACAGCATCGCCAATATCTGTTTGCTCGCCGTCGGCGTCCTTCACCCTGGATGGATCGGCCTGTGGGCCATCTTCCTATCCAGTTTCTTCATGTCCGTGATGTTCCCCACCATCTTTGCATTGGGACTCGAAGGTCTGGCAGAGAACACCAAGATCGCCTCATCGCTGCTGGTGATGGCCATCATTGGCGGCGCAGTGCTCACGCCTCTGATGGGAATCATTTCCCAGAAGACCGGCAGCATTGCGCTTGCCTATCTTGTGCCGCTCGGTGGATACATCTTTGTACTTGCCTATGCCTTCTGGGGATGCAATCTCAGGCCGCGTCTGCATGCGAGAGCGTAGAAGCCATCTCATCGACGGCTTCGAAAGGGCATGCTCTGAGCCATGCTACACATCGCTCTGAATGCAAAAGCCGCGCAGATCCGCCGTGGTCTCGACTCTACTGCCTTGCCCTGGCATAGCCCAGCCGGACTGCCCGTGCAAGCGATCGACAGCACACCACAGTGCAGGCACAGGCCGCACAGCACGAAGTGTACCCTCGATAAACACCTCTTCCATCCTCCCAAAGTCGGATCTCGGAAAAGATTTCCGGCCGCCCGCGAAACGCGTAGATGAGGCAAGTGGATGAGGCAAAAAAAAGCGCAATCAGTCCGACTTTAGGCGGATTCAAGTTGTTTCGTTGCGCGCGTATTGTTCGGTGGGACTCGGAAAGACACTTTCCCAAAGGCTTGAACAGGCGACCTTCACGTGAAAAGGGAAATTCCGAGCAATGCAGTCCTATGGTCGCATCGATGGAAAAGATGGAAACGATTTCACAAGCGCCCATGGATGCCCATCGATGTAGACGGCTTCAGCCGGCATTCCGATGCTCTCTGAAAGCCTCTGAAAACACTCTTCTGGAGGTAGTCATGCAACTGTTCAACGCAAAGCGGCTACGGGGCTTCTGGCTCGTAATCGTCCTTGCTCTGGTCTGCTCCGGCGTTCTCACGCATGCGCAGGGCACCAGCGCCAGTCTGACCGGCAACGTTACAGATGCCACAGGCGCAGTTGTGCCCGCGGCATCCGTGACCGTCACCAACGTCGACACCAACTTCACCCAGACCGTCAAGACAGACGGCGCAGGATTCTACCTGCTCAAGCCGCTGCCCATCGGCAATTACTCGCTGGCCATCCAGGCAAAGGGTTTTGACCGCTACCTGCAGAAGGGCATTGCTCTCACAGCGAATCTCTCGGCAACCCAGGACGTGCGTCTCAAGGTGGGCGCGGGCGCCACGGAGACCGTCGCGGTTACCGCCGACGCCGAGTTGATCAACACCTCTTCGGCCGAACTCGGCACCACGGTCGGCGAAGCCGCCATCTCCGAACTGCCGCTCAATGGCCGCGATCCCTCCTCGCTGGTTCTGCTCGCTCCCGGCACCGCCAATGTCATTCAGCACGGCGGCGAAGGCATCCAGTCCGGCTTCTCGTTCATCACTGAGACCGGTGCATCCTCCAACGGCGGACGCCAGGGAAGCACCTACTACATGCTCGACGGCGTCTCCAACATGGATAACTACAACCTGTTGACGGCTCCATTCCCGAATTCCGACGCCACCGCGGAGTTCAAGGTCATCTCCAACAACTTCTCCGCCATTTATGGATTCTCCCCCGGCGCGGTGGTCAGCATCGCCACCAAGAGCGGAACCAACCGGTTTCATGGCGGCGCATTCGAGTTTGTGCGCAACAACGATCTGAACGCCACGGACTGGTTTTCCGGATACAACAATAAAGGTAAAGGAACAGTCGATCCGCTCAAGCGCAACCAATTCGGCGCCTATGTCGGCGGACCGGTGCTCAAAGACAAGCTCTTCTTCTTTGCCAACTATCAGGGCACGCGTCAGGTGGCGGCCAGCACCGTCAACAACACTTACACGCCCACCGCGGCCATGCTCAATGGCGATTTCAGCGGACTGGCTTCCACCCCCGGAGTCACCAACCTGGCGGGACCGTTTCACACCGTCAACGGCATCGCCAATCAGCTGGACACCAGCGTCGCCAAGCTGAACGCCGCCGCAGTGCAGATCACCACCGACGGCCTCCCCGGCCGCACTGCTGCCTCCGGACAAACGGCCAACGGCCACATGCTTTACGAGACCGCTCCCATTCGCGGCAACTACGACGAAGGCACCGGCCGTCTGGATTACACCCTTTCGCCGTCTCAGCGCCTGAGTCTGCGCTCCTTCACCGACAGCTACACCGAGCCCTCCGGCGACACGCCGGGCAACATTCTCTCCGTCATCGACATCAACAATTGGACCTATGGCTTCCAGGAGCGGATGGAGTATTACAACGACGTCCTCTCCCACACCTGGACCATCAATCCCAACACCGTCAACAGCCTCTCGGTCTTCTGGAACGAGCAGAGCGCGCACAATGCGGCCGCTGTGAATAGCGCCTCGGGCAAGCCGATGTGCTTCTCCGAATACATCAAGGTGAATGAACTGCCCGGCCAGTGCTACATGGAAGGTTTCACTGTCGAAGGCGGCGTCGGCGGCTTCAACGGCGGCTGGACCGAGCCTTCCCAGGAAGTGCGCAATACCTACGGCTTCAGCGAAATGGTCACCCGTGTCGAGGGCCGTCACACGCTCTCTGTAGGCGTCGATCTGATGCACCAGTTTGCCGAGGAGTACACCCAGTATCCAACCACCCCGATCGTCACTTTCAACGGACAGTACACTGGACAGGGCCTGGCCGATTTCCTGCTCGGCTACATGAGCGGCTTCGAGCAGGGCGGCGGCGAAATCGCCGATGTCGCCGGCTGGCAGTTTGCTCCTTACTTCCAGGATGACTGGAAGGCTCGTTCCAACCTCACCATCAACATGGGGCTGCGCTGGGATCCAAACACCGCACCTGCCTCGGCCGGCGGCCGCGGCGCGGCCTTTGTCGCCGGGCAGCAGAGCACCGTGTTTCCCAATGCTCCGGCGGGCTTGATCTTCGCCGGCGACAGTGGAATGACTGCCACCCTGATGCCCGATTCCTACGGCTACTGGGAGCCTCGTCTCGGCGTCGCCTGGCAGCCCAGAAGCCTGCCGCACACCGTGGTCCACGCCGGTCTTGGCCTCTTCACCGGGCCGCTCCAGTACTCGTCCTACAATCACGCGGCCGACATCGCGCCCTTCAGCCCGCTCTATAACATCTATGGCGGCAATTGTGCCGGCGGATGCTCGGCCGGAAGCGACCAGGCCATCACTGGTTCCTTGAACTTCAACAGCCCCTGGTCCACCTTTGCGGGCACCAACTACACCAGCCCGTTCCCGGCTTTTACCTCGGTTTCCTACAAGCCGCCCACCAACTCAACCTTTGCCGGTCCGGTTACGTTGGGCCAGTCCTTCAGCCGCAACTTCAAGCTGGGCATCACCCAGAGCTGGAACATCTCCGTCGAGCAGCAGTTGAATTCCAGCACGGTGGCGCGCCTCGCCTATGTGGGCAGCGAGTCCTATCACCAGACCGACGCCGTCGACCAGAACGCGGCCACCAACGACGTGCGCCCTTACTCCAACTTCTCGCAGATCCTCACCGACCGCAGTGACGCAACGGCCAGCTACAACTCCATGCAGGCCACCATCGATCACCACATGTCCCATGGCCTCCAGGTGCAGTCCAGCTTTACCTGGGCCAAGTCGCTCGACGTGGCTAGTTCCGGCAACGTTTCGTTCGGCAGTCCCTATCTTGGCAACCCCTTCAGCCTGAAGTGGAACCACGGCAATTCAACCCTCAGCGTGCCCATGAACTGGGTCACCAACTTCATCTATCAAACCCCCAGCTTGCGGGGCAGGAACATGCTTGTTCAGGAGACCCTCGGTGGATGGGAACTGAGCAGTATCCTCTCTCTGCAGTCCGGCAATCCCTTCTCCGTCATGTCGGCCGGCTACAGTTGGAACGACGACGACTCCGGTTCGGTGCAAAAGCTGGACCGCGCCGACCGCGTGGCCGGGCAACCGCTCGACGTAGGCAAGGGCTCGCACTGGGACTGGGTCAAGACCGGCTACTTCAACGACGCCGCGTTCAACAACAATGCCATGGGAACCTTTGGCTCCAGCGCCAAGAACCTCATGTACGGACCGCATGAGTTTGGCGCCGACGCCGCTGTCACCAAGAACTGGAGCCTCGCGGAAGGCGCCATGCTGCAATTCCGCTGGGAAGCCTTCAACGCCACCAACCACCCCAGCTTTGCCAACCCATCGCAGCCGTGGGGATCTTATACAGGCTGGAAGAGCGTCGTTGGCAGCCAGTGGAACGCCAACAATACCGTTGCGCAGACCGGCAACATCCCGGCTCGCGTCATGCAGGCCGCTTTGAAGTTAACTTTCTAGCCCCTCTTCGACCTTTCACCCCCCTCGGGCGGAGCAACCTTCCGCCCGAGTTTCTTTTTTCGTTTTCATTTCTCAACTCCGCACTACCCGCGGGTGCCCCACTCTCGCCGCGCAGTTGTTTTTGCGGCTAGAGTGGGAAAGCACGAATCCACCTCGGACAACCTCGCATCCGCACTGTCCCCTCTCCCGCGCCTTTGTAATGGCGCGGGCCACGCGAAGCGGCTGCCGCACCGCAGGTGCCGCGCCTTTGTTCTGGAGCGGGTCACGCGAAGCGTCTGCCGCACCGCAGGTGCCGCGCCTTTGTGCTGGCGCGGGCCACGCGAAGCGGCCGCCGCACCGCAGGTGCCGCGCCTTTGTTCTGGCGCGGGCCACGCGAAGCGTCTGCCGCACCGCAGGTGCTTAGTCAGAGCAGGCGGAGCCACATTGCGATATCATGCGTCTATAGAGTGAGCGGCCTGTTACCCTTGCGGCTGCCTTGGTGGTGTGAGTGTCCAGATTCTTCCAGCGTTTCGTTTTTGTTCTCTCCGTGGCTATTTTCTCCGCGCTTGGCTTGGGCTTTGCCCTGGGTGAGTTCGGATGGTTCGGCGTGCATGCCGGTGGCCAGCAGGATGGAGCCTACCGCCAGGTTGGCGTCTTCCAGAACGTTCTCAAGAAGATACAGACCGACTACGTCACCGAGCCGAACATGAACGACGTCACCGCCGGGGCGCTGCATGGCCTGATCGAGTCGCTCGATGCCGACTCCAGCTACCTCACCCCCACCGAGTACAAGATCTACAAGGAGCGGCCCCTTTCCGGCGTCGCGCAGGTAGGTCTCGTCGTTTCCAAGCGTTACGGCTATGCGACCATCGTGAGCGTGCAGCCGGGCTCGCCCGCAGAGAAGGAGCACCTGGGAGACGGCGACGTCATCGAGTCCATCGGCGAGCAGTCCACCCGTGAGCTTTCGCCGGCGGTCATCCGCCTCCTGCTCGAAGGCAAGCCGGGAACCAATCTCACGCTCTCCGTGGTGCGTGCCCACAAGCCCGATTCCGACAAGATCACGCTGACCCGCGTGCTGCCCACCGTGCAGCCTCTCGCTTTGCAGCAATACGAGGGCTCGACCATCCTCTATCTCAAGCCAGGAGTGCTGACCGCCTCCCGCGTCGACGAAATCGGCGCCCAGCTCAAGGCGCTGCCCAAGGGGCGCAAGGTCCTGATCGACCTGCGCGACTCCGCCGGGGGCGACCCCCAGGACGGCCTCCGTCTGGCCAACTTCTTCCTCAAGCAGGGAACCATGGCGACTCTCGAAGGCCAGAAGTTTCCCAAGCAGGTTTTTGCGGCCGATCCAACCAAATTCATCTCGGACGCGCCTCTGGAAGTGCTCGTCAACCGCGGCACCTACGGCGCGGCTGAGCTCACCGCCGGGGCGCTCGAAGACAACAAGCGCGCCGATGTGGTGGGTGAGCGCACCTTCGGCCAGGGATCGGTGCAGAAGACCATCGAACTGCCCGACGGAGCGGCCCTTCTGCTGACCGTCGCCAAGTACACCGCTGGAGGCAAGAAGATTCAGGACGAAGCCGTCACGCCTACGGTTGCAGTCGGCCCCGCTGTCACCGAAGACGACTCGGAAGACGAAGCCCCCGCGCAGAAGGGCGACCCGGCCCTCGACAAGGCCCTCGAACTCCTCAAAGCCAAGACCAGCTAAGGCGTCGGCTCACGACGAACGAAGACACTCTGACGGATGGTCAATCCGCCCGGGAGCAGAAGGTCGTGCCTCTAATTCTATCGTTTCAGATAGGATATTGCGGAGGGGACAGGGGCCTTCACACGCTGCGAAAAACCCAATTCGTCTGGCCTTGTAACAGGGCACGACTTTAGTCGCGCCGATAAAGCCAATAAAATGAGTCGTGGGCTTTAGCCCCTGCTAAGCTCGTTCCCGCGATTCTCTCAAATGAAGGCCTCTTTCCGCAGCCTGTTCAGGTCTCCGAAAAACCAGGAAACAGAGAGGAGCCTCAAGGTGCGGGTCCTTGTCCTTTTGCGGAATCCAATAAGTACGACTGAAGTGCTAAAGTACGACTGAAGTGCTAAACGCCTGCGAAAAGCTCGCTCTGCGTCGGGCATCAGCCCATTCGTAACGATACAGTCAATAAAATGGGCGGCCCTTCAGCCCCCAAAAGGACCGCCCCTCTCTTTTACCTGCCGTCTGCAGTCACGCAGTGAACTCGCCTACTTGCTCGCCACCGTGAGCGAAGTCAGCGGAACCTCGAGCGTGCCCGCATGGCTGGAAGCCGAGTCATAGATTCCCATCCGCAGGAAAACATCACCATTCGGCGCATCGAATTCGAAATGCAGCGGAATCCCCGTGCTCTCTGCAATGGCCACCTGGTTGGGACGTATTGCCAGCCCCACTGAGCGCACCAGCCAATTGAGCGGAGCGCCCGGTTGGCTATAGGCCATCAGCGCCACCTCCACGTTTCCCCGCCGCACGCCGTCCGGTCCGGGCGTCAGCGTCACACCTCCCGGTTCCAAGGCAAAGGTCACGCGGTAGCGCGTCAGCGGCCCCTTCGCGGCCGGGTTGTCTCCAGCCAGCGGCCCGTCGGTGATCTGTCCCAACGGCTCGATATTCACCCGGTAGCGCAACTGGCTGAAGCTAGGCATGCCGCGATCCATCAACGGGCGCAGCGGATCCTTCGCCGGGGCGGCTGCGGCCGCTTGCACTTCCTTGGCGGTGCGCTCATAGTAGGTGCGCCGGTACTCCAGTTTGTACCTGCCGGAAGGGATCTGCACTTCGATCTTGCGTTCCCGCCCTTCCTCCTCGTGCGCCGGAGGCGTGTAGGCCAGCGTGTAGTAGCGCGAGCCGTTCTCGATGGCCTTTACGATCTCGCCCCTGATGTCGTTGGTGTGGTAAGCCTTGCCCCCGGTCTTCTCGGCCCATGTCTCGGTAAGGCTGAGCTGTCCGGCAAGGGCTCTATCTTCCGCCCCCATCTGAGCGATCTGTGAAGCTATGAGCGATTGAAAGTTGGTTGCCGTACCTCCCGAAGGGCCACCGATATCCCCATTCCGCGCCACCACGCCGGTCGCGTCCACAGGGTAAACCGACACTCGCGCCTCGGCCAGCATGTTGATCGTTTTCTCCGCCATATCCTCGTAAGGGCAGCCGCTGATCGCACTGCCAGACCCCGGTGTGCAGAGCGGGAAGGAGCCCACAAACCAGATCAGGTTCTTCCGTCCCGGCACGCCTGCCAGGTAGCGTGCAATGGTCTGCAGGGATTCCAGAGTGACCTCCAGCCGCTGGTTGGCCTCGAAGCTTGCCTCCTGGCCAAGAAAATCCTGAAACGCTGCCGCGGTCTGTCCCAGTTGGGCGCTGCCCGTCTGCGTGGCCATGTTCTGGATCATGGCTACCCCTGAGTTTTGCGCGGAAATCTCGGTCGAACTGCCCAGCAGCGCCGAGGGCGAGGGGTTCGCCGAATATTTCGCGACCGCCGCCTTCAAAAGCGAAGAATCTTCGGTGAACCCCTGGATGAGCTTCAGCCGGTTGCCCAGCATGAAGACGCCTACCCGAATTCCCGGCGGCACTTGCCCCAGGTACTTCACCATCTGCAGCCGGACATACGCCTGGTCCGTCAATTGGGTGTTCATCGCGTCCATCAGCAACACATTCACCGCTTCGCTCTGCGGCGCTTTCGGGACATTGGTGAAGGTGTTGGCAGGCAGAGGTGCAGCCGCCGCGGCTGGCATGGCCATTTCGCTGAAGTGCGGCTCAAAGAAGTTGACCGTCTGCTTGCGGCCATTCTCCGTCACCTCGAAGTCTTCCTTCTTCAGGCCGGGAACCGTCTTGCCGTCCTTGTCGATCACCACCACGTCCACCAGCACCGTGCGGGCGTTAACCTTCAGCGTGGCTTCAGGCTCGGTTTCCGCCGGCGTGGCCGTCTGGGCAAGCGCGGCGGTTGTCGGCAGTGCGGTCAGAGCAGGAAAGCAAAAGAGGGCAAGCAAGCAAAGAACGAAATGAATGCGCGGCATAAAATCTCCTAGTTCGCAAAACCGGTACGCAAAACTCTCTGAAACCCCGGCGATGTCCAACCTGGCCTTCAACTCTTGTTCAAAAAAACCAGCTGTGTCAACCCGTACTAAGATTTAGACAGCCAGGTTCCACAATCGGTTATGCTGGCTTTCTGCGTCTTTCGCCGAGGCTCCTGTCATTGAGTCCACTTATTCTGGCCAAATGGGATCGCCGGCAGAAGAGAACGGACCAGATTGGATTCATTCTTCTCGCTTTTGGGACGTTTTTCATGGAATCGGCCGAATGGCCGAAGTATGTTGAATACAAAGCTTGAACACCGTAATCTCTCACCCGCGTGAGAACGAGGTTGGCAATGCCCGATCATGCCGCTGAAAAACAGCCGCCCGTAGAACAAAACAGTTGTCACAGAACGTCCCTTGGCGTCGAATGTCTCGCGCAATCTTTCCTGGATAACCTGTTCTTTGTGCAGGGGCGCTCCCTGGAACGCGCCACCGTCAACGATCTCTATATGGCCCTCGCGCATACCGTCCGCGACCGGCTCGTGGAGCGCTGGACGTCCACGGTAAAGAACTATCGGTCCCAGGATGTGCGCGTCGTTTGCTATCTTTCTGCCGAGTTTCTTACCGGGCCTCATCTTGGGAACAACCTCATCAATCTTGGCATCTACGACGAAACGGAACAGGCCATGCGCAGCCTGGGAATCGATCTCAATGTCCTGATCGAGCAGGAAGAAGAACCCGGCCTGGGCAATGGCGGTCTCGGCCGTCTCGCCTCCTGCTTCATGGATTCGCTGGCCACGCTCGACATTCCCGCCATCGGCTACGGCATTCGTTACGAGTACGGAATCTTCGACCAGCAGATTCGCGACGGCTGGCAGGTTGAGAGCACCGACAAGTGGCTCAAGTTCGGCAATCCCTGGGCGCTGGAGCGCCATGAGGATGAGGTTGAAGTCAAATTTGGCGGCCGCACCGAGACCACTTCCGATGCCAAGGGCCGCATGCACGTGCGCTGGATTCCTCAGCGCGTGGTCCGTGGCGTTCCCCACGACACTCCGATTCTCGGTTATCACACCAACACCGCCAACACCATGCGCCTGTGGTCCGCGCAGGCTGTCGAAAGCTTCGACTTCAATACCTTCAACACCGGCGATTTCTTTGGCGCGGTGGCCGAGAAAGTCGCCTCGGAAAACATCTCCAAGATCCTTTACCCCAACGACGAAGGCTTCCAGGGCAAACAACTCCGCTTGGCTCAGCAGTTCTTCTTCGTCTCCTGCAGCCTGCAGCACATCCTGCACATTCAGATCTCGCGCAATCGTCCGCTCGGCGATCTGCATCGCAACTTTGCCATTCAGATGAACGACACGCATCCCGCCATTGCCGTTGCCGAACTCATGCGCCTCCTCGTCGATGAGCATGGGTTGGAGTGGGTCAAGGCCTGGCAGATCACCCAACAGACGCTGTCTTACACCAATCACACGCTGCTGCCCGAAGCGTTGGAGCGGTGGCCTCGCGGTCTCTTCGGATCGTTGTTGCCGCGTCATCTGGAAATTGTCGACGAAATCAACCGCCGCCACCTGGAAGAGGTGCGCAAGCGTTTCCCCGGGGACGAGGCGCGCGTCGCACGGCTTTCCCTGATCGATGAGAGCGGCGAGAAATACGTGCGCATGGCCCATCTGGCCTCGCTCGGCAGTCACGCCATCAACGGCGTGGCCGAGTTGCACACCGAACTGCTCAAGACGAATGTGCTGCGCGATTTCTATGAAATGATGCCCGAGAAGTTTCACAACGAAACCAACGGCGTCACACCTCGTCGCTGGATGGTGCTCAGCAATCCGCGCCTGGCCAAGCTGCTCACCGCCCGTCTCGGTCCCGGATGGGTCAACGATCTCGACAAGCTGCGCCGCATCGAGGCCCTTGCCGACAATGTAGAGTTCCGCGACGAATGGACCGCCATCAAGCGTCATAACAAGCTGCGCCTAGGCGTCTTCATCCAGCAGCGCATGGGCGTTCGCATCGATCCGGATTCCATCTACGATGTGCTCGTCAAGCGGCTCCACGAATACAAGCGCCAGCACCTGCAGGTGCTGCACATCATCAGCCTCTACAAACGCATTCAGCGCAATCCCGATGCGGAGATCGTGCCCCGCACCTTCCTCTTCGGAGGCAAGGCAGCGCCCGGTTATCGCATGGCCAAGCTGATCATCAAGCTCATCCACTCGGTGGGCGAGGTGGTCAACACCGATCCCCGCGTCAACGATCGGCTCAAGGTTGTCTTCATCCCCGATTTCAGCGTCAAGCTCGGCCAGCGCGTCTATCCTGCGGCCGATCTTTCCGAGCAGATTTCGCTCGCAGGCAAGGAAGCTTCAGGCACCGGCAACATGAAGTTCGCCATGAACGGAGCACTCACCATCGGCACTCTCGACGGCGCCAACATCGAGATTCGCGAAGAAGTCGGGGAAGAGAATTTCTTCCTCTTCGGACTTACTACACCCGAAGTCGAGAAAGCAAAACGCGAGGGCTACAATCCGCGCACTTACTACGAGTCCAACCAGAATCTGCGCGAAGTCATCGATTCACTCCTCAGCGGCGAGTTCTCGCGCGGAGATCGGGCGCTCTTCGAGCCGATGGTCAGCTCGCTCCTCAACCAGGACGATTACATGCTCCTCGCCGACTATCAGTCCTACATCGATTGCCAGGACCGTGTGAGCGAAGCCTACAAGGACCAGGACGCATGGACGCGTATGTCCATCCTCAATGTTGCGCGCATGGGCAAGTTCAGCTCCGACCGCTCCATCCGCGACTACTGCGCCGACATCTGGAAGACCTGGCCCGTGAAGGTACAGGTGTAACTTCAGGCCACTTAGTGTAGCTCTAAAATGGGTGCCCCACCCTCGCCGCGTTTTTGTCTTTGCGGCCAGGGTGGGAAGCCCTGAATCTAAAGTTCTCTCAACAAAATGCTGTCATCCTGAGCAGCCGACTCGCCGCGTCGAGTTACGGCTGAAATGAACAATGGGCGCAACCCGCAAAGGCCGCCAACTCGCCAACTTGCTATCGCGGCGAAGCCGCGGCCAACTTGCTGATTCTATATAACCCTATTTTTTGTTCATAGGGAGCGGAGCGTAGCGCAGTCCAAGGATCTGCGTCTTGGCCAAAGATTGTTTCTGACTCGGACCCCTACCGCAACTCCACCTTCGCCCCAGCCTGCTGCGTAATCCCCGCTCCCTCTGCGGCCTGCACCACCACGCCTGTTCCAGACACTTCCGCGTGACCGATCGTCAGGCCGTGCTGTGCGCCGATCTTCACATTGCGCAGCACAACACCCGCAACGGGAGCTTCCGGCAATCCCACAATCGCGCCGGCAGACGCGCTGCCAGTCGCAGTCACATTCTCCAGAACAATGTCGTGGAAATGCGGCGTAAGCCTGGTCACCGGCTGCGCTGTCTCGCTCTCCGGCGGCAGAATCTTGGGGTAATACTCGCTGATCACCAGCGCATTCTTTACGTCCTTCATCTCGATATCGCGAAAAACCAGGTGGCTCACATCGTTCCCCCGGTCGCGATTGGCCTTCACTCGAATCCCGTTATCCGTGCCCTCGAAATGAATGCGCTCCGCACGGATATTCTGCGCTCCGCCGGCGATTTCGCTGCCGATCGAAAGCCCGTGTCCATGCAGAAATGTGCAGTCGGTGATGCTGATATCGTGGCTCGGCGCGTCCGGCCCCGGTGAGTTGATCGCCCCGGATTTGATCGCTACATCGTCGTCGCCCACATCTGCAAACACATGGTCGATCACCACGTGCGACGAACTGAAGGGGTCCACCGCGTCCGTGTTCGGCGAGTGTGCAGGAGCCAAAACTCTGACATTGCGAATCACCACGTCGTCCGAATAGTAGGGAACCAGTTGCCACATCGGCGAATTCTGGATCGTCACCCCCTCCACCTTCACATGCTTGCAGTGATCGAAAACCACCAGACGCGGTCTCGGGTGGTCAGACCCCATCACCCCGGCATTCTTCACCGCGCGCGCAATCACCCACCAGCTTTCGCCGTTTCCGTCGATGACGCCCTCGCCGGTGATGGCCACGTTGATCGCGTCTGTCGCGCTGACCAGCGACTGCAGTCCCGGCTCGCGGAATTCCGTCTTGGCTGGGTAATCCGCGTGATCGGCCGAACCCAGCAGGGTTGCTCCCTTATCCAGTTCGAGCGTGATATTACTCTTCAGCACAATCGGCCCGCTCAGGTACGTTCCCGGTGTCAATCGCACGGTTCCTCCGCCTTGCCGCGCACACCCGTCGATCGCCGCCTGAATCGCGGCGGTATCCTTCGTGACGCCATCGCCTTTCGCGCCCAGCGTGTGCGGATCGCAGTTTGCGGGTGCAGCGAGGGCAGCCGTGGAAGAGGCGGCAAACGCCGCCAGCAGCATCCATTGGCAGTGCGGCATGCGGAGAGAAAGGGGCAGTCGGCTCATGAAAGTTCCTCGTGGAAGGGGATGTCTCTGCCCACCCATCATACGCCGAAACACCTCAAGTGGTCATACCACTTGAAAAGATGAAAAACGCGAATTCTCGTCCATTCTCAAGATAAGTCCGCTCCCGCGCCTTTTTCTTAGGCGCGGGCCACGCGAAGCGGCAAGGGTGCCCCAGGTCCCGCTGGAATGCAAGTTCATCCACTAACGATGGGTGCCCCAGGTCCCTCGCTTTTGGGGACCTGGGAAAGCACAAATCTAGGTGGTGCTAGGCGCTAGCGGACTTTCCACTTCGTCGACAGCGCCGCCAGCTTCTCGTTCATCGAAACAGGCGCTTTCTCCGGCGCCTTGATCGGCTTGAGCGCCGCCTTCGGCGCGGGTGCGGTCAACTGCTTGATCGAAAGCGCGATGCGTTTGGCTTTCGCGTCCACGGTGAGCACCTTCACCTTGACGATCTGCCCCGTCTTCACGGCCTCCGACGGTTCCTTGATGAACTTGTTGGATAGCTCGCTGATGTGCACCAATCCATCCTGGTGCACGCCGATATCCACGAAGGCTCCGAACTTGGTCACGTTCGTCACCACGCCCTCCAGGATCATGCCCGGCTCCACGTCGGAGATCTCACGCACTTCTTCGCGGAAGCTTGGCGCAACAAACTTGTCGCGCGGATCGCGCCCCGGCTTGCGCAGTTCGGCCAGAATGTCGTTCACCGTGTACGCTCCGGCGGAAAGCTGGCTGCGGTCCACCTTTTCCAACAACTCCGGCTTCTGAATGATCTCGCGCACAGTGGTCTTGAGCGAAATCGCAATCTGCTCCACCACCGGGTACGACTCCGGATGCACCGCCGTCATATCCAGCGGATTGTCGCCGTTGCGAATGCGCAAGAATCCCGCTGCCTGCTCGTAAGTTTTCGGCCCCACGCCCGCCACTTCCAGCACCTGCGCGCGCGAACGGAAGCTGCCCTTTTCATCGCGGAATTTCACGATGTTGAGCGCCGTGCGCTCCGTAATGCCGGCGACAAAGCGCAGCAAAGTCCATGACGAAGTATTCAGGTCCACGCCGACCTTGTTGACGCAGCTCTCAATCGTGGTCTCCAGCGAGTTCTGCAGCTGCTTCTGATCCACATCGTGCTGATACTGCCCCACACCGATCGACTTGGGATCCACCTTCACGAGTTCCGACAACGGATCCTGCAGTCTGCGCGCAATCGAGATTGCGCCGCGCACCGTCAGATCAAGATCGGGGAACTCTTGCCGCGCAACAGCTGAGGCCGAGTATACGCTCGCGCCCGCTTCGCTCACGGTTACCGAGAAGATCTCCGAAATACCCTTTTCGTGCAAAAACTCGCGCACAAATGCGTCGGTCTCGCGGCCCGCTGTTCCATTGCCGATGGCGATGGCGCGCACATTGTGTTTGCGCAGAAGCGCTTCCAGTTTTGGCGCTGATTCGGCGTTCCCGTGCTTCGATGTGTGCAGATAGAAGACATCGTGCGCCAGCAGCTTGCCGGTCTCGTCCACCACCGCAACCTTGCAGCCGGTGCGCAAGCCCGGATCGATGCCCAATACGGAAATCGGCCCAGCCGGCGGTGCAAGCAGAAGGTTGTACAGGTTGTCGCGGAAAACCTGAATCGCATCGGTATCCGAGCGCCGCTTCAACTCCAGCCGGATCTCGCCCTGAATCGACGCATTCAGCAACCGCTTCCACGCGTCGTCAATCGCAATTTCCAACTGTTTGCTCCAGTCGCCCGCCAGCTTCAGCACATGCTTCTGCATGATCGCAATTGCGCGTTCCGTCTCCACTTCAATCAGGAAATAGAGCACATTCTCGCCTTCGCCGCGGCGTATCGCCAACATGCGATGCGAAGGAATCGTCTTCACCGGTTCCTTGTACTCGTAATACATCTTGAACTTTTCCTGCTCGTCGACGGCGTCCATGGCCTTTCGACTGACGACGATGCCCTCGTCAAACACGAGAGCGCGGAGCGCCTTGCGCAGGTCGGCGTCTTCGCTGATCCACTCGGCCACAATGTGCCGCGCGCCTTCCAGCGCTTCGTCCACATTCGCCACGCCAAGCTCTGTATTCACAAAGCCGGCGGCAAATGTATCCAGAGCGACGCCGGTGTTCTGCTGCGCCCAAAGATATTGCGCCAGCGGCTCCAAACCCTTCTCGCGCGCGATGGTTGCCTTGGTGCGCCGCTTCGGCTTGTAGGGCAGATACAGATCTTCCAGTTCGCTCTTGTCGAGCGTGGCCTCGATGCGCGCCTTTAGTTCGTCGGTCAGCTTGCCCTGTTCCGCGATCGACGCCAGGATCGTCTCGCGGCGCTCTTCAATCTCGCGGAAGTACGCCAGCTTTTCCTCGATGTCGCGAATCTGGACCTCGTCCAGATTGCCTGTTTGCTCTTTGCGGTAGCGGGCGATGAAGGGAACGGTTCCGCCCTCGTCCAATAGTTCGATCACCGCGACCAGGCCGCGCAGAGGGAGGTTGAGGATCTTGGAAATATGCAGAAGAATTGCGGGAGAAAGGTTTTTCTTTTCGCTCATGGGGGTCCTTGCTCATGTTAAATCCTCTCGCCGAGGAAGGCCTCTGCCGCTCACTGTGCAAAAGCCGCAACTGCGTGAAGTTGGCGAACCAGACAGAGCAACTGTATTGAAAGGGCACGGCTTGAGCCGTGCCGATTGCAAACTCACAGGAGTACCGGCTTTAGCCGCCGAGGGATATATTCGGGGGGCTTTCAAACCCTCCCAGGGAGCTGAAGAGGCTGCGGAAAAGGACTGATTTCCGGGAAGAACTCTCGAAAACCGTCCCTCAGGGCCTAAAGGCCGCGTTCATTCTGCGTCACTTGCGGCACGACTGAAGTCGCGCCCTTTCAAAATATCTATCACGCCAGCCTGCGATCTTCATGCGATTGCCCTGTGCTGTGCGAATGCCGCGCCCTGATCGTTCATTTAGATTCATGAGTATGGAAATTGGACAGGTCAGCAAGACAGCGCTGGGTGTGGCTATCCGCCGCGCCGCCCACCAACTGATGGAGAATCCGCGCATCCTCGACGACCCCATTGCGCTCCGCCTGGTCGGTTCCGGGCATCCGCAACTTATGGAGCGCGCCATGCACCGCGTAGCGCGTGACTTCCGCGCCTTCATGGCCGTGCGCAGCCGTTACACCGAAGACCATCTGGCGGAAGCTGTCGCCGGCGGCGTCACCCAGTATGTGATTCTGGGGGCAGGCCTTGACACCTTCGCCTATCGCAATCCGTTTCCGTCCCTGCGCGTCTTCGAGGTGGATTTCCCCGCCACTCAGCAGTGGAAGCGCCAGATGCTCTGCAGTGCTGAAATCGAGGTTCCTGGCGGCTTGACCTTTGTTCCCACCGATTTCGAGCAACAGACGCTTGCGCTCAGCCTCTCCGACGCAGGCTTCGATGTCACGCAACCCGCATACTTCGGATGGCTCGGCGTGGTTCCATACCTCACCCTCGACGCCTTTCGATCCACATTGAACACCGTGGCGCAACTGCCTGCCGGCAGCGGCATCAGCTTCGACTACAGCATCTCGCCCGAATTGCTGACGCCGGAGGGCCGCACCGCGTTTGCCAGGCTCAGCGAACGAGTCGCAGCCGCGGGAGAGCCGTTCCAGCTCTTCTTTTCCCCTGAGTCTCTGGAAGCGGAGCTGCAGCGTGCCGGATTCCATCGCTTCCAGCATCTGGATTACGACCAGCTCAACGAAATCTATTTCAAGGACCGCGCCGACGGTCTCAAGCTGTCTTCGGTAGGGTTGGCGATGCTGGCAACCGCCTGGGTCTGAGTCTGCGTTCCCGCTAACAGCCCCTGGCTAAATTTGGTTCTGTAACAGGGCACGACTTCTAGTCGCGCCGATGGAAGCCAACTGAAGATCTCGGCGTTAGCCGCTGCTAGGTTCAACTCATAGCAAACAGACGTAGCCGGGGTGCGGGTGCCCCACCCTTGTCGCAGTTCCATCGCGGCTAGCGTGGGAAAGCACGAACCCCGGGCAGCCTATTCAACCTCGACATCCCACCACCCCCAATCCCGCGCCTTTTTCCTGGCGCGGGCCACGCGAAGCGGCTGCCGCACCGCAGGTGCCGCGCCTTTTCCCTGGCGCGGGCCTGCCGAAGGCGTCTGCCGCACCGCAGGTGCCGCGCCTTTTCCCTGGCGCGGGCCGCGCGAAGCGGCTGCCGCACCGCAGGTGCCGCGCCTTTTTCCTGGCGCGGGCCGCGCGAAGCGGCTGCCGCACCGCAGGTGCCGCGCCTTTTCCCTGGCGCGGGCCTGCCGAAGGCGTCTGCCGCACCGCAGGTGCCGCTGTAAAATCTCAATATGCGCAAGTTCGTCCTCCTGCCGGCCGCCTCACTGCTGATTGCTCTCTGCGGCTGCGGCTACCACACGCTCGGTGCGGCCACCCACTTGCCGCCCGGCATCAAGACCCTTTCCGTGCCCATCTTTGCCACGCGCACCGAGACCTATCACACGGAAACCGTCATGACCCAGGCCGTGATTCGCGAGTTTGCCACCCGCACCCGCCTGCGCGTCACTCCGGATGACTCGCCGGACGCCGATGCCGTGCTGCGCGGAACCATCCTCAAGGAAGCGGTAACTCCGCTCACCTACAACGCCCTGACCCAGCAGTCGTCCAGCTTTCTCATCACCATGCAGGTGGCCGTCACGCTCACCAGCCGCGAGGGCAAGGTTCTCTACGAGAACAAGAACTACGTCTACCGCGAGCAATATCAGTCCACCACCGACCTGCCCACCTTTCTCGAAGAGAATCCGGCAGCCGTCGAGCGCCTTTCGCGCGCTTTTGCCCGCAGCCTCGTCGCCGATGTTCTGGAGAGCTTCTAGTCTCGTCCGCCAGCCAGAGAGTCGATGCTTTGAAAGGGCACGGCTTTAGCCGTGCCCTGGAGTTTCTACATTTTTTAGGCTGCAGCTGCGGCAACGAGACTG
>CAZQPY010000026.1:0-60858 GCA_964595345.1 uncultured Occallatibacter sp.
CCTATCTGCAAATGCCCGGAACTGGCAACCCATGTAGTTGCCGGGACGCCTACGTATGAGCAGTTGGGGTTATTCAACTCCTACAGACTCAGACGGTTTATGCCGAAAGCGCAGCCAGCATGATAAGCATATAACCTTGCCATGAAGTTCACAGGAAAGCGGAGTGCGGGAAATCCGCATGCTCCGTTTGACGAGGCGGGGGCTGGAAACACACCACGACAGCCGGAATGAGGTCCAAAGCGAAAGCAATGGAGCAGCCACCGGAGCCTATCGGTTATGCGCCAGTCCTCGACCCTACTAGAAGGAGCGCTCACCAAGGCCGGGTTGCTGAGCGCAAGGAAATGATCGATCCCGCACACGATCTTCCCGTTCAGCAACAGGCCAAGGTGCTCGGCATCAGCCGCAGCGCGGTCTACTACGAGCCGCGCCCGACCTCGTCCGGAGACCTATGGCTGATGCGGCGCATCGACGAGCTGCATCTCAACTATCCCTTCGCCGGCAGTAGGATGTTGCGCGATCTGCTTGGTCAGAAAGGCTTGGCGGTAGGCCGGCGACATATCAAGACGCTGATGAGGAAGATGGGCATCGAAGCCATCTATCGCAAGCCCAACACCAGCAAACCCGCGCCAGGACATAGGATTTATCCGTATCTTCTGCGCAGTCTGGCTGTCCTGCGCCCCAATCAGGTCTGGGCAATGGACATAACGTACATCCCCATGGCGCGGGGCTTCGTCTATCTGGCGGCGGTGGTGGACTGGTTCAGCCGCCGCGTACTGGCATGGAAGCTGTCGATCACCATGGAGACTTCCTTCTGCATCGAGGCGCTGGAAGACGCTCTTTCCAATAATGAAAAACCAGAGATCTTCAACACCGACCAAGGCAGCCAGTTCACCAGCGAAGCCTTCACCGGGCGGCTAAAGAAAGAAGGGATCAGGATCAGCATGGATGGCAAGGGCCGCTGGCGCGACAACGTCTTCGTAGAACGGGTCTGGAAGTCGATCAAGTATGAAGAGGTCTATCTGCATGCCTACGAATCGGTCCGGGATGCCAGAACTTCGATCGGCAAATATCTGGAGTTTTACAACTCCATCCGGCCTCACTCCAGCCTGAAAGCGCTCACGCCCGATCAGGTATACTTCAACCGCCTGCCAGAGTCCCTGGCAGCCTAAACCGAGAACAAGAACTTCCACTTAAGAAACAACAAAAACTGTCCGAACAACCGGGACCACCTCAACTTCTTGGTATCTGGATCAATATAGTTAACGGATTGCCTAACCTCAAATCCAGCCTCGCGAAATGCAGATGCAGTTTTCATCTCTAAGGGAAACCCACCTTTAAGCAGCCAATCTTTGACGGATTTCACCATTTGCTCGTTCTGTGTCATTCGTTCAGTCATATTTGGGACACTAATACTCTTTCAGCGGTCCTGTCTATGCGGCAACCTCTAACCGCGTAATCCTGGGCCGCTTCTTTTGCGACGCTTGCCAGATGTCGTAACCAGCCTGCATGTCGTACCAGAAGCTTGGATGGGTTCCGAGAGCGTCGGAGAGGCGCAGTGATATATCCGCTGAGATGCCCGATGCGCCAGTCAAGACACGAGAAAGCGTCGTGCGCGAGACATGGAGATGCCTCGCCGCGATCGTTACCTCCATCGCGCCGAGATATTCGCGTAGAACCTTGCCTGGATGAGGCGGATTGAACATTTGTGTCATGGTGTTAACTCCCTTACGCGGCATCGACCATTTCGATGCGCAGGCGCTTGCCGACGGCGCGAGCGGCGCGAGCGATGGTTTCAAGGTGCACTGCGCTGTTTTTCGGATCAAGAAGGCGGTCCAACTGGGAGCGGCTGGTGCCCATCCGCCCAGCCATGGCTTTCTTGCTAATGTGGCCGGCTTTCATTGCTTCCGCCAGTTGCCAGGCGATGACACGTTTGATTGCGGTTGCTTCCACTTCGTCGAGAAAGCCTTCTTCTTCCAGAAAGCTGTCGAAGGTGGATCCGCTGTGGTCGAAGGTTGTGGTCATTTCAGTCCTTCCATGTGTTTCCGCATATGCTGGCGCGCAAGTTCGAGATCGGCTGTTGGAGTTCCCCTGGACTTCTTCACAATGCCATGCAACAGCACCATTCGCTGCTTGCTGTCAATGTAGAAGAAGACCCGAACAACGCGGTTTCCGGGCAACGACGTCCGTACCTCATGCAATCCACCTCCCAATGGTCGGCAGGTTGGCATTCCAATGGGCCAGCCAAACTCCACGGTCTTGATATCTTCTCCGACCGATCGACGATCGCTCGCCTCCATGGCTCTCAACCAAGATCGAACCGGCTCACTCCCTGCCTCGGTACGATAGAAGATGGCCGGTACGCGCTTGAACTGATCTTCGGCTACTGTACCACGCGTGGTACTTTCTTTCAACGTGGGTTTTGGTGGATCGGAGGGGCCAGTTTTCACTGTGTTCTCCTTTGGATCGCAAGTAGGAAAAAAGAAACGCCCCAGGTCTCTTTCGAGGCCCGGGGCGTTCCTGGTTCAAGTGATGCGCTTGCTGGACGGCGAGCCGAAGGCGGCTGCCCCACCGCAGGTGCCTACAGCAGCGTCGGTTCGTCTTCCTTCAGCTCTTCCGGAGGAATGATGACCGCGGCCGCTACCTTGTCATCGCTGTCGAGGTTGAGCAGGCGGACGCCCTGGGTGGCGCGGCCGGCTGCGCGGATAGTTTTGGTGTCGATGCGGATCATCTTGCCGAACTGGCTGATGACCATCAGTTCGCTGGTGTCGTCCACTAGCTGGATGCAGTTGACGCGGCCGATCCGCGGGGTCACGGCCATGTTCTTGACGCCTTTGCCGCCACGGGTTTGCAGGCGGTACTGGTCCACATCGGTGCGCTTGCCAAAGCCGTTTTCGGTGATGGCGAGAATGCGGTATGCGCCCTCGGTGTGTTCCTTGGGAGTGATGGCTACGCCCACCACGAAGTCGTTCTTGGCCAGCTCGATGCCGCGCACGCCGTAGGCCGGGCGTCCCATGGAGCGGACGTTGGCCTCGTCGAAGCGGATGGCCATGCCCAGGTGTGTAGCCAGGAAGACGATCTCCGAGCCGTCGGTGAGGCGAGCTGCGACCAGTTCGTCGTCCTTGTCGATGCCGATGGCGATAATGCCGCGGGCCATCACATTCGAGAAGTCCTTGAGCGCCGTCTTTTTGACCGTGCCCTTCTGGGTGCTGAAGAAGATGAACTTGCCCTCTTCTTCGAGGTCGCGAACCGGCAGGATGGCCTTGACGTTTTCGCCGGGCTGCAGGTTGAGTAGGCTCTGCATGCTCTTGCCCTTGCCGGCGGCGCTTACGTCGGGAACTTCGTAGACCTTGAGCCAGAACACGCGTCCGGTGTTGGTGAAGCACAGCAAGTAGGCGTGGGTGCTGTCGACAATGAGCTGCGAGACGAAATCCTCGTCGCGCGTCTTCATGCCGGTGCGTCCAGTGCCGCCGCGGCGCTGCTGGCGATAGATCGAGATCGGCGTCCGCTTCAGGTAGCCCTGGTGCGAAACGGTGACCGCAACCTGCTCGTCGGCAATCAGATCTTCCAGCTGGAGTTCTGCCGATTCATCCACGATCTGGGTGCGGCGTGCGTCGCCATAGCGCGCCAGCACGTCTTCCAGTTCCTTGACGATGACCGCGCGCAGCTTGATTTCGCTGGCCAGGATGGCTTCGTACTCGGCGATCTTGGCGCGGACTTGGGCCAACTCGTTGAGAATCTCGTCCACCGAGAGCTGGGTGAGGCGATACAACTGCAGTTCAAGTATGGCGTCGACCTGGCGCAGGCTGAGACCAGCCTCTTCGTGTGCCATCCGCTCGCGCCCCAGATTGATGAGGACCTCGACGCCCTTGCTCCAGGCGTAGAGGTTTTCGCGGGCCTCGGCGCGGGAACCGGATCCGCGAATGATGCGGATCACGGTGTCCAGATTGTCGAGGGCAATCTTGTAGCCCTCAAGGATGTGCTCGCGCTCGCGGGCCTTCCTCAGCAGGAAGACCGTCCGGCGGCGAACCACATCGATGCGGTGATCGATGAAGCAGTTGATCGCCTGGTCGAGACCCAATTCCCGCGGCTGGTTATTCACCACCGCGAGGAAGATCATGCTGAAGCTCTCTTGCATCTGGGTGTGCTTGTAGAGCTGATTGAGAATGATCTCCGGCTGTGCGCCGCGCTTGAGTTCGATGACGATGCGCATGCCGTCGCGATCGGAGTGGTCGTTGACGTCGCTGATCTCGTCGATGATCTTGTCGTTCACCAGTTCGGCGATGCGCTCGATGAGCTTGGACTTGTTGACCTGGTAGGGAATCTCGGTGACGATGAGCGCCTGTTTTTCCTTGGTCAGGTTCTCGATGGCCACCTTGGCGCGCATCATGAAGCGGCCGCGTCCGGTCTTGTAGGCCTGCGGAATGCCGCTCTTGCCGTAGAGGAAGCCGCCCGTGGGGAAGTCGGGGCCCTGCACGTGCTTGAGGACGATTTCCAGAGCGGTGTCGCGGCTGGCCGCGGCCTCCGCATTCTGCACCAACTCGATGGTGGCATGCAGCACTTCCGTCAAATTGTGCGGCGGAATGTTGGTAGCCATGCCAACGGCAATACCGCTGGAACCGTTGACGATCAGGTTCGGAAAGCGGGCCGGCAGTACCGTCGGTTCCAGGGTCGACTCGTCGTAGTTCGGCGTAAAGTCCACCGTCTCCATGTCGATGTCGGCCATCAGGTCGCCCGCCAGGCGCATCAGGCGGCATTCGGTATAACGCATCGCCGCCGGCGGATCGCCGTCCACCGAGCCGAAGTTGCCCTGGCCGTCGATGAGCGGATAACGCAGCGAGAAGGGCTGCGCCATGCGCACCATGGTGTCGTAAATGGCCGAGTCGCCGTGGGGGTGGTACACACCCATCGCCTGACCCACCACCTTGGCGCACTTGGTGTACTTCTTGTTGTGCTCCAGGCCCATCTCGCTCATCGCGTAAAGGACGCGGCGATGCACCGGCTTGAGTCCGTCGCGCACATCGGGGAGGGCGCGGCCGATGATCACCGACATCGAATAGTCGAGATAGGAGCGGCGCATCTCCTCTTCGATGTTGATGGAAATGAGGTTGGTGCCGCTGGGCGGTGGATTGCTTTCGAGAGGGAGCTGGGGGTTCTGATCTTCTGCCATAAGGTTTTCTGAGCCCGCCGGGAGGCGCCAAAATCTATGAAAAGCGTTCCGAAGGTCGCTGCGCTAGGATCCGCAGGCTACGCTTCTATTTTACGCTTTCAAAGCCCTTTTCAGCAAGGTGAAAGGATGCAAATAAGTCCTTATATACCTTGAATTTAAAGCGCCTTGATTTAGGCTCCGCGGAGGCCTCGCCCGGATGCTGCTGCACGGGTGGTGCAAGGCCTTGTTTCCGCTTCGCCCCCGGAGTTTCCGGCGTCTGTCAAGTACTCCTGTTGGAATGTGGGAACTAAGGAGCTTGCAGGGGGTTTCAACCCTCTGAAAACAGGCCCAAAATGTAAACAGGCCCAAAATGTAAACAGGCCCAAAATGTAAACAGGCCCAAGACGTAAACGGGCCAAAATGCGACGCTTCGCAGGCAGCGGAAAAACTCCTTGGGAAGGCAAGAAGCGTCAGGGCACGACTTCAGTCGTGCCGATAAGGCCAACAGAATGAAATGGGCTTTAGCCCCTGCAAATGCGCATTCCAGCGAACCGCCCGAATGCGTGCCCTCATTCCGCAGCCTGTTCAGACCCAGAGTTTGGGTGCCCCAGTCCGGGGTCCCTGCGGACTGGTCTTTGTCCGTGGGGTGGAGATCCCTCGCTTTTGAGGACTTGGGAAAGCGCAACTCCAGCGGCAATGGTACGAGCAGGGCATCCTAAAGCAGTTCCGGCAGGCTGCGCAGGCAAAGAACCGCCTGCAAAAGCAGCAACGACCCGGCCGCCGCCATCGCCCAACGGCTCTTGGGACCTTCGCAGGCGTCGGCAAATACGCCGCCGATGAAGGTCAGCAGGAAGGGCAAAGCCCACAGCCACGGACTGCCCGCAACGCCCGTCAACATCGACGGGAACAAAAGCAAAGCGCACAGCAACGGAGCCGTGTTGCCGAAGTAGCGCGAGCGCCTGACCCCGCAATAAAGAACCAGCGCTGCCGCCGTCGCGACGGTAACTCCTGCATTTGCAAACGAAGAGAAGAAGCGCAGCGCCGGCTCCGCGGAGAAGTTGAGCAGGACGTTTTGCGCGCGAAAAAGAAATCCCATTGCATTGGCGGAGAATCCATAGCAAACCAGCGCGAAAACGATGGAGCCGCCGGCGGCGATCGCCACCACTGGGAAGACTTGGCCGCGCCGCTCTTCCGCCACCCACAGCATGAACCCCAGGCCGATCAGTGCAACCAGCGGCAGGGCAATCAGATGCGACGTCACGGCGACGCCGAAGATGGCCGTCAGCAGCACGATGCGGGGACGCCATTTGCGCCGCGGGCCCTGCATGGCATGGGCGACGCCGATGCAGGTGTAGATGCCGCCATAGACGGCCAGCGAGGCCAGGATCTCGGGATTCGGCGTGACGCAGGCGCTCAGCACCGCCGGCGAAAAGCAATAGAGCGCGAGCGCGGTGTATCCGCCCAGGTTGCCATAGAGCCGCCGGGTAACCCACCACAGCCCCGCGCCGAGCAGCGCGCCGGCTCCCAGAAACGGCAACCGCAGCAGCAACAGGATGTGGGTCAGCTGGTGGCGCAACTCCCATGTACTGAGTGTCCTGAGCACCGCGCCGGTCGGGGTTGCACCGACCTGCACCACCCGGTCTTCGGGCTTGCGAAAGACGTCGAAGCCGCGCTCAACGAGCAGATTGACGCTCAGCGGCAGGCCGGCCAGCCGGTAAGCAAGCACGCCGTCGTGGATATTCCCGCAACTGGTAAAGTAGCCGGCCACTGCGCCGGGGCTTTCCCACATCTCGCGTCCGCAGCGTGCGTATTGGTAGTCGTTGTCGCTCAGTTTCTGGCGGCTGGTGATCCACATCCCCTGGGCCAGAAACAGGAAGAGCAAACCAGCCGCGATTCTCTGCGGAAGGTTGAAGCGGAAGCGGCGGATGCGGCTGAATCGGTGGGTCTTCATGGGTGAGCGGAACCACTTCAGTCTAAACGCTGCGACTCATGGCCCTCCTCTGCGTTAGTGTATTTAAGAATCTGAAACAGGCAAGGATCGCGTCGTGTCAATACATCAACTCGTAGGTCTTTTCGCAAAGATCCCAGCATTTGTCTGGATCGGGCTTGCTGTCGTCCTGATGGGCTGGGTGCCGGTCAAGTTCCGTCAGCTGCTCCGGCGGAGCCGCGCTTCGGAGGCCGAGAGTTGGCCGGTCTCCGAGGGTGCGGTGCAAAATGTCGACGTTCAGCCGTTCTCCAACCAAGACCAACTCAACCTTGGTTGCGACGCCACCGTCGTTTACTCCTATAGTGTTCTCGCGGGCGCCGAAACCGAGTATTACTCCGGCGAATACCGTCGCACCTTCTCCAGCGAGGGGTCGGCCTGGGACTGGCTGCGCACCCTCCAGAACAAGCGCATTCCCGTGCATTACAACCCCAGACGCCCGAAGATCTCGGCAGTTCGCGAAGAGGAACTGGACAGAATCTTCCCGCTTCCGCCCAGGTTCGTTGAAAACTCCGCGCGTCTCTCGCCAGGCCTCGGTCCGTCGGCTCCCGAAATGCACTGGATCACCGATCTGGGCGCCTGGATCGCCGCTGGCGCATTTCTCTTCGCCCTCGCGAACCACATCGACTTTCTTGTAACTGGGCGAGAACTGAACCCAAGGCTCGGACCTGTGCTCTGGATCCTGCTCCTTGGCGCTGGAGTTCCCTTCGCTTTTTGGTACAAGGGTCGAACCGGTCTCAAGCTCTGGGGCAAGCCGCAAAACTGGTCCCACGTACCGCAGTGGATTCGTGCCTTCGTCTTGCTCTTGAATGCCTATATTCCTCTGCATTGGCTAGTCGGTCTCATCGTGGATGCCTTTCATTCTGCTGTGCTTGGGCAAAGACTCAATCCGTTCGAGAATGGCGCATTCCTGGCCGCTATGTGGGGCGATGCCGCGGCCATTCTTTACTCCCATGCCGCGCAATACGAGAACCCCTACCGCATCTCGGACTCCATCGAGCCAGAGTGACGGAGAACGCGCGAGACGTGGTATTCCCGCACCATTTCCACTGACCCCGCCATGATTACTCGTCGCATTTTCATCCAGAGTCCTGCTGCCGCCTCCGCTCCCCTTGCGCTGACCGGGGGATGCAAGCAGTCCCGGCCTTCACGGACAAGCTACTCGTAAACCCGGAAGGCCCTCAAAATCCTTGAGATTCGGCGGGTGGCCCACCCCAGCTTTCCTACTAATTCTCCACCCACCAACAAAGCGGGTGCCCCATCGCGCCCTTTGCGATGGGTGGGATCCCACACCGCCCGCATCACCAACTGTCCCCTGTTCACTGTCCATGGCCTCTTCAACGGCCGGTCAGGCCCCCATCTAGGAAGCCTCCAAAAGCAGGACCTGCTTGCTGAACTCACTTCCGGCCAGATACAGGATGCCTTTGTCCATCGTGACCAGAACCATTCCATTGCGCACGGCCAGGCCCAGAAGGTAGGCATCCGTGACCTGTTTGGTTCCAAACAGTCGCTTGAAGAACGGACTGCACAGCGTGTGCCAGTCCTCGGCGATGGGCAGATAACGATAGCCCGGATGCTGCGCGAGCTTTTTCAGAATGGCCGTGGCCTCGGCCATTTCGATTTGCCCGGCGCGCGGCGCGGTCGCATTGCGCAGGAAGCCAGCTTCCGTGAAAGGGCAAATAGCCCAGCGGAGATCGGCAGCCGCATAGAACCACGCCTCGATCATCGGATGATGAATATGATTCCTGGCCACCAGCGCATAGAGCACATTCACGTCCAGCAGATAGCACGTCTCAGGCAAGGGAATCCTCCGAGGCTTCCTTCACCATCTCCGGCGTGATGCGGTTTCCCGTGTCGGCGATCTCCAGATAGCCATGCCGATTCGTGATCAGCCGGGACGAGGGGATTTCCTGTCCCGTCGTTTGCTCGGCGCGGCGAATCAGTTCACTGACCGCAACGCCGAGCGAAACCCCCTTGGCATGCGCATACGACGAAGCAAAGGCCAGGGCGTCATTGTCGAGGTGAAGATTGGTCCGTGTTCTCACAGAATCATTGTGTACTAAATTTACATATGGTGCATTATTATTTTTACGGTACATTTACGAACAAGTGGTCCAGCGCTTTTGAGGACCGGGGATGTCGGCCAGCCCGCTCATCACGGACAAGTCACGCGTAAACCAGGGAGGCCCTCAAAATCCTTGAGGTTCGCGGTTAGAAGGGCATAGTCATTTTCAAGTGCCTGAGCGGCTATCCAGAGGTCGTTGACCCGTGTTCTAGGGGACCGGCCCGCCTGTTTCATGAATGCGGCAAGGATGCCGAAGGCCGAAGCTGTAAGGGAACAAACATCGAGAACGGGCCGCTGTTGCAAGCTGTGCAGGTAGCGGATGCGTAGCATCCGAACTGCAGGGTCGACGCACGATTCGACGCCAAAGCTCAGTTCTCCCAGCGAAATAGCTGATATGTAGACCTGCTCGTCTCCGGCAGCCTTGAGGACGGCTTGACTGGACATTTGCCCGCTTGCCAACCCAACCCAGATGGAAGTATCGAAGATCATCCCCACGGATCTCGAACCTCTTCATCGAATTGTTGGCGGCTGTCCTTGAGCCAGGAATCGCCCTGGGCCGGGGTCAACTTTCCTTCGAGACCGGCGATAGCTTGCGCGGCGGTCATGGTTCGCTTGGCGGGAACAATATGGGCAATCTCGGTGCGGTTCCGCATCACGCTGACCGTCTCACCAGTGAGAATGCGCTCCAGGATGGCGCTCGTGTTGCGTGCCAGATCGGAGGCGCTGATGACTTGCATCTTCATAATTCACCCACGAAACTACGCAATGATACATACAGATACATATTATATGTATTTGTACCAAATAGAAAGAGTTGACCGATCACCGCTAGGGTTATCGTATTTGGGTCGGAAGCAGTCGCTTTGAAAGGGCATGGCTTCAGCCGTGCCGCAAAAGCAGCGGGAAAATCCTGGGCTTTAGCCCCTGAGGGATGGCTTTGAAGGTGAAACCCATTCCTCGGCGTCTAAAGTCGATGCTTTTGAGCCCTCGTTATCGGCGCGACTCAAGTCGTGCCTTTCAAAGCCATTGCGATGGACAGCCCGCGAGCATAGACAATTGCCGTGTCATGCCAGCCAATCGCTTTACCAGCCAATCCGCCGGGCGATACACTGACCCCGCCATGATTACTCGTCGCAACTTCATCCAGAATTCCGCTGCCGCCTCCGCCGCTCTTGCGTTGGCCTCCCGTTCGCGCCTCGCATTTGCCGACACCGCGCCCGTCTATCGCAACCCGATCATTGGCGGAGATCACCCCGATTGCAGTCCCATCCGCGTGGGCGAGGATTTTTACCTGACCCACTCCAGTTTCGACTACGCGCCCGGACTGCTCATCTGGCACTCGCGCGACCTGGTGAACTGGAAGCCGGTGGCCGCCGCCCTGCGCAAGTTCTACGGAACGGTCTGGGCGCCATACCTCTGCGAGTACCAGGGCCATTTCTACATCTACTACCCTTCCGACGGCGTGCTCAATGTGGTCCATGCCGATCACCCGATGGGCCCCTGGAGCGAGCCGGTCAGTTTGGGGATTAATGCCATCGACCCGGCGCACATTGCCGAGGACGGCCACCGCTACCTGCACATGGCCGGAGGCATGATGGCCGAGCTCAACGCCGACGGCCTGTCTGTGAAGGTGGCTCCGCAAAAGAACTTCGAAGCCTGGCCCTTCCCTGCCGATGCACGCATCGAGTGCGTCTGCTTGGAGGCGCCCAAGGTCCTCGAGCACAACGGCTGGTTCTACATGAACGTGGCCGAAGGCGGAACAGCCGGCGCGGCTACCAGCCACTCGGTCGTCTCGGCGCGCAGCCGCCACGCCAATGGACCGTGGGAGTACTCGCCCTACAACCCCATCGCGCACACCAAATCGCGCGACGACCGCTGGTACTCGGTGGGCCACGGACGCCTGGTGGATACGCCACAGGGCAAGTGGTACATGACCGTGCACGCCTATGAAAACGGCTTCCGCGCGCTGGGACGCCAGGCTCTCCTGCTTCCCATCGAGTGGACGCCCGACGGCTGGTTCCGCGTGCCTGCCGGAGTGACGCCCGACTCGGCGATTCCCATGCCGGTTCCTGGCAGCTGGCAGCAACCGCAATTGGACCCTTCGGACAATTTCAGCACCCCGGAGTTGGGCTTGCAGTGGGCCTTCTGGCGGGAATGGGACGCCGCCCGCTTCACCACCGGGAACGGCGCTCTAGCCATGCAGGCGCGCGGCACTTCTCTGGCGGACTCCTCGCCGCTGACCACCCCGGTGGGCGCGCACTCCTACACCGTGCAGGTCGAGGTGGAAGCCACGCCCGGCTGTGAGTCGGGACTGATTCTCTTCTACAACCCGGACCACGCCACTGGGCTGATTCTCGACGCGCAAGGCGTGGCCGTGCGCATGGCCAACGGCTATCACCAGCGCCGCGAGCTGAAGGGCGTAACCAAGGCGACGCTGCGGGTGGTCAACGACCGCCAGGAACTGGACTTCTATTACCAGATTCCCGGCGAGGGCTGGCGCAAAGCCGCGGCATCGGCAGAAGTTTCCGGCATGCACCACAACGTGCTGGGAGGCTTTCTGGATCTGCGCCCGGCGCTCTACGCCTGTGGCGCCGGGCAGGCCGCTTTCCGCAACTTCAAATACTGGCCGGTGGTCAACGAGCCGGTATAAATCGAGATCGAGGATTGCCAGCAGCCTGGAGCAAACAGAAAAGCCGCCCGAAAGGGCGGCTTGTCTGTGGACAGGCCGATCTTGTCCAGGTTAGTTGATGGTGATCGGGCAGGGCGCTGCGGACGTGGTCCCATTCTTGTCCGTCGCGGTGATGGAGAAGGTCGCGCTTGTCGCCGACGTACCCGTCTCCGCGGCTGTCGGAGTGCCCGAAACCGCGCCGGTCGATGTATTCAGGGTCAGCCCCGGCGGAAGCGTGTTCACCGGAACCGAGTTCGGCTCCAACACCGAGAAGGTGTAGGGCGTCGTACCGTTGGTCACAGTAATTGCGCCGCTGCTGAAGGGCGTTCCGACTTCGCCGCTGGTCGTTGAGGAGCAGGCCAAAGTCAGGCCGTAGAA
Organism: uncultured Occallatibacter sp.; assembly: GCA_964595345.1. Taxonomy (GTDB): domain Bacteria; phylum Acidobacteriota; class Terriglobia; order Terriglobales; family Acidobacteriaceae; genus Telmatobacter. The sequence goes on from CAZQPY010000026.1 coordinate 12,242, forward strand.
GAGCGCGCCAACGGATTGATTACCGACGAGTCCCGAGGGATCGCCGCCATTCGGCGGTGTCGGCAACGCGCAATTGGCTGAGACGTTGGGCGTGTCCGCAACGATATCGCAGTTGGCCGTCCAGCCGCCAAAGGTCGTGTCGAGTGAGCTTCCAGCCAACGATGCCGTGATCGTTACGTTCGTCCCCGCTGCATAGGTTCCCGTGCAAACGGAGTTTCCCAAGCCGGCGATTGGCGAGCCCGGACCACAATGGATCAGATCCGGCACTCCCTGGTCGGAAGGAGCCGTAATCAGCCAATTGGTGCTGTTGCTGCCCGCGTTGAAGACGGTCAGTGTCGCCAGCAACGACGGGGCCACCGCCTGGTTGCAAATGGGCGGCAAGGTGCCCGGCTCTACGCAGGAAAACGTAACGGGATTGGAGAGGACAAGTGTGCCGTCGGGGTTCGTGGTCGTGTCTTCTGCATAGATGACCCCGGGACCCTCATAACCCTGCGCCGTTGCAAGCCCGGCGATCTCGCCCGGTGTCCCGGCAGAGTTGATGGATACATTATTGGGAGACAGGCTGATCCAGGTGACCGTGTCCGTGATGTCGCGAACGGTCGGAACGGTCGTGTAAGTTCCAAACGCAAGGAATTGCTGAGTCATGCCCTTGTTGGTCACGGTCGTAGTGGTTGGCACAACATTGATTGAAATCAGGGGCTCCGGCGATGACCCAATGGTCACCGTATAGGTCGCCTGCGCCACCACCTTGCTGCCGTCTGAGTTCGTCCAGGTAGCGGTGATATTGGTGGTACCCGCCGTGGCAGCCGTCACCAGGCCTGGCGTAGTTGCGCACGATATGGGGACCACTGGCGAGGGAGCGACCCCGGCGACTGCGGTGCAGACGCTGGCGACCGGAGAATTGTTGGAAGCCCAAACCACCTGGTTGGTCACGTCGAATTGCAGGCCACTGCTTCCCTCCGTGCCCAACGCAATCAGTTGGTTCTTCTCGGCCGGCGATGTCGCGGTGAGCGTCAAAGGAATAATCTGAACAGCGGTGATCTGCTCCGTCGCTCCACCCACCACCATGAAGGGCACGGTATTGGTCACCAGCGAGTTGTCGGGATTCGCGGCTTCAACCACAATGGCGGCCGTGCCCTGGTTCACGCCCGTCACCAGCCCCATCGGAGTCGTGGGATTGAGGGTCGCGCACGATCCGCCGGCAGCGGCGGTGCCTCCGGGGCAAGAGGTGCAGCTTCCACCGCTGGAAGCGCCGGGGCAAGCGGAGATCGTGCAGGAAGTGGCGACCAGACCGCTGGGACAAGCGGTCGTCACCGTGGCTACCGAAGGATTGCTCGAACTCCAACTGGTCTTAATGGGGTAGGAAGCAATCCCGCTGGTTACATCCTGCGTAATGGGCGTCGCCGAGAAGGTTCCAATGGCGAGCAGTTGGTTGGATTGGCCCGGCGATGCAACCGATGGAGAGCTGGGAACAATCGCGACCGAAAGCAGCGGCTCGGGAGCGGAAGACACCGTGAGGACCGCGGTGCCTGACTCAGAAGTCCCGTCTGGGGGATTGTTGCCGATGCCCGGATTCGCGTACTTGGCCATGATGGCGGTGGTGCCGCTGGCGATTGACGAAACCACCCCAGGTGGATTGGTCGAATTGAAGGAGGCCACGGATGTGTTGCTGGAAGTCCAGGCTACCTGGTTCGTCAGATCCACCGTAGCGCCCGTCGGCGTGGTGCCAATGGCGAGGAAGTTGGCCGTCTGGCCCTTCGTGACGGTTTCCGAGCCGGGCACGATGGCCAGGGAAACAAATGGCTCGGGCGTGGCAGGAATACTCACCGTCAGGGCTGCGGTCGCCGAGACCACCGAGGAATCCGTGGTGCTGCCCGGATTGGCGGGTGCTGTGGCCGTGATGGCCGTCGCGCCGTTGATAAGCGCCGTGGCCTGGCCGACCGTTGTTGCCGTGCAGGGCAGAGGATCGCCAGCGTTGCAGATGGTGGCGACCGCCTTGACGGAGGGCTTCCAGGTCGCGGCTTTGGTCAAATCAACCGTCGTACCTGAGGAGGTGGTGCCAATGGCGATGAACTGAATGGTCTGGTCCAAGGCGTTTGCTGTCTGCGTAGCCGGAACGATGGCCATCGAGACAATCGGCTCGGGGCTGGCGGGCAAAGTGACGGTGAGGGCCGCCGTGCCCAGCACAACGCTTTGGTCCGGGTTCTTCGAGGTGGCCGAGATGGTAGTGGAGCCCGCTCCGGTCGCAACAGCCTGACCGACGGTTGCAGCCGTGCAGGGCAGCGGATCGCCGGTGTTGCAGATGGTGGCAACCGCCTGGTTGCTCGATTTCCATGTGGCCGCTGTGACGGCGGCCGTTCCGACGGTTGCGCCCTCGGTGGTCAGGTCCACCGTCGCGCCCGACGAAGTGGTGCCAATGGCAATGAACTGCGCGGTTTGGCCTACCCCCAGCAGCGTCTGCGTGGCCGGGACGATGGCCATGGAAACCAGCGGCTCAGAGTTTGAGCTACCTCCCGTGACGTTCACCGTCATGCTGCCGGTAATGGTGCCCGGAAAGCCCGGCGCGCTGGCAGTCACCAGGATATTCGTACAGGTTGCATTCTGGGAGGTGATCAGCCCGGTGGAGCTGACGGTCACACATGCTGGCGTGGCGCTGGTCCAGGTGACTTGATCCGTAATGTCCTTAAGGATGGCCGCATGATCCGGATGGGTGTAGGACCCCGTGGCCGTCAACTGCGTCGTAAGTCCGGGACCCCCGAAGTTCATGGTCGTCGGTGTCACAGCGATCGATGTCAGGGAAGGCGAGCTGGTGCAACTGGTGAGCGGCACAATCAGACCGATAAGCAGAAGCCCAACGAAGCCAAAACGAATGCTACAACCCAGACGATCGATCATGACGTAGTCTCCAGATGTGTTGAACATGCAACCGGTGTTGCAATGGCCAGCGGCTCAAAGGCCTGTCAACCGCCCGGCGACGAACCTGACCCGCTGAGCGTGCAGGTCTTGAAAGCGCCATTTCTGGCTTTGGAATCTCCAACCGGTTCCCTCGAATCCCTTGCGGCAAGCGTCACTCCACCTGATCCCTGCTTGCAAACAGATTGCCACTCCTGCGATGGCCAATTCTTGCGTGGATTCATGTCCATGTTACGATGTTGCGGTTCTTCTTTGTTACCGACGGTATATGAAATCGGACAAATGTACATAGGCGGGTACATAAAAGGAACCAAAGGAATCCCCCATTTTGCGGCAAAAGGGCGCTGGTTGAGAGGGATCCGATGCCGCGGTAGCTTGCGGCGGCAACCGGGGACCGCTACACTTCCCACAGCATGGCAATCGCGCGCGACAACACTCCGGAACGGTTGGTGAGCGCCTCGCGCGCCGAGGAAGAGCAGAACTTCGAGCTCAAGCTGCGCCCCAGCAGGCTGCGCGAGTTCATCGGCCAACCGAAAGCCAAGGAACAGCTGGCCATTGCGCTGGAAGCCGCGAAATCGCGCGGCGAAGCGCTGGATCACGTCTTGCTTTTCGGCCCGCCGGGGCTGGGCAAAACCACGCTGGCCACCATCATTGCCAACGAACTGGACGTAGGCTTTCAGCAGACCTCCGGTCCGGCACTGCAGATTCAAGGGGACTTGACGGCCATCCTCACCAATCTGCGCGAGCGCCAGGTCCTTTTCCTCGATGAAATTCACCGCATGCAGCCGGTGCTGGAAGAAAAGCTCTATACCGCCCTCGAGGATTACAAGCTGGACATCATCATTGGCCAGGGACCGGCTGCGCGGACCCATGTCATGGAAATCCGGCCCTTTACGTTTGTGGGCGCAACCACGCGTCCCGGGTTGCTCAGCTCCCCCCTCCGTTCCCGTTTTGGCATCCTCTTGCGCCTGGAGTTTTACAGCGAAGACGATCTGCGGTTCATCGTCACCCGCTCGGCCGAGGTGATGCAGATCCCCATCAGCGAAGACGGTGCGGCAGAGATCGCCTTGCGCTCCCGTGGTACGCCCCGCATCGCCAACCGTCTCCTGCGGCGCGTGCGCGACTACGCGCAGGTGCGCGGATCCGGAGTAATCGACCGCCCCACCGCCAATGCGGCGCTCACCATGCTGGAAGTGGATGCGCATGGATTCGACCAGATCGACCGCCGGCTGTTGCTGACCATCATGGAAAAGTACGATGGTGGCCCGGTGGGATTGGGCACTCTGGCGGCAACCCTCGCCGAAGAAGAAGATGCGTTGGAAGAAGTCTACGAGCCGTTCCTTATCCAGATCGGCTTCTTGGACCGTACTCCGCGGGGGCGCGTCGCCACTCGCCTGGCCTATGAGCACTTTGGATTAACCATGCCCGGAAAACAGGGCGCGCTTTTCTAGAAATTCTGATAGATTGATCCTGATTTTCCAGGAGACATTTACGATGGCGTTAACGGAATCCACCATGCTCGAACTGGGCACAATTGCCCCGGACTTTTCCCTCACCGATGTCGTCTCAGGAAAGACCGTCCGGAGGGACGATTTCCGGGGAAGGAAAGCTCTTCTGGTGGCCTTCATCTGCGCGCACTGTCCCTATGTGAAGCATCTGGAAAAAGGGCTCGCCCGCCTAGCCGAGGAGCTGCAGGACGAGCCGGTCGGCATTGTCGCCATCAGCAGCAACGACATTAGCTACCAGCCCGAAGACAGCCCCGACAAGCTGAAAGCCCAGGCGCAGGCCTGCGGCTTCAACTTCCCATATCTTTATGACGAGTCCCAGGCCGTGGCGCGCGCCTACAACTCCGCATGCACGCCCGACTTTTTCCTCTTCGACGAGGAGTTCCATCTCGTCTATCGCGGCCAGTTCGACTCCAGCCGCCCAGGAAACGGCATCCCTGTCACCGGCGAGGATCTTCAGTTCTCCATCCACCAGTTGCTGGCGGGAAAGCCGATCCCCAAAGACCAGCTGCCCTCGATCGGTTGCAACATCAAGTGGAAGAAATAAAGCGGCGATAGCTGAGTTCGCGGAGTTAGCGGTGTTAGCATCGGACCCGAAGTGCTAACTCCGCTAGCTCCGCCAACCCCGCGAACTCCGCTTCAAGCCCCAGCCCTGATCCCTGACCCCTGACCCCTGTTCCCTGCCTTACAGCTCCAGCCCCTTCAGATACGCACGAAACTTCTCCCCAAACTCCGGGCGATTCAGTGCGAACTCCACGGTGGCCTGCAGCATGCCGAATTTGTCGCCCGCGTCGAAGCGTTTTCCTTCAAAGGTGTACCCGTATACTTTTTCTTCTTGCAGCAGGGCCCGAATGCCGTCCGTCAACTGGATCTCGCCGCCGGCGCCCGGCTTCGTCTTTTCAAGCAGCGCGAAAATCCGCGGTGTCAGTACATAGCGACCAATGATCGCCTGATTCGAAGGCGCATCCTCGTACTTGGGCTTCTCGATCATGCCGGTGCAGTTGTAAATGCGCGGATTCTCCGGGTCCTGTGAGCCGGCCAGCACGCCATAGGCGCTGATCCCCGGCCCCTCGATGGTCTGCGTGGCCAAAACAGCCCCGCCCTTCTCATTGAAGACCGCGATCATCTGCTTCAGGCACGGCACTTCGGCCTCGATCACGTCGTCGGGAAGAATCACGGCAAAGGGCTCGTCGCCCACCAGGTCCTTGGCGCACAGAACCGCGTGGCCCAGGCCGAGCGGTTCCTTTTGGCGGACGTAGCTGATCCGCGCCATGGTGGACACTCCGCGCGAGACGGCCAGCAGTTCGTGCTTGCCGCGCAGCTCCAGCGTCGCATCCAGCTCGAAGCTGCGGTCGAAGTGATCTTCCATGGTCGCCTTGCCGCGGCCGGTAACGATGATGATGTGCTCAATACCGGAGGAAATGGCCTCTTCCACGCCATATTGGATGATGGGCTTGTCCACCAGTGCCAGCATTTCCTTGGGGATCACCTTGGTGGCTGGCAAGAATCTTGTACCCAGCCCGCCGGCGGGGAAGACTGCTTTACGTACTCGCTTGCTCATCGCTTCTCCTTGGCTTCGTCTATCTTGGTCCTATTTAATTTGCAAATCATCTTACCTGCACCAATAAGGATAACCCGGCCGATAGCCTTTATGAATCTACTGGCCCTCCTTATCCGGGCAATCCCATGAAGCCAATCTGTTGACCGGACTGGTTCCTGTTTCTATCGCGCCGGAGGCGCAATGGTGACTAGCCCAGCGCTTCGGCGCTGGGAGAGCCGCCCATCGAAGTCTCGGAGCCCTGTAAGGGCGGCGCAAATGGCGAGTTTGTCATCAAGATGACCTTCATGCGACCGCCCTGTCTTCCTGATGCTTCCCGATCGCCTTTCAGCGCGGGCGTTTCATCCCTGAAAAAAGAGATCCCACTGGGTTGAGATTCATTTCAAATCGCATTTTGTCTCAGTAGAAATGTGCCCCGCCCGCTCCCCGATGCGCTGCGGAGCGAGCGAGAACCAGCAAAGCTAAAGCGTTGGCGAATCGTCGCCCAGCATGGCCCGTCGGATGATCTTGACCGGCGGAAAGCCCTGCTTGAGAAACTCGTCGTGAAACTGCTCCAGGTTGAAGGCCGCGCCTTGCTTCTTCTTCATGTCTTCGCGGAGTTTCAGAATCTCCAGCTTGCCCAGCGTGTAATAGAGATACGTGGGATCGCTTGCGCCGCGCCGGGTTTCCACCACCGAGGTTTCCTTCGACTGATAGCCTTCCTTCTGGAAGAAGGCCTCGGCTTCTTCAATACTCATATGCCCGGTGTGCATCTGGATGCCGACGATGAAACGCGCATTGCGCAGCAGCGCATCCTGCAACTGACCTAGGCGAAGGAATTTGGATTCGCGCTCGTCCTTGGCGCCAAAGCCGGGTTGGCCGTAGCCCTCGTCGAGCATCATCTGCTCGGTGTAGTGCGCCCAGCCTTCGATGTCGGTGTTTGCGCCCAGCACCTTGCGCACCCGGCTCGGCGCCTGCGGAAGCCACAGGAACTGCACATAGTGGCCCGGATAGGCCTCGTGCACCGCGGTAGAAATCACCGTGCCCACATTGAACGAGTGCATGTAGCCTTCGACCTCCTCCGGCTTCATCGAGGGATCGGGCAGCGTGACGTTGAAGTAGGCCTCGGTGGCGTGCTTCTCGAAGGGCCCCGGCGTATCCATGCTGGCCTGCGTAATGGCGCGCATGAAGGGCGGCGTCTCCTCCACGATAGGCCGCACATCCGAAGGAATGGTCACGATGTGATGCGAGCGAATGAAGCTCACCAACCCGTCGAAGGTGGCGCGGAAGGCGGGGATCAGCTGATCGGGCGCGGGATGATTCTGCCCCAGCTGCAGCAGCACTTCGGCGGGCGTCTTGTTCGGCTCAAGTTCCTTGGCAACCTGCCGGAAGTGCTCCTGATTCAGCCGCATGTTGGCCCAGCCAATCTCCAGCAGCTTGTTAAGCGGAATGTCGACCATCTCGTCGTAGGCGAGCTTCTTGCTGAAGGTGTCTGCGCCGATTCTAAAATCCCCATTGGATCGCGCCAGCAAGTCGGTCTTCAGCCATCTCAAATAGCTGTTCAGCGCGGAAATGACGGCGGCATTGGTCTGTGCAAACTCAGCCTTCAGCGCAGGGTCTTTGGCGTCGGTGAACGCGCTAGGCACATCGGTCTGGAAGAAGCTGACGATGCCCGGCAACTGCTCGATCGCGATCTCGGTAAAGATGCGCGGCGGATTCTTCAGGTTGATGCGGGCATTGTCGAAGAGTGCGGGCATCTGCTTCTCGCGCGCAATCAGAGAGCGCAGCCGCTCGTCCGGTGAAGCAAATTTGCGCTCCATCAGCGTGAACGCGCCATTGGCCGCGGTGCCTGAATAGTTATCGGCGTTGCTTTGCCAGGGGCGGATCACTTCCAGGGTCAGCAACTGCGAGTGGATGTTGGATTCGACAATATCCAGATCGGAGAGAACAGGCTCGAATTCTTCATAAAAGACATTAACTGTCGTGGGTGTCTCGACAGGCGATCCATTCAATAGATTGGGGCGATATTTCCATGAATAGACCTTCTGCTCCAGCATCTTCACGGTTTCCGGAGGAAGCGCTGGATCCTGATGGATAACGCCAAGAACGCGAATCTGACCGAATGGAGAAATTGAAGCGCTGAACTCCACACCATTCGATCCGGGTTCGCCTGCCTTTGGACCCTTTGCGTGCTTCTCTTGATCGAGTTTTTGCATCTTCTTCCGGGCGCCATCAATTTTTAAGAGTTGACGCTTCAGGTCGGCGATCTGCGCATCGATGTTCTTGCGCGACATGTCTTCCAGCTGCGCATCGTACTGGTGGTAGCCGGTCACCGTGCCGTTGGTCGGCGCGTAGTGAAAATATACCTGGTCAAAATACTGATCCGATACTGCCTGGAATTGCAGTTTCCAGTCGTCGTTTGCGGCATGAGCGCCGATTGCGGTCGTCATAAATGCTCCAATCACCAGCAATGCGGAGAATCTGTTCATAATCACACTCTCTTCGTGAAAACCAAATTCGCCAGAGGCTAAAGCCCCGATGTTGTTTAGCCTTCTTCGGCACGGCTAAATAGGTTGCGGAAAAGCTCCATCTGGCCAGGCTTTGTAACCGGGCACGACTTTAGTCGTGCCGATAAAACCAACAAAAGGAACTGGGCTTTACAAGCTGCGAAAAAACTCAATGCATTTGGCTTTGTAACAGGGCACGACTTTAGTCGTGCCGATGAAGCCAATAGAATGAACTGGGCTTTAGCCCCTGCTAATGTGTATTCCAGTGATTCACTCGAATCCGGGCCCCTTTTCCGCAGCCAGTTTAGCCCCTGCTCATGCCCACTCCATAGATTCACTCAAATCCAAGCCCTTTTCCCGCAGCTTGTAAAGCCATGCACTGTCACAAAACGAAACCTGTGCAGAGTCTTCGAACTCCGCTAACTCCGCTAACTCCGCCAACTCCGCTAACCCCGCTCAACCGGCGCCAGATTCTCCACCAGTTCCTGAATCTCCAGCAGAACTTCGTCGGGCCGCGTCGAGCTCAAAGGATACTTCAACAAGCCCTGAGGTGTGAACTGCGCGCCGCGTTTGGCGTTCTTCGCTACCAATTTCATCAACTGTTGCGGATCAACGAGCGCATTCTCGCTGAAGCGCACTTGCACTTCGTTGCGCTTGCGGTCGATCTGCGCAATGCCCAGCCGTTCGCACTCCAGGCGAATGCGGCCGGCTTCCAGCAGATAAACGGTAGCATCGGGCGGCGTGCCATAGCGGTCTTCAATCTCAGCGCGCACTTCGGTAATCTCTGCTTGGCTGGCCGCTCCGGCGATCTTCTTGTAAAGGCGCAGCCGCTGATTCTCTTCCGGCACATAGCTCTCGTCGATGCGCAGCGCGATGCCCAGGCTGAGTTGCGTGGCCGGTCGCTCTTCGCTGCTTTCGCCCTTCATCTCTTTCACCGCGGCCTCAAGCATCGATGTGTATAACTCGAATCCAATGGCCTCGATGTGTCCGCTCTGTTCGCCGCCGAGCATATTGCCCGCGCCGCGCAATTCCAGGTCGAGCGCCGCGATTTTGAAGCCCGCGCCCAGGTCGCTGAATTCCTTGAGCGCCGCCAGCCGCCGCCGCGCAATGTCGGTTAGCTCCTTTTCCGGCGGAATCATCAGGTACGCATAGGCGCGGCGATTGGAGCGGCCCACGCGGCCCCTCAATTGATACAGCTCGCTCAGTCCGTGGCGATCTGCGCGGTTGATGAGGATGGTGTTGGCCAGCGGAATGTCCAGCCCGTTCTCGATGATCGAAGTAGCCACCAGCACGTCGTATTCATGGCGCATGAAGGCCAGCATCACGCGCTCCAGTTCAGTCTCCGGCATCTGCCCGTGGCCCACCACCACGCGCGCTCCAGGCACTAACTCCTGAATCCGCGAAGCGATTTCATAAATGGTCTCGACGCGATTGTGCACGAAGTAGACCTGGCCGCCGCGCTCCAGTTCCACCTCGATCGCCGAGCGCACGATCTTCTCATCGAATTTGGCCACTACTGTCTGAATCGCCATGCGATCCTTGGGCGGAGTCTCGATGACGCTCATGTCGCGCAGCCCGACCAGCGACATATGCAGCGTGCGCGGAATCGGAGTGGCGCTCATCGCCAGCACGTCGATCTCTTTGCGCATCTGCTTAAGCCGTTCTTTGTGGCGAACGCCGAAGCGCTGTTCTTCATCGACCACCAGTAGGCCGAGATCCTGGAACTTGATGTCCTTCGACAGCAGGCGATGCGTGCCAATCAGCACATCGATCTTGCCATGCTCCACTTGTTCCACGATGAGCTTCTGCTCCTTCGCGGTGCGGAAGCGCGAGATCATTTCGATGTTGATGGGGAACTGCGCAAAGCGGCGCTTGAATGTCTCAAAGTGCTGAAAGCTGAGAATGGTGGTGGGCGTCAGCACCGCGACCTGCTTGCCGTCCTGCACTGCCTTGAAGGCCGCGCGCATGGCCACTTCGGTTTTGCCATAGCCCACATCGCCGCACAGCAGGCGATCCATGGGCATGGTCGATTCCATGTCGTCCTTGATAGCGCGGATCGCGGTCAGCTGATCGTCGGTTTCGTTGTAATCGAACGAGTCTTCGAATTCCTTCTGGAATTCGTTGTCGGGCGAGAAGGCTGTGCCTTGCACCGTCTCGCGCTCGGCATAGAGCTTGAGTAACTCGGCGGCCATGTCTTGCATGGCCTTGCGCACGCGCGCCTTGGTCTTGGTCCATTGTTGCGAGCCAAGCCTGTTCAGCACCGGCGCGGGGCCGGCGTCGGTGGAGCGGTATTTCTGAATTAGATCCAGGCGCGTCAGCGGCACATAGAGCTTGGCCTGCTCGGCGAACTCCAGGATCATGAATTCGAGAGTCAGCCCGTCCTGCGGAATCTCTCTCAGGCCTTGGTATTGCGCGATGCCGTGATCGGTGTGGACGACATAATCGCCAATGGTAAGGTCGCGGAAATCGGAAACAAACGCCGCGGTCTTCGAGCGCTTGGGTTCGGGCCTCGCCGCTACATCGGCCTCGTCGTTCAGATCGTTTGCGCCGAACAGAACCAGGTTGCCGCCCAGGCTTACGCCCGCCGACAACGGCGCGCGCACAATCACCGGCACGCGCAGATCGCTGGCCAGATAACTACCTTCGTCCAGCACCGTTTCGCCGTGATGCGCCACGCGACTGCCCAGGCGATAAGGAACCTGGTACTCGCGCAATAGGGTAGCTAGCCGCTCCACTTCGCCCTGATTTGCCGCCGCGAGCACGATGCGCGACTCGGTTTCCATCAGACTTTTCAACTGCGCAACCAGCGCCGGAATCGACCCGTGAAAGCGCAAAGTCGGCCGCGTGGGCAATTCGATCTCGCCCATCGTGTTGTCTTCATCGAGAATGTCGACGGCGCCCAGCTGATCCAGATCCAGGCCCACATGCGAAGCCAGCTGTGCTTGCAGAATCTCGGGCCGCAGATAAATATCTTCGGGCTGAATCAGCGAGCCGATCCCCGAGCGTTCATGGCTCTGCTCCACCTTGTTCCACCAGCGATCGATCTGGTTGCGCACCATCCCCGGCTCGTCGACAAACAGCATGGCCTTGGGAACCAGCGAAAGCAGCGATTTGTTCGCTCCGGCGACGGCGCTGAAGAACTCCCACCCGGGAAACACGGTTACGCCTTCGGCCGCAAGCATTTCGGCCGACCTCTCATCTTCGCCTTCAATGCGCTGGCGGCTCAGCCGAGCGTGCACCGCGGCCAGCAGGCGCTCGGTCACCGGCGTCTCGGTCAGCGGCAGCAGTTCCGTCTCATCCAGGCCGGATTGCGAGCGCTGCGTCTCCGGATCGAACTTGCGGATGGTTTCAATCTCGTCGCCGAAGAACTCGATCCGAACCGGCCGGTCGCTCTCGGGCGAATACACATCCAGAATGCCGCCGCGCCGAGTGAACTGGCCCGGCATCTCCACCAGGTCCATCTGTGTGTAGCCGACGCTGGCCAGATGTGCGGTTAGGATCTCGGCGTCCACCTCTTCGCCGCGCTTCAGAGTCACCGCCAGCCCGGCATAGTAGTCGCGGTCGAAGAGCCGCAGCGCGGCCGACTCCACCGGAGCAATCAGGATCGACACCGCGCCGGTGGCCAGTTTCCACAAGGCCGCAGCGCGCTGCTCCTGCACGTCGGGATGCGGCGAGAGGTTTTCAAAGGGAAGAACGTCGTGGGCCGGCAGGCGGACAACCCGTGCCGGGTCAATTGCGCCGGTCAAATCGCAACCTGCCCGCAACAGCGGCTCAAAGGCTTCGGCGGCCTTGTTGTCGGCCACCAGCACGATCACCGGCTGACCGGCCGCCCGCGCCATCAGCGGAACATAGATTGCCCGCGCCGCCTGTGTCAGTCCGGACACACGTCTCCGGCCCGCACCCAGGCTGAGGTGCCTTCGTACGCGCTCAAAACCGGAGGAGTGCTCCAACTCCGCGAAAATCTCACGGACAAACGGGAGAATCATGCATTGCCAGTCTAGCAGTTAGCAGGTTGAGCTGATTTCTTCGGTCGCGCGCGTTACGCATGCAACTCAGTAGCCCACCTCGCGGCCATGCCGGACGGCGAGGATTACAACCTGTTTTCCGTCGAAGTGATACAGCGCGACATAAGCTCCCTGGCCGAACTCAATCACCCATTCGCGAAACTCGGGCGGCAGCTCGTCGATGGGACGTCCCATATGCGGGTGCCGGGCGAGTGCTTTAACTCCATCGCGAATCGCCTTCACGGCACGCTTGGCGGCGTCAGGGCTTTTGGATACGAGAAAACCATGGAGCCGGGAAACGTCGCGCAGTGCCGGTTCTGACCACTTTAGACGTGGCATTCAGGCGCCTTTGTCTCTTCACCAGCTTCCAGCCGTGCCAACCACGCATCGGCTTCCTCGGCCGTGGCGTGCAAACCGGTGGTCTGGAAGTGATCCCAGGCAGCGAGCGCGTCCTGGCGAAGCTTCTCCCGCTTTTCCTCCCGGCTCACGTACTGTTCGACGGCTTCGCGCATTACCCAGTGCGGCGACCTGCGGCGCGCCGCTGCCAAACGCTGAACCCGCTCTTTGAGCTCGCTATCCAGCTTCAGGCTGGTCGTGGAGGTTGTCGACATATAAAGTGCCCCTAGGTGTTACCTGGTTGCACTATAGCACACATCCAAAACTGATCTCACGACAGAAGATACCGCTTCCGGCCCTCTGTGCTGGCTTCGAACGGGTTGCTGTTAACCTTTCGCGCATCGCCCTCATCGTCCAGCTTGAAATGCCCCACGGTCTCCCGCAGACTCAACGTGAGGTTCGACAGGTCGGTGCATGCCTTGGCGGTTTCGCCGGCGGTAGCAGAAGCCTGTTCGCTCATCGCTGCTATTTCCGCCATGTTGCCGTTGACGGCGGTAGCGGCTGCGTCCTGCCCGGCCGACGATTCGGTAATCAAAGCCACCATCTCTCCCACCCGTTCCGCCATGGTGATGATCTGGTTCAGCGCCTGGCCTGCGCTCTCTGTGCGCGTAAGTCCCTCTTCCACCGCTTCGCTGCCCGAGGCCATGGCGGTCACGGCCGCGTGCGTCTGCTGCTGAATCCGCTCGATCACCGTTGAAATCTCTTGTGTGGCGGCGGCGGTTCGCTCGGCCAACCGGCGCACCTCTCCGGCGACCACGGCGAATCCCCGGCCCTGTTCTCCCGCGCGCGCCGCTTCGATGGCGGCATTCAGGGCCAGCAGGTTGGTTTGTCCGGCGATCTCGGAGATTGCCGAGGTGATCGCGCCGATCTTGTCGGAACTCGCGCCCAGTTCGCTGATGGTGGCCGAGGCGCGCTGAGTGGCATCGGCGATCAGACGCATGGATGCCAGCGTCTGCCGGACGACCACGCCCCCTTCGCGGGCGGTTTCAGCGGCGATGCGCGCGGTCTCCGCGGCTTGCCGTGAATTCGTCCGGACGCCAACAACGGTTTCCGACATCTGCTCCATGGCTGCGGTCACGCATTGCGTGCTGCGCGACTGGTTCTGCGCGGTCTCCGAAACGCTTCTTGCGCTGGCTGAAATCTGTCCGCTGGCCGTTGCAACCTGCGCCGCCGCATCGTGAATCTTTTCCAGCACCGCGCGCAGTGACCGCGCCATGCGATAGATGCCGCGCTCCAGGTGCTGCACTTCGTCGTCCGTTGCGCTGGTGTCCTCGCGGACATCGGCAATCTGGCGGAAATCGCCGTCGGCCAGCACGTTCGTCACCTGTACGGCCCGGTTCAGCGGCTGGGCGATCCACTTGCGGCCCACAATTCCGAACGCGGTCACCAGCAACAGCACCATCAGCACCCCGGCGATGAGCAGGATGTTGCGCAGGAATCGGCCTTCGGTGTTCAGTTCATCCGTGTAGGACCCTGCCGCGATGATCCAGTCCCAGTCTTTCAGGTACCCGAAGGCCACGATCTTTTCGCGCGGAACGGTTTCGCCGAGCGTCTTGTTGATCCAGAAATACCGGGTGACACCGTCCTTGCGCTCGATGATGTCGCGGATGAAGGTGAACCCGCGGGCGTCCTTGCTTTCGATGATGTTTTTGCCGGGCGTCGCCGGGTGGATGCGCAGCGTGCCCTGCTGCGGACCTGGAGTGGCGTCGAGCGCATAGATGTAGCCGGTTTTCCCGATCTTTGTCTTCAGCAACTCGGCAGTAAGGTTCTGCAAGTCGGCGGTCAGGTCTGCGGCCACGGCCACTGCGGCGATCACTTTGCCGCTGGCGTCCTTCACCGGCATATATGCCGCCATGAAGTCCCTGCCTGCGATCACCGTCTTGCCGGTGAAGTTCTCGCCCTGCATCAGGCGGGCATAGGCCGGCTGTGTTCGATCGAGCATCACTCCCAGCAAACGGTTCCCATTCGCACCGCGCACTGAAGTGGAAATGCGGATGAAATCGTCGCCCGAGCGCACAAAGACCGACCCATTGGCCTGGGTCGCGGCAAAGAAGCGGTCCACGATCTCGGAGTTCTGGTTGAGCACAACCGAACCCGCTTTCAGCAGCGGAGTCTGCGTGCCCCCGGCATCGATCAACTTCCCGGCATCTACGGAAAGGTCGCCCGCGAAGCTCTGGCGGAAGATCCGGCAGAGGGCGTTGGCGTTAGCTGCCAGCGCCGCGTCATAGCTGTCGATCATGTTGACCAGCAGGGTAACCTGCTGTTTCAGATTGTCTTCCGTGCGGGTTTCGATCCGCCTTGTAATCAATGCAGAGAGCACAATGCTGAATGCTCCCACTGCTACCAGAACGACCAGCGCCTGAAAAACCGCCAGTCTTTTGACAAGGGAGGCCCTGGAAAAACTAGACGCCACGATGACCCTTTCGAGTGGTAACTTGTGCGAGTTCCACCATGCGGGCAGGAAAACATCGGCGCGCCTTGCGGCGACCGGACCTGCCAAAAAGTTCGCTGAGGATAGAATCGGCACCAGGCAACCAAAAATCACGAAGAAAATCAGTGCTTTTCGGGTTTGCGGGAGATGTTGGGAATTGCTCCGATTCCGATGGCACTTTGGGATTTTGCCTCTGCCCATACTAGGATGGTCGTATCTCGCAGAAGAGGTTCATGAAGTGCGCAACGCGATTCCTTTCAAGATTCTCTTGACCGCCCTGTTTGCGGCAGCCAGTGTGTTCACCCCGATTCGGCCAGCCGCACAGGCGCAGCAGCCCATTCAAGCCACCCAGCAGCCGCTGAAGGTGATTGGTTTCATGACCGACTTTGACGTTAAGGACGACGCCGTGGGCATTTGCCGGGCGGTCATGGACGGCATCGCTCCCGGCGTGCGCGTTCTCGACATCACCCATCAATCGGTGCCTTTCGACATCGCCATGGGCGCGCGTTTCCTGGCCGGTTCGGCTCCCTATTTTCCCAAGGATGCGGTTTTCGTGGTGGTCATTGACCCCACCGTCGGCTCCGCCCGCAAGGCCATCATCGCCCGCTCCAGGGTGGGGCAAACCTTCGTTCTGCCCGACAACGGGCTGCTCACGCTGATCCAGGACCGCGACGGCATCGTCGAGGCCCACGAGATAACCAACCCAGCCTGGATGATCGGCTCCGGCATCTCTTCCACCTTTCACGGGCGCGACATCTTTTCGCCGGCCGGAGCGCATGCCGCCCGCGGAGACGACTGGACACAAGCCGGACCCGCGCTCGACGTGACCAAACTGGTGCGCCTGAATCTGCATAACGCCAGCATTGACGCCTCCGGTCTGCATGGCGAGGTCATCGGCACGGACGGCCCTTTCGGCAACCTGGTGCTCAACGTCCCCGCCGAGACCTTTTTCAGGCTGGGCTACAAGCTCGGTGACAAAGTTCCCTTCGACCTGGGCGGCCAGCACTCCGTTTTGCCTTTCGTCAAGACTTTCAGCGACGTTCCGGTAGGCAGCGATCTCTTCTACATCGATTCGCGCGGACGTCTCGGGCTGGCCACCAATCAGGGCGACTATTCGGTGCTGCACAAGAAGAGTGCCGGAGCGCAACTCACGATTCCCGCCAAGTAGCTGCGGGAGCTCCACTTGCGCGTTGTACGGGCTGCGGAAAAACTTGCATTCGTCTGGCCTTGCAACAGTCATCCACCGGCCTTGCCGACCCACGGTTGGATGAAACGGAGCCTGGCGATGCAGCCGCCAACCTGCCAACTTGCCATCCCCGCGTCAGCGGGGGCCAACTTGCGAAATCGAAAACAATACACTCGTCCTTTTGAAATCTGCAACTTGCAGCATCGTCGGAATCCAGTCTTTTTTTTGGTTTCATACTGGGGCACGACTTCTAGCCTGCCCTGAGCCTGTCGAAGGGTGCCGATAATGCCAATAGAATGAGGAGAGGGCTTTAGCCCCTGCAAAATCCCACTTCAGCGATTGACTCGAAGGGGCAGTTTTCCGCAGCCTGTTTCGCCGCTTAAAGCGAATCACGCAAGCGGGCCGCCCGGCTCGGGCTGGCCCGATCTTTTTGAGCATCAACGCGGCGCGCACAGAAGACGCCGGAAACCCCGGGAGAGAGACAACGGTGAGTCGTCCGAAGCTGACTTTGGCGATGATTGTCCGCAATGGTAGTGCAGGGCTAGCCCGTTGCCTGAAGAGCGCTCTGCCCGCCGTGGACGCCATCGTCATCGGCGACACCGGTTCGACCGACTCCAGCGTAGACATCGCCCGCGAATATGGCGCGCGCGTCTTCGATGTCGCGTGGGAGAACGACTTTTCCAAAGCGCGCAACGCCGTCCTGGCCGAAGTGGTCACCGACTGGGTGCTGTGGATGGACGACGACGAGATGCTGGATCCGGCGGGCGCAAAGTGGATTCCCGCCTTGCTCGAAGCGAACGAAAAATCCACCAGCCCGGTAGACGCCTACGAAGTATGGCGCTGGAACTACGTGAGCAGCCTCAACAGTCGCAGCGGGGGACTGATGGCCGAACCCAATCCCTGCCGGCTTGAGGAGTCGCGTCCCTACCCGGCCTATACGCGCTATCTCAATACCTTGCTCTTTCGTCGCCATCCCGAGGTCTATTTCGAGGGCCCGGTGCACGAGACGGTTGCGCGGCGGGTGCGAGCGGTCGGCCTGCGCGCTGCCCAGGCCCCTTTCGTGATTCACCACTTCGGCTTTGCCGGCGGAACCGAGCAGCGCCGCCAGGAGAAAAACGAGTACTATCATCAGCTTGGACTGGAGACTGTACGCCTTCACCCCGAGGACAGCTGGGCGCACTATCAACTGGGCCTGAGCGCGCTGGAGCATCGACGCGACCCGGCCGCCGCCCTCACCTGGCTGGATCGCTCACTGGCCCTCAGCCCATCGAACCAGACGGCTTGGGTCTATTCCGGCATCTGCCTTACCCGGTTGGGACGCCTGGAAGAGGCGCTGGAGCGGCTGCAACGCGCAGCTGGCCTGGGCGCGGTTTCGGCGCTGCTGGCGGAAGCTGCCGGGGACGTGTATTTCAAGAAAAACGACGCCGCCCAGGCCGCGCAATGGTATGAGCAGGTCGGGCAGGCCAGTCCCGGTGGCTCGGGAGTTGTTTCGGCGCTGGTGGATTGCAAGCGCGGTGCCTGCCAGGTGCGGATGGGCGACAACCATGCTGGCCTGGCGCGAATCGAGGCGGCCGTCGCGCGCGAGCCGCAGGCTGGCGAACTGTACGAGATCTGGGCCGCTGCGGCTCTGCAGGCGGGCGACCTTGCCACCGCCGCCCGGGTGGCAGCCGAGCGCCTTTCGATCGGCCGCCCACCCGCCGGCAGCTTCGTGGTGGCAGCGGTCCTGCAAGCGCAGCTTGGCAAATGGCAAAGCGCGCTGGACCTCCTCATCCAAGGCCAGAATCTCTATCCCGAGGACCCTGCCCTGCAGCGCGAAGCCGAGGTTGCACGGCAGAAAATCGCCGCCACTTGAGGCGCTGGATCCGTCTGCACCGCGAGTCTGAGGCGAGTGGGCGCAAAGAATCCCACCCCTGAGCCGCGAACAGCGCAAGGGTGGGGATTTGCTTCCGAGGGCAGAGACAGGCTCGATTCGCCCCGCCGTACATTGTTTATCGGATCACTTCGAACTTCTCCCAGGGCAGATTGCAGACCGGGCAGCGCTCGTGTTCGTCCGCGCTCTCCGACGTGTATCCGCATACCGTGCACACATAGAAGTCGCGTGCTTCGCCGATCCACGCATCCGTCTTGCCGTCTTCCAGCAGGACGATGGCCTCGGTGTACAGCCGTGCGTGGGTCTTTTCCGCTTCCACGGCATAGGTGAAGGTGCGGATTGCCCCGTGATTCTTGCGTTCCTCCGCTTCGGCCAGGAACGTGGGGTACATGGTGTCGATTTCGTACTGCTCGCCGCTCAGCGCGGTCTTCAGGTTTTCCAGCGTGCTGCCAACCTTGACCGGGCGAATGGCGCATTCCGCGTGGCCGCCTAGTTGTCCGATGACCTTGGCGTGATTGTTGGCGTGAATCTGCTCCGCTCGGGCGGCAGCGCGAAACAGGCTGGCAACTCCTTGCAGACCATCCAGATCGGCTTTGGCGGCAAAGGCGCTGTATTTGGCATGAGCGTTTGACTCGCCCTCAAAGGCGGACATGAGGTTCTGTACGGTGAGGGCGTTTTCTGCGGTGATTCCAGGCATGTGGGTTTACTCCAACTCCGTTCAAGAGACTAGGGGTCCTCAGTGATCTCGGCTGTGACGCAGATTACATCGGTCTGCAATCCAGGGTGCGCGGCCTGGCATGGCGGCGAACAGACGCCGCCCGGCCCCCAGGGCAATCGCACTTCAAGTTGCCGGATGATTATGTCTTGAAAGGGCACGGCTTTACAGGTTGCGGAAAAACTCAATGCGTCTGGCTTTGTAACAGGGCACGACTCTAGTCGTGCCGATAAGGCCAAAAGAATGAGTGGTGGGGGCTTTAGCCCCTGCTAGGCCCATCCCAGCAATTCATTCGAATTCGGGCTTTTTCCGCAGCCTCTTTAGCCGTGCCGAGGCAGGCGAAGGAGAAAATTTTGGGCTTTAGCCCCGAGGGATGGTTTTAGAACGCAGCAGCATGCCTCATCGAGGGGCTAAAGCCCCGTCGATTTTGCGGACTCTTACGGCACGGCTAAGGTCGCGCCCTTTCAAAGCCGCTGCGGTTCATGATTGCAATTTCAAATGCGACTGCACGCCCTGCTTTAGCGAGGCGCGGGCCAGTGCTCTTCTTTAAGATGTAGGCATGGCAACCCCACCGAATACGCCTGCTCCCGCAAGCCCGGACCGGCCACGCACTTTTGGCGGCTTCGGTATCGCCGCCCTGGTCGCCCTGATTGCGTTCTTGATTCTGTGCGCCGTCTTCTCGTGGACCACCCGCGATGCGATGGCGCATCTGCAGTTTCTCCGCAGTCAGGGCAACGCCGCCAAAGGCGCCGGGCAAAAGTCCCTGGTCGATCTGAGTCCTTGGCAAACCGCGCAGGCGCTGGCTCCGTTGGCCGTCAGCGCCGAGGAGACCGAGTTTGCGCACGAGGCCGAGCGTCTGGCCGACCACGATGGCGACCAGGCCTTTGCCGTGGCCCTCCGCCAGGCCAGCCTGCAGGCACGGCACCGCAGCCTCACCGGCGACGCTCAAGCGCTTTCTCAAAAGGTCGTGCAACTGGAGGATCAGGTCAAGCAGGACCAGGCGCAGGTAGATCAGCTCACTCCCAAAGCGGCTGCGGCCGGTGGCCAGCCGACGCCCGCCGGCGACGATCTTGAAACCGCCAAGGCGCAACTGGGACTCGACAGCGACGATCTCTCCGAAGCCCGGCTGGAGTTGGAACGCGCCACCGGAGACAATAGCCGCGAAATTCAGGCCGAACTCACCGCGCACGAAACGCTCATGCGCAAGTACGATTCCGGTGCGCCGGGAGATCGGCAGGTTGCAATCCTCTCGGCCAAGAGCCACGGCACGCTCGCCGCCCGGATCGGCGCGTGGTTTGCCCAGCGCAGCCGCATTCAATTGCTGCAGCAGGCGCTCGACCAGACCCAGAGCGATATCAACGCGCTGACAGCGGTGCGCGGCGCTCTGAAGGGCGGCATCGATGCCTCCGCGGCCCCAAATGTAAATCAAGCTGCCGACCACGCAGCCTGGCTCGCCGGCATGAGAGACAGGAGCGCGAATCGTCAGATCCTCGGCATCGATGACGACCGTTTGCAGACCAAGAACCAGCTTGCCGCGGTCTACGGCAAGTGGTCCGCGCAGGTTCTTTTGCAGCACCGCATCGTTTTTCACATGATGATGCAGTCGCTCATGCTGATTGCCTTCATCGCCATCTGCATGGTGCTCCTGGACGCTTTGGTGCGCAGGTTGATGTCGAACCCGGACCTCGACCGCCGAAAGGCGCATATCCTCCGCAACATTGTCGAAACCGGGGTGCAGGCAGTCGGATTCATACTGATCCTGCTGGTGATCTTCGGAATTCCGCAGCAGATGCCGACGATTCTCGGTCTGGGCACCGCGGCACTCACGATCTCCCTGCAGGACTTCATCCTCGCCTTTCTCGGCTGGTTCGTCCTGGTGGGCAAGAATGGCATCCATATAGGCGACGCAGTGGAGATCGACGGCGTTTCCGGCGAAGTGAGCGAGGTCGGCCTCTTCACCACCACCCTGCTTGAGACCGGCAGTCTCACCGCCAAAGAGCATCTGACCGGACGCCGCATCACCTTCATCAACAGCTTTGCTATCCGTGGCAAATACTTCAACTTCTCCACGCTCGGCCAGTGGATGTGGGATGAGATCGGCGTCACCATCCCTGCCACCGGCGATATCCACGCTCTGACCGAGCGCATCCGGAAAACAATCGCCGGCGAGACGAAGGCCGACGCGCACGCCGCCGAAGTGGATTGGAAGCGCGGACGCCGCGATCTTCGCGCGGGCGGATTCAGTACCGATGCCAAGCTTAGCCTGCACCCGAGCGCCGCGGGAATCGAGGTTGAAATTCGCTATGTGACCCGCGCGGCGGAGCGCTTCGAGGTGCGCAACCGGCTGAACCAGTGCCTGATCGATCTGCTCAGTGAGCCGGCCAGCCAGCCAAACCAGGTCGCCCAGGCGGATTGAAAAGCTGTGCGCAGCTTCTTACACTCGGAAGAGGAGAATCCAATGAGCGATGGCCGGGAAGAACGCGAGGAGCAGCAGAAGCGACGCGAACTGGAGAAGTGGCAGGAAAAGGATGACCGCGTCGAGCGCAAGGAAGACGATCCGTGGCAGCCGGAGCGGCCCGAGTCCTGAGCAAGCTCGGAATTCGCCAAGGTGCATTCATATTTAAGCAAATGCTATCAATGATTGCAGTTTTCAGTTGATGAGGTGGTCCCGGTTGTTCGGACAGTTTTTGTTCTTTTTCGTGCTCCCTCGGGTATCGGGTCGACCTGTCGCATACCCTATTTTCATGGCCTTGGGTGGCCCACTGGGCCATGTATGACTGCGGTTGCTCTTCGATATGTCCGAGTTGCCGGTTGGAACGAAGCCGCAGGCGCCGCGGACGCTCGATTGTGGCATAATCGAACCGTATGGGCTTGGAGAGTGCGCTTCGTCGGCAATCGATATCCATGGGCTAAATATTTGATTGCAGGCTGGTTTCGATTGAATCTCCATAGACATTCTCCGCATCCGCGGCAAACGCCCGCGGCTCCCTTCTTGCCTCCAAATCGAAAACGCCTCGCACCGGCAACTTGCCGTCCTTGCGCATCCTGCGCGAGGCGTCTCCGATGTTGGCTAACGGTTATTCGGGCGCGAGCAATATCTAACCGAAGCGCGGGTGGCTGAACGACACGAATGAGCGATAATTCCTCAATGAACAAATTGACAGTTGGACTTCTAGCGTTTTTCTGCATTCTGTTGTCTGCTTCCGGCAACGCGCAGAGCACATCTTCGATTGTGTCCGCTCCATCAGTTCCAATCAGTCGCTTTGTGGAGGTTGAGCCGGGTGTGCAGTTGGAAGTGCTCGACTGGGGCGGCAGTGGCCGCCCAATTGCGCTGCTGGCGGGGAAGGGCTTTACAGCGCACGCATTTGATGACTTTGGGCCAAAACTGACGGCGAAGTATCATGTTTACGGCATCACGCGGCGGGGCTATGGAAAATCTAGTGTGCCCATGACTACGGATGCGAACTACTCGGCAGACCGGCTTGGGGATGATGTGCTTGCAGTCGTCGAGCAGTTGAAACTGGTAAGGCCAGTGCTCGTGGGCCACTCAATCGCGGGCGAAGAGTTGAGTTCGATCGGGACCCGTGCTCCAGAGAAGGTCGCAGGTCTAGTTTATCTGGATGCTGGCTATGCGTATGCGTTCTATGATGCGGCTACGGGCGACTTAACGATCGACTATGACACGCTGCGGCGTCAGTTGGAGCAGTTCACGGCGCTTGGGCCCATGAAAGAGCGCAAGCAGTTGCTGAACGAAATCGCGCAGAATCTGCCACGCTTCGAGAAAGAACTCGACCCATATCACGAACGATTGGCCGGGGCCCCTGACAATGCTCCAAGCCCGCCGGATACGCCAGAAGTGCGAGTTGATATTGCGATCTTTCGGGGGGAACAAAAGTTTGATGCGGCAAAATGCCCGGTCCTGGCGATCTATGCCGATCCGCACTCGTTTGGCGACCAGTTCAAAGACCACCCTGAATCTTTAAAGGAAGCGCAGGCCAAGGATCAGGTGGAGACGACCTCGCAGGCTGACGCCTTTCAAAGAGGCAATCCGAAGGCAACCGTGTTGCGGATCGCGAATGCCGATCATTTCATCTTCCGGTCCAATGAGGCCGAAGTGCTGAAGGCGATGGACACGTTTATTGCTTCCTTGCCCCAGTAGTTCGTCGGAGTGCGAACCGTCTTTTCAATAGAGGAGTGGCCATAGTTAAGGACTAGTAATCGTGCAAGTGTGCGGCTGGATCACGCACGCTTGCGTTCCAGCCTCCGCTTATCATGTCATCCCTGGCCGCTATTTTGCGGTTGCCCCTGCATCGTCGGCAATCCGAACAGAGCGCCTTAAAACCATCCCTTCCGGGCGAGTGGGGCATCCTTGAGCTTGGTTCGCTGATGGGACAGTACAAACCATTCCGCCCTCGGCCGCAACTTCTCGCTTTCCCACCCTTGTCGCCACTGCAAAGAATTAGCTCCGGCGGGCGCAGGATAGAGAAATCAAAGACCGCATTCGAGAGCGATTCAGGGCCGAAAACGAGCCGAAGACACCGCTACATACCCCCACCCCCCCCCAATGTTTTGCCGCAAAATCCTCTTGCGTACTATTTCGGGGAACTGTGAAACATCCCTCTTTTTCGGCCAAGCCTGCGGAGTCCGCACCGAACCCGTCAAGTTTTCCCGCAGTTTCTATTCCGTACTTTTGCACCACTTTTGGTGAAAAACATCTCAAAATCTCACCATGCGAAACGATTTCAAGCTGTTTTGAGGTATTTTGGGCCCATGAACGTGGTCCAAGAGCCATGAATTGCCTCTCTGGCGCCACATCCGCCCCCTAAAGCGAAACCAGAGTTGGTGTATCCCGAAAGCACAGCACCAAAGTTGACCCGACCCTCAGGCCGGGGCCCCTCGGACAGGTCTTCGTCCGAGGGGTGGAGCGAGCGGCGACCTTGCACGAAACTCACCGGGTCACAGGGACTTTGGTTTCGCTCTAGGCAAGCGCCGCGCGTCGCCGGGCTCAGGCGGATAAATCCATTTGCTTCGCCAGCAATTCTGGCATAGATTGTTACCCAAGTTTCCATCCTGCAGCGTGGACGCTTAGACTCTTGTAGATCAAACCTTTTCCCGGATCTATACTCTTGGCGTCATCGGGTACCGTGCTCCGTGGCACGACAGCCGGCGACGGGGATGGTTGTCCCGACTGGAACCTGTTTTCCACCCGGGCCCCTACAGTTACCGAACCCCTTCGAGGCCATTCCATCTGAATGCTGGGTAGATTGGCTGGAGCCTGGAGGCTCCACTTTGCAAGAACCTACCTCAAAGTCACCGCGTGGGGCAGAGCCCAATGTTGCTCTACCCGCGGTCCCTCCTGCTTTGTCGGGTATTTCTTCCTTCCCGATTATCGGAATTGGAGCTTCAGCGGGCGGGCTGGAGGCGCTGGAGATTTTCCTGGCGCATATGCCTCCTGACAGCGGCATGGCGTTTGTGATTGTTCAGCACCTGGATCCTACCCACCAGGGCTTGCTGGCAGAACTCTTGCAACGCAATATCGCCATGCGGGTGAAGCAGATAGAGGACGGGATGGAAGTCAAGCGGGACTGTGTTTATGTGATCCCGCCCAACCGCGACCTGTCCATTTTTCATGGAGTGCTGCATCTGCTGGAACCGACCGCGCCGCGTGGTCTGCGCCTCCCGATCGATTCCTTCTTCCGCTCGCTGGCGTTGGACCAGCGGGAGCGGAGCATCGGCGTGATTCTCTCCGGGATGGGCTCGGATGGCACTTTGGGGTTGCGGGCCATCAAGGAAAATGGCGGAGCGATTCTTGTGCAGACGCCGGAATCGGCGCGATTCGACGGGATGCCGCGCAGCGCCATCGATTCAGGGCTGGTGGACGCGGTTGCCCCCGCGGAGAAGCTTCCGGAAGAGATCGCCCGCTGCGTCGGCGGCCTGCGTCCAAATGCCCCGGTGCCTGAAGAAGAGCATGGCGATAAAGAAAAGAGCGGGCTGGACAAGGTCATTCTGATTTTGCGCACTGCCAAGGGACACGATTTTTCGCATTACAAGAAGAGCACTGTTTACCGCCGCGTGGAGCGGCGCATGAGCCTGCACCAGATCGCGAAGATTACCGACTATGTTCGCTACTTGCGAGAGAACTCTCAGGAAGCCGAGCTGCTGTTCAAGGAACTGCTGATCGGGGTTACGAGCTTTTTCCGGGACCCGGCCGTGTGGGAAGAGTTAAAGGCCAAAGTGATTCCCGAGTTGATGGCCGCTCATCCGGACGGCGGTGTAATGCGGGCCTGGTCGGCGGGCTGCTCGACAGGGGAAGAGGCTTACTCGCTGGCCATTGCTTTCAGTGAAGTTCTGGATGAACTGAAGCCCCATTCCCAGTATTCGCTCCAGATCTTCGCCACAGACCTGGACAGGGACGCCATCGACAAGGCCCGGTCCGGGCAATACCCGGTCAATATCGCCGCGGATGTTTCCGAGGAGCGGCTGCGCAGGTTTTTCGTTCACGGAGAAACAGGTTTTCAGGTGAGCAAGGAGATCCGGGAGATGGTGATCTTTGCCGAGCAGAATCTGATCGCCGACCCTCCCTTCACCAGGCTCGACCTGCTGCTTTGCCGCAACCTCATGATCTACCTGGATGCGGAATTGCAGAATAGCCTGATCCCGCTCTTTCACTACAGTCTCGTTCCCGGTGGGGTGCTGGTGCTGGGGACCTCGGAGTCGGTTGGCTCCGGCAGCGATCTGCTGCGAGCGCGGGCAGGGTCAAGCAGGCTGTACCAGCGGAAAGGAACGGTATTGACTTCGAATGCGGCAGACTTTCCCGCGATGTTGTCCAAACCTGCCCATAGGGTGATTTCCACCTTCCAGTCGGTTGGCGCGCCGCAGTTCACCGCCAACTTGCAGAGCCAGGCGGATGGATTGCTTTTGAAGTCCTATGCCCCGGCGGCGGTGCTCACCACACGCAGCGGGGACATTGTTTACATCAGCGGCAAGACGGGCAAATATCTTGAACCCGCTGCCGGGAAAGCCAATTTGAACATCTTCGCGATGGCGCGCGAAGGGTTGAATGGCGTGCTCAACGTGGCCTTTGGCCAGGCTTTGCGCAAGTGTTGCGCGGTGGTGACGAAGGGAGTGAAAGTCGGGACCAACGGCGGCACGCAGTATGTGGACCTGATTGTTCATCCATTGACCGAGCCTGCGGGCCTGCAGGGAATGGTCATGGTTGTCTTTACCGAAATCTCTGCTCCTGGCGCAGTCGGGGTCACCGGCAAGTTCAAGAGCGGCAGCGCTGCTGCGGCCCGCATTGCCGCATTGGAAGCCAAGCTTCAACAGGCCGAGGAAGGATTGCAGATTGCGCGAGAGGAGATGCAGACCTCTCAGGAGGAATTGCAATCCGCCAACGAAGAATTGCAATCCACGAACGAGGAGTTGCAGAGCACGAACGAAGAGCTGACCACTTCGAAGGAAGAGATGCAGTCCATGAATGAGGAACTGCAGACGGTGAATCAGGAATTGACCGGGAAGATGGATGGATTGTCGCGCTCGAACGACGACATGCACAATCTTCTGAACTCTATCGACATTGCCACGCTGTTTCTGGATACGGAGTTGAAGGTTCGGCGGTTTACCCCACAAACGCTGGACATCGTCCAGTTGATTCCTACCGACATCGGCCGGCCGATCACAGACCTGGTGAACAGGCTGGATTACCCGGAGTTGGTCAATGACGCGCACGAAGTGTTGCGCACGCTGGTTTACCGCGAGCGGCAGGTGTTTGCGAACAACGGTCGTTGCTTCCGTGTGCGGATCGTGCCCTATCGCACGCAGAACAACCGCATTGACGGCCTGGTAGTGACCTTCATCGATATCACCGCGCTGAAGGGACTTGAATCGACCATGCGCGAAGCGCTTTCGGTTCTGGAGAGCCGCTTTGAAACGCAGGCCAGCGCGTTGGATGATGCCAGGGCCAAGGAAGCTGTGCTGCGATCGGCGCAAACTGTATTGGAAGAAAAACTTGCGGAAAACGGAGCCAAGGCATCCAAGAACACAGGAAATTCGAAGACGATGGGCGGTGGGACAAAATGATCCGCAAAGCAGAAGAGGCTACGGAACTGCGCCGTCGCGCTGAGGCGCTCAAGGATTCGCATGCAGCGACGATTCCTATTCCCGAGTCACCCGACGATACCAAGCGTCTGGTGCACGAGTTGTCGGTCCACCAGATCGAATTGGAGATGCAAAACGAGGAACTGCGCAACGCGCGAGCCGCATTGGATGAATCGCTGGCGCAGGCCACGGACCTCTACGACTTTGCCCCGACGCCGTATTTCACTCTTTCCCCCGATGGAAAGATGAAGCGTGTGAACCTGGCAGGCGGCGCGCTTCTGGGGATTGTATGCAGCCGCCTGCAGGGCAGACCCTTCAACAGCTTCATGGATGAAAGCTGCCGGGCTGAGTTCAACACCCTGATGCGGGATCTGTTTGCCAGCCAGTCTCCTCGAGTCGTCAATATGGACGTGACAATTGCCAACCCGGCGGCGAAGGCACTTCATATGACCCTCTCGCTTTCCCTGGACAGACAGGAATGCCGGGTGGTGGCCATCGACATCACGGATCGGAAGCGGACCGTAACAGCGCTGGCGCATAGCAATGCGCTGTTGAATACGTTGTTGCAGACCATCCCTTTTCCGATGGATATTGTGGATGCGACGGGACGAGTCCTGTTCAGAAACGGCGTGATGGAGGAGGCTGCCGGGCCGTATGACTTGGATCGGCGCTGCTGGGAAGTGTACAAGGACGACCGGAAGCAGTGTCTTCGTTGCCCGCTCCACGAGCGAATTCAGATTGGCCGGAAGGTCGTGGTGGAGTCTGACGGCGTGTTGGGCGGCCGGATCTTCGAGATTCACCACACGGGCATGATGTATGCCGGGCAGCCCGCCATGCTTGAGGTCTTCCTGGATATTACGAATCGTGAGAATGCCGAGCGGGAGCGCAAAACGGCGGAAGCGGCACTCTGGAGTGAGGCCAACTACGATTCCCTGACCGGTCTGCCGAACCGCACCTTGCTGGGCGACCGGATGGACCTGGCAATCAAGAACCTGCGCAACAAAGACGAGTCCCTGGCGATCCTCATGATCGGGATCGACAACTTCAAGAGCATTAACGATTTTATGGGACACAATATCGGTGACCAGCTCCTCGTCGAGGTCGTGCAGCGCATACAACGCTGTGTGCGTGTGGGCGATACGGTTGCGCGTTCGCACGGAGACGAGTTTGTGGTTATCCTGCCGTTGCACGACGACCTGTCGCGCGTTGAGCAGATCGTCGAGACGATTCACAGCGAGATTGCCCTGCCCTTCGATCTGAACGGGGAAATTGTCCACGCCACGACCAGCATCGGCATTACGCGGTGTCCTGACGATGGCACAGATGTGAAGTCGCTGCTGGAAAACGCGGAACATGCCATGAACGCGGCCAAGGCCAGAGGCCGCAACCGGTACAGCTTCTTTACGGCGCAGATGCAGCGGGAAGCGCAGGCCCACATCAGGCTGTCGCACGATCTGCAATTGGCTGTTCACACGAATCAGTTCATGGTCTACTACCAGCCCATCCTCGACCTGGCGAACAATCATTGTGTCAAGGCCGAAGCCCTGGTTCGCTGGCGCCACCCGCATCGGGGAATTGTTTTGGCGGGGGAATTCATTCCACTGGCGGAGAAGATCGGATTGATCGGGGACATTGGATACAGGGTGCTCAGGGACGCGGCGGATCAATTGAAGCTGTGGGCCGCGCTGAATGCGGAGTGCCACCAGGTTTGCGTCAACAAGTCTCCCCGAGAATTCGTTCTGGACAGGAAGAAGCACAGATGGCCGGACTTTATATCGGAGAGCGGACTTCCGGCGAGCGGCTTCAATGTGGAGATCACCGAGGGGCATCTGATTGGCGAGCATGAAGGCATCGAGGAGAGACTTC
Source organism: uncultured Occallatibacter sp. (assembly GCA_964595345.1). Taxonomy (GTDB): domain Bacteria; phylum Acidobacteriota; class Terriglobia; order Terriglobales; family Acidobacteriaceae; genus Telmatobacter. Next base: position 41,269 of record CAZQPY010000026.1, read on the forward strand.
TCCATTTTGGCGAGATGGGCGTCCAAGTCTCGATTGACGATTTTGGCACCAGCTACTCCGCGATGTCGTACCTGGCCAAATACCATGTGGACTACATCAAGATCGACCGGTCCTTTGTAGCGGAGATGGCGACCAACGCCGGCAGCCTTGCGATTGTGGAGGCCATCGTCGCGATGGCGCACAAACTCTCGATGCAGACCGTGGCTGTGGGTGTAGAAACCGTAGAGCAGCGCGATCTGCTGATTGCGGCGGGTTGCGACCTGGCGCAGGGCCATCTGTTTGCGAAGCCAATGCCGGCGAGTGAATTCCGGGAATACCTTGGGAAGATGGCGTTCACCGATTAGACCGAGGAAGCTTGGAACGAAGGAGCGGATGGGGTGGTTCAGCGGGAGCTGAACCACCCCATCCGCTCCTACTCGTCACGGAACAATCACGGCGATCTTCGCATTGTGGATGATCCCGTTGGCGGTGGCGGTAACCAGCACACTATAGGCGCCCGGAGCCGATGATCCCGTTGGCGGCGTTGTGGTTGTGGTGGTTGTTGTGGTGGAGGAGGATCCACCGCAACTGCTGACCAGCATCGCCGCGCAGAGGGCGCAGCCGAGAAGCGCGCCGCGGCCGAGCTTGCGGCGTGTGCGGCCACCGGCAAAAAGGAAGCCAAAGCAAAGCATCCCCGCCGCCAATGGCCAGCGAGAGAGCCCTTGCCGGATAGGCCGCGCAAGCTCCGCGGTCTGTGCCATCGCATTGATGGTCAGGGTTGCGGTGGCTGTACCGTTCAAAGTCGGATTGGCAGGATTCACGCTGCAACTGAACTGAGTCGAAGAGGGAGTGCAGGTCAGCGCGACGGCTCCATTGGAGTTGGTCAACGATTGCAGGTTCAAACCAACAGTTGCCGTGCTGCCGGGCTGCACGACGATTTGCGGACTTTGCGGAGCGAGGGTGAAATCGCCCACCGTCTGCGTAGCCGTAAAGCTCACAACATTGCTTACCGACGGGCCGTTCGCGCCGTCGCCCCAGTACATCGCGGTGAGCTGGTTTGCGCCGTTCCGGTTAAACCACGACGAACTCACCTCAAAGGCGCAGGTCGCGGTTGTGCCTGCCACCCCATATTGCGGTTGCCAGAAACAGTACGTGAGAAGGACATCGTTGTCGTAGAAGTCGATCTCTCCGGTTGGCGAGGTTCCGGGGTTTCCCGCCCCGGTGACGGTGCCTGTAATGGTCGCAGTCTGCGAGCCGGAAATGCTGGTTGGCGTAATGGCGAGGGTGGTTGTGGTGGGTGCGTAGGCGGGCAAGGTCTGGATATCGATCGGCGAGATTTCCACAAAACTGGCGCTACCCCAGAGGGAGTCTCCACTGTAGACCGCGTTAAAGAAATAGGAGCCTTCCGGGCCGGGACCGAGATTGGAAAAGGTGGCAACAGCCACAGATTGCGGCGCGCTTGCTCCGTTCAACGTCACAAGCGGCTCGGTCTGCGAAGTGACCAAACCGACCTGGCACTCCCCAAACAACCCGCCGTAAGTGGACAGGCATATCTGCACCGTTCCGGTGGGAGCCGGGTATTGCGCAGTGTTGCTTTCGCCCAGCACCGCCACGCTCAACGTCAGATTGCTGCCGGGGTTCATGAAGAAAGCGGGCAGGGTTTCACCATCCAGCGCCAGTTGATATGTATAAGGGCCGATGAGGAAACCGTTCATCTCGACATATCCCGCTGCTACGCTGAAGGTGATCGGGGATGCGCTTGCCGGAGCGGAATAGCTGGCGTCGCCCGAGTAGCCGGCACTGGCGGTGTGCATTCCAATGGAAAGCGCCGGTGGCGTCCAGGCAGCGACACCAGACGCATTCAGGGCAACCGTCGTCGTCGTCGAGTCAAGGGTGAAAGTCGCTGTTCCTGTGGCGACACCATGGCTGGCGCCGGCGGCAGCGGTGACCGCGGTGGGCTGAATCACCAGTGTCGGAGGCAATCCGTAGGGCGCCGTTCCGCCGGAGGGGGGCAATTTCGAGCCGCTTTCCTGCACGGAAAAGCCAAGGTTGCATTTCTCAGGTGTCACGGTGAGCGTTTGCGGCGGGGAATCGCTGGCGGCGTAGGTTCCGTCGCCGCCGTAGTGGGCAGTCAATTGATAAGTTCCGCCGGGCAGATCGCTCACGCTGCTGTTTCCAGCTCCATTGGCCAAGGAGATGAATAACTGCGATTGGCTGGAGGGCAATGTGGAGTTGGTAAGAATGGCCACATCGCCGGTGGGTGTGCCAGAGCCGGATTCCGACGCCACGGAGGTGCCGATGGTAACTGGCGATCCATGGGCGATGCTCGCGCTGGAAAGCTGCATCGTAGTTGCGGTGGCCTTGAAGGTCAGCGCGTTCCAGTTGTTCACCAGTACATTGGCGTCCACCGAGCCGAGTCCGCTGGCCTGATCGTAACCGGGGCCGGCCGGGTACTGCGGAGTTCCATAGATCCCGTTCCACTGCAGGACGCAGATGGGAGGGTTTGCCACACCGCCGCAGACCTCGCTGTTGCTGCCCACGGTGATGTCATGAAAGGCCGCCGGCTTTTGTTGCGCCAGCGGATAGAGCGTGTAGTTGGCCTGGCCCTGGCGGCCATATTTTTGATTGACCAGCGCCATGATCCCAGCCATGGCAGGCGCGGAAGCCGAGGTGCCGCCGACGAGATAAACGACCGCATTGGCGCCCGAGCCGGCAGCACATTGCTCTTCGGCGCCACAGATGGCGTAGGCGCTGAGGTTTGCGCCGTTCGAGGCAAAGAGCGAAACATCGGGAAGGTCGCGTGCGCTGTCGGCAGGCACGCCTGGGCCGCTTTGCCAGCTTGGCTTGGCATAGCCCGCGGTGCAGGGAGAAGACCGATTGGCCGTGTCGTTCTGCGTGGCGCAATTGCTTACGCCTCCGCCACCGGCGCCGAGTTCACCGCGCTGGTAGCCGTTGGTGACGACATTCAGCCCATATGCATCGTCCCAAGGCTGCTCGGGCAACGAAGCGATCAACGAACCAAGATTGCTGCTGTTGGTCTGATTCCAAAGCCCGGTCGCGCTCGCGCCACCGGTGGCGTAATCCGAGTAGTAGAAGTCCGTGCCCCCGACGGCGACATTCCAGGGTGTCGAAGCAAGGCCGCTGACCGTGTTTACTTCCTCGAGGGTGCACTCCGGACCCCAGTCTCCCGCGGAGACCAGCACGGTTTGCCCTTGCGCCGCAGCCTGCTCCCACAATCCGGCCCAGAATTGGTTGCCAGCATTGCCAAGAACGACTTCGCACTGGCCAAAGCTCACGCTCAGCACCGAAGCCTGATTGTCGTCCACGGCGCGCAGAGCCGCCAGTTCCAGAGGGTCCTGCAAATTGCCGCCCTGAGCGATGTAGAGATTCACGGTGGCCTTGGGAGCAACCGCGCCACTCATTTCAACATCGAGATAGGCTTCAATATCGACATTATTCAGTGTTCCCGGATCGTCTCCATCGATGACCACCTGCGGCGTTGTGCCCGCAACCCCGAAGAGACTCTGGTAAGCCTGAACCAGCGAAAGGTCAATATTCGACTCATTGATGATTCCAATGGTTTGCCCTGAACCGTTGACCCCTGCCGCGTAGAGCGGCCCCAGGTCGTATTGGGTGTAAAAGTCCTGCGGCGTAACGGTGTATGCGTAAGGGTTTGGTGTGCCTTCGGGATTCGGAATGGTCCACAACGGGGTGGTCTTCTTTGTGTCGCGCGCGTAGCGGGCTGGTCCCGCCAGGTGAACTTGCGGCTGGGCGCGGAAGTCGTTCATTTGCGATATGCCGCCGACCAGCGCCGCCATGGCCTGTGGAATTCTGATTTCCGTTGCGTTGGCAAAATGCGTTTCGCCTTTGACGCTGTATTGATGGATTTCTGTGTGAAAGGCTTTGCGCACCTGACCGGCGGTACCGGAAAACTCGATGAATTGCCCGCTCTTGGAGGCTTTCACCCCGCTGAATCCCTGCGCGTTCAGCCAGTCCGAGGCGATCTGAATCTGGGCATCGGAGGGGCCGAACTGCTGGCCAAACTGCTCGGGCGTGAGCCACTGGTGATAGCCGGCCGCGCCGGGCGTGTGGGCATCGCGAAGAAACTGTCGCAGCGCCGCCTCGCGCTTCGGAGGCCGGTTCAAAAGCAGAAGCAAGCGACCGGCGGCAAAGGAGTCGGGAACCGCACCCTGGTCGACGCCAGTTTTGACGAGCGGGTGCACGCTTCCCTTCAGCGCCACCAAACTTGTGTTGTCGGTGGCATGGGCAGTAGGCGCAATCGCCGGTGTTCGCGCAAGAACGGAGGAGGAGAGCACACTCCCCAGGATCAAGAACAATAGCTTCCGCATCACTTTGGACCGTCCTGGTTTTTCGAGCTTCTTTGTCAGGGAACCCGAACAGCACCGTTTTGTTTCTAAATTTCTTTCGGCTCCAATCCTGCTCCCGAGTTTGGCCGGGCTCGCATGCAGAAACCATCGGGGAAAATCAAAATGCTCACAGCGCAGCGACCTGCCTGGGTCAAGCGGGATTCGATGGGCGGACATCGGTGGGCTGGGCAAGAGTCCTGTACCAGGCAACCGTGCGCTCCAGACCTTCCCGGAAGTGCACTTGCGGCTCGTAGCCAAAAGACTCCCTGGCGCGGGTCGTCTGCGCCAGCGAATGCTTCACGTCGCCACCGCGTTCCGCGGCATACCGCACTTCACCCGCATAGCCGGTGATCTCCCGCAGCATTGCAACCGCCTGATTCAAAGTCACGCTTTTGCCGGTAGCCACGTTGAACACTTTGCCGGAGACACGGTCGGCGGGAGCCTGGGAGGCCAGGAGATTGCCTTCGACAACATTCTGGATGAAGGTAAAGTCGCGGCTTTGCTCTCCGTCTCCATAAATGGTGGGGGTCTCGCCCGCCAGCATCTTGAGTATGAAGATGGCCAGAACGCCGGAATATTGCGATGTCGGGTCCTGACAGGGACCAAACACATTGAAATAGCGAAGGGTCACCGTTTCCAGGCCGTAGACGCTGGAGAAGGACTGCAGATAATATTCGCCCGCCAGCTTGGTGACCGCATAGGGAGTGATCGGGCTCGGCCACATATCTTCAGACTTCTGCAGCGATGGAGTGTTTCCGTATACGGCCGAAGAACCGGCAAAAATGAATCGCCGCACCTTCGCGTCTTTCGCCGCAGAAAGCATCTGCACGGTTCCCGAGACACCTGCGAAATTGGAACCAACCGGATCCTCAATGGAGCGTGGCACCGAAGGAATTGCAGCTTCGTGAAAGATGCAATCGACGCCGCGGCAAGCCTTGGCAACCGCATCGGCATCGTTGATGTCGGCCTCAACAAAGTCCATTGCTTCCAGCCCATGGAGGTTTTGCTGCTTGCCTGTGGAGAAGTTATCGATGCCTCGCACTCTTTTACCGCGCGAAAGCAACTCCGCCGCAATCGATCTGCCGATAAATCCTGCGGCACCGGTCACTAAATAAGTATCCATCGCCACCTTGCGGACTAAAGCTATCCAGGCTCGCCTCTATGAGGTTATGCCTTCTTAGCGATTCTAGACCGCGTTGCGTCTTCCTATCAAGTTAGCGTTGGCGCACGCAGTTATGTGTTTGGGGCAGCAACCGAGAGAGGGAGCAGGCGGGCGCGGGAGAGGACTTTGCGCGCGAGGCCGGTGAGGGCCATCTGACCAGCCTCGGCGAGGGGAACCCAGAGGCGCGCGCCGCCGGGAACGGTGAGGGCGTCCACCTCGTCCTCGCGTAGGGTGCGGATGCGGACGTAGTAGTTGACCTGCATGATCGCGTGGCGGACGGCCATGCGCAATTCGGAATCCGGGACCTGAGGGTCAAGCAGCAAGGGCAGCTCCCAGAGGCCAGGCATGACGGAGACGGAGTGCGGACGCTGTTCAAGAAGGATGTGGCGGGATGCCGTATCGGCTTCAACGCCGGCACGGACAGCGAGGGCATGCGCGATTTCGCGGCTGATCATTTTGGGGCGGGCCGGGGTATTGTGCTCGCCGAGGGTGGTGCAATCCACGTTGATGGGACACTGCAGACAAAGCGGCGTGCGCGGCGTGCAGACGGTTGCGCCGAGTTCCATCATTGCCTGGTTGAAATCGCCGGGGCGGAGCGGGTCGACGAGCGCGGAAGCGAGCTTTTCGATTTTGCCGCGAAGCTTGGAGGCGCCGGTGCGGCTGCCGGCTTCCCATCCGGAGAGTCTGCAGAGGACCCGCTCGACATTGCCGTCGACCACCGCTACCGGCTCCTGGTGGGCGATGCTGGCGATGGCGGCGGCGGTGTAAGGGCCGATGCCGGGGAGCAGACGGAGGTCTTTGGCATTGGCAGGAAGGCTGCCTTGCAACTCGCGGGCGACAAACTGCGCCGCCTTGTGCAACATGCGCGCGCGGCGATAGTAGCCGAGGCCGCTCCACAAAGCGAGCACCTCCTGCTCAGGAGCTTCGGCAAGCGAAACGAGAGTGGGAAAGCGCAGCAGGAATGCGTTGTAGCGCTCGACGACGACCGCGACGCGAGTCTGCTGCAGCATGATCTCGGAGACCCAAATGGCGTAGGGATCGGGGGTGCGACGCCAGGGAAGATCGCGCTGGTTCAGTTCGTACCATTGCAGGAGTTGGCTGCGCAGGTGGGCAATGCGATCGGTTTCAGGCTGCAACTTGGTCATGGACTCAGATCAAGGTTACGGCATGGAGCCGGGCTGGACGAACTGCCGGACAAGTCTTGAGGTCAGGGCCAGAGGGGATTGTCGAGGGTGACGAAGCGGTGGGAAGCGGCGTAGCGCGCGAGCAGCTTTTCAACAGCGGCGACGGAAGGACCGCGATTGGCGGCCGGATCGAGGTGATTTCCGTCGTGAAGGACGATGTTGGCCGCCCATCCCTGACGTTGCAGCCGGTCGATCCTGGCGGAGAGGCGGTTGAAAATGGCGTCCGGAGAGGGGTTCTTCCAGTCGGTGGTCATGGCGTTCCAGAGGACGGGCGTGAGGCCGAGTTCGCGCGCGATGCGCAAGACAGCGGGACGACGCGCGCCAAAGGGGGGACGGAAATAGCGGACAGGCTGGCCGAGAATCTGCTGCAGTGCGTCGCTGGTGCGGACGAGTTGGTCGCGGACGGCGGCGGCCGGGGTGAGGGCGAGATTGAGGTGGCTCCATGAATGGCTGCCGATGAGATGGCCTTCAGCCGAGATGCGGCGGACCAGATTGGCCTCGTGCTGCGCGTAGCTGCCGACCATGAAGAAGGTGGCGCGGATCTGGCGGGCGGCGAGGACGTCGAGGAGGCGGGGCGTCCAGGCGGGATTGGGGCCGTCGTCGAAGGTGAGGGCCAGCTCGCCGGGGCGGCGCGGTGCGATGAGGGCCTGGCCGAAGAGGGTGGAAGCGGGCCGGAGGGCGGCATAAGCAAAGCCGCCCGCGGCAAGGCCCAGTCCGGTTGCCGCGCCAACGCCCGCGTAGATGGTTTCGGTCCCAAAGGAAATCATGCTGCTTTCAGTGTGCGTCTCCGAGCAGGGGGCAGGCAAGCACCTGCGGTGCGGCGGCTGCTTCGCGTGGTCCGCTCCAAAACAAAGCGCGGGTTGAAGTTGGCGCGGATGTGCGGCGGGGCGACGGGGTTCGTACTTTCCCAGGTCCGCGAAAGCGAGAGACCTGGGGCACCCAACCCTGGCGGAAGAACTCGCACTTTCGCAGTTTCTGGTCACCGGCCGGCTCTGTGCTTGCCCACCCTGGCAGCGAGAACCAAGACCCAGGTACCGTTCGACCTCCCTCGGAATGATAGACCAAGGGGCGGCGCATTATGGGATGATGTCTTGGTATGTTGTCCGATAGTGGGTTTATACTCTGCTTGTTCGGGTCGCATCCTGATTAGGCGGAGCGGCACTGGAGAGATGATGAGCCTACACAATTCCTTTCAAGATTCCTCGAAGGGTGTTCCCTCGCCCTCGCAAAACCCCATCACAAAAGTGACGATGCCCGCGCTGGCCGAGATGAAACGGCAGGGAAAGCCGATCAGTGCGCTGACGGCGTACGATTACGCGACCTCGCGGCTGGTGGACGAAGCCGGGATCGACATGATTCTGGTGGGCGACTCGTTGGCCATGGTGGTGCTGGGCCACGACAATACGCTGGCCATCACGGTGGACGAGATGCTGCACCATACCCGCGCGGTGCGGCGGGCAGTGCGGCGGGCGCTGGTGGTGGCGGATATGCCCTTCGGGAGCTACCACGGCACGATAGCCGAGGGAGTGGCGAATGCAATCCGGTTTGTGAAGGAAGCCGGAGCGGAGGCCGTGAAGGTAGAAGGCGCAAGGTTAGAGCTGATCCGGGCGCTGACCGAGGCGGAGATTCCGGTGGTGGGCCATCTGGGCCTGACGCCTCAAAGCGTGCATCGCATGGGGGGATTCCGCGTGCAGGCCAAGACGACCGAGACGGTTCTGCGCCTGAAGCTGGACGCGCACGCGGTAGCCGATGCCGGGGCGGGGGTTCTGGTTCTGGAGGGGATTCCGCGGGAAGTGGCGGCAACGATCACTGCACAGCTGCCGATTCCGACGATCGGGATTGGCGCGGGACCGGATTGCGACGGGCAGATTCTGGTGTTTCACGACCTGGTGAACCTGACGTTTGCGCCCCCGGCCAAGTTTGTGCGGCGCTACGCGGATGCCGGAACGCTGCTGCGCGAGGCGGTGGAACACTACCGCGAAGACGTGGAGCACCGCTCTTTTCCGTCCGATGAAGAGAGCTATCACCTGCCGGAAGCGGTGCGGAGTTCGCTGGAAATGGAAGGCGTAAGAATCATCGACGCGAACGACAAAGGACCGCTGCAGAAAGCCTGATGAAAATCTTCCGTACTGTTGCTGAACTACGCCAGTGGTCCCGTGAAGCGCGCCATTCGACGGCCGGCGAGGTCGGCCCAGTGGTCGGGCTGGTCCCGACGATGGGGGCCTTGCACGCCGGGCATGCATCGCTGATTCGAGCCGCGGCGGCCTCTTGCAGCCACGTCGCGGTGAGCATTTTCGTGAATCCGACGCAGTTCGGGCCGAGCGAGGACTTCGCGGTGTATCCGCGGACATTTGAGGCGGACTGTGCGCTGGCCGAGGCGGCGGGAGCCACGGCGATTTTTGCTCCGACGGTGGAGGAGATTTATCCCGCTGGCACCGCGACGTTTGTTGAGGTGGAAGGGCTGAGCAACCGTCTGGATGGATTGTCGAGGCCGGGGCACTTTCGCGGAGTGGCGACGGTGGTGGCCAAGCTGCTGATTGCCGCCGAGCCGGATCGTGCGTATTTCGGCCAGAAGGACGCCGCGCAGGTTGCAGTTCTGCGGCGCATGGTGAAAGACCTGCGGCTGGGCAGCGAGATCGTGGTGTGCCCGATAGTGCGGGAGGCGGACGGGTTGGCTTTGAGTTCGCGGAATATCTACCTGAGTGCGGCTGAGCGTGTTCAGGCCCTGACGCTGAGCCGCGCGGTGCGCAGGGTGGAAGCTCTGTTTGCGGGCGGGGAGCGTAACGCAAAGGCGCTGACCGTTGCCGCGTTCGAGATTTTCGCCGAAGAGCCTACGCTGCGGGTGGACTATATCGAACTGGTGGACTGGGCCACGCTGGAACCGCGCACGACGGCCGGCAAAGGGGATCTGTTCGCTGTTGCTGTGTGGGTGGGGACGACCCGGCTGATCGATAACGCGATTTTGGGATGAATGCGGGAGGTGACGGCCCTCGCGATCCGGGCTGTCCTCCAGTTTGCGCTTCCTCACTGCGTATGGCGGTTGCGCAAATGACACCTTCGGCTGCACTCTGGATGCGATGCCGGAACTGCCCGATATTTCCGCTTACATCGAAGCGATTGAGGCGCGCGTGCTTGGCCAGCGACTGGAGCGCGTGCGGGTGGCGAGCGTGTTTCTGCTGCGCACGGTGAATCCGCCGCTGACAAGCGCAGAGGGCCGCCTGGTGACCGGGGTTCGGCGGATCGGCAAGCGGATCGCGATTGGCGTAGAGGGCGATCTGTGGCTGGTGATCCACCTGATGATTGCGGGCCGCCTGCATTGGAAGCCCGTTAGAGCGAAGATTGGCGGCCGACAGGATTTGGCAGGCTTCGACTTTGCCAACGGAACGCTGGTGCTGACGGAAGCGGGCAGCAAGCGGAGGGCTTCGCTGCATGTGCTGGCAGGCGAGGAGGGATTGCGCAGCGTTGATCCGGGCGGCGTGGAGGTTTTCAGCTCCGATCTGGAGGGTTTTCGCGAGGCGCTGCGGGCCGAGAACCATACGCTGAAGCGCGCGATGACCGATCCACGGGTGATCAGCGGAGTGGGCAACGCGTATTCCGACGAGATTCTGCATGCGGCGCAACTCTCGCCGCTGGCGCTGACGCAAAAGCTGAAGCCGGAGGAGTGGGAGCGGCTCTTCGAAGCGACGCGTGCGACGCTGACTTTGTGGATAGCCCGGTTGAGCGCCGAAGCCGCGAAGGCATTTCCGGAGAAAGTGACGGCATTCCGGCCGGAGATGGCGGTGCACGGGCGGTTCGGTCAGCCTTGTCCGCGTTGCGGCCAGAAGGTGCAGCGGATACGCTATGCGGACAATGAAACAAATTACTGCGCGGTGTGCCAGACAGGAGGAAAGGTGCTGGCCGACCGCGGATTGTCGCGTCTGATGGGCGCCGACTGGCCGCGCACCCTGGATGAGCTGGAAGCATTGAAGCGGCACTGACATGGAGAACCGCATTTCTTCTTGACAGTCCAATGGCCTGCCCTGCAAAGTCAGTGCGCGGATTGCCGGTCCTGAAATTGGGGACCCTGCCAAGTGGCTGTGCGTGCTGACAGATGGCAGCCGCAATCGAGTTACACGGAGGCATCGATGCACCATCTGCACTTGAATCACGTTGTTCTGCTGGTTTCCGCCCTGATCCAGTGGGTTGTGGGCGCGCTCTGGTATTCGCTGCTGTTTGCCAAGCCTTGGATGGCGCTGACCGGCCATACGAAAGGCGAACGGCCCAAGGGCGCTGTTTTTGCCATGGTCATCTCTTTCGTGGTGAGCCTGATCCTGTCGCTGATGCTGGCGCACGTGGTGCTCTGGTCGGGAGCCGACAATTACGGCAGCGGCGCATTGATCGGTTTCATCTGCTGGCTGGGCTTCATTGCATCGCCGCTGCTGGCGCAGCACCTGTATGAGCAGCGGTCGTTCAAGCTGTACGCGATCAACGCCGGGTACTGGCTGGTTGCGCTGTTGATTACGGGCGGGATGATGGCGGTTTGGCGGTAAAGCTTTGCTTTTCCCGAGTGGGCACAGTCCAGACAAAGGCTGTGTCCGCTGAAGGCGGAGTTGATTAGAATCGAAGCCATGAGCAAACATGTGATTGCAACCAAGGGCGCCCCTGCCGCGATCGGTCCCTATGTGCAGGGCGTACGCACGGGCAACCTGATTTTTACGGCGGGGCAGATTCCCCTTGATCCGGCGACGATGCTGGTGGTGGAAGGCGGAATCACCGAGCAGACCACCCGCGTGCTGGAAAACCTGAAGGCGATTCTGGAAGAGGCAGGCAGCGCATTGGGGAAAGTGGTGAAGACCACCGTGTTTCTGAAGGACATGCAGGACTTCGCGGCCATGAACGCGGTGTATGCGGCGTATCTTGGCGGGGAAGGCTCGGCTCCCCCGGCGCGCACGACGGTGGAGGTGGCGCGTCTGCCGAAAGATGTGTTGGTGGAGATCGAGGCGGTCGCGGAGATCTAGCCATACCGAAGGATGGTCAAGCAAGAAGGGTCCGACGCCAGGCCTTGGACCCTTTTGACTGGGCAAGCATCGAATGGCTGAGGGCGATTCGCAATCAGCAGGGGAGAATGCATTGAGCCAGGTGCCAGAGAAGATCGTACGCAGCGACGCCGAGTGGCGACAGGTACTGACAGAGCAGCAGTACAACGTGCTCCGCCAGAAGGGCACGGAGCGGCCGTTTACCGGGGCGCTGACCGCAAACAAGGCGACCGGCGACTATCACTGCAGCGGCTGCGGGGCACTGCTTTTTTCAAGTAGCGCGAAGTTTGATTCGGGGTGCGGCTGGCCAAGCTTCATGCTGCCGGCGGAGTCGGCAGCGGTGGCGGAACACGAAGACTTCGGCTTCGGGATGCGCCGCGTCGAAGTGACCTGCGCGCGCTGCGGCGGCCACCTGGGGCATGTGTTCCCGGACGGGCCGCAACCGACAGGGCTGCGCTACTGCATCAATTCGGCTTCGTTGACGTTCAAGCGCGAGGGATGAAGAGGCAGGCTGGAAAGGGAGAGACGTCCCAGGGGCTAAAGCCCTACTTATTTTAAGTGGCCTTATCGGCACGGCTGAAGCCGTGCCCTTTCAAGACTGAGACTTTCCGCAGCCAGTAAAGCTCCTACGCTTCGTAGCCAGTAATGATCGTACGCTTCGAGTTGACGCGGTTCTGAAGGCGAGATGGCCCGAAGATTCGATACACGCACGAAAACGCCGCCCATGGGCGGCGTTTTTGCGATGCCACGAAATCCTGATGCAAGAGGAAGCAGGCAGGCTTATTTCTTGACGATCTTGCCATCCTTGATGCAGCCGGTGCAGACGCGGATGCGCTTGGAGGCGCCGTTCACGATAGCCTTGACAGCCTGCAGGTTGACGCTCCAGCGGCGGCGGGTGATGTTGTGCGCGTGAGAAATGTTGTTGCCGAACTGCGGTCCCTTGCCGCAGATGTCGCATACCTGTGCCATGACGTTGCTCCAGACTTTGGTGTTTCGTGCCGCCGGGATAAACCGCCCTCAAGCGCTCTAGAATTGCGCTCGATCCTGGCCTGTCTACCGGAGTGCCTACGGGGGCACATGAGACACACGCCACCGACAGCTTGCCGAATGTTTAGTATACCCGGAATCGAGCAGGAAGCCAAGGGCGCTGACGCGCCGGGCAAGCGCCTTCGGCAGGCCAGCGCCGGTAAAAAGGCGCTGGGCACCTGCGGTGCGGTAGACTGCTTCGCGTTGCCAGCGCCCGGAAGAAGGCGCTGGGACTAGTACCGTGACCGTGTAGATTCGTGCTTTCCCTGGTCCCCAAATGCGAGGGACCAGGGGCACCCGAGCTTTGGGGCGGAATTACGAAGACACACGGTCACGGTACCAGGCTCGCGCACAGACAATTACCTACCGGTTGTGGGCCTTGGTCTTGACGGCAGTCTTGGCCGGCTCGGCGATCCTGACGGCTTTGCTGACGGCGGGGGCATTGGCGGTCTTCTTTCGTTTGCCGAGGAGAATGAGGTTCTTCTCGATCATTGCGCAGCGCTGGGCGACGCATCCCTGGCTGGTGAGCGGGTCGGCAGGGGTGTTCATCACATAGTCGAGGAGCTTGGCGACGGTGCTGGTGGCTACGTGCAAACGGGTGTCCGAAGATGCGTAGTAGATGAAGACGTCGCCGTTCTTGCGCTCGATCCATCCGTTGCTGAAGACGACGTTGGAGACATCGCCGACGCGCTCACCGCCCAAGGGGGCGATAAAGAAGCCGGCCGGCTTGTGGGTGACGATCCAGGGGCGTTCCAGCTCCGAGAGGAACATATAGAGGACGTAGCGGAGTCCGGCGGCGGTGTTGCGGACGCCGTGGGCGAGATGCAGCCAGCCCTTGGGCGTGCGGATGGGCGCGGGGCCCTGGCCGTTCTTGACTTCCTGAATGGTGTGATATTCGCGGTTGTCGAGGATGATTTCGTCGTCGACGACAGCGTTTTCGATGCTGGTGGAGAGTCCCCAGCCGATGCCGCCGCCCTTGCCGGCCTGGATGAAGTCGTCCTGGGGGCGGGTGTAGAAGGCGTATTTGCCGTCGACGAATTCGGGATGCAGGACGACGTTGCGCTGCTGCGGGGATTTGGACTTGAGGTCGGCGAGACGCTCCCAGGTTTTGAGGTCTTTGGTGCGCACGATGCCGCACTGGGCGACGGCCGAGGAGGTGTCGTGTTCGGGGGCGGCGGGGTCCTTGCGCTCGGTGCAGAAGAGGCCGTAGATCCAGCCGTCTTCATGCTTGACGACGCGCATGTCGTAGACGTTGGTGTCGGGATTGTCGGTCTGGGGGATGGTGATGGGGTAATCCCAGAAGCTGAAGTTGTCGATGCCGTTGCGGCTTTCGGCGACGGCGAAGAAGGATTTTCTATCCGCACCTTCCACTCGCGCCACTACGAGGTACTTGCCATCGTGGAAGATTGCGCCGGCGTTGAAGGCGGCATTGACGCCGATGCGCTCCATGAGGAAGGGATTGGTCTTCTGATTGAGGTCGTAGCGCCAGGCGATGGGAGCGTGGGCGGCGGTGAGAACCGGGTTTTCATAGCGGTCGTAGATGCCGTTGCCGCCGGTCGATTTGCGGTTGCGCAGAGAGAGGAACTTCTCCTGCTCCTTGATCAGCTTTTGTACGTTCTTTTTGTATTCCGACGCATTCATGATTGGTTCTCCAGTTCTTTTCAGTGAGCGAGAGGCGAATGGCCGGCTCGCATTGATGAAGGGCAGCGATTGACATGCTGCGGAAGAGTTTTCGCATTCGAGTGTTTCGCGAGAATGGGCCTTAGCAGGGGCTAAAGCCCTAGATTCACTCCATGGGTCTTGTTGGCACGACTAAAGTCGTGCCCTGATACAAAGCCAGACGAATTTTCGTTTTTCCGTATCATGTTCAGCCGTGAAGCCCGGCGGCGATGGCATCGAGGCGGGCGATGACTTCCACGCAGGCGCGGGCGTTGTGGTAGGGGCACTTCCAGGGGCCGACCTTGTCGTAGCCTTCGCCAGGGACGCAGTCGCGGGAGACGAGCCAGAACCACTCGCCGTGCCGACGATCGATGATGAACTTTTCGATGAAGGCCCAGGAGCGGACGGCAGCGACGAGGAAGTGCTCGTGGCCGGAGATCTGATGGGCGTTGAGGAAACCGACGACGGCTTCCGCCTGGGGCCACCAGTGCTTGTTGGCGTCGTGGATGCCGCGCGGATCGGCTTCGTAGAGGAGGCCGCCGTCGTTGTCGAGGGCCTGCTCGAAGACGGCCTGGGCCATGCGGACGGCGGCTTCGCGGGCACGGGCCAAAAGCGCGGGATCACCCAGGATTTCCGCTGCTTCGACCAGGAGCCAGCTTCCCTCGATGTCGTGGCCGAAGGAGATGATTTGGGATTTCGGCGTCCATTGCTCATCGAAGAAAAGCAGGAAGTGGTGACTGACCGGGTCGATGATGCGGGCTAGAAAGGTTTCAATCAGTTCGCGCAGGCGGGCGCGGACGGTGGCGTCCTCGTGCACATGCAGGAGGGCCGCGTAAGCCTCGAGCATGTGGAGGTGGGTATTCATGGAGCGGGGCTCGTCCATGTCGACATCGCTGAGCTGCTGGTTGGCAGCCAACGACCAATCACGGTTGTAGACCTCGAAGTATCCGCCGTGGACCGGGTCGTGGCCTACGGACTCGACTTTGGCGACGAGGCTCATTGCCTGGGCGAGAGCATCGGCGTCCCC
The DNA here is from genome assembly GCA_964595345.1 of uncultured Occallatibacter sp. Lineage (GTDB taxonomy): Bacteria > Acidobacteriota > Terriglobia > Terriglobales > Acidobacteriaceae > Telmatobacter. The sequence goes on from CAZQPY010000026.1 coordinate 56,688, forward strand.
GGTGGCGTGGAAGTACTCGGCGAGGGCGTAGATGACGAAGGCCTGGCCGTAGATCTGCTTGCGCGGCTCGGTGGGGTTGCCGTCGCAGTCGAGCATCCAGTAGCAGCCGCCGAACTCGCTGTCGAAGAAGAATTGGGTGAGGTACTGGTAGGCGCGCTGCGCCGCGGCGAGATACAGGGGGTCTTTATAGGCGCGGTAAACGCGCGCGAATGTCCAAAGAATGCGCGCGTTGAGGATAAGGCCCTTTTCGCCCTTCGGATCGACGGTCAGGTCGTTGGAGAGGCGGCCGAGAAAGCCGCCACGTTGGTGGTCGATGGTGTGGTTGAGCCAGAAAGGGAGGATTCCGGAGAGAAGCTCGGATTCCACCCTTTGTCGAAAGTCGGCCATGGTCGTTCCTATGAGGATTTCGTCGATGCTTTCCCACCCTTTCCGCACAGAACGCGGAAAGGATGGGGCACCCAAACTTCAGTTTTTGTTTGCGCCCGATCAGACGGCGAGGATCTGGTCGATGCGGGCCAGTTCTTCGGAGCTGAAGGCGAGATTGGCGAGAGCGGCGACGTTCTGCTCGATCTGCTGAACGCGGCTGGCGCCGATGAGGGCGGAGGTCATGCGGTTGTCGCGCAAGACCCAGGCCAGGGCCATCTGGGCGAGCGACTGGCCACGGGCGGCGGCAACCTCGCCGAGGGCGCGAATCTGCGTCAGTCGGTGCGCATCGATGTCGTTCTGCTTGAGGAAGCCGTGTGGCTTGGACGCGCGCGAGCCTTCGGGAATCCCGGTGAGATAGCGGTCGGTGAGCAGTCCCTGGGCGAGAGGGCAGAAGGCGATGCCACCCAAGCCTTCGTCGGCGAGAACGTCGAGCAGGCCGTCTTCCACCCAGCGGTCGAACATGGAGTATTTGGGCTGATGGATGAGGCAGGGGGTTCCCATCTCGGAGAGGATCTGGGCTGCCACGCGGGTCTGCTCGGCGCTGTAGCTGGAAATCCCAGCGTAAAGGGCCTTGCCGGAACGCACGATCTGGTCGAGGGCGCCCATGGTTTCTTCGATGGGTGTATCGGGGTCGGGACGGTGGGAATAGAAGATGTCGACGTATTCGAGGCCCATGCGCTGGAGGCTCTGGTCCAGACTGGCGATCAGATACTTGCGGGAGCCGAAGTCGCCATAAGGGCCGGGCCACATTCCCCAGCCGGCCTTGGAGCTGATGATGAGCTCGTCGCGATATGGCTTGAGGTCGAGGCGGAGGATTTCGCCGAAGTTGGACTCGGCGCTGCCAGGAGGGGGGCCGTAGTTATTGGCGAGGTCGAAGTGGGTGATGCCGAGATCGAAGGCGCGGCGGACCATGGCGCGGCTGTTCTCAAAGGTGTCGACTCCGCCGAAGTTATGCCACAGGCCGAGGGAGATGGCGGGCAACTGAATGCCGCTGCGGCCGCAGCGGCGGTAGTGCATGGAGTCGTAGCGCTGTTCGTGGGCGTTGTACAAGAGATTCTCCTTGAATAGTGCAGCAAGTCAGCCCGCTTCGCGGAATTGCAAGTCGGCATGTCAGCGGGATTCGCGGCTTAGTCATCATAGTTCTGGCGCCCATCCCGGTGCTTGTCGAGGCCGATGATAAGGTTATCATCCGGGATGGATTGGGTTCCACCAGGGCGGCGCCGCGCGTTCAGGAAGAAAGGCGCAGCCGAAGCCGCGCCCTGTGGAGTATGGATCGAGAGGGATTAGCTGAGAACGCCCTTGACCGTGACTTCTGTCCGCCCGTCGGTGGGAGGAGTCACGATGTTGCCGGTGATGGCGACGCCGTCGACGGTGAGGGCGATGGAATTGCCTGGGCCGGCGCGCTCGATCTCGATTTTGTAGGTAACTCCGCGATAAGAGCGGTTAGCGGTGAATCCGGGCCAGTTGCGGGGGATCACCGGAGCGATTTCCAGGCCGTCGAGCGTGGTGCGGACGCCGAGAATCCACTGCACGATGGCGTAGTAGTTCCAGGCGGCGGTTCCGGTGAGCCAGGAGTTCTTGGCTTCGCCGAAGGTGGGCGCGTCCTTGCCGGCGATCATCTGCGCGTAGACGTAGGGCTCGCAGCGGTGGAGATCGCCGATTTCCTCACGCGCCGAGGGATTGATGCGGCTGTAGTAGTCGTGGGCCAGATCGCCGTGGCCGAGACGAGTTTCGCCGATCATGATCCAGGGATTGACGTGGCAGAAGATGCCGGCATTCTCCTTGTATCCGGGGGGATAAGAAGAGATTTCGCCCCATTGCATGTAGTACTTGGAGTAGGCGGGCTGCTGGACGACGATGCCGTGCTTGGTGGCCAGGTGCTCGCCGATAGCGGCGAGAGCCTTGGCTGCCCTGCCGTCTTCGAGGCCGATTCCAGCCAGGGTACAGAAGCCGTTGGACTCGATGAAGATCTTGCCTTCGGCGCAATCCTTGGAGCCCAGCTTTTGGCCGAAATCGTCGTAGGCGCGCAGGAACCACTCGCCATCCCAGCCGTGTTCGCGAATGACGCCTTCCATTTTGGCGGACTCGGCGAGGTACTTTGCGGCTTCGGCCTGGAGGCCGCGGCGGTGGGCGATGGCGGCGAGTTCCTGGCCGGAGTGGACCATGAGTCCGGCGATGAAGACCGACTCGGCGACTTTGCCTTCCTTGTTGGTGGTGGTCTGGAAACTCTGGCCAGGGGTTTCGGAGAAGCAATTGAGGTTGAGGCAGTCGTTCCAGTCGGCGCGGCCGATCAGCGGCAGGCCGTGCGGTCCGAGGCGCGACAGAGTGTAGTTGAAGCTGCGCTCCAGATGGTCGTAGAGGGGCTTTTCCGAACCGGGCTCGTTGTCATAGGCAACGGGCTCGTCGAGGATGCTCCAGTCGCCGGTTTCCTTGAGGTAGGCGGAGACACCGACGATGAGCCAGTGCGGATCGTCGTTGAAGCCGCCGCCGATGTCGTTGTTGCCGCGCTTGGTGAGCGGCTGGTACTGGTGATACGCGCCGCCGGTGGGCAACTGAGTCGCGGCCAGGTCCAGGATGCGCTCGCGGGCGCGGCTCGGAACCATGTGCACGAAACCGAGCAGATCTTGATTCGAATCGCGGAAGCCAAGGCCGCGGCCGATGCCGGACTCATAGAGCGAAGCGGAGCGCGACATGTTGAAGGTGGCCATGCACTGATAGGCGTTCCAGATGTTGACCATGCGGTTGGTGTGCACGTCGGGGGTGTTTACTTGGAAGACGCCGAGCAACTTGTTCCAGTGCTCCTGAAGCTTGGCGAAGGCGGCCTCGACGTTGTTGAGGTCGAGATAGCGGGCGATGGTGGGCTTGACCGTCGTTTTGTTGATGGTCTGCGAACCCGGAGGATCGAACTTCTGATCGACAGGGTTTTCGTGGTAGCCGAGGACGAAGACGATCTGGCGGGATTCGCCTGGCTCGAGTTCCATCTTCACCTGGTGAGCGCCGATGGGCTGCCAACCGTTGGCGATGGAGTTGCTGAGCTGGCCGGCTTCCACGGTGAGGGGCTTGTCCCAACTGCGGTATTTGCCGAGAAAGGCCTCGCGCTGGGTATCGAAACCGGCGGCAGGCTCGGAGCAGGCAAAGTAGGCGAAGTGGTTGCGGCGCTCGCGGTACTCGGTCTTGTGATAGATGACGCCGTCTTCGACTTCCACCTGGCCGGTGTTGAAGTTGCGCTGGAAGTTGGTGCCGTCGTCCTGAGCATCCCACAGGCAAAACTCGATGCTGGCGAAGGAGGAGAGGGAAACCTTGGTGGCGCGATGGTTGGTGACGGTAAGCTGCCAGATTTCCAGGTTTTCGTCGATGGGGACGAAGTAGCGGGTGTGGGCCTCGACGCCGCTGTAGGTGGAACCGATGACGGAGTAGCCCATGCCGTGGCGGCAGGAGTAGTCCTTGAGCTGGTGGCGGGTGGGCTGCCAGGAGGGGGACCAGAATTCGCCGGATTCGTCGTCGCGGAGGTAGATATAGCGGCCGCCGAAGTCCATGGGAACGTTATTGTAGCGATAGCGCGAGATGCGGCGGAGTCGTGCGTCCCGGTAGAAAGAGTAACCACCGGCAGTGTTGGAAATAATGCCGAAATATGCCTGACAGCCCAGGTAATTGATCCACGGCAGGGGTGTATCGGGCTGTGTAATCACATACTCGCGATTCAAATCATCAAAATAACCGAACTTCATGACACGAACTCCCTCAT
>CAZQPY010000027.1:0-59612 GCA_964595345.1 uncultured Occallatibacter sp.
CCAGGGCATATAGCAAGAGTGGTTCAATGAATTTCAAATGCGTTTGCCCTGGGTGAGGCGGTTGAAACGGCGAAGTCCCGACCCGCAGCCTGTTAAGGTGCGCATCTTTGGCCTGGCGCGCTTCATGGACGCCCCGATGAAAGAGATTTACGCTCTGCTGCGCGTACTCGGCAAAGAATCGCCCCGGCTCTGTAATGTCCGCGCCTGTATGGTTGGTTTCAAACAATTTGAGCTGCAAGCGCCGCTGGATTACCTGTAAGCGCTTGCTTATGGCGGGTTGCGTCATGCCTACACGCTTCGCAACCTGAGAAAGTGTGCGCTCCTCAGAAAGCGCAACGACCAGTTCTAGGTCGTCTATTCGGGTTTTGGTAGCCATTTGTCATGCACCTCATCCTGGAATCAGTCGTGTGCAGACCAAAGCAATTTTTCAGAAAGCTACTGTTCCGCCAGTGCGGCGGAACGTCCCCGAATGAGAAGAACTTACCCTAGTTCGGATTTTGTGTCAAACCTACCGCCCCGCGAAACCACCCCAATTCATGTTGGAAATCCAAAACAATTTCGATCGCAAATTAAATGGGTGATTCCCTGGTCGGATAAGACGCCAGACCTCCAAACCCGAAAAGTTATAGCCAACTTCCAAAAAGTTATTGGACAAGAAAGCACTGCCTGAAGCAGGGTAGCGGAAAGGAGCGCGCGGAAATCCTTGGCGCTCAATGTCCCCAGAGGAGGTCAGAAGATGAATACCCAGACTGACAGACTCGACGAACACATCGCAGTTCCGAAGCGCCCTCCAGCTTCCGAGGTGTTCGTCCCAGAGCCCTTGCTGGACACAGACGAGGCGGCGGCCATCATGCGCATCCACCCAAAAACGTTACAGAAGCTGGCGCGCCGCGGCGTGATTCGCGCCATACAGATCGGCAAAGTCTGGCGTTTCCGCGCTTCCACCCTTGAGGAATGGATTCAGGAAAAACTCGCCGGTTGATTGAAATCACATCTCGACCTCTGCCCCGTCTGGCGGTACTCTGGAATCAGTCGTCCGTTGCCGCCTGAACCAGGAGGATTCATGTTTAGGCGAACACGGTATCAACAAGGAAGCGTGCAACGCGAAAAGCGGCGGAGCGGGCCAGATGTTTGGGTCTATCGCTGGTATGAGGCCGGCTCTGACGGCGCAAGCAAGTATCGCAAAGCCATCGTCGGAACCGTACTGACCTTACCCACCGAGGTAGCGGCCCTCAAAGCAGCACATGCGTTGCGCATTGACGCCAACCAACAGACCCCGCAGTCAGAAAGCGGGCCAAGCACGATTGCCGAACTCATTGCTCATTACCGGCTGAAGGAATTAGCCGGCGACAGTAATGGACGCAAGGCATTTTCCACGCGCAACGGCTATGAATGCTACCTGGACAACTGGATATTGCCGAGGTGGCAGAATCACAAGTTGAATCAGGTCAAGCCTGTCGCAGTGGAAGCATGGCTCGATAGTATTAAGCGGGCAAGAGGCACACGGGCCAAGATACGGAATATCATGAGCGCGGTTTTTAATCACGCAATGCGATACGAGTGGTTGGATTCGAACCCGATCAAACTTGTGCGGCAAAGCGCGAAGCGAGAACGAACTCCGGATGTTTTAGAACTTGCGGAACTGCAACTTCTTCTCAGCAATCTCGACGTTCGAGAAAGGACATTGGTTCTCCTGGATGCGGCAACCGGGCTTCGCGTAAGCGAACTCCTCGCGCTGCGCTGGGAGGATGTGGACTTCAAGACTCTTGAGCTGAGAGTGACCCGCTCGATTTGGCACCAGGTGGTGGGTAACTGCAAGACCGAAGCCTCGGCAAAGCCGGTTCCACTCGACAGCTACTTGGCAGAGGATCTGCTCGAATGGAGGCGGACGAGCCCGTACCCAATGTCACACGATTGGGTCTTTGCTAGTCCGACCATGAAGGGGAAGCAGCCCTACTGGCCAGACAATCTGATGAAGCGATACATCCGGCCCGTGGTACAGAAAGCCGGCATCCACAAACGAGTCGGTTGGCATACCTTCCGCCACTCCTTCGGCACGTTGCTGAAGGCAAACGGAGAGGACATCAAAACCGTCCAGGAGCTTTTACGGCACGCCAACAGCCGCATAACGTTGGAGGTCTACACGCAGGCCGTGACCTCGAACAAGCGCGCCGCACAGAGCAAGGTTGTGAAGATGATGGTTCCAAATTCGGGTGCAATTCGGGTGCAAACGCCCGCTTAGGCGGAGCAATAAGGCCGGACAGAAATCGAAGATCAAAGGCCCTATTTCACAGTATTTTTGGATGTGGGCAGAGGTCGTGGGTGGAATGAGGTTTTTCTACACCCAGATTTTGGAAGGTTCTGGGCTTATTGCACCTTTATCGAACCCAGATTTGACTGTCACTTTGGTCCCAAACCTCCCGTAAGTGCTTTGGAATGTATGGCGGGGACGACGGGGCTCGAACCCGCGACCTCTGCCGTGACAGGGCAGCGCTCTAACCAACTGAGCTACGTCCCCAACTCTGGTTATCGAGAGCGGCTCCGCAACCCTGGAATCCGCCCCGAATGAGCGTTTTCCCCGGTCGCCGGCCTGCGTTCCCGACCACTTCTGCCCGTTCAGGCACAGCCGTGTTCACCGCAACAACAAGATCGAGTGTATCAGAAGAGGGAGCGTTTCGTGAAAACGTCCCCGGTTCAATACCGGCCCCTTTTCCGAAGGACAAACATCGCCGGGCTGAGTGCTTTTCGCCTGTTGAGACGACACCCGGATGCGGTGAATTGCCTGTCCGCCCGATGGTGCTCCGGCGCGGACAGGCCCCTCGATTCCATGTCGATTCCAGGCTGGGCAGTTTCTCAGGCCGACCAGGTGGCGCGATTGGCGCGGGCGGCGCTCACATAGCCCATATCGGCCGAGATGCCGCGCACGCATTGCAGCAGTTGATTGGCGATCGCGGGCAGTTTCTGTGCCGTTACGCGGAACGACGGCCCACTGATGCTGACCGCGGCCACCGGCTGGCGCTGCGCGTCGAGAAGGGGGACGGCGATGCAGCGCAGGCCCTCCTCCAACTCCTCGTCGTCCACCGCATAGCCGCGACGCCTGGTCTTCTCGATCTCGGTGCGCAGAGCCTCGGGTGTGGCGATGGTGCGATGGGTGAAGCGCTCGAAACGGGTGCGGCGCAGGATGTCGGCGATGCGCTCCTCGGGCAGAAAAGCGAGGATCGCCTTGCCCACCGAGGTGCAGTGCACCGGGTTGCTGGCGCCGATGCGGGTGATCATGCGCACCGAACGGGCGGGCTCGATTTTGTCGATATAGATGACGTGCGCTCCCTCCAGAATGCACAGGTGCGCGGTCTCTTCGGTCTCGGCGACCAGGCGGCGCAAATGCGGCTGGGCACGGTCGCGCAGGTCGTACTGTTCAATGGCGCGATTGCCCAGATCGAACAGGCGCAGGCCCAGGCGGAACTTGCCGCTGCCGGTGCGCTCAACCATGCGGTGGCGCTCCAGAACCATCAGGAAGCGGTGCGCGGTGCTCTTGTGCAGTTGCAGAGATGAGGCAACTTGCGCCAATCCCAGGGGAGTATCACTTTCGCCAAGCAAATCCAGCACGGCAAAGGCCCGGTCCAGGGCTTGAACCTTGTAGGTTCCTTGCGGAGAATCTTCTCGCATTATGGTCCTCAGTTTCGCGGGATGAAGCTCTTTCAAGTCTGCGCGGAGGGATGCGTCGTGTCAAGTGATGGGACGCACGTCTGTTTTTTGAGACAGAGGATAGCTCTTCGCCTGCAGGCGTCGGGGCCTGAAGCTGCGGATTGATCATCGCCGGGCGAATGAATCTGGAGAAGAGAGGAGGTGATTGGGCTGGTTGGTTGCGGGGATCGAAGTCTCGATCAGGGCCTTCAAAACTGTGATTGCCTTCCCACCCTAGCCGCAAAAACAACTGCGCGGCGAGGGTGGGGCACCCATCTGCATAGGCGAGGGTGGGGCACCCATCTGCATAATTGACGGGCCGGATCAACAGGGGGCGTAGGGTTTTGCTACTCCTCCGGCTCCGCGTCGCCCTCGCCCGGCGCCAGAAAGAGGTTGGCTTCCAGCCCGTGCTGGCGCATGTAGAGGTCGTAGTAGCGGCCCTTTTTCGCAAACAGCTCCGCGTGGTTGCCTCGCTCCACAATGCGGCCCTCCTCGACAACCAGAATCTGGTCGGCGCGGCGAATCGTCGACAGACGGTGGGCGATCACGAACGTCGTTCGCCCCTGCATCAACTGGTTGAGGCCGGCCTGGATCATGGCTTCCGACTCGGAGTCGAGCGAACTGGTGGCCTCGTCCAGAATCAGAATTCTGGGCTCGGCCAGCAGGGCGCGGGCAATCGACAACCGCTGGCGCTGCCCGCCACTGAGCTTCACGCCGCGTTCGCCGACGATGGTTTCATACGCGTCTGGAAAGCGCTCGGCGAATTCGTCCACGCGCGCCGTGCGGCAGGCAAAAAGGAACTGCTCTTCGGTGGCATCGGGGCGCGAGAACAGAATGTTCTCGCGGATCGAGCCATCGAACAAGAACGAGTCCTGCAGCACCACTCCCAACTGCGAGCGGAAGGTGTCTAGATTGACCTTGGCAAGATCCATCTCATCGACCACCACGCGGCCGGAGGAGGGCGAGTGGAAGGCGCAGACCAGGCTGATGATCGTGGACTTGCCGGAACCGGAGGAACCCACCAGCGCGGTCACCGTGCCCGGGGTTGCCTCGAAGGCGATGCCGTGCAGCACAGGCTTCTCCGGGTCGTAGGCGAATTCCACATCCTCGAAGCGGATATTGCCGACGATCGGCGGCATGGCCAGGTTGCGTCCTGGGGTCCGATTCTCTTCCAACTCGGACATGATCTCATTGGTGCGGTCGAGACCTGCGAAAGCTTCCGTTAGCTGAGTGCCGATAGCCACAATCTGGAAGATGGGGGCGGTCATGAAGACTAGAAACATGTTGTAGCTGAGATAGTCGCCGAAGGTCCAGCGGTGGGCAATGATGAGGTGCCCGCCCATGGTCATCACGATCGCGGTCAGCAGACCGATTGCCGTGGTGGCCGTGGCAGAGAGGGCGCTGGTCATGGTCAGCGACTTCATGACGTTGTCCAGCAGGCGTTCAACGCCTTTGGAAAAGACTCTGTGCTCACGCTCCTCGGCGTGATAGCCCTTGATGACGCGCACGCCGCCCAGCGACTCGGTCAGGCGGCCGGTCACCTCGGCGTTGATTTTGCCGCGTTCGCGGAAGATGGGGCGTATCACACGGAAAGCGTATTGCAGGACAAAGACAAATGCGCCCATGACGGCAAATGCGGTCAAAGTTACAGTGGCGCTGAGGTGCATCAAGTAAATGAAGGCCAGTATGGCGGTGAAAAGGCCGCCCACAAACTCAACCAGGCCGGTGCCGACGAGGTTGCGCACCCCCTCCACGTCGCTCATGATACGGGCAACCAGCGTGCCGGTGCGGTTCTCGTCGTAGTAGGCGACGGAGAGCAGGCCGACGTGCTTCTGAACTTGGCGGCGCATTTCGGCGATCAGGCGCTGACCGGCTTTGGAGAGCAGTTGAGTGAGCGCGAAGGAGGTAACGGCTTGCACGACCATGGCAGTGAAAACTGCCACGATGATCCGGGGCAAGAGCTCCGGATGCGGGTGGTCCTGATTGAGCACTTTGTCCATGAGTGGTTTGGAGATGTAGGGCATCACCAACAAGGCCACGCGATTGACCACCATGAGGCACATCCCAGCCAGCAGCAGTCCCTTGCGCGGCTTTACCAGCGCCCATACTTGCGGCCACACCTTCTTCAACTCGGGCTTGCGCTTGGCCGGATCACCCTGTCCCGCTCGCGCGCTGCGTCCGTGCGGCGAGCGCTCGGCCCGCGCTCCCATGTTCATTCCGCTGCTGTGCATGGTCCCCATGCGCTAGACCTTCCCGGTGCGGCGCGCTTCGATGAACGACCGCACGCACAGAATCACGTAAACAAGCAGTAGTGCCGACATCGCCACCTTGGCAGCCAGCGCGATCTGATCCGGTTGAATGCCCAAGGACTGTGCATGCACATATCCGCGCACACTCTCGACTGCGCCGCCAAGAAAGCCGAGCAGGCCGATGGTCACGTTGACGTGCATGAAGAGCTTTCTGCGGCTCTCATTGGGGCTGATGGCCAGAAAGCCGAAGATGCCCAGCGCCAGCCCGATCCAGGTGGGAATCAGCGCCGTCGGATGGGCGCTGCCCGTGCCTAAATAGCCAAGCAGGCCCAGTACCGCTAGAAGAAACGCGAATATCAATGTGACTTTTGCCAATGGAGGCCTCCAGAATATGGGTCAGGGAACAGGAGGCCAGCAACCAGCGCCGATCATCACCCGTTCGCTCTTGCCCAGCAAGGATATCAGCTTGCAGAATCGAATTTCGACCAAGCCGATTTGCCTCGCTTTGCCGCGAGCCAGCGCCGGACGTGCTTGATTCGTTTGTTGGATGCGCACAAAACAAAATCCGGTTCAACGGCTTGCACATTGCGCCGTTGAACCGGAATTTGGATACCTTGGTTCCCTGAATCGAGTCAATCAGCAGTGAGTGTTTCGCTGGAAGCTCTTGTTCCCACCTGAGTCGTTCCCGCGCTTCTTTCCCGCGCGGGCCATGCGAAACAGCTGTCGCACCGCAGGCGCCGGGCGGCTAACGCTGAATGCGCGCCGATCCGCCTTGCGCAAAGGCCCGCACCTGCTCGACCGTCGCCATGGTGGTGTCACCGGGGAAGGTGGTCAGCAGCGCGCCGTGCGCCCAGCCCAGCTTGATGGCATCTTCCGGGGACTCGCCACTCAGCAGTCCGTAAATGAAGCCGGCGGCAAATCCATCCCCGCCGCCTACGCGGTCGATCACTTCCAGTTCCGCCGTTGGCGCGGAGTAGGCCATGCCATTCACCCAAGCGACCGCGCTCCAACTGTGCCGGTTGGTGGAGTGCACTTCGCGCAGGGTCGTTGCCACCACCTTCACCTTGGGATGCATCTTTGTCACCTGGTCCATCATGCCAAAAAACACAGTTGGGTCGAGTTTGGACTTCGCGGTGACGTCCTGGCCGGGAATTCCCAGGCCCTTCTGCAGATCCTCTTCGTTGCCCACCAGCACGTCGACATTCTCAACGATTTTGGCGATGGTCTCGACGGCCTTCTCGTTGCCGCCCGAGATCTTCCAGAGCTTTTCGCGGAAGTTCAGATCGAAGGAGGTTACGGCGCCCGCGGCTTTGGCTTCCTTCATCATCTCCGCGGCCAGTTCGGCGGTGGTGGGCGAGAGCGCCGCAAAGATGCCGCCGCTGTGCACCCAGCGCACGCCACCGGCAAAGATCGCCTTCCAGTCGAAGTCGCCGGGCTTCAATTGCGCCGCAGCCTCGTTCGAGCGGTTGTAGAAGACCACCGGAGCGCGCAGCCCATGGCCGCGATCGCTATAGACGGTGGCCATGTTGGGGCCGGTTACTCCGTCGTGCTTGAAGTGCTTGTAGAAGGGCTGCACGCCCATGGCGCGCACACGCTCGTTGATCAGGTCGCCGATCGGGTAATCGGACATGGCCGACGCAATCGCCGTCTTCAGTCCGAAGCAATCGGAAAGATTCGCGGCCACGTTAAACTCGCCGCCGCTGACGTGAATCTGAACTTCGGTTGCCTTGCGAAAGGGGATGATCCCCGGATCAAGCCTGTGCACCAGCGCTCCCAGCGAAAGAAAATCCAACGCCGCATCTTTGCGAATATTCAATCCATGAGTCATGGTTCCTGTACTCCTTGCCATCAAGAAAAGTTTTAAATCCGAACGAGATCTTGGGCTATCCGCATACTCCATTCGCCGCAGGCGAGGAGCGCCGGATGCGCAGTCCTTACCGCACCAGTTGTTTCACATCCCCCAGCACCTGCTCGGGGGTCCATTCGTTGCCTGGATAAAAGTGCGCCACCTTGCCGTCCGGCCCGATCAAAGTGGTGCTCAGCGTATGGATGATCTGGGAGTCCGCGCCCTGTGTCATGCCCAGATCGAAGTACTTCGCCATCTCCTGCAGCACCGGCTTGGTGGGCGCGGCAAACTCCCAATGCGCGAAGCTGTTACCGCCCATGTAAGTCGCGCCATATGCCTTCAGACGCTCCGGTGTGTCGTTGTCCGGATCGAAGGTGATGCACAGCAGATGCGTCTTTGCATAAAGCGCGGGCTGTGCCGCCAGTTGTTTTTCCACCGTCGCAAAGCTGCGCGTCACCCAGGGACAGAAGTAGGGCGAGGGGCAGCGCGTGTAGATGAAAGTGATCAGCAGCGCCTTGCCCCGATACTGTGCAAGATGGAGGTCGCGTCCATCCTGATTGCGCAACTTGAAGTCGGGCAGCACGTCGCCCGCGGTGGGCACGTGATACACGGTCTTCGGCAGGTAGTCGGGCTTGGCCTGGGCCACCACCACGATATGATCCAACAGATAATCCGCGTTCGGGTCCGGTGAAACCAGCACGTCGGCGGTTATCACGTCTCCCGGATGCAGTTCACCCAGGATGCTAGGATCTTTCAGTTTGTAGGGCATGGTCATGGCTTCCATGAAGCCGGGGATGGCCTCATGATTCACCGTCACCTCGCCTCGGGCGGAGTCGCCGGCAACCACCTTGCCGCGCAGCTTGAATACCTTGAAGGTCTGTCCACTGGACGACTGCACGCCGCTTCCATGATCTGTCCTGCATCCGGACAGAGCCACAAAGACCAGCAGAAGCAATGCGATCCAACGAAGATTCACTGAACCAGTGTACATTGAGTGGACTGACCACATGCATCGGTTGCGTGTTTTTTTGCGTTCTCCAAGAACCATCTGAATCCCTCGCACGGCCAGCAATCGGCGCGGCTGTCCAAAACATCACTTTACAACCCGCGCCGGTGGTCCATCTTATGGCATTTCGGTAGCCCGGCAGAGTATAACCCTCCCATGGGAGATATTCGCAAGACCCCCACAGGCAGTGCCACCGGCGAGCGCGCTGGCGTGGATGTCTGGCTGGCGAGCGGCGGCTGGGTGGTGGCCGCGAGTGACCGCGCGGCCCGCGCACTCGTCGCTGCATTCGACAGCGCGCGCCAGCAGGAAGGCCTGGCTGCTTGGCCTTCGCCGCAAATCCTGGAATGGAAGAGCTTCGTTCGCGCGGAGTTCCTTGCTCACAGCAAGGATGGCCGCCTGCTGCTGAATCCCTTGCAGGAAGAGGCCATCTGGGCAGAGATCGCGAAGGATGGCCGTCTAGCCACGCTCTTGGAAGGCCCCCGCCACCGGTTGGCCCAGCTGGCAATGGAAGCGCATGATCTGCTGTGCTCCTATGCCCCACGTTCTTTGAATGAGGGCGCGCGCCGCGCCTGGCAGCAGGACGCGGCTGCCTTCAGCGGCTGGCTGGGAAGCTTCGAAAAGGTCTGCGGCAAGCAAAGCCTGTTGAGCCCCGGCCGACTGGCGCTGGAGCTTATCCCGCTTCTGGAAGCGGACTCCGCTTCCCGTCCGCCGCTGCTGCTGGTTGGCTTCGACCGCCTGTTGCCGGTCCAACGCAACCTCCTCGATGCCTGGGGCCACTGGGAGCAGTTCGTTTTACCGGGGGAAGCAGAATCAGTCCCCGCGCATGGAGCCCATTTCTACGAGGCTCCGGACTCAGCTACCGAGTTGGCCGCCTGCGCCCGGTGGTGCGCCAGCCGGTTGGCTGCCGACCCGCATTCCCGGTTGATGGTCATCGCGCAGAACACCAGCCGGCGGCGCGGTCAGATGGAACGAGCTTTTCTGCATTCCCTCGGCGACGGCGATCTGTTCGAGTTCTCGCTAGGCATTCCCCTCAGCCAGGTCGCGGTGGCCCGAGGCGCGCACATGCTTCTCTGCTGGCTCGGCGGCCAATCGCTTGCCGAGCAGGAGCTGGACTGGCTGTTTAGTAGCGGCCAGACCGCCGCTTCGGCCGAAGAGTCCGATGCGCTTCAAGCCTCCATGCGCGCCTTACGCAGGCACGGGCTGGAGCGGCCCCTGTGGACGCTCCAGGCTTTCCTGAACCAGCCGCGCGCCGGCGAGCGGCTGCCCGCCGGTTGGATGAACCGGATGGTGGAAGCGCGCGACCGGCTGGAAGCTTTTGGGCGGCGCTCCCAGAGCCCGCTCGATACTGCTGAATTGGTTCCGCAGCTATTGCAGATCTCTGGCTGGCCCGGCCACCGGCCGCTCTCCAGCGCCGAATTCCAGGCCGCAGGCCGCTGGCAGCAAGCCGTCGAATCTGTGGCCTCGCTGGGTTTCGACGGACGCCGCATCGACTTCAGAACTTTTCTGTCTGCGCTGGCCAGGGTCCTCGACGAGACACTCTTCGCCCCCGAATCGCGACAGGCTCCCATCCTTATCGCCGGCCCGGCGGAATCAGCCGGACTCACCGCCGACTACCTCTGGTTTCTTGGCGCGGACGAACTCAGTTGGCCGACCACCGGCCCCATGCATCCGCTTCTGCCGCCCGAGGTCCAGCGCGAGGCGCAGATGCCCCACGCCTCGCCTCAGCTGGACAGCGATCTGGCCCAGGCCATCACCCTGCGTCTGCTTGCATCGGCGTCGGAGGTCCACTTCAGCTACGCCCGCCAAACCGAAGACGCGGAGGCCAGGCCGTCGCGCCTCGTGACCCGCATTGCCGGCGCGCCGATGTCATTGCCCCCTGAACTGGCCGCAGCACCGCAAACACCGCCCGTCACGGAAACCTTTGAAGACTTCAGCCGCGTTCGTTTCCCCGGCGGCCGCGCCGAAGGCGGATCGAGCGTGCTGACTGCCCAGTCGCAATGCCCCTTCAAGGCCTTCGCCACGGCACGCCTCGACGCGCGCGGGTGGACGCCTGCGGAGGCAGCGCTCACGGCGGCGCAGCGCGGACAACTGATGCACGCCGTCCTGCATGCAATCTGGGAAGGCCCTCCCCACGGTATTCGGACACTCGAAGACCTGCAAATGAAGTCGGACCTGCGCTCCTTTGTGGAGGGCCAGGTTGGGCGTGTCTTTGCGGCTGAATTGGCCCCTGGTCTGCGCGAGCGCCTGTCGCCGCGCTATCTGGAACTCGAAGAGGAGCGCCTGACGCGCCTTCTGACCGAGTGGCTGACCTACGAGGCCACTCGCATTCCATTTGAGGTCGCGGGAACAGAGGTCGACAACACGATTAAGCTTGGCGATCTCGTGCTCCGTGTTCGCATTGACCGCATCGACCGCCTCAACGACGACACCCTGCTGGTGATCGACTACAAATCCGGCAATGTGACTCCGAAATCGTGGGAGCTTCCACGGCCCGACGATGTGCAACTGCCGCTTTACACCGGCTTTGCGCTCAATCCGGGATGCGCGGTGGAGGGCGACGTCGGGGGACTGGTCTTCGCCACGCTGCGGATTGGAAAATGCGCTTTTGCCGGCCACGTGGGCGATGCGCAGGCTACGCTCATCTCCGGTTTGAAGGGCGGAAACGCCCTCGTGAAACAACCCCTGACGGCTGAGCAACTGATCGACTGGCGAGATCATATTCAGGAATTGGCCCGCGAATTCGTGGATGGGAAAGCCGAGGTTGACCCGCGCGAAGAGCCAAAAACCTGCGAGTACTGCGGCCTAGAGGCCCTCTGCCGCATTCAGGAGAGGCGCGCCGCCGAAGGCTTGCTGGAGACTGCGGAAGAGTCTGCCGAAGGCGATGAGGAGGCCGACGATGAATAGTCCCGAGAATTCGAATCGCCCCGCGCCCCCCGATCAACTGCAGCGCCAGCAGGCTTTGGCCCCCTCGCGCTCGATCTTGGTGCAGGCCCCGGCAGGTTCCGGGAAAACCGACCTGCTGACCCGGCGCTTTCTGCGCCTGCTCGACGAAGTGGAAGATCCAGGCCAGATTGTCGCCATCACCTTCACCAAGGCCGCAGCAGCGGAGATGCGCCATCGCATTCTGAGCGAACTGGAAAAAGTCGGCGCATTGGATTCCGCTCCTGTGCAAAGCGACGAGTTTTCGATGGACGCGCTCGCCCGTCGCGCGCTGGCCCGCTCCCGCTCCCTCGGCTGGAATCTCGTCGACCTTCCGAGCCAACTCCGCATCACCACCATCGATGCTTTTTGCCGTGAACTGGCCATCCAGCAGCCGCTTCTTTCGGGCTTGGGCGGCAGCCTCGATATCGCCGAGCAGCCCGCGGAGATCTATCGCCGCGCCGCACGCCGGGCAATGGAAAAGCTCGACCTTGGCGATACAACCCTCAGCGATGCAATCGAATCGCTGCTGTTGTGGCGCGACAACGGCTGGAACGAACTGGAAGACTTGCTGGTCACTATGCTCGGCCAGCGTGACCGCTGGATGCACGGGTTTGTCGTGGGCGGCGAAACGGATTGGGACGAGATGCGCGAGCGTCTTGAGAGGCCCTTCGCAAACGCCGTTCGAGATGCGCTCACACCCCTCGGCTGGCTCTTCCGCCAGATGCCTTCCGCCTTGGAAGAGGCGCAGGCGCTGGCCCGTTTCAGTTGCGAGACCGTTGACACATTTCGCGACCTGGCCGAAATGGCCGAATTCCCCCGCCCGCCCTACTCCACCAGCGAAGATCTGGAAGAGGCGCAACGTGCCTACACCAACCTGGCGAATCTCCTGCTGATCAAGGAAGGCACCTTCCGCAAGAGAGTCGACAAATCGATCGGATTCCACACCGGCCGCCCGCGGGAAAAGGAGCGCTTGCTGGCGCTGATCGAGGGCCTGCGCAGCATTGATGGACTGGAGACCGCGCTGGCCGCGGTCCGCGATTTGCCTCCGGCGCGCTATACCGAAGACGACTGGCACATTGTCCGCGCCTGCTTTGCCCTGCTGCGCGCCGCGGCGGGCGAACTGCAGATCGCCTTTGCCGAGTCCGGAACCGTCGATTTCACAGAAATCTCGCAGATTGCGCAGCGGGTGCTGCGCGACAGTGAAGCCCAGCCCACCGATGCCGCTATCGCAACGGGAGAAAAGATCCGCCACCTGCTGGTCGACGAGTTCCAGGACACCAGCCGCCGCCAGCACCAGTTGCTGGCCAGCCTGATCGCCGCCTGGCCCGAGCGCACGGGCCGCACCTGCTTTACGGTGGGCGATCCCATGCAGTCGATCTACTTCTTCCGCGATGCCGATGCGGAACTGTTTCCGCGTGTGCGCGACCTTGGCCTGGAGATCCCTGGCGACGAGCCTTTGCTCTTCGATTTCGTTCCTCTGCAAGCCAACTTCCGCACCGAGCCAAGACTCGTGGAGCGCCTGAATGAAGTTTTTCAGGCCGTCTTTGCCAGCCAGGATGGCAGTGGAGTCACCTTTTCCGAGGCCCTGCCTGCGCGCGATCCCTTGCCAGGTTCCGGGCCGGGCTTCAAGCTGCATCTGGAGTTCGTTGCCCAGACCGGACGGGGGAAGACAGCCCAGCCGGAGGCGCTTCGCGCAAGGGAAGACGCGCATTTGGCGCAGGTGACTGAGATTGTCACCTTGATCCGGGGTTTTCTGCCCCGTCTCGAAGAAGTGCGGCAGGCCCGGAGGCGGGGCGAAGACCGCAAATTCCGCATCGCGGTTCTCGGCCGATCGCGCAAAGCCCTGACTCCGATTGCCGCGGCCCTGCGAGTGGCCGGCATCCCGTTTCGCGCGGTCGATCTGGAGCCGTTGAAAGCGCGTCCGGAAGTGCTGGACGCCCTGGCCCTGGCTCGCGCTGCGCTCAATCCGCAAGACCGCGTCGCCTGGCTGGGCGTGTTGCGCGCGCCGTGGTGCGGCCTTTCGCTGGCCGATCTGCACGCCCTGGTCAGCTCCGACGACCCTGAGTTACTCAGGCGTCCTGTTCCTGGGCTGCTGGCCGAGCGTCTGCCGCTGGCCGCTGAGTTGGGCATTTCCGTGGCCGGCTGCAAAGCTGCCCGCCGCGTGCTTGACGTGCTCGACGGAGCGCCCTCGCTGCGTGCCAGCCAGCCCGCCGCGACACTGGGAACCTGGCTCCAACAGGTGTGGCTGCGCCTGGGCGGAGCGGACTGCGTGGATGCGGCGGCGCGCGCCAATCTGGAACTGTTGTGGAATTGCCTTGACCGCTTGCCCAGCGGGGAAGTGGACCTTCTGGGTCCCGCGCTCAGCGCCGCTCTCGACAACCTCACCGCCCAGCCCGACCCCACGGCCGACAGCGACTGCAGCGTACAGTTGATGACGATCCACAAGTCCAAGGGTCTGGAGTTCGAGGTGGTGCTGGTTCCCGAATTGCAGGCGCGTGCCGGCAACTCGGGGATGAGTCTGCTGACCTGGCTGGAGCGCGGTCTGCCCGGTCCCGACGAAAGCGGTGAAATCACGGAGTTCCTGATCGCCCCCCTGCAACCCAAAGGGGCGGACAGGGGCAAAGCGAAGGCCTGGGTTGGTCGCGCCTATCGCGAGCGGGAAACGCAGGAGATGCGCCGCATCCTCTACGTAGCCGCGACCCGCGCCCGCGATGAGCTTCACTTCTTTGCCCGGCCCTCCTTCAAAGTCGATGCAAACGGTGTTCCCAGCCTCGCTGAGCCCAGCGGCAGCCTGCTGGCTACCGCGTGGCCCGCTCTCGAAGCCGAGGTCCGCGACTGCTTCGAGCAATGGAAGGCCGAACTTGAGACAGCGCCCCGCGAAGAAGCCGTTCTGGAGGGTGTTGCCGCTTCATCCGAAAGCAATTTGCTGGTCATGCCGACCCCGATGAAGCCCACGCTTTTGCGTCGACTGCCAGCGGAATACAAGCCCTGCACTTCCTCCTTTCCGCTCCTTCCCGCGGAAATGGTGGGAAGGCCGGAACTTCAAATCACCGGTCTTAACTTCGCTGTAGATACAACGAGTCTGTACGCACGCCACCAAGGAGGTCTGCTCTCGCGCGCGCTGGGAACCGCCGTCCACTCTCTCCTGGAAGAGTTCGCCCGCCTGCGCAATGAACTCGGAATCGATGCATCCTGCGCCGCTCTTACCTTGCTGCAGCCGCGCATTGCCGCCCAAGTCCGAGCTTCGGGACTTGACGAGGCACAGGCCTCGCGGGTCGCAGCCCAGGCCCTTCAGCAGGCGCTCAGCAGCGCCGCGGAACCTGTCGGCGCGTGGATTCTGTCGCCTCATGCCGATGCCGCCAGCGAAGTTCGTTGGACCGGGGTCATCTCCGGAGGCCTGCGCAACGTGCGCGTCGACAGGCTTTTCCGCGCAGCCGCCGCGCCTCGGGCAGGAGGCGAAGACCACTGGTGGATCATCGACTACAAGACAGCCCATGAAGAATCCACAGACCCGGCCGCGACCCTGGCCGCGCTGCGGCCGCTCTTTGCGCCTCAACTTGCAGCCTATGCCTCTGTTCTGCGCACCCTGCGCGGCCCTGACGCGCGGATTAACGCAGGGCTCTATTACCCGCGCATGCTTCAGTTCGACTGGTGGGAGATATAGGCCCGATCAGAGCATTCTTGTAGATCGCTCTCGCGGAGGCGCGCCTTCCGCTTCATGCCATTCATTCGACCAGGCAGGCAGTGGAAAGGGAACTGGAGCAGAGCCTCCTTGGAGGCTATTGGCAAGCGGTCGAATCTGCGCAAGCTGTATCCGGAAAATGGAGATCTTGCCGATGCGGAAGAGGGATTGCCTTCGGTATCGGACTATTTTGGAGTAGAGCCATCCATTTGTCTTGACAACTACTACTGCCCTCAATAGCTTAAAGCCTAATCCCCTGTGTGCGGCTCCTTCCCATAGGCGCCCAGCGATTCTGGCCGACCTTTGCGTCATGAAGAGCCCGCAAGGCAGGGACCATTCCCCAATGGCAAGCTTTATATTTTACTCGGCGAATTCATGGACAATGCTGAGCGGTTGAGTCCTTCGGCGCACTCAACAGGAGATTTGCGCACTCAATCATCCCCTTTCCCCGGTTATTTGAAATGGCGCTGCAATGGACCCCGTCACACCCCTTTC
This sequence comes from uncultured Occallatibacter sp., assembly GCA_964595345.1. Classification (GTDB taxonomy): domain Bacteria; phylum Acidobacteriota; class Terriglobia; order Terriglobales; family Acidobacteriaceae; genus Telmatobacter. The sequence continues at coordinate 15,885 of CAZQPY010000027.1, forward strand.
CCAATCGGTTCCGTTTCCAGGAGATCTCCAACATGACCCTCCAGTCCGCTGTCTCTGCTTTCCGCCTGTTTCTCGCACGGTTTCAACGGCACCTGATCGTGGCACTTTGCGGAGTGGCGTTTGCGAGTGTGCTCCCGCGCAATAGCTCGGCCCAGCAAGTCTCCTACTACGACTTCAACACTCCCGATGCCAACTCTGGGCAGACATCGACCAGCTGTACTGCGAATAGTGCCGCTGCGGGTGTGCTTTTCTGTTTCAACAATGTGGGGGGCGGCCTCAGTTATGACCAGGAATTCTACACGCCGCTCATCGATCCCAACGCAAGCACCGACGGTGATTCGGGAAGCACGAATTACGCGTTGCAGTTGACTGGGTCCACGGGGTCCGAGGGCTCGAGCATGTGGTACTCGGTTCCCCAGGACGTCAAAGACGGCTTCACCGCCTGGTATGCCTTCAAGATCGCCAACGCATCCTCGCCGACCGGCGATGGGCTTGCCTTTGTGATTCAAAACTCCAAAGGCAACGGAACGGACCTTCTGGGAGGTTGCGTTGAAAGCGGCTCGGGACTGACTGCGCTTGGTGGAGCCGGCGGTTGCCTGGGCTACGGCGGCATCGACAACAGCGTCGCCATCGAGGCGGATACTTTTCCCGACAGCTACGATCCATGGGACTTCGGATTTTACGACTACGACGATAACCATATCGCCATGCAGGGTTGCGGGCCCGGAGTCGCAAACTCGCCCGCGCACTATGTTTCCAACCTGGTGAGCCCCCTGGTGCCGACCAACTGCCTGGTGAATCTGAACGGCATTTACGCGATGGCTTCGAATCCGAGCTCTTCAGCGGGGACGGGTGAAGTCTACATTGCCGACAGCAACCCGCATCAGATGGTCGTCGTCTACAACGGCCCGAACGATTCGCCCGCGAACTACCTCTACGTCTATCTCGATCCCGCGTTCAACCCGGGGACACATACGCCTGTCGCAGGCTCGGCGCCTCTCTTCTCGGGACCGTTCGACATTACCCAATACCTCAATCTAAGCAATGGGACTGCCTACATCGGATTTACCGCCGCCACCGGCGGGTCCTTCGAGCAGCATGAGCTGATGGGCTTTACCTTCACGCCGCGCGGCTTCGGCGACGTCAACGTCTGCCCGGTGGGGCAAACCACTCCAGCGCCGTGCAGCAATACCCTTTCGTTTACATACAACATTGCGACGACGACAACGTTTGGCACGATCCAGGCCGTTACGCAGGGAACGACCGGCCTGGACTTCAAGCTGGGCAGCGTCAACACCTGTACCGGCACCATTTCGGCAGGGAGCACCTGCACGGTGAACGTCACTTTTGCCCCGCTCGCTCCGGGATTGCGCATGGGCGCGGTGCAACTGTTTGACATTCACGGGAACCTGTTTGCAAACACGCCTATCTCCGGCATTGGCGAGGGACCGGCGATTGCGTTTGGCCCAGGCACGCAGACCACGGTGCCGACCAGCGGATTGCATTACAACGTCGGAACGGCGTTGGATGGAGCGGGCAACCTCTACATTGCGGATTACGTCGCGGGCAAGGTGGTAAAGGTCACGCCCGGCGGCGTCCAGACCACCGTGCCTGCAACGGGCCTGAGTGCCCCAATCGGCGTGGCTGTGGATGGCGCGGGAGATGTCTTTATCGTGGACCTCAATCTTCCCTATGCGGTAGAGGTCACGCCCAGCGGCGTCCAGACTGCGGTTGGCAGCGGACTGAGCTACCCCATAGGTATCGCACTGGATGGCGCGGGCGATGTCTTCGTCGGAGACCAAAACAATAACCGGGTGGTTGAAGTTACGCCTGCTGGCGTCCAGACAACGGTGCCCGCCAGCGGCCTGAGCCAACCGTGGGGCGTGGCATTGGATGCCCAGGGAGATGTTTTCATCGCAGACGGCGGCAACAAACGGGTGGTAGAGGTTACGCCCAGCGGTGTCCAGACCACGGTACCCGCTGCTGGGCTTAATCAACCATATGGAGTAGCGGTGGATGCCGCAGGGGATGTCTTCATCGCCGATCCGCAAAACGGTCGTGTAGTGGAGATTACGCCCAGCGGAGTCCAGACCGCGTTGGGAGGCGCATTCGATTATCCGAGCGGCGTGACGGTGGATGGTGCGGGTGACGTCTTCGTCGGAGATCAGGGTGCCGGGCAGGTGTACGAGGTAACCCGCTCACAGCCGCCCTCATTGACCTTCGACTCGACGAATGTGGGTAGCATCAGCGCCGATAGTCCCCAATCGTTCACCATTCAAAACGTCGGCAACCAGGCGTTGGACGCCATTAGCTCAGGACTGGTCGTCAACGGGCCCAATTTCGTTCAAGTTCCGGGCCCAGGCGCCCCTGTCGATTGCACCGCCGCCTTCGCGCTCGCGCCGGGCGCAGCCTGCAATCTAAGTGTCAGCTTCGAACCGCAAACCGCCGGCAATCCGCTCACCAGCGCGGCGGTCTTCAGCGACAACGCTCTGAATGCCAATCCCGCTGCGCAAACCATCGCCCTGAGCGGCACGGGTGTGGAGCAGTTTCCTGTCACGGTGACAGTTCCCAATGTCGTTGGGCAGGCGCAGGGCACGGCGACGACCGCCATCGTCGGCGCTGACCTGGTGGTGGGAACGGTAACCACCGCGTCCAGCAGCAGCGTACCTTCCGGCAGTGTAATCACTCAGAATCCCTCCGCCGGCGCGCAGGCCAATGTCGGATCCGCGGTTCAACTGCTCGTCTCGACAGGCCCCGTCCCACAGCCTACGACCAACCCGCTCACGCTGGAGAATAACTACCTGGTTACCGGCGACTATTCCTCCGCGGGAGTTACTCTCCGGGGAACCGGCCAGGGCGGCATGGCCACCGGAACCATCAACCTTTCCAATAGCCCGTCCAGCCTGGGCGTTCCCGATGGCGCGGATATTCTGGCCGCTTACCTTTACTGGGAGACCCTGGAGAATACGCCGACGGCTTCCTCCACCATTGGAACCTTCCGCGGGTATTCCATCGCCGGATCGCAGATTGGAAACGACCTGCCTTACACGGACGGCTCGTTCAGCGGTACGCTGCGGGTGTATCGCGCCGACGTGAACGTTTATCTTCCCAATGGCGCGAACGGGATACGCTACGCTTCCGGCGCACACACGGTCTCGCTGCCGGACGGTGGAGGGGCTAGTTTGCCGCTCACCGAGGGCGCGAGCCTGGTAATTATCTATCGCGTTCTGTCCCCCAACTTCCCGCTCAAGTCGGTGGTGATTTACGACGGTTCCGCGACACCCACTACTGCTACCACGCAGTTGGTGCAGGGATTCTATGACGCGGTGGGCGGAGCGAACGGCACTGGCGAGGTTACCAGCCTCTTCGCCGGTGGTGGAAGCTGGAACAACAGCTTTTCTTTGCCCACGCTTGGGCAATCGAGCCAATTCACCGCGACGCTGAACCCTGGCAACGCATATGCCGCTGTCATTCTCAGCACGCCGGTGAACAACAGCGACAACGACGGAATTCTGGACGCCTGGAAGACCGGACCCCCGACGGGCGATTTCCATGCCGGGCAGCCCGGTTATTACGATGTGAAGACCGGCTCGTGGGTAGGATTGCCGGGTGCGCAGCACGGACAGAAGGACCTGTTCGTTCAACTCGATTACATGTGTGGCGCTGTGCTGACGGACGGTAGCTGCGACCCGACCCAGGAGAATCTTTTCCCGTCGCCTGACGCCAACGGCAACGATCCGCTGGCGATGGTCCAGAAGGCGTTTGCCTCGTCCGGAGTGCAACTGCATCTCCAAATTGGCAACGCCGTGCCGGAGGACACCTGCACGGATAACCTGACCACCACCCCGCCGCAACTCTGCCAGTTCCCCAACCAGCCGGGAGTGATCGGCTGGAAGAACAGCCTGGAATTCTCCAAGCTCTGGCCGCGCAACTTCGCCTCCTGCGCGGCGGGCGGCGATTGCACAACGCGCTTCCCGTATGGGCAGAAGGACAGTTATCACTACGTCCTGTTCGGCCACTCGCTGGCGATCCCGGCCTGGAACACGCGTTACGGAACTTTGGCGTCCATCCAGGTGGTAAGTGGAGTGACGACCATCGTCACGGCCGACCGAGGTGCGGGGATCAACGCTTGCCCGAGCCGCATCACGATTGCCGGCGTACTTGGAAACCCAAGCCTCAACGGGGTGTATAACACCACGGGCTGTGCCGATACCAAGACCATTACCGTGTCCACCCCTGGCGTCCCCAACTGGACCTATCCCAACAACACATTGCCCGAGCCGGTCATCGGGCTCACTTCCGGCACTATTACCAGCATCTCCGGCTACTCCGATCTGGGTGGCGCGGATTCAGCCGTTACCCTGGGACTTTGGTTGACGGCCCCGAACCAGGACATGAGCAAGAAGTCCAATGTAATCGCCGGAACGCTGTTCCATGAGATCGGCCATACGCTTGGCTTGAGCCACGGTGGTCTCTACTACGACACGCCCAATAGTTACTTGCCAACCTTCGAGGCCAATTGCAAACCGAATTATCAGAGCGTGATGAACTATCTGTTCCAACTCGATCTGGTGGGGCCGAATAAAGCTGTCGCATACTCGAACCAGTCACTCACGACCCTGAACGAGAGCACGGCGGCTTCGGTCACTCAGCTCACCGACAACTTCGGCAACCCGGCGACGTTTTCGACCTCAGCCTGGTATGTTCCTTACACCTCCGGCGCGTTGGCCAACCCCGCCACGCTGCATTGCGACGGCACGCCGCTGAACGGCGATTCCGCGTATCGCGTGGATGGGCCGATTGCACCCATTACCCCGGCGTGGGCGAATGGGCAGGACATCAACTTCGATGGCCAGTTGAATACGCAAATGCGTGGATACAACGACGTGGCCAACCTGGACCTGCGCCAGGTGGGTGCAACCGGTGGTGAATTCGCATCCCTGGCCAGCGTGCTCTCGTTTGGCTCTTCCGCAACCCCATTGAACATTGGTGCTGGCGGCACCGTGGCTCTGGGCAGCGGCGGCACCATCGCGCTGGGCAGTGGCGGAACCGTGGCCCTGGGCAGCGGCGGAAACGTCACCCTTGGCAGCGGCGGCACCATCACGATGGGTAGCGGCGGCACCATCGCGCTGGGCAGCGGAGGCAATGTGACGCTGGGCAGCCCGGGCATCCTCACACCGGGGACCAACGGCTCGGTCACCTTGAGCATTGGAGGGACGGTCACTCTCAGCACTGGCGGCGTGATCGCGATGGGCAGCGGCGGCACGGTCGCGTTGGGAAGCGGCGGCACCGTCACGCTTGCGCTGGGCGGTACCATCGCGCTTGGCAGCGGCGGCTCGGTGACAGTTCCTCCAGGGGGCAGTTACACCATCGACAGCAACGGCGGGACTATCACGCTGGGCAGCGGCGGGACAGTTGCTCTGGGCAGCGGGGGCACGGTCGCGCTGGGTAGCGGCGGCACCATCGCACTGGGGAGCGGCGGCACCATCGCCATGGGCAGTGGCGGCAATGTCACGCTGGGTAGCGGCGGGACCATTGCGCTGGGCAGCGGCGGCGTGATCGCGATGGGTAGCGGCGGGAATGTTACCCTTAGCGGCGCGGGCGTCATCGCCATGGGTAGTGGCGGCGTGATCGCACTGGGCAGCGGCGGCACAGTCACGCTGGGCAGCGGTGGAACCGTGACTCTGGGCAGTGGCGGCGATGTGGCTGGCGGCAGCGGCGGCACGGTCGCACTGGGCAGTGGCGGAACCGCGACGCTGGGAGCCGGCGGCACGGTGACGCTGGGCAGCGGCGGCACGATCGCTTTGGGCAGCGGTGGCACGGTCGCGCTGGGTAGCGGCGGTACGGTCACGCTGGGTAGCGGCGGCACCATCGCCATGGGCAGCGGCGGCACGGTCGCGCTGGGCAGCGGCGGCACCGTCACGTTGGGCAGTGGCGGCGACACCATCACCGTGGGCAGCAGCGGCGGGACTGTCGCATTGGGTAGCGGCGGCACCGTGACTTTGGGTAGCGGCGGCACCATTGCGCTGGGTAGCGGCGGCAATGTGACCGTTCCTCCCGGGGGCAGCTACAACATCCCCAGCGGTGGCGGCACCATCGCCCTGGGCAGCGGTGGCACGGTTGCGCTGGGCAGCGGCGGGGTGGTCGCACTGGGTAGCGGGGGCACCATCGCACTGGGCAGCGGCGGCACAGTCGCACTGGGCAGCGGCGGCACCGTCACCATGGGCAGCGGGGGCACCATCGCACTGGGCAGCGGCGGCACCATTGCTTTGGGCAGCGGCGGTACCGTAACTTTGGGCAGCGGCGGCACCGTCACCCTGGGTAGCGGCGGCGTGGTCGCTCTGGGCAGCGGCGGAACAGTCGCGCTGGGCAGCGGTGGCACGATTGCTTTGGGCAGCGGCGGGAACCTGACACTGGGCAGCGGCGGCTCGCTGTCAACCGAGCTGACGTACGAAGTCGCGAACTCGGTTGTTCGTCCACCGTCTTCGCCAACCGAGACCTCAGTACCGATCGGTGTCAGGGTCGATTGGACCGCGCCAGCTTTCGGAGTGGTTTCCACCTACATCATCTATCGCAGCTCGGATGGCGCGGCACCAATCGAGATTGGCAGTGTCAGCGGGGTGAATGGAAACCCACCGGCGACGGAATTCATCGACACCAATCCGGACCTGACATCGAAAACCGTGGTCTACACGATCTCCACCAATCTGGTTCCTGATCCGGATGGAAGTCAGCGCCAGAGTCCGGCATCTCCGCCGGCGGTGCTGACGAACGACCAGAGCATCAGCCTGAGCCCCTTGCCCAGTTCTGTGGTGATTACAAATCCACTCACGGTCACCGCAACCGCCTTGTCTGGCGGCATTCCGAATGGGTTGCAGGTCAACTTCAGCGCAACCGGTTCCTGCAGTATCGGCAGTCAGTCGCTGGCGAACGGAGTTTCCTCGGCCAGCGTCGTCCTGAACAGCACGGGCAACTGCACCATCACCGCGTCGCAGCCGGGCTCCGACCCGTCGCAATCTGCCACCCCTCCTTACTACAACGCGGCCAATTCGGTGTCGGGAACCTTCACGATCCTGGCCCAGGGCTCCAACACGAAATCGCAGACGATCCACTTCCCAACCTTGCCGAATGCGATCTATGGCAACACGTTCTCGTTGAGCGCGACGTCTTCCGCCGGCCTGCCGGTCAGTTTCACGGCATCCGGGCCTTGCACATCGAGCGGGGCGATCACCGGCATCGGCGTATGTGCGATCACGGCTTCTGCGCCGGCAAACAGCACGTATAGCTCCGCCTCACTCACCCAGTCGTTCACCATTTTCCCGGCGGTACTGAAGGTGACGGCAAAGAATCTCATTGGTGAGTATGGGCAGCCGCTCCCGCCGTTGACTTACACTTACAGCGGCTTTGTGAACCACGAAACAGCTTCGGTCATCGGCGGCATACCGCTGCTGTCTACGACGGCTACGGTCGGGAGCAATGCCGGCACCTATCCGATCACCGTATCGACCGGCACTCTGACCGCTGCAAATTACTCCTTCCTCTTCGTGAGTGGCACGTTGACCATTCAGCCGGCGAGCCAGGCGATCACCTTCACCACCAACCCTCCAGCGAGCGCCGTCTACCACAGCAGATTCACGGTGGCGGCCACGGGCGGCGCCAGCGGAAATGCGGTGACCTTCACGAGTTCCGGGACCTGCAGCAATTCCGGTGCAACTTACACCATGACCAGCGGCGCGGGGAAATGCTCGGTGATCGCTAACCAGTTGGGTAACTCCAACTATGCGGCGGCAGGACAAGTTACGAAGACCGTCAACGCAGATCCGGCCACTCCAACAGTGACATGGGCCACGCCCGCCGCCATTCCGTACGGCACGGCGCTGACCGCAACCCAGCTGGACGCCACGGCCAATGTAGCCGGCACCTTCGCCTACGTGCCCTGGACTCCTGTCGGTCCGCCGTCCTCCGGGTTCCTGCCGGTCGGTTCCGACACCTTGCTGGTGATCTTTACACCCACCGACACCACCGACTACACAACGGCTTCGGCACGAGTGAACCTGCAAGTGACGCCCGTTGCTCTCACGGTGGCCGCCTCGAGCCCGAAGATGTCTTACGGCAGCAAGCCGCCTGCCATTACACCGCTCTACAGCGGCTTTGTCGCCGGCGAGAGTGCCGCCAATCTGGCCAGGCCACCGGTTTGCGGCACGACTGCAACCAGCACCAGCTATGCGGGCAGTTATACGACCAGTTGCACTGGCGCGGTGGATGCGAACTACACCATCTCGTACAAGACCGGAACACTCACCGTCACGCAGGCGGTTCTCACCGTGAAGGCCACCAGCCTGAGCGAGGTCTATGGCGCTGTGGATCCGGATAACTGCGGCAATGTGAACAAGCACCTGACCTACACCATTACCGGCTTCGAGAACGGCCAGACGCAGAGCCAGGTGCTCAGCGGATCGCCCGCCGAATCCACCACCGCAACCCCCAAGAGCAATGTGGGCAGTTTCCCCATCACGGTCACTCAGGGCAGCCTGCAACTGAACTCCACTTACGGCAAGAACTATACGCTGGCCTTCGACAACGGGACGCTGACGGTAACTCCGGCCAGCCTATGGGTGGTTGCCGACTCTTACAGCCGCCCTGTCAATCAGGCAAATCCGCCGTTCGGCTACACCCTCAATGGCTTCGTCAACGGCGATGGTCCGTTGAGTGCAATCACAGGCGCGGCGTCCTGCTGCATCACATCCGCAAGCCTCAGCAGCCCCGCGGGCGATTACACGATCGTCATCACGCAGGGAACCTTGGCGGCGAAGAATGGCAATTACACCTTTGCCCTGGTGAATGGCGTACTGATCGTCTACAACCCCAACAACCCAAATGACCCGCACAGCAATCGCTCAGGCAACTATCAACCCAACCCGAAGTGGGATGAAAACAACTGGCCAGACCCGTCCAACTTCAATTACTACTGGGGCAACAACAGAGGTGGCCCCAGCATCATCGTCTGGTAATCGCTGGTGGATTGTCTTCCGGCAACCAGGGCGTGTCAGTGGTAAATCTGGCGCAGAAACCTCAAGAATTTCAGAAAACGTCTCGCATGGTGAGATTTGGAGGGTTTTTTCACCATGAATGGTGCAGAAATCCGATAAACGGGCACGGGAGAAAATTGACAGCCAGCGCACGAAAGGCCTGCATTTGGCCGGAAAAGCGGGTTGTTTCACATTTCCCCGCAATGATACGCAAGAGAATTTCTGGGCAATAAATGAAAAAGGGGGGGGCCCCCCGGCTGAGGGAACGGGCTGGACGCCCTGACGGGCTACGAACGCTCTTTGCTCCATCCAGCCATTGTGCGCCCGGATAGGGTAATCTTCCGCAACGAGATGGCGTTGCCGAGTGTTCGCTCCGATGCCGTGAGCTGGGCCCATGAGAGAGTCTTCAGGCCCGAGTATGGCGGCGCGGGAGCTGACCTTCCGAGCCGTCTATTGGCCGAGGCGGCGGCGGATTTCGGGAAGCAGGGGATCTTCCGACGACTGCCCGCGGATGCCGAGATAGGTCTTGTAAAACTCTGCAAAACCCTCGCTCTTCATTCCATCCCGCACGCGGCCCTGATCGAAATAGACAGCCGGAAACCAGGCATAGGTCGGCACGTTATCCATAAACAGTTCGATGGCTTCGCCTCGCCGTTTCACACACTGATCGAACTCCGAGTCAGCCTGCATGAACGCTCCCGCTTCCAGGTAGGCCCTCCCAAGTTCGAACCGGCCGATCCAGGTGTCCAGCAGGGAGTTCGCGGCACTTATCTGTTTCACAGCCTCGCCGGCGTCTTTCCGCTTCAATGCAAGCAGCCCGGCGATGATCTTGCCGTAAGCCTGCGGCTCGCCCGACAGTTGGGATGAAAGGCTCGTCGCCAGCTTTTGCGCGTGGGCAGTGTCTCCAGCATCGACGTAGGTGATCGCCGCCAGGAACTGAACCTGGGTAGACTGGCCGATGGCCAACGCCTTGCCGGCGGCAGCGAGCGCCGCCGCGCGGTTCCCTCGCAGATCTTCGATGTTCCCAAGCGCGGCGTATTTCCTGGCGGCGCTGTCGGTATTCTTGGCCGCCGCGTCGGCCGCGGCGCCTTCCGTCAGGATGCGCGCCGCCTCCGCATACTTGCCCTGATAGGCGGCAAGATCGGCAAGGCCATCCTGCGCAGTGGATATACCAGACGGACCAAACTTATCCAGGCGGTGATACGATTCGGCGGCCTTATCGGTCTGGCCTTGCCCCATTTGCGCTTCGGCGAGCACCAGGTATCCCTGCGCGGCGGACGGGCTGATCTCCAGCGCGGCGCGGGCGTCTTTTTCGCCTTCGGCAAAGTCTCCAGCGAAGCCGCTGATGAATGCCAGGTTCAGACGCTGGCCAACCCCTTTGGGGACAATCTCAACGGCGTGCCGCGCCGCTTCCAGCGCCTTCGGCGCGTTGCGCAACTGCGTGTAGCAGGAGGCAAGGTTATTCTGACCGACGCGATCGGCCGGGTAGCGAGTGACGAGCTGCGTATATTCCTGAACGCAATTCTGCCAGTCGCCGGTGGTCAGATAGTACAGGCCGCGGTTGCGAAAGCGCTCCCGTTCCGTCATCCGGTCCACGTGCTCCATGGCCATCTTCATGTACTTGACCGCATCGCTGGACCGGCCCAGGTTGTTGGCCATGGCGGCCATGCCGGAATACGCCCGCGCAAACTTGGGATCCAGCTCGGCAGCCTTCTGGAACGAATCGAATGCCTCCTGGAACTTGCCCGCAAACTGTTCCTCGACCCCAAGAGCGTCCTGATGAACGGCTTCCAGGTTAGCCGCGGTAAACCCGCCGCTGACTTCGTTGAACTGGACCGAGGCCGGAGTCGTGTCGCCCAGTCCCTTGCGCAGCGGCGCGGCAAGCTTTGGAATGTCGCTGAGAATCTCCTGCTTGGTCGCGACGGTAATGTCCGCCTTGGCGAGCACGTCGCCGCTCACCGCGTCCCGGGCGGTCGCGGAAACATCGTACTTGTCGCCTTTCATGGTGATGTCGCCGGTAATCACCGCGTTGACTCCCTGGTTGACGGCGACCATGTGCGCGGTTTGCTCGTCGAGAATATCCGTGGGACTCCCGAGCTTCTTGGCCAGCTTCCGCGCATCTCCTCGACTGTAAGAGTTGATGAAGCTTGCGCCTTCCAACGCCACTCCGAGCATGGGCTCCAGAGTGTTATCGAAAACCGAGTCGCCGGTATGGTTTGCAAAGTCGCCAACCAGCACCGAAACGGGGGCATGGGTCAACAATTTCGCGGCTGCCTGCCTGCTGAAGATGTACCAGCCAACTCCGGCTGCGATGACCACAATCAGAACGCCCGCGACGGCGAGGTTGGGCCATAAGAGCACCCTGGTGAGATCCATGCGGAGCGGCCGTGCGGGAGCGGAAACATGCGTGTCCCCGCCCTTGCCTTGCCACGCGCGAAGACTTGCGGCCAGTTCCTCCGCATTCTGGTAGCGGTTTGCCGGATCCTTTTCAAGACACCTGGCGACAATATTGCTGAGCGTGCCGGGGATTTTCTTGTCGATATCCACCAACGGCACGGCGCTTTTTTGCGAGCGCATCAGCAGGCTCGCGATCACGCTTTCGGCTCGAAAGGGTGTTACCCCGGCCAGTAACTCATACAGGATCAGGCCGACCGTAAAGATATCGGAGCTGGCCTTCACTTCCATCCCCTGGGCCTGCTCGGGGGACATGTATTCGATGGTGCCAAGCATGGCGCCGGTACGGGTCATTCCATCGCCGGAGAAGGTGCGAGCCAATCCAAAGTCCATCACCACCACGCGGCCGTTCTTGGAGAGCATGATGTTGGCCGGCTTTAGATCGCGGTGAATGATTCCTTCGCGGTGGGCGGCAGCCAGTCCGCTGGCCACCTGTTCCATGATGTCGACCGCTTCGGCAACCTCCAGTTTGTCGCGCTCGCGCAGGATCTGATTGAGGTTTTTTCCCTCCAGGAACTCCATGGTGATGAACTTCACGCCCTGGGCTTCGCCAAGGTCGTAAATCCGGATCACGTTGCGGTGGGTAACCTGCGAGGAGAGCACGAGCTCCTGTTTGAATCGAGCCAGGATTTCGGGATTCGAGGCCATCTCGGGACGGATGACTTTGAGGGCCACGATTCGGTCCACCTCGCGGTCGGCGGCCTTGTATACGGCCCCCATGCCGCCTTCTCCGAGGAGTTCCAGGATCTCATAGCGGCCGCCGAGAACAGTCCCGATTTGCAGCAGAATCGCGTTTGCTCCGGAGCTGCTCGCGCCTTCAGGAGGTGGGCTTCGGCGGTCAGAGGCCGCCGGAACAAAGGTGGCATCGCTGGAAATGAATGTGGGCGCATCGCTGTCAAAGCGCGGCTGGACGGCAGGTATCTTGGTGGCGATCTTCGTGGCGATCTTCGTTTCCGGGTTTTGTGCCGGTGCATTGTCCACAACCGCCGGGTCGGAATCGGAGCGAAGCGAAGAGGCGCCGATGAATGTTACCCCGGAATCCGAAGGCGCGGATGGATCAGGACGAGCACGAGGGAGCGAACTGTCAGGCGGGTTCGAAGCAAGAGCTGCCCGGGCATCGTGAGACACAGTTTTTCCTGGAACACGGGGTCCGTCGCTGTTCAAGGGAAGATCAGCCATATCGCGTTTTGCAACCTGTCAGAAGTGAAAGGGAACCGCTCGGAACGCCAAGCTCTTTGGGGAGATCCTTGGCGCGGGTGTCGTGCCAGAAGTATAGACGATTCTATGAATAGTCGCTTAGCTCGCGAGCAGCAATACCGGGAGACGGACGGGTGGTGGCGGAGGAGACACGGGCGAAGGTCGTGTATGGGGGTGCGGGGGAGCGGCTGCTCGTCTCCAGGCCGGCGTTCGGCTTTCCAGGGGCTCTGGCAGGAATCGGAGAAGGTTTGTGAAGGCTGCGGCGAAGACAGAATTGCTGTACCCCGGAAGCACTGCGCAGAGGCCGAAGCGACCTTGCGCAGAACTGTCCGGGGCACGGGGGCTTTGCTTGGTCCCTGGTCGCATCAATCCCCGACGGCGTCCCCTTCATAAACGAGGCCACTCTCGGCGAGCTTCGGCCGGCGAGGACCGCGGTAACTGAAGATCTGCGTGCGGCTCAACGCAGCCTTGCTCCAGGTCAAGCTCCAGCGGACGCCGAATTCGAGCAGCGCGAAAACAGTGGCGGCCATCAGCGCAGCGACGCACATCAAGCCGGTCCCGTAACTGCCGGACATATCCTTGAGCGCGCCAAGGACCGACGGCAGAAAGAACCCTCCCAAACCGCCCGCGGCACCAACGATTCCGGTGATGAGTTCGATGTCCGCGGAAAAGCGCTGCGGCGCCATCTGGAAGATCGCACCGTTGCCCATGCCCAGCATGCCCATGGCGAGGAAGAGCATGGGAACGACCACCGCAATGGGCGGCAGGCCGCTGACCACCGAGAGGCAGACGGCGATGCAGGCAAAGAGCGCAAGCAGGAGCCGATAGCCGCCGATCTTGTCCGCGAGCCATCCGCCCACGGGGCGCAGGAAGCTGCCGGAGAGCACCACAATTGTTGTGAAGTCGCCGGCCTGCACTTTCGTCAGGTGATATTGATCGTGAAAGAAGGTGGATAGGAAGCTGGCCAGGCCGACGAATCCTCCGAAGGTGAGGCTATAGAGGAAGCAAAGCCTCCACGTGTCGGCCTTGCCGAGAAGCTGGGCGTATTGTCCCCAGGTCTTAGGCGCGGAGCGGGACGGGCTGTTTTTCGCCAGCAGGAAGAACGCTCCCAGCACAAGCAGGATTGGAAGCAGCGCCAGGCCGAAGACGAAATGCCAGCCGTATGCCTGGGCCAGGCGCGGGCCGAAGAAGGTGGCCAGCAGTGTTCCGGAATTGCCCGCGCCCGCGATGCCCATGGCCAGCCCCTGGTGTTCGGCCGGATACCAGCGGCCGGCCAAAGGGAGCGCGACGGCGAAGCTTGCACCGGCGATGCCCAACAGGAATCCGATGAGATAGAAGTGCCACAACGCAGTTGCGAAATGCCACCCCAGGATGAGCGGCACCAATGTCAGTGTGAGGCCGATGAGCCCGGCGCGACGGCCGCCGATGCGGTCGGCGAGCAGGCCAAGAATCGGGCGAAAGAACGAACCGCCCAGCAAAGGAATTGCCGTGAGCAAGCCTTTTTGCGTCGCAGTCAAGTGCATTTGGTCGGCGATGAATGGCGTCATCGGCCCGAACAGGACCCACACCATGAAGCTGACATCGAAGTAGAGAAAAGCGGAAACAAGCGTGGGCAAGTGGCCGCTGGAAACGAATGATTTCTTGTCCATGTGCGATCCTCCGAGGGAAGGGCTTTTGGTTGCGGAACTGTTGATTACGAAACTGCTGGCTGCGAAGAGAGTTAGGAGGTCTGTTTGGAGTGGAGCGGTGTGCGCTCCACGCGTACCGCGCATTGCTTGAAATTGGGCTCGCGGGAGATTGGGTCAAAGGCGCTTTGGGTGATCTGGTTGGCGTTGCTTTCGGCAAAGTGGAAGGGCAGAAAGACCTGTCCGGGCGCGACGATTTCAGTGATGCGCAGTTCTACCTTGCTGACCCGGCCGCGGGCGGACAAGACTTCCACGCGGTCATGCGGACGAAGGCCAAGCCGCGTGGCATCCACAGGATTCATCTCCAGCCAGGCGCGCGGAGAGAGGCGATTCAGAATGGAGATGCCGCCCGTCTTGGTGCGCGTATGCCAGTGCTCGACCGTGCGTCCGGTATTGAGGATGAACGGATATTCCGTGTTCGGCTGCTCGGGGAAGGGCGCCCATGAGGTGGGCAACAGCTTCGCTCGACCATCCTCGGTCTGGTACTGTCCGTCGCTGTAAAGTCTGCGCGGATTGCTGGGGTTGTGCGAAGTGCCTTGCGGGAATGGCCACTGAATTCCGCCGTTCGATTCGATGGCTTCGAAGGTCATGCCGGAGTAGTCGCAGAGTCTTCCAGCCGACACGCGCCGCCATTCCTCGAAAGCGTCTGCCGGGCTATACCAACCGGGAAAGAGTTCCTGGCGCAGTCCAAGTCTCTCGGCGACGGCAAGAAAGATATCGAAGTCGCTGCGCGCTTCGCCGGGCGGATCCACTGCGCGATTGGCCTTGCTGGCGCGGCGTTCGGAGTTGGTGTAGGTGCCTTCCTTTTCTCCCCAGATGGCCGCGGGCAACACCAGGTCGGCCAGTTCCGTGGTTGGCGTGGGATGAAATCCATCCTGCACAACGAGGAAATCGAGATTGCCGAGCGCATGTTTGAGCACGTCGATGTTGGGAAACGAAACCAGTGGATTGGTGCCGATGATCCACAGGGCTTTGATCCTTCCCGCGACGGCAGCCTCGATGATGTCGGGATAGGCGAGACCGCGTTTGGTGGGAATGCGCTCGACAGGAATCTTCCACAGCGCGGCCAGTTCTTTGCGATCCATTTCCGATTCGAATTTGCGATAACCGGGAAGGCTCGATGCGAAGCCCGCCTCGCGTGTGCCCATCGCGTTGCATTGGCCGGTGATGGAAAAGGGCGAAGCTCCCGCGCGGCCAATGTTGCCGGTGATGAGCGCAAGATTATTGATGGCGTTAACTGTCTCAGTGCCCTTGGTGCTGTGATTGACGCCCATCGTCCATCCGATGAAGGCTGCCTTGGCATTGCCATACAGCAGCGCCGTCTTGTGAATAAGGTCGGGCGCGAGTCCGGTGATGCGGGAAGCATACTCCAACGTGTAAGGAGCAAGCGATCCGCGCAGCTCCTCGAAGCCCGTAGTGTGGCGCTCGACATATTCCTTGTTGTACAGATTCTCGTCGATGAGGATGCGCAACATGGCATTGATCAGGGCCAGATCGGAGCGAGGCTTCAAGGGAAGAAACACATCGGCCATCATGGCGGTCTTGGTGACGCGCGGATCGGCAACAATCAACGTCTTGCCTTTGTTGGACTCCAGACGCGTGCAAAGGATGGGATGATTCTCCGCGACATTTGCGCCGATCAACAGGATCACATCCGCTGTCTCCAAGTCCGCATATGCGCCGGGAGGGCCGTCGCTGCCAAAGGAGCGCTTGTATCCGGCTACTGCCGTGGACATACACAGCGTGGTGTTGCCGTCGTAGTTGCTGGTGCCAAATCCGAGTTGCACCAACTTACCCAGCGCATAAAACTCTTCGGTAAGCAATTGCCCGGTGCTGATGACGCCTACCGATCCTGGTCCATATTTGCGTTGCACGGCGCGGAAGCGGTCCACCATTGTTTCTAGCGCCTCGTTCCACCCGACGCGTTCAAGTTGATTGTTCTTGCGCAGGAGCGGGTATCTGGCGCGGTCCTTTGCGTCGAGCGCGTAGTGCTCCGCCAGGCCTTTGGGGCAGAGCTTGCCGAGATTCACTGGATGATCGGGATTGCCGCGAACGCTGACCACTTTTCCATTGCGCACACCCAGTTCCATGCCGCAACCAACCGAGCAGTATCCGCAGGTGCTCTTTACCCACTTGTCGGCATGCTTTTGCGATGAGGTGTAGCCAAGCACCGGATCCAGTCCGTAGCTATACTTTTCCGCAAGTGTGTCGAGGCCGATCTTGCGTTGTACCCATTCGAGCAAACTCATGCGGCCTCCGCGTACAGATATTCGGTTGCGATGTTACTGGGCACGACGCTGACAAAGAAGAGATAGCGGCCGATGAATTCACCGGCAATCAAAAGGAGAGCAATGGGAAGCGCCGTCCAGCGGCTTTGCGCGAAGGGGACCAGCAACAGCGACGAACCGAGCAGGAGAATGCGCAGCATCAGAAGATTCGAAAGCACGGTAAACAAGAGGACGTATGCGCCGCGCCGCTCGTGGGCCGCGGAGCGTGCCAGCCAGATGAGTTTGGTTCCCAAGGCCACGATGGTGGCGACGCCGCCGAGAATGGTTGCTGTTTGTGTAAACGACGAAGCCCCGGTAAGCACATTTGCACCAGCCGAGCCGAGCAGTGCGGCCGTTAGATAGAACTCAATAATTGTGAAGGGCGAGTTCCATGCGGGCCGCCCGGGCGCGAGATAAAGACGCGCGCTTGCGCCCACGCCGCCGATGCCGAACAGGACTGTCAAAGCCCCCATCACGGCAACAGAATGCGCGGGCAACATTGATTGAATGTATCCAGTAATGTGCGCAAGTGCGGCGGTGAATTTCTCGATGCGGAGGAGATGCGGAATCAGTTCAAAGGCTCCGGGCAAGCCGAGCCACAGGGCCGCGGAGTATGCGGCGGCCGCGTTAGCAAAGAGCGTAAACATCAGCACTTCGCGGCTGAGCCAGGAGCGACGCCACATTTTGAGAGCGCGCACGGCATGAATGGGACGGCCAAGATGAAGCGTGGAGGCCGCGAGCGCGACAAATGCAATCAGCAGCGCAACCAGCGCGGCCACAGGATGCAGGCGCGCGCCCAGGATCTGCATCAGTACGATGGAAGTGAATGCGCCTACGGATAGTTGCGTCAGGACCGTCATCACCACCAGCGGCCAGTGCGGATGCTCGGGGCGCAGGCGGTTGAGATCGACCTTGCTCATATCGCGTGGCATTTTTGCGGGCAGCGTGATTCGTGTCGTCGAAATGCTGTCGTCCGCCGAAGGCATTCCCGGCGAGTTGGCGCCTGCGCGGTATTGCTCGCGCCACTCCGCGACGCGGACCACTTCAATGCCAATCGCGCCCTCGGGGCATGCGGAAGAGCAGGCTGGACTCTGACCCTCCGTCAGCCTTCCGAAGCACATGTCGCACTTGCCCACGACGCCGCGTTCGGGGTTGTACTGCGGAACGCCATAGGAGCAGTTCCACGTGCAGTACTGACAACCGATGCAAATATCAGCGTTGTGGCGAACGATTCCGGTGGGTCCGTCTTTGGAGTACGCATCGACCGGGCATCCGGTCATGCACGTAGGCTCAAGGCAGTGATTGCAGCCGATGGAGAGATAGCTGCGAATCGTATCGGGATAGGATCCGCCTTCGATTTCGCCCACACGGCGAAACAGAATATCAGCCGGGTTTCCGTTCTGCTCGTTGCAAGCCACCACGCAGCACTTGCACCCGATGCACTTGGTCATGTCGAAATGGAAGCGGTACTGCTCGCCCGGTCCCGGCGGTGCGGGCAACGAAACATCTGCACCGATGCCGCTCAACTGGACCAGATCTCGCAACGCCAGATCCTGCGCCGCAAGATTCGGCAACACGGCGGTCGCGGAAGTGGTGAGGTGGAAGGCGTCGTCGCCTGCCTTGACTCGTTCGAGTAAGGGAAGTTCCATGGGCGGCTCCATTCATCATTGCTGAATGCGAAGAGGGCGGGTACGCGGAGTTGAGCCGCAGGCAACCGCGTGCGGTCACGTGCGGGCACAATTCTCCTGCATCGTTTTCTGTCTGCCGATTGGCGATCGATAGCGAAACCAGAGTGACTCTATCCCGGAAATGCAGCTACCAAGTCGACGCGACCATCAGGGAGTGGCGACCCTGCACGGAACACGCCGGGGTACATGAACTCTGGTTTTGCTCGGGCCTGGCTCTTCGCGGAGCCAACTAGAAATCTCTCCGTCTTGGGGAGGCGCACGGCACACTGGGCCGAGCTTTCGCGAAGCGGGCACTTTTGAAAATGCCATTCCGCGTGGAGGGATTGCGTTCAGCATAGCGTCAATTCACAGCTTGCGCAAGAGGTATTCCAAAGAGGCGTTCCTGGCGCGGGTTTAGTGGCGGAGCGCACCTAAAAGAGAGAATCCTGATCGGTTCCTTATGCGCAACATGGTATCAAGTTCTAGCTTAAGTAGGGATTTCTTCTGATTGATTTCTCATTGTAAGGAAGCACACTGCGCAGCATTTCCCATCACTTGCGTGAAAATGCGAGTGCTACCATAGTCGTAGATAGAAAGATCATTTCGCCGAGAAGCCACTGCTGTTTCGGACCGTTGCTCCCTGCTGTGCAGACGTAAATCGTTCCGATTGCCTTTGATATACGGAGATACCCATGCCAGGGGCCAATTTTCAAGGTCTTCGAATTCTCAGCCTGGAAGCGCGCCGCGCGAATGAAATCGCCAAGCTGATTCGCACCTATGGCGGCGAGCCGCTCACAGCTCCGGCCATGCGCGAGGTCCCTCTTGAGTCCAATCGGCCCGTCCTTGAATTCGCAGAAGCGCTGATGCGGGGCGCGTACGACCTGGTTGTTTTCACCACCGGCGTCGGAGTGCGCTCACTCATCAAGATCGTCTCCGAACACATGGATCGCGAGCAGTTCCTTACCGCGCTGCGTTCGGTCACGATTGCCGCGCGCGGTCCCAAATCCTCCACAGCGCTGCGCGAGTTCCAGATCCCCATTACGGTGGTCTCGCCCGAGCCGTTCACCTGGCGCGCTTTGATGACCGCTCTGGAAGCGAAGCTCGGGCCATCCTTTGATGGCATGAATATTGCCGTGCAGGAGTACGGCACGTCGAATCCCGAACTGCTCACCGCGCTGGCCGAAAAAAATGTTTCCGTCACGCGCCTCCTTGTCTATGAGTGGGCTCTGCCTGAAAACATCCAGCCACTGCGGGAAGCGGTTCTCGCCCTCGCGCATGGTCACGTGGACGTTGTGCTGTTCATGAATGCCGGGCAGGTGATGCACCTCTTTCTCATCGCCGAGCGGATGGGCTATGTCGAGGCGCTGCATGAAGGCTTTCGGTCCACGCTGATTGCTTCGATCGGGCCAAGCACGACCGAAGGAATGTCCGCCTACGGATTGCAACCGGACTTTGAGCCGTCGCAATCGAAGATGGGATTTCTCATCAACGAATTGGCGCAACAAGGTCAGGCGCTGCTTGAAAAGAAGCGCTCAGGCGCCGCGCTGCATGTTTCCAGCACTCCGCCTCCGCCGGTCAGTCCCTTTCTGCGCGATGAGCAGCCCGCTGCCGTCTCCGCCAGCCGCGTGACTTCCGGCGTCGATTTTCTTCTGGAGATCGGCAGCCGCATGGCCGCTTCCGATCCGCTGCACACGGTGCTCAATCGCATTGTGGATTTCGCCTGTTCCGTGATCAACTGCGACTCCTGCTTTGTGTACGTTCTGGAAGATAATCAGCTTGTCCTGCGCGCCTCAAAGAACCCTCATGCGGATATTGTGGATCATCTCGGCATCTGGTTAGGGCAGGGCATCACCGGGTGGGTTGGCTGGCATCGCGAGCCGGTGGCTATCTCTTCCAAAGCCTTGCAGGACCCGCGTTTCAAGCGTTTTCCCGATCTTCCGGAAGATACATTCGAGGCCTTTCTTTCGGTGCCTATTCTCTGCAGAGGCAAGCTGGTCGGGGTCATCAATCTGCAGCACCGCAAGCCCTATCAGCACACCGAAAACGAAGTGCGGTTGCTGACCTCCATCGGCTTTCTGGTTGGAGCGGAACTGGAGCGGGCCCGCCTGGAAACCGAGAATGTCGAACTCTCCGACCGTCTTGAATCGCGCAAGCACATTGAGCGGGCGAAGGGGGTGTTGCAGCGAGATTTCGGCTTGGACGAAGAGGGCGCCTACAAGGCCATGCAGCGCGAAAGCCGGCAGCGGCGCAAGTCGATGCGCGAAATCGCCGAAGCCATCATCCTCAACGACGACCTTCGGAAAAGCCGCTTTGGAGAGGCGGCCAGGCCCACAGAGCGGGTCTCCGCCCCCGCCAAATCAAATAGTTGAGCGAATCCCTCTTGTGATCCTGCGCAACTTGCGCTAAGCTGACTCTACGAGTGAGACCGAGTTGCCTCCTCGCTTTCCGATTTCCCCGCACCATGCCGTGCCGGGGCTTTCAACTGACATTTCTGCGACCATTTGCTCCGCGATGAGCCTTGAATCTTCCGCATTGCTGCGGCATTCAACCGGATCTCGACGCCGCTGCGCGCTCTACTGCGCAACGGATTGGCAACGGAGTTGTTCAGCCCGACCTCAATCAGGCTGGATCTCACGGAAGGACAGACGGCATGGCAACTCTGGCACAGCTCAACTCACAGGAATTTACAGCCGAGCAAAAGGAATATCTGCAAGGCTTTTTTGCTGCGGCAGCCCAGCGGGGCGCACTTCCCTTTGTGGGGCGCACCTCTGCTGGTCTGTTGACCAACGAGCCTGATTCGGCTGGGCCAAACCTCGCGGTGCAAGCAGAGGAGACATTTCATGGAACGCCCGTCTCCGATCTCTGCCGCGAAGAGCTTTGGAAGTACGAGCAGAATCCACTCGATATCTGGGACAGGCTGCTGGCCCATGCAGACGAGAACCGCGCACCGGCGGCCGACGATCTGTTTCGCTTCAAGTTTCACGGACTGTTTTATGTAGCGCCCGCGCAGGATTCCTTCATGCTGAGGTTGCGTGTTCCAGGTGGGATACTTACCGCCCATCAGATGCGCGGCCTGGCGGCGATGGCGGCCGAATGGGGCTCCGGACGCGTGGATATCACCACCCGCGCCAACTTGCAGATTCGCGAATTCCAACCCAGAGACATTGTCCGCGTGCTCAACAAACTGCATTCGCTGGGCCTGTCGTCGCGCGGGTCGGGAGCAGACAACATCCGCAACATCACGGCATCGCCGATCACTGGATTGGATCCGACAGAACTATGCGATGTTGCTCCGCTGGCCGATGCGTTGCAAGCCTACATCTCAAACAGCCGCGATCTCTACGATCTGCCGCGCAAGTTCAACGTGGCCTTTGACAACGGCGGCGCAATCAGTGTGGTTGCCGACACGAACGATATTGGATTTGTCGCCGTGCGGGTTGGAGAAGGAAAGAGCGTGCCGGCGGGAGTCTACTTTCGTGTTCTGCTTTGCGGCATCACCGGGCACAAACAGTTCGCCACCGATTGCGGCCTGCTGTTGCGCGCTGAGCAGACCGTTGCGGTAGCCGCGGCCATGATTCGCGTCTTCAGCGCGAACGGCGATCGCACCGATCGCAAGAAAGCTCGTCTCAAATATCTCGTGGATCGCTGGGGTGTTGAGAGGTTCATTGCAGAGACAGAGAAGCGCCTCGCATTTCCGTTGATTCGTGTTGCTCCTGAAGAGTGCGAGCTGCGCCATCCCATCGATCGCGCCGGACACATTGGCGTTCATTCGCAGCGCCAGGAAGATCTGAACTACATCGGTATCTCGATTCCTGTTGGGCGGCTTCCGGTTGCGCAGTTGATTGCACTGGCCGATGTTGCAACTCAATTCGGCAGTGGCGAAGTGCGGCTCACCGTTTGGCAGAATCTGTTGATTCCCAATATTCCCTCCAATCAATTGGATGCGGCTTTGCTCGCGATTCGCGCGGCCGGATTGGAATGCACGGCAGGAACCGTGTTGCGCGGTACGGTTGCCTGCACCGGCAATCAGGGCTGCCGCTATGCTTCGACCGATACCAAAGCCCACGCCGTACAACTGGCGAATCTGCTGGATTCCCGCTTCAAGATCGAGCAGCCGGTGAACCTGCACGTAACCGGCTGCCCGCACTCCTGCGCGCAGCACTATATCGGAGACATCGGGCTGCTCGGCATGAAGGTGGGCGGCGCGGAAGGCTATCAAGTTGTCATAGGCGGAGGATCGGACGTGGACAAGGGATTGGCGCGCGAGTTGATTCCATCCATCGCATACAGCGAGCTTCCTTCCGCAATGGAACGGCTCTTCGACGCCTTCACCGAGCAGCGCGCAGCGAATGAGTCTTTCGTCGAATTCAGCCGAAGGCACAGCATCGCGGAACTGCAGACATTCTGTGCTGTAAAGGAGCAAGCATAGTTATGCCCAATCAAATTCCCTTTATCCCGGACAATGCCCCTTTCACGCCCGAGCAGAGGGCGTGGCTGAATGGATTCCTTGCAGGCGTGTTTGCCAACTGTGCGCAGCCTGCAGCCGCAGTGGATGCGAAGCCCTCGCATCGCATCGCAATTCTGTATGCGTCCCAGTCAGGCACCGCGGAAGGCCTGGCGCGCAAGCTAGCGAAGGAACTGAAAGCGCAAGGGCATTTGCCCGCTGTCTCCACTCTCGTTGGATACTCTCCTGCAGCGCTTGCGGCGGAAAAATATGCATTGATTCTCGCCAGCACCTATGGCGACGGAGAAGCTCCGGATGGCGTGCAGCCATTCTATGAAGAGCTTTGCCTGGAGCATTTTCCTCGCTTCGAAGGACTGTCGTACTCTGTCTTCGCGCTCGGAGACCGCCATTACGAGCACTTCTGCGAATTCGGCAAAAGCCTCGACGCGAAGCTCGCCGCGTTGGGAGCAAATCGACTGGCCAATCGGGTCGATTGCGACGTGGACGTGGATGAGCCTCTGGCGCAATGGAAAGCGGATGTTCTTCCCCGATTGAACGAAGCAGCGGCAATTGGCAAGTCAAGAGAGATGGCTGCATCGATCGTTGCGGAGACGGAGAAGCCCGCTCCGAACGCCTCCTTCACGCGCACCAATCCGGTCTTTGCGCCGCTGGTGGACAAGAAGGACCTGACGCACAAGAAGTCCACAAAGACCACATTGCATTTGGCGTTTTCGATCGAAGGCACGGGGATTCAATATGAAGCCGGAGATGCGTGCGGCGTGCTTCCGCAGAACGACACCAATCTGGTTGCCGAGATCCTGCAGGCGCTGCGCTTCAATGGAAACGAGCGGGTGAAGTGTGGAGGCGAAGAACCCATCACGTTGCATGACGCGCTGACGCACCATTTGCAGATCACGCGTGTCAATCGCAAGATGGTCACGGACTATGCGAACCTGGGTCAGTGCGCACCGCTGCTCCTACTGCTGGATCCCAAACAACAGCCGGACCTGGACAGATATATTTACGGCCGCGGCCTGATTGATTTGCTGTTCGAGTACCCTGGAGTGGTACAGAGCCCCGAGGAGTTGGTGGCCATGCTGCCCAAGCTCTCGCCGCGGCTGTACTCTATCTCTTCCAGCCCCTTGGCGCATGCGGGGCAGATTCATACAACCGTTGCGGTGGTGCGCTTCAACGCGCACAATCGCGAGCGGGGAGGCGTTTGCTCCACTCTGTTTGCAGATCGCGCATCGCTCTCCGACCGCCTTCCGCTCTACATCCAGCCCAACAAGCGCTTCCGCTTGCCTGCCAATCCGGATGCGCCGATGATCATGATCGGTCCCGGCACGGGCGTTGCTCCGTTTCGCGCCTTCCTGCACGAGCGCCGCGCGATTGGCGCGTCGGGGCGCAACTGGCTCTTCTTTGGAGAGCGCAGCGCTGAGACCGACTATCTGTACCGCGACGAGTTGGAGTCCATGCGATCCGACGGACATTTGACGCGTCTCGACACCGCATTCTCGCGCGATCAGCAGGACAAGGTTTACGTACAGGATCGGATGATGGAACAGGCGTCGCTCTTTTGGAGTTGGCTGCAGGATGGCGCAAGCGTCTATGTCTGCGGCGATGCATCGCGCATGGCCAAGGATGTCCATGCCGCGTTGCAAGGCATCGTGGAGAAGCAGGGATGCATGACAGCTCCGGAGGTCGAGGAATATGTGCAGGCACTCAAGGAAGAGCACCGTTACCATCGCGACGTCTACTGAGCGTTTCGCTCAGCGCGCAGGAGTTGTTGACAGGAAGAGGGCCAGGGACTGATCGATCAGATCGCGGACTTGCAAGTGCCGGTCTTCGTGTTCACCGGGGCGATTCAATCGAGCGGAGTTCCGGTCATCGAATGGTTAGATATTCCAACTTATCGATGTGCGCCGAGTACTCCATTTATCGATGTGCGCGAAGCACTCCATCAGTGAGGATGCGCGCCCTTAATCCGCCGCGTCCCTTCAGCAACAATTCCGCGCCGGGCGCGATCGCCTGATCCATCCAATAGCAGGGACTGCATTCGCATGCACCCGCAAAGCGCACACCCTGAACTTCAAATTCCTCGCCAATCAGCAAATTCAAGTCAACACCCACGGTGATGACGTTGCGCCGCGTAACGCCAGGCAATTTGTCTTCTACGTGAAGCCGAGTGCAGACATCCGCAAATACTTCTGAGGAAAAGAACGTGATCTGTCCTTTGTATCGATCCTTATAGTCGAAGAACCGGTCGCCGCGCACACCGCGGCCAGCCACGCAATCGAGCTCCGTCTGTTCAATCAGCGGATGCTCTCCCGACGGCTGTTCGTGGTGCCCGAAGAAGTTGTGCCCAGGCGATATGTACAGTTGTTCAACCCTCATTGCATCCACCACGATTCAATTGTAATCAGGTTAGCGTCTGTTGGGCGAGACTTCCGTTGTCGCGTCTCTTCATATCCAATTCTTCACCTTTCCGCATTGTGTGCTCGGGCTATCGTAATGTCTGCGTGCTCCGTGCTTCTGTTTCTTGCGGCCTCCTTTGCCGCCGCGCAAACGCCGCTCCACGAGCGATTTGCCGAGGTCGATGTTCCCTTGCGGAAGATCATCAGACGCAGGTCAGGGGGCAAGAGATGTCCGCCTACGCCTTCCACTGATAGAACACGGAGCGCAGGTAGCGTTTGGACTCAAGCTCAGAACAAAGCCCGGAGATCGATTCCGTCGACCCGATGATCAAGCAGCCGTCTTTGGCCAAGAACCTGGACAGGTTGCGATAGAGCTTGATCTTGTCCGCGTCGTTGAAGTAGATGGCCACGTTACGGCAAAATACGATGTCAAACTGATTGGGAAACGAATATGGCTCCAACAAATTCATGGTGCGGAAGCTGACCAGGGCGCGAACCTCATCGCGCACTTTCCAGCGTTCTCCAGAAATGGTGAAATGCCGCGCGAGCGTCTCCTGGGGCAGACCTCGTTCAAGCTCAAGGCGGCTATATTCGCCATAACTTGCCTGAGCAACCACCTTATTCGAGATATCGGTGCCCAGAATGCGAATGTCATAGCGCGACAGATCGCCCAATAGTTCCTTGAAGACGATCGCCGTGCTATACGCCTCTTGCCCCGTGGAGCAGGCGGCGCTCCAGACGCGGATGGGGACCTTCAGGCCGCTGCGGTTGCGCCTATCGATCAGGTCGGGAAGGATCTTGTGGCGCAGCATTTCGAAAGGCGCCTGGTCGCGAAAGAAGGAGGTCTCGTTGGTGGTGATCGCCTCGATAACTCTGGTGCGCAGTTTGTTGCTTGCGTCGGCGCGCACCTTGTAGAAGAGCTCGGAGTAGTTTGCCGCGCCCAATTCCCCCAGCAGGAATCCAAGGCGCGTCTCGATCAGATATCGCTTGGAGTCGTCCAGCTGGATCCCGGTAATCTCCTGAATAAAGCGGGACCAGACGGGCATCTCTTCGTTTGTGATCGTTAAACTCATCCGCCACCCCCTTTGACAAAGGAGGTGATGCGCGCGGCGATCGACTCCAGCGGCAAAACGACATCGGCGACGCCTGCATCCACGGCAGCTTTCGGCATACCGTAAACGACGCAACTGGCCTCATCCTGCGCGATGGTGAAGCACCCATGGCGTTTAAGAAGTCGCATACCGATTGCTCCATCGCTGCCCATTCCGGTGAGAATGACGGCCATTGAGCGGCCCGGGAAACGGCTGGCAGCCGAGCGAAAGAGATAGTCCACCGCGGGCCGGCAGTTATTCTCCGGAGGGTCGTCGGTTATTTCCAGTATGGGCCGGTTGTCCGCACCTATTCCCAGGCGCATCTGCCGCCCGCCGGGCGCAATGTAGACGGTGCCGGCTACAGGAACTTCGCCATGTGTCGCCTCGCGGACGGTCAGTTGAGATTGGGAGTCGAGTCTTTCGGCGAGCGATTTGGTAAAGATGGGCGGCATATGCTGAACGATCAGAATCGGCACGCCGATGTCCTTGGGAATTGCCGGCAGCAAATCGGCCAGGGCGTTGGGACCGCCGGTCGAGACGCCAATCAGCACCATATCTGGACGGGACGGATTCGACAGGCGCTGCATGCGCGCCGCGATTCCGTCGAGACCTCCATTGGCAGGCGCGGAATCCGAAGAAGTGCCCTGTGCAGTGGCAGGTGGGGCAGTGGGCACATAAGCCGTGGCTGGTGGGACAACCGGGCGCGGCGCGGCGCTGGACACAGGCGAAGCGCCGCGCAAAATGGTGCGAATCTCCAGGCGATGCGCGACTGCGCGGACCAATGGAGCGAGTTCGCGCAGCAGAGCTTCGCGCGACTTTTCCGGAGAAGCCTCCTCTGGCTTGGTAATGAAGTGGAAAGCGCCCTTTTCGAGGGCGCGCAGGGTGAGTTCGCCGCCGCGCCGCGAGACCGCGCTGACGACGATGACCTCAGGCCGGAACTCGCCGCCTCGCGGCAGCGCGTCCAGAACGGCCAATCCATCCATCTCCGGCATCTCGATATCGAGCGTCAAAAGGTCGGGTTTGAGCTCCTTGACCTTCTGCAGAGCGATTCTGCCATTATTTGCACTACCCACAACTTCGACCCCTGGGAGGGATGCCAGCACATCGCTGAGCACCCTCCGGAAAAGAATCGCATCGTCGGCTACCAGTACCCTCACGTAGGTTCCTTTTTTATTCTTCGTTGGCTTGCGGTTTTAATACATGATCGTCGTGCGCGAGCACGGCGGCGGGATCCAGGAGCGCCGCCAGGCGTTGCCCACTATGAAAGACTCCCAGCATCTTCTGGATCTGCAAACCATGCAGATTGGGAGGCGCGGGTTGCAAACCGTCCTTTTCCAAGGCGATTGCATCGCCGACCTCATCGACCAGCAGGCCGACCGGTTCGCCTTTCCAATCGGCGATGAGAATGCGGCTCTCGGGGCCCAGTTTGACTGCGCCAAGCCCCAGGCGAACGCACAGATCGATGACCGTAATGATTTTGCCGCGCAAGTTGCGAATGCCGGCAACATACTCCGGAGCATGACGCACGGGGGTGATTTCGCCCACCATTACCACCTCCTGGATCAAAACCGCCTCGATCCCGAAGGTGCCTTCCTCTCCAAGCAGAAAGGTTGCGATGAGCAGATCTTCTTCAGCAGTTAGATCGGTGATACTCGTTGCCATGTCTGCTCCTCAAACTCTGAACTTGGCAACTTGAGCGCCAAGCTCTTCCGCCAGCTTGGACAATTCGGCCGCGCTTGCCTGAACCTGCTCGCCGCCCTCCTGGATTTCCGCCACCGCATGGTTGACGCCCGCGATATCCTCGGCGATGCCTCGCGAGACTTGCGCTGTTTGGGAGACGCGCTCGTTTGCCTCGCGCACGCCCATGGAAGCCTGGGCAATATTGCCCGCCACGTCCCTGGTCACCGTAGCCTGCTCTTCAATCGCTGCCGCGATGCTGGAAACGATGCCGCCCACATCCTTGATCACGTTGGTGATCTTGCCGATCTCGCTGATCGCCGTGCCGGACGAATTCTGAATGCCGGCAATCCGGATCTTGATATCTTCGGTGGCTTCGGCGGTCTGCTTGGCCAATTCCTTGATCTCGTTGGCTACCACGGCAAAGCCTTTGCCCGCGGATCCGGCACGTGCCGCCTCGATGGTGGCGTTGAGCGCCAGAAGGTTGGTCTGCGCGGAGATGTTGTTGATGGTTTCAGTTACATTTCCGATCTCCTGGGCAGCCTGACCCAGCTTCTGCATCTGTTCGGCGATGGTCTGCGCCTGGGTTGTGGCCTCTTCGCTGATGGCGCGGGCGCGGGCCGTGTTGGAAGAGATGTCGCCTACGGTGGCGCTCATCTGTTCGGTGGCGCTGGCTACGGAAGAGAGGCTGCTGGAGGACTGCTCCATGCCCGCAACAATCGAGAAGGTGTTGGTGCTGGCCTTTTCCGCAGCGGCCGCAACAGTGTGAGCGCGATCGGAGACCGTGGCCGTGCCTTTGGCCGTCTGCTTCGATATGACGGTGAGCTCGGTAGCGGAACTCGCCAGCGTCTGTACGCCGGCCGATATTCCACCCAGCAGTTTGCGCAAGCTGTTCTTCATGGTGTTCAAAGCGGTGGACGTTTCGCCAAGCTCGTCTGCCGATTCCACGACCAGATCGGCCGCGGAAAGGTCGCTGTTGGCAATGCGATTGGCGAACTCAACCGACTTCTGAAGGGGCCGGATCACCAATTTGCGGATGAGAAGAAAGACCGCCCCGCCGGAAACCAGCAGGGTGAGGAAGCTGAGCAGGAACATGGCAATCGAATTAGACGAGGAGGCCGCAACCAGAGAGTCGGTGGATGCGGTCACAGAGAAAGCGCCGCGCAAATCACCGGTCTTCATGCCTTCCTTGGCGTATCCGAATGGACCTTTCTCGCCCACCGGATCGCCATGGCAAACCAGGCAATCCTGGGTGAGGCGAACCGGCTGCGCATAACGCATCACCTCTTTGCCGTCCACCGATTGCCGTTCCGAGAACTCCTTGAGCGCAGGATCGCTTTGAAACGCCATCAGCGCCCGGCGTTCAAACTCGTCCGGCTGGTTCTTGGGGTTGCGCGGGGTCAGCGAAGGCGTACGGAAGGTCATCTGGTGCTTGTCCGCGTATTCTTGAGCGACGC
The DNA here is from genome assembly GCA_964595345.1 of uncultured Occallatibacter sp. GTDB lineage: Bacteria > Acidobacteriota > Terriglobia > Terriglobales > Acidobacteriaceae > Telmatobacter. The sequence goes on from CAZQPY010000027.1 coordinate 45,267, forward strand.
TCCACGCGGCAACCACGGGCACCTGGCTCAGATCGCTGAACTTGCCATCGGGCACCAGAACCGGGATCTTGCTTGAGAACCAGAGCTGTGTTTCCGTCGCCATGCCGGTAATCTGGCGCACCTTGTCGCGGAAGGCCTCCTCGGCCTGCCGGTTAATGCGGTGCTGGGTGATCCAGAAGCTGACCAGCGAAGTGACGCTGAGAACGATGACAATCGTTCCCACAATTTTTCCCGAAAGTTTGAGATTCTTGAACATGGAATCGCTCGTTTCTTTTCGTCGGTGTGATCAAATTCCTATTGTGCTGCCGGCACTTGCAGCCGCCGGAGTTGCGGCAAGCCAATACTCCCGCAACCTTTCCAAGAGCCGATCCCGATCGAGTTTGGTCTGGTAATCGTCGATCCCGGCGGCTCTGCCCCGGGCGATATCCTCTTCTCCGGCCAGACTGGTCAGTGCAATTACGGGCAAGTGCTTGGTTCGATTGTCAGCGCGAATCCGGCGGGTCAGACCCAACCCATCCAGGCGCGGCATCTCGATGTCGGTAACCACGGCCTGAACCCGCTCAAAGTTCTGCACCAGCAACTCCCATGCGGCTTCACCGTCCGGGGCTGCCAGCACCGTGTATCCGTCTTCATTCAGGAAGCGCGAGACCTGCGACCGGAAGAAGTCCGAGTCTTCGGCCAACAGCACTACCTTGTCGATTGCGTCCTTCAGTTGCGGCTGTGCGATGGATTGCTGAGCCACCCATTCCGGCCAGGTGCTATCCACCAACTCATACAGATCGACGACCAGCGCGGTGCGGTCCTGAATGATGGTGGAACCGGCCACGCCTTTCTGCCGGTGCGTGGACTGATCGATGTTCGCAGTCGTTTCAACCACATCGACGGGCATTGCACCCAGCAGCCCAACATCGTGTCCGCGGATGTTGGCAATCATGACGGCCAATTCGTCTTCCATGCCGATAGCGTCCACACTGGCGGTGTCGGCCAGCGTGACCAGCGGGAGCGAGCCGCCGTGATACTGCATGGTGCGACGCCCTCCGAGCGTCTCCACCTGTTTCGCCGCGATGTGCTCAATGCGCGTCACCGTGTCCAGCGGAATGGCGCACAGCACACTGGGCGGATTGTGGAAGAGAATCAACTGCTGGCTGTCGGCGGATTGTTCAAGGGCAGATTCCTGGGCATGCTCCCTGGCGCGCGTGGCGCGAGCAAATGCTTCGAGCTTGGCCTTCACGGCGAGCCCCGCCACATCCAGAATCAACGCCACGGAGCCATCGCCGAGGATGGTTGCCCCGGCGTACTCCTCAAGCCCCTTCAGGTGCGTCCCCAAAGGCTTGACCACAATTTCCTCGGTTTCATGGAAACTGCCCACCACCAGCCCGTACGTCTGCGTCCCGGTGTTGACCACCACGATTTCCAATGCGCCGCCGCGGCGCCTCCGGTCGGATTTCTTGCGGGAAGCCACCTGAGCAGGAAGGGGCAATTCCACCGGCTCCAATTCCGGCTCGGAAAACTTGCGCGAGCGCCGGTCGGCCAGCCGGGTGCGGCGATCAATCTCGCGCCCGCCCACCGCAGGATCCTCGTAGGTCGGCACAATTCCGAGAACATCGGCAAAGCGCACCAGCGGAATCAGCCGGTCCCGCAACAGCAGAACCTCGGCGTCTCCTACCACCTCGATACGGGTCTTGGCCGCATCGGGAAGGATGCGGCGCAGTTCCTGCACGTTGGTCTGCGGAATGGCAAAACGCTCCCCCTCGACCGAGACGATCAGCGAAGGAATGATGGCCAAAGTCAGGGGCAGCTTGATGCGAAACGTGGTTCCCTTGCCAACGGTGGAGATGATCTCCACCTTGCCGCCCAGGCGGTCTAGGTTGGTTTTGACGACATCCATGCCAACCCCGCGCCCGGAGATGTCGCTGACCTGGCTGTTGGTCGACAATCCTGGAAGGAAGATCAGGGCTGCCTTGTCCTTGGCCGACATGGCGTCCAGTCTTTCGGCGGTCATCAGGCCCTTATCCAGGGCGACCTTGGCGATACGCTCGGGGTCGATGCCACCTCCGTCGTCGACGATCTCGACCACCACCTGACCGGCCTCATGGCGAGCCTCGATGGTGATGGTTCCCTGGCGCGGCTTTCCCGCCTTGACGCGATCCGCGGGCATCTCAATGCCATGATCCACCGAGTTGCGGACCATGTGCGTCAACGGGTCGGAGAGAGATTCGATCAGAGTCCGATCGAGAGCAACATCCTTGCCGTTGATCTCCAGCTGGATCTCCTTCTTGAGGGTCGCGGAAAGGTCGCGCACCAGCCGGGGGAATTTGCCGAAGACATTTCCGATTGGCTGCAGACGGGTCTGCATGACCACATCCTGCAGTTCGCAGGTAATCTGATTGATCCGCTGATCGGCAGCCTTCAGGGCACGGGTGTTCTTCTGCGCAATGGAGGCGCGCAACTGGTTGCGTCCCAGCACCAGTTCGCCGGCCAGGTTCATCAACATCTCCAGCGTTCCCACGCTCACCCGGATGCTCTCTTCAACCACGACTGCAGCCGGTGCGGCCGTGGCGGCGGGTCTGGAAGGCGCAGGCGCTTCTTCCCGTGCATGAACCGCGGCCTTCGCCTGAGGCGCAGCTTCGGACGGGATGGCAACTCTGGCTTCAGCCTGCACGTGTGGGACAGGCGCGGGAGCGATCGCCGGTTGTCGTGGCGTCACGGCCGGGTGTGCACTCGCCGGCGCGCTTGGTCTGGCCTCGGAGATCAGCCTGACCTTGTTCGCGCCGGGGTCCGAGTTATGCGGAAAGAGCTTTCCGATCGCGTCCGGACCGAAAGCAGTGGAATAGATCAAGCGCAGAGGCAGCTGGTTTCCGGCCGGATCGTCCAGGGTGCCCACCGCTTCAAAGTTCACATCGCAATCCAGAATGTCTCCCGATTCCAGCAGGATGTGGAAGACCTCCAGCACGTTCCTTCCCTGCCGTTCGATATCGTGGATCAGGTCGTACTCAACCGAGTACACAAACTGGCCATGCTCCTTGGTCTGTTCATAATCGAATTTGGAGACGACGACGGTCGCGGACTCTCCTTCTGTTTTGAGAACGACCGTCTGGGTCAGCGAGTCCTTTTGTTCGGGGGGCAGAAACGCCGAAGTCAGCCCGGTCAAACCGATTACCAGATCGTCGATGTAAGCGTTGTTGCTCTCGGCGGGGTGGTTGATCATCTCCCGCAATTTGTCGAAGGCCGACAGAAGAAGATTGGTAATCTCGGCGTTGGGAACCATCTTCTTGGACCGCACCATATCCAGCACGGTCTCGGCCTTGTGCGCCAGATCCTTGACCTTGTTCAGGCCGAAGTAGCCGCTGGCGCCCTTGATGGAATGGGCCGCTCGAAAGACTTTATTCACCAGTTCCAGGTCAATGTTCTCCCCGCCCTCTTCAACGGCCAGCAGATCGGCCTCGATGGTGGTCAGATGCTCACGCGATTCATTGATGAATTCTCCAAGCAGTTCATCGTCCAGATCCACTTCCATGAGGACTCTCCTATTCCACCTATTTCGCCGGTCCGTTGACATTGAGGCGTGAAGTCAACCGCATGCTTTGCAGAAGACGGAAGATCTCCGGGCGAACATTCGTCACACGCATTTTGCCTCCGCTGAGCGACAGGCTGTTGGCTGCCGCGATCAGCAATCCCATGCCGCTGGAGTCGAGCATTGCAGTGCTGGCCAAGTCGAACTCCAACTCGGTCGCGCCTTTGTTCAACAGCTCCTTGAGGCCCGCTTGCAGTTCCGGGATCAGAACCGCGGTCAAATCTCCCGTCAGCCGCACCGAGCCTTGCTGGCCATTCTGTTCAATCACAAATGCAGGCATTGATCAGCCTTCCTTTCCAGATTGGTTCTTTGGGGATTGGCTCTTTTCGGTTTGTTTCTTCTTTGGAATCCAGAGCGTAATCCGGTTACCGATGCGGTTGAACTGCACCCGATGGGCATACGCCGCATACAGCAGCAGTCCACGGCCGGATGTGGCGTCGGAGCCCGTGTCTGCACCCTCCGAGCGCGGCTTTCGCCAATCGAACCCCTGCCCTTCGTCGCTTACCTGCAGGCGGACCCATACCCTGCCAACCCAAAGGCGCAATTCAATCTTTTTTCCGGCGTCGCTCCGGCTTCCATGCAGCACGGCATTGTTCAGGCATTCCCGCGCCAGCAACTCCACGGGAAAAGAGACCAGGCTCGGATTGCCATTCTCCAAAAAGCCGCGAATCCTCAGGCACAGCGATTCCACTTCCTCCATGCTCGCGGAGATTTGCACGGAAAGAGCACGGGCGGGCGGGCTGGGATTCAATCGGCTAGGCTTCAATTGGCGAGGCTTCAAATCTCCACCCCCATCAGCAGCGTGTCGTCCGCGGCGGACAAGCCTTTCATCAGCTGCTCTACGACCGAGGAAACCGTCTCCTCGAGCGGCAGGTTTCGCAGCGCGTCGCACGCGCCTGCCAGGATTTGCAGTCTTTCCTCGTAAACGCCGGTGGCTTCGATCAGGCCATCCGTATAGAAGAACACGCGATCGCCCGGTTGCAGAGTCAGTTCGGTCACTGCGAAGACCGCGTCGGGAAAGGCTCCCACCACGTCGCCTTCCTGGCGCAGGATGGTAGGCAAATCACCGTTTCGGGGAACCAGAATCGCCGGGGGATGAGCGGCGTTCACCAGCGAGAGCCGGCCCGTCCGATGATTGAGACGGGCATACACGAGAGTAAAGAAAGCACCCGAAGGAAGCAAGCGGCACAGCGAACTGTTGATTGCACTCACAATCTCCACGGGAAGGTTCACCGGGGTGGCATATTCGTTGGCCAGGGCTTTCAAGGAAGCCGTCCAGAAAGAGGCCGCCAGGTCATGGCCGCTGGCGTCGGCAATCAGATAGTCCACAATCCCCTGGCCAGCCGGGATCACGTCGTAGAAGTCGCCTCCAGCGGCCGAAATCTGGTGGAGCGAGACCTGGAATTTGGCTTCCTTGAAATCCTCCGGGCGAGGCATCAGGCTTTGTTGCGCATTGGCCAGCAGTTGCACGCGCTCGGTTTGCAATTCAGCCAGCCGCTCATAGGCCCGTTTGAGCCGCAGATGCGTGCGCACGCGCGCGATGACCTCGGCGCCGACAATCGGTTTTGTGATGTAATCCACCCCGCCGATCTCGAATCCCTGCACCTTGGTGGCGATGTCATCGTTGGCTGAGATAAACAGAATCGGGGCATGGGCGGCGGTGTTTTCGCTGTGCAATGTGCGCAAGACATCAAAGCCGGAGCCGTCCGGCAAGTTGACGTCGAGAAGAATCAAATCGGGGCGCTGCTCTCGAATCCCTTTTAGAGCGCCGGCAATATCTCCCGCGCTGCCGGTGCGGAAACCGGCCTGCTTGAGCAGCCATTCGATCATGCGCACGATGCCGGGATCGTCGTCGACGACGAAGACCAGCGGCGATTGATCTTGCCCTGGAGCGGCAGTTTCCCCCTCCCTCAAGGAGCCCTGTACCTTGCTGGCGAGGCCCGCAGCTTCCATGCTTATCCTTCCACTGAAAGTTGGTTCAATTCACTTATCGGCAAGCGTTCAGGTTTGCCAGGGCCTTTTAAAGATACTTTCGTTGAATGCGCCCTCGCAACCGGGGCGGCGGAGATTTTCTTCCGGTTGATGGCACGACCGGTCCGCAAAGAGACCCGGGCCGGCCAAGCCGTTACAGAATGAATCATTTGCCGGGCACGGAGGTAACTTCCGGACCTGCGGAGAAGAGGCGGGAAGGTAGAAACTCAACAATGGGCGCGATCCGACGAGCCGCTTGTCGTCGTGATATTACTGTTGTACTTTGCTGGGACCTCGCGAAAAGGCAAGGGCCAGGGCCTGAACAGGCTGGGAAAAAGGCATCCCTTTGGGCTGAATGCCCGAGTACCAAACCTCAGGGGCTAAAGCCCAGTTCATTCCGCGGCACCTGCGGCACGACTAAAGTCGTGCCCTGACGCTTCTTGCTTTCCCGATGGTGTTTTTCCGTAGCCCTTAAAGCCCCGTTCACTCTGTTGCCTTTATCGGCCCGGTCGAAAACGTCTGTAAGCCTTTCGGATTCAATGCGCATTTTTGAGACGTTTTCATGCACTTGGGTGGGCCGCCGGCCCATGGAGACACGACTGAAGTCGTGCCCTGACGTTTCTTGCTTTCCCGATGGTGTTTTTCCGCAGCCTGTGAAGACCCCCTGCTCCCTCCGCAAGACCTTGTCAGGTCATTTTTGTGTCATTGCCGCTTTGAGCAGTTGAAACTGCAACTCCAGTTCATCCACCTTGGCGGCGATGAACTCCAGGTCGCCGGCCTGGCCCGCGGTTTCAATCTCATTGGCCACGGCTCGCAGCGCTTCGCCCCCGACATTCGAAGATGCTCCTTTGATCAGGTGAGCCTTGTTTGCCGCTCCCTGCGCGTCGTTTCGCTCGGCTAAGTCCCGCAGCGCCTGGATCTGCCGCGGCATATCGGCCAGGAAGTCGGCTTTCACCATCTGGATAAGTTCCAGGTCGTTCATCAGGCGCTGCGTTATCCCTTGGCGGTCAAAAACCACCACAACAGGTGGGGCTTCGGTTTGCGGCTCCGGTCCCTTTTTCAGTCCCGGCTTCAATCCCGGCATCGACACTGGCTTCGGCCCTGGTTTCGGTCCCGGATTCGGCTCTTGCTTCGGCTCTTGCTTCCGCTCCGCCGGGCCACTCCCGGGCTGTGGCAGCCAGCGCAACAGAACCTCCGTCAGCGCCTTGACGTACACAGGTTTGGATACATAGTCGTCCATTCCGGCATCGATGCATTTCGCGCGGTCGCTTTGCAGCGCGTGCGCGGTCATGGCGACGATTGGAATCTTTGGATCGAACAGCTTGGAGCTCGAACCGCGAATCCTTCGTGTAGCTTCCAGTCCATCCATCACCGGCATCTGCACATCCATTAGCACCAGGCCGTAAGGGCGGGATTTCAATGTTTCAATGGCTTCGAACCCATTGAAGGCCACATCGACGCTCAGCCCGAGCTTTTTCAGGATGCCCATGGCGACTTGCTGGTTCGTAAGGTTATCCTCGACCAGCAGAATGCGCGCTTCCGAGTTGCTGAAGAGCTGCGGAGCGGGCGCATCGGATGGACCTGTGCCGCTTTTCGCCGACTGGTATCTCGCCTTGTTCGAGACCAGCGATTCCAGGACGCCGACAAGCTCCCGACCACGAACCGGCTTGCTGAGGCGGGCGCAAGATCCGCCTCGTTCCAGGAGACGGGAAGGGGATTGACTGCCCATCGCCTCCAACAGAACCACCCGCGCCTCCCGCAGCAGCGGTTCGGCAAGGATCATTTCCGCCAGAGACGCTCCACGGATGGCTTCCGACTGCATGTCGATGAGAACGACGCGAAAGGGATCATGTTCGGCAACGGCCCGGTACAGCGCCTGCAAAGCTCCCGGGAAGTCTGCCGCCTGGGAGGTCTTCATGCCCGCGGCCGTCAATCGCCGGTCGATGGAGGTCGTTTCGGCGGCATTCTCCTCCAATATCAGGACTCGCAGCCCCTGCAACTCGGCCGAAAGGAGTTGCGCTTCACCTCGATCAGCCTCCATGCCGAAATGTGCTGTAAACCAGAACTCCGAGCCCTTTCCGTCCTCGCTGAGGAATCCCATCTCCCCGCCCATCAATTGGACCAGTTCCTTTGAGATAGCCAGTCCCAGACCGGTTCCGCCGTAGAGCCGGGTGGTGGAGGAGTCAACCTGGGTGAACTTGCTGAAGAGTTGACCCTGCTTGTCCTCCGGAATCCCGATTCCCGTGTCGCGCACCGCGAAGCGCAAGAAAACACCGAGTTCCGTCTCCTCGATCGGACGGACGCTGACTCCCACCTCACCTTCGGGGGTGAACTTGATGGCATTTCCGACCAGGTTGGCCAGAATCTGGCGCAACCGGTTGCTGTCGCCGCGCAGCTGCGATGGAACTGCCGGATCGCATTCACAGGTCAGAATCAAGCCTTTCTTGTGCGCCTCGATGGCCACAACCGACGCAAAGTCTTCCATGAAATACGGAAGGCTGAAGTCCAGTAACTCCAGTTCCACCTTCCCGGCCTCGATCTTCGAGAAGTCCAGAATCTGGTTGACCAGCGAAAGAAGAGCCTCACCGCATCCCAGCACGATCTGGGCATGCTCGCGCTGTTTCGGGTCCAGATCGCTATCCAGCAGGAGATTGGTAATGCCGATGATCCCGTTCATCGGAGTTCGAATCTCATGGCTCATGTTGGCCAGGAATTCGCTCTTTGCGGCGTTGGCCTTGGCTGCGTCCTCGGCCAGTTTGGCCGCACGGAGGGTCTCTTCGGCAAGATGGCGGTTGCTCTCCAGTAACTCGTCCGCCGCTTCCTTTTGAGCCGTGATATCCCAGTTTGTACCGATCATGCGGATGGGGAACCCATCGTCCCCCTTTTTCGTCACCGCAAAGGCGCGAATGTGGCGGATGCTTCCATCCGGCCACACCACGCGAAACTCGGTATCGAAGTCCTTCTTGCCCGTTAGCGCCGCGCTGATTTCATCTGTCATGCGCCGCAGATCTTCGGGATGAAGCTTCTTCAGCCAGGTCTCCCACACGCTGTGCGGCTCTTCTTCAACACAGCCGTATAAGCGATACATCTGTTCGTCCCAGATCATCTCGTTTTGCATGACATCGTAGTCCCAGATGCCCACGCCACCAGCCCTGGCGGCCAGCAGCATGCGTTCGCGCGCATCCAGGATCGTTTCCAGATTGCGGCCCGGCTCGTCGATTGCTTGCGGCCGTTTGATCTCACGCTTGGTTTGGATAAAGCCGGTAATCTCCCCTTGCGGGCTCTTGATCGGCGCAATCTGCTCGTGTTCCGTGTATATTTCGCCGTTTTTGCGCCGGCTGCGGACCACTTTCTGCCAGACTTCACCCGACCGAATCGTCTTCCACATCGCGTCGTGGAGCGACTGCGGGCGTTGTCCAGACTGGAAACGTGCGGCATTCGTCCCGAGAGCGTCTTCGCAGGTGTACCCGGTCATCGCCGTAAATGCGGCGTTGACATATCCAATCGTTCCATGGACATCGGTGATGACGATGGCTTCGGCGGGTTGTTCGGCGCTGGGAAGAAGGCGCCCCTGCTTGATGGTGCCGTCGATTTCGGACACACTCCCCCCGTTGCGCAGATCCGCTGCTCTTCTTATCGGCAGATTTCACGTCTCGATGAACGGCCGGATGCCCATGGGAAATAGGCCGTTCACCGCCGATGCCCCGCAATCAATATCTTCCATTCGCCGTCTTACAGCGAAACCAGAGTTGACACTGGCGGCGAAATCACGCGGTATGGCCGGTCAGTCCATTGAGTTGAGTCCGGACCGGAGATAGAATTTGTCCAGAAAGCTTCGGATGTCGATTTCAAGGGTAATTTCATGACCGAGAACAAGACCAAACCCACAACCACTAGCGTTACGGAATTTCTCGATGCAGGCACAGACGAGGAGCGACGCGCGGACGCCAAGGCCCTGGCCAGATTGATGCAGAAGGTTACCGGCTACGAGCCCGTCATGTGGGGGCCGTCGATCATCGGTTTCGGGAGCTATCACTATGCCTACGAGAGCGGGCGTGAGGGCGATATGCTCATCGTCGGCTTTTCGCCGCGCAAGGCCGCAAACGTTTTGTATGGCCTGATAGGATTTGACGGCGCTGAGGCGGTGCTGGCCAAGCTTGGTAAGCACACCTCCGGCAAGGGCTGCCTGTACATCAAAAAGCTCGCGGATGTGAACATGAACGTGCTTGAGACGCTGATCGCAGAAGCCGTTGCCGCAACGAGGGCGCGTGACAACAACAAGCAATAACTTCGTCAATTATGTGTTCCGCGCGGATTGCCGTTGGCCTACATCGGAACCAACTGGAACACGGTGCGGGGATGAGTTTGTGACGAAGGCGGCAGGCGCGGCCCCGATCTTCCGTAGCTCAAAGCCGTCGTCCAGTGTAAGTAATTCAATACAAATAAGATAATTCGCTACCTGTGTCGGAGTTGGTGCATCCGGAAAGCATCGGCCGAGAGTCGACGCGACCATCGGGGAGCGGTGACCTTGCAAGAAACTGACCGGGACACAGGGACTACGGTTTCGCTCTTGTCCCGCAGATGCCTTTTCCAACCGGTCGCGCCGCTGCTGCGCTATAGTTACCTGCATGCGACCCCGCCCGTTGTTGGCCGTAGGTTTCTTGCTGCTGATCGGTTTCTGTGCTCCGTTCGCGAGCTGCCAGGCTGCCGCCGCGGCCGCATCCACCGATCCGCGCAACTATGATGCTACGGATTTTGGCGGGCGGATCATGCTCGGGCCGGATTGGCTCTTTGCCCCCGGCGACAACCCGGCCTGGGCCGCAGCCAACCTGGACGACAGCCAGTGGCGAACAATCTCCAGCGACAAACCCCTTTCCACATACGGCATTCGGGACATCCACTACGCCTGGTACCGAATGCACATTCACCTCCGGCCCGGGACGCGCTATCTGGCAGTCGGCATGTTCCGCATCGGCGGGGGATACGAAGTCTACGCCAACGGGACCCGCATCGGCGGCGGCGGCCCGATGAACCGCTCAACGTCGCAAGAGCAACGATTCCTGCTTGCGCTTCCCGTTCCGGATGGCCTGATTTCGACGGGCGATCTGACACTGGCCGTTCGCTCAAGGTTCGACTTGGGTTTTGTGGCAAGCCCCTTCGGTCCCGACTCGATTCACCTTGTAAGTGAAGAGTCTGCGCCGATTCTGGCCAGCTTCGTGGCTGCTCATCTCGCCGGACCGCCGGCGTTGCTCAGTGGAATTGCGCTGATCGTTGGCCTGATCGCGCTGGCTCTTTATTTTGCTCTGCGCGGCCAGCTGGAGTACCTGGCCATCGCGGTCTGCCTGTTTGCCGCCAGCGCGGTGGCAGGCATTCTGGTCTGGTTCTCGCTTGTCTCTTCCTCGTTCCCTTTGTTCTATGTCCAGTTTTCTCTGATCGGCCTGGAGATGGTGGCCCTCATCGAGTTCGTGCGGCTGGTGCTGCACTTGCCGCGCTCCCGATGGATCCTCGGGCTGGAAGCGGTTTCGTTCCTTGCATTCCTCGTCTTTCCGCTGCATGACATTGGGCTCATATCGGACACCAGTTTCTTTGTGGGCTTCTTTCTTCCGGTTCTGTCGATGAAGATCGCCTTGCCCGCGCTCCTGATCCGGGGCTGGCGGCGCGGCAACCGCGAGGCTCTGCTGCTGTTGCCGGCTATTCTTTTGGGCTGCTTTGCCGACTACTGGAACTTTCTGCGTAACATAGCCCAATACGCGCACGCCGATCCATGGCTACAATACCTGCCGTTTTCGATTGAATTCGGAAGCTATAACATCGACTTTTACCGACTGGGAGATTTGGCTTTCGACATTGCCGTGCTCATCTTCCTGGTGCAGCGCACGGTGCGCATTGCCCGCGAGCGCGACAGAGCCTCCGCCGAGTTGGAGGCCGCGCGCACCACCCAGCAGCTTCTGCTGGCCCGCTCCTCGCATCCCACGCCGGGCTTCCATGTGGAGACCATCTACCACCCGGCCAGTGAGGTCGGCGGCGACTTTTTTCTGGTTTCTTCCAGCCCGAATGGCGGGCTGATCGCCGTGGTCGGCGATGTTTCGGGCAAGGGCCTGATCGCCGCCATGCGCGTCGCCATGATTCTGGGCGTGCTGCGCCGCGAAAGCAGCTGGGAGCCGGCACAGGTGCTGCGGAATCTGAATGAGGCTCTGCAAGCGCAAGGCGAGCCCGGTTTCACCACCGCCTGCTGTGTCCACATCAACCAGGACGGAACCTTCACGCTGGCCAACGCCGGACATATCGCCCCATATATCGATGGCCGCGAGGTGGAAACTCCGCCCGCCCTGCCGCTGGGCCTGACACCCGATCAGCACTACGAAACGGTTTCCGGCACGCTGACTGCGAAGCAGAGGATCGTCCTTCTCTCGGACGGCGTGGTGGAAGCCCGCTCGGCCAGCGGAGAGCTGTTTGGCTTTGACCGCCTTGCCCCGCTCACCCTGCTGCAGGCCCGCGAGATTGCCGATACTGCCAGAGCCTTTGGTCAGGAGGACGACATCACGGTCGTCACGCTGGCCCGGACCGCCTGAGCCAGATCCGCAGCGGATCGCCGGTCCGCCTCGCGCTTATGCGGGATCGCCAGCTTTCAAAGGATCGGGGGAGACAAGGGATATTCCGGTTGGCGCATGTTCTGCACGGGCTTCATTTGCGAAAACCGCAGGATTCAATCGGATTGCACCTGAAACGGGTGCAGGAAATCCGGCGGCGCCGGGCAGCCCTGCTGCTTTGGAAACTGGGTTCCTACTGCGCCGGCGATTCGCAAAATAATCACTGACGTCGCACTTCTTGATAAGCATGGTTGCTCCAATCGTTTGGTTGCGCGCTTGAACGGGGCTCGTCTGGAGCGGAACCTGGAGCGAAATCCGAATCGAAACCCAGAGTGCAGAAGGCGAGAAGGGAAAACCGACAATTGCGTCAAGCATACGCCGATTGCGGTCCACGCGCCGATTGAGTACCCCTCCACAATCGTCGGTTGCTTCGCGGTGTTCGCGTGCTTTGTTCCTGCGGGAAGCGCGGCGCAGGCGTAGTTGCGACGGAAAGAACCGTACGACCAACAAAGGAAACAGGCAGGGTCGGATTATCCGCCCTGCCTGCTCTTGCTGTCCCGTTTTGGACGGTCGATTATTTCTTGTCGCTGCTGCCCTTCAGTTGCGGCATATTGGTCCCAGTGGTCATGGTTAGTAGTCCGGCCTTGGCATAGGTCACCAGCTTCTCGCGGGTGTCCATGATGTCCAGGTTGCGCATGGTCAGCTGGCCGATGCGATCCTTGGGGCTGAAGCTCGATTCACCCTTTTCCATGGTCAGCCGTTCCGGCTTGAAGGTCAGGTTGGGCGAGACCGTGTTCAGCAGCGAGTAGTCGTTGCCGCGCCGCAGCTCGACGGTGACCTCGCCGGTGATGGGCTTGGCCACCCAGCGCTGCGCGCTCTCGCGCAGCATGATGGCTTGCGAGTCGAACCATCGGCCCTGGTAGAGCAGGCGGCCCAGTTTGCGTCCGCTTTCGCGATATTGCTCAATGGTGTCTTCATTGTGGATGCCCGTCACCAGCCGCTCATAAGCGATGTACAGCAGCGCCAAGCCGGGCGCTTCGTAAATGCCGCGGCTCTTGGCCTCGATGATGCGGTTCTCGATCTGGTCGCTCATGCCCAGGCCGTGGCGTCCGCCGATGCGATTGGCTTCCAGCAGCAGTTCAACGGGATCCGGGTACTCGACGCCGTTCAACGCTACCGGCCAGCCCTCTTCGAAGCGCACCGTGATCTCTTCGCGCTTGACCTCTACATCGTCGCGCCAGCTGGCCACTCCCATGATGGGAACCACGATCTTGACGCTGCTGTTCAGGTGCTCCAGATCCTTGGCTTCGTGGGTCGCGCCCAGGATGTTGGAGTCGGTCGAATAGGCCTTTTCGGACGACATCTTGTACTCGAAGCCGGACTTGCGCATGAACTCCGACATCTCGGCGCGGCCGCCCAGTTCTTCGATAAAGGCCTCGTCGAGCCAGGGCTTGTAGACCTGCAGATCGGGATTGACCAGCAGTCCATAGCGGTAGAAGCGCTCGATGTCGTTGCCCTTGTAGGTGCTTCCGTCGCCCCAGATGCTGACGTCGTCTTCCTTCATGGCGGCCACCAGCATGGTTCCGGTGACGGCGCGGCCGATGGGCGTGGTGTTGAAATACGCCACTCCGGCGGTGGTGATGTGGAACGCCCCGCTCTGCAACGCCGCCAGACCCTCGCGCACCAGTTGCGCGCGGCAGTCGATCAGCCGGGCCTTCTCTGCTCCGTATTCCAATGCCTTCTGCGGGATCAGGTCGTAGTCCGTCTCGTCCGGCTGCCCCAGATTGGCCGTGTAGGCGTAGGGAAGCGCGCCCTTCTGCTTCATCCAGTGCAGTGCCGCGCTGGTATCGAGGCCGCCGGAAAAGGCGATGCCCACCTTTTGGCCAACCGGAAGATGTTCGAGGATATTGGACATGCCTTTGCGACCCCTCAGCAAGATTCAGAATGTGTGCGTACCAACGCCAAGTCTATTTTACGGGTCGTGGCAGGGTGATCGCGGGAAGCCCGTGAACCACTGGGAGCAAAGGCTTTGGAAGGCACGGCTTTAGGCGTGCCGCTGACGAGGTTTTTTTCACCACGGCTTTAGCCGCCGAGAGATGTTTTGACGGATTCAAGACTTCCCTCAGGGGCTGAAGCCCAAGGTTTTTGGTGGGCCATTCGGCACGACTAAAGTCGTGCCCCTGGAGTTTCTACATTTTTTAGGCTGCAGCT